>NZ_JBHYDR010000035.1:0-510 GCF_051860605.1 Phreatobacter sp. | reverse complement strand
CGCCTACCTCGCCAAATATCACAGGTTGGCGGCGGTCATCCTTGTCGGGGGCTCCGGACTCGCAACGTGCCTTACGTTCGCCTGGCTGTCCGCAATCGATCTCGCATTGACGCAGCTTCTGGTCGAGATCGTGACGACGGTACTTCTGCTGCTGGGCTTGCGGTGGCTTCCGAAGCGGATCGAAGTGATCGACCTCGTTGCACGCGCGAAGACGATAGGCTCGACCCGCCGCCGTCGCCTTCGTGATCTGACCGTCGCCCTGATGAGCGGCTCCGGGCTTTCGATCTTGGCCTATTCCGTGATGACGTCGCCCGCGCCAGACAGCATATCGAAGTTCTTCCTTGAACGAGCCTACACCGATGGCGGCGGGACCAACGTCGTCAACGTCATTCTGGTCGACTTCCGCGGATTCGATACCCTGGGCGAGATCACTGTGCTCGGCGTGGTCGCGTTGACCGTCTTCGCGCTGCTACGCCGCTTCCGTCCAGCGGCCGACAGCGTCGGCATTCC
>NZ_JBHYDR010000034.1:0-527 GCF_051860605.1 Phreatobacter sp. | reverse complement strand
ACGACAGGCCGCCTAAGGCCATAAACGAAACCCAGGACTCTCCCTCAGGCCGGAGGAGAAGAGGGTCTCAGGTCACGTTCTCGAATTTGCCTTCCGGCCGTAGATGGTAGGAGGTTAGAACCTCCTCGTATGTCCGAAGATACTCTTTCGGGATTTTCAGGCCCGAGTTGCGGTCGAAACAGGTTTTCACCGCTTCCCATGGATCGCGCGTGTAGGGCGCAATCGCGCTGAATTTCCAATCGTCCAATAGGTTCGATTTGCGGGAGTTTCCGAACGTCACCAGCTCAGGGAAATCGAGCGCGAATTTGATGCGGTTGGGCTGCAAGCCGATCATGAAATTGAACGGCCGCACCTTCTCATGCGGTTCGCGAACCGCGTTGTAGGCGTAGAAGAATTTGAGCAGGTGAGGGGTTGTCGCGGCGTACCGGCTAACTGCTGGCGCTTTCAGGTTTTGAACCGCCCCGGGTCTGCCGGAGGCTCCAACTTCCAAGTAGGATGGAGCCATGACGAGCAAGACGACGAACAAG
>NZ_JBHYDR010000033.1:0-575 GCF_051860605.1 Phreatobacter sp. | reverse complement strand
AAGACGCGGGAGAGTAGGTCGCTGCCAGGTCTACAAAACGCACAATCGACAGCTTCTCTTCACGATGATCCGGCCCTTGCCGGAAGCCAGGGCCGACCCTCCGAAGCACCGGAGACGGCCCGTAGCCTTTGAAGCCGCGCGGCATGCCATTCTCCACGCAGCCGCGCCGCAAGACGCCCAGGCGGCGATCCGCACCCGAATACGCCGGATCAACCACCGCTCCGGCCAAGCAGACCCCGGCCGCAAGGCCGCAGAACGCCAGGACCAACCGGATCCAAGGCGAGACAATCCGGCGGAAATCCCGCCAACACCCTGGCGCGGGGTGGAGCAGCCCGGTAGCTCGTCAGGCTCATAACCTGAAGGTCGTTGGTTCAAATCCAGCCCCCGCAACCACCTTAATTTGCAGATCTGTCAGGCAGATCGGCCGCACCACTTGACGGCGTCGCGCGCCTGGCTGGAAGCGCGGCAAGTTTCCCCTGTTAATCAATCGTGAGATTTACTTCGGCTGATTTCCCTCAGCGGCCGCAAGTTCACGGGTGGCGCTATAACGGTCATTCAGGGCCGTTTATATCGAT
>NZ_JBHYDR010000032.1:0-579 GCF_051860605.1 Phreatobacter sp. | reverse complement strand
AGGCCGTTGTCAGCCGCCTCCAGCGTCTTGATGCCGTTGGACATGGAGTCCAGCAGGGAGCTGAGGTCGTTGGCACGCGAGTTGAGCGCGGAGGCGGTGAAGAAGTTCGTCGGATTGTCGAGAGCCGAGTTGACCTTCTTGCCGGTAGCGAGGCGGCCCTGAATGACTTCGCGGTTGGACGCGATGTTCTGCAGTGCGAGCAGGTTCGAGCGCACGCCGCGCGAGATGGTGATGTCAGACATGAAACTTGCCCTCTCCTAGGGACCCCTGCTCCTGAGGGGATGGTCGATACGCCTCCACATCCTGGGAGGGCCTTCAGATCCTCGAAGGCGAAGTGATCCTGCGCCCGACATCGTTAAAAAAACGCATACGACAATCGATGATTCACCATGTCCGGCAACGCGCCGTTTTCCCTAACGCCCGGTGACCGCCGCCAGTGTCCCGGACAGACGAAAAAAGGGCGGCCCGCGGGCCGCCCTTCGAGGTGTTGGAGGTCTTTTCTGGTTCGTCTGCGATATCAGCGCAGGAACTGCAGGACCTGCTGGTCGCCCTGCGAGGCAAACGACAGGGCCGAGGTGG
>NZ_JBHYDR010000031.1:245-601 GCF_051860605.1 Phreatobacter sp. | reverse complement strand
CGACCTCCTGCCCCTGGTCGCCCGCCACCTCGCCCCCGGCGGCGCCGCGCTGCTGCCGAAGGGCGCCACGGCGGAGGCCGAATTGACCGCCGCCGCCCCCCTCTGGACAATGCGCGTCGAGCGGTTCCCGAGCCGCACCGACCCTGCCGCCACCATCCTCCGTCTCACCGAGGTCGCGCGTGCCCGACGCAGCCCCTGACGCCTCGCCCGCCGCCGCCCGGCCCCGCATCATTGCGCTCGCCAACCAGAAGGGCGGCGTCGGCAAGACCACCACGGCGGTGAACCTCGCCACGGCCGTCGCCGCCACCGGCCAGCCCGTCCTCCTGATCGACCTCGACCCCCAGGGCAACGCCTCG
>NZ_JBHYDR010000031.1:0-235 GCF_051860605.1 Phreatobacter sp. | reverse complement strand
GACCGGCCTCGGCCTCGCCCGGGGCGAGCGCGGCGCGGGCACCTACGCCATGCTGATCGAGGGCCGCCGCCTCGCCGAGCTGATCCGCCCCACCGCTGTCCCTAACCTCTCCCTCCTCCCCTCCGACCAGGACCTCGCCGGCGCCGAGATCGAGCTCGTCGCGCTCACCCGCCGCGAGTACCGGCTGCGCGACGCCCTCGCCGCCGCCCCGCCCGGGCTGGTGCTGATCGACTGC
>NZ_JBHYDR010000030.1:0-607 GCF_051860605.1 Phreatobacter sp. | reverse complement strand
CGGCCCTCCCGTCCGCAGGCCTCGCAGCCAATCCGCACATCGTCGAACGGGTAGGTCGCGAGGGTGAGAGCGCCGCGGTTTATGCGCGCGTCACCTCCCGCAGCCAGATCGCAAGCCGGGACCAGCGCCGGCGCGACACCGCGCCACGCACCGCGATCGCGATCGCGCGGCGCTGGCCGACCAGCACCACGAGCCGCTTGCCGCGCGTCACCCCGGTGTAGAGCAGGTTCCGCTGCAGCATCGGGTAGTGCTGCGTCACCACCGGGATCACCACCGCCGGGTACTCCGAGCCCTGGCTCTTGTGGATCGTGGTCGCGAAGGCTGGCACCAGCGAGTCGAGCTCGCCGAAGCCGTAGTTCACCTCGCGATCGTCGAACCGTACCACCACCTCGCCCAGCTCCTCGTCGATCGCGACCACGCGGCCGAGATCGCCGTTGTAGACCTCCTTCTCGTAGTCGTTGTCGATCTGCATCACCTTGTCGCCGGGAGCGAAGCGCCAGCCGAAGCGCTCCACCTTCTGCGCCGGCTCCGGGTTCAACGCCTCCTGCAGCGCCAGATTGAGCGCCCGCGCGCCGGCTCCGCCGCGGTTCATCGGACAGAGCACCTG
>NZ_JBHYDR010000029.1:0-617 GCF_051860605.1 Phreatobacter sp. | reverse complement strand
TCAGGTTATGAGCCTGACGAGCTACCGGGCTGCTCCACCCCGCGACAAACCTTAAATCCCTCAGACGCGCAAAGGCGCCCGGTGGGGCGCCTTGGCGTGATCGGAGAGTTGTGAATGGATATTTCCTGCTGATTGCCGGCTGCAAGGCCTGGCGGCGTCCTACTCTTCCATCGCTTGAGCGAAAGTACCATTGGCGCTGCCTGGTTTCACGGCCGAGTTCGGGATGGGATCGGGTGGGTCACAGGCGCTATGACCACCAAGCCATGAAGCCGGCAAACAGGGGGATTTGAACGATGCCAGACACTTGCGTGCTGTAACAGTGATGTCGTTGATGGTGGGATCTTCAGGCGCGACCAGAGTAATTAGGACCGGTTAGCTGAATGCATTACTGCACTTACACACCCGGCCTATCAACGTGGTGGTCTTCCACGACTCGATGAGATCTTATCTTGAGGGAGGCTTCCCGCTTAGATGCTTTCAGCGGTTATCCCGTCCATACATAGCTACCCTGCTGCGCGGCTGGCGCCACGACAGGTGCACCAGAGGTATGTTCACCCCGGTCATCTCGTACTATTGGCAACTCCTCTCAAATCTCGACGCCCACGGCAGATAGGGAC
>NZ_JBHYDR010000028.1:0-719 GCF_051860605.1 Phreatobacter sp. | reverse complement strand
AACGACAGGCCGCCTAAGGCCATAAACGAAACCCAGGACTCTCCCTCAGGCCGGAGGAGAAGAGGGTCTCAGGTCACCCATTGGTTCCTTACACTTGCGGACGTCGCGGAAAAGTTGGAGGCTTGGTGCAGATACTACAACGAACATCGGCCGCACGGGGCCATCGGCAACAAGCCTCCGATCTCTCTGCAAAATCCCGGTGGCGCTCCCAGCCCGCTACCGCGACCAAGGCCCGGAAACTCCACCCTCGGGCGGTCCAACGATCGGTCTCGGATCATAAGGCCCGGAAACTCCACCCTCGGGCGGTCCAGAGATCGGTCTCGGATCACAGGGCCCGGAAACTCCGCCCTCGGGCGGTCCAGAGATCGGTCTCGGATCAAAAGGCCCGGAAACTCCACCTTCCGGCGGTCCAAAGAATGGGACCGGAACCTGCCGATCGCCCGTTGCTCCACTGGCGCGACTGCGCCAATCTCAGCCAAGGACTCTGGCGTCAACCGGATGGCAAACCGGGGTCACAGCACCACAATCTGCATATTGCTGCTGGAAGAATGACATGAAGATTGCCGTCGTCGGTCTGGGATACGTAGGTCTCTCGAATGCAGTTCTGCTTGCGCAGAATCACGATGTCGTCGCTCTCGACGTTGATCCCGCGCGGGTTTCAGCGTTGGAAGATCGCCGGTCACCGATCGAGGATGGGGAAATTGCACAGTTCTTGATGG
>NZ_JBHYDR010000027.1:0-731 GCF_051860605.1 Phreatobacter sp. | reverse complement strand
GCTGAGGTCGCCGGGACCGGCGGGCCGCTCGCTTGCCGGCACGAAGTGCTCGGGCCGCACGCCCAGCGTATAGCCAGCTCCATTGGCAAGGTCGGGCCCGGTAAGGCCGGTGCCCCCTGCTGCCGTTTCGCTGTCGAGGGTGGCGCGGCCGTCGCGCAGGCTGACCGGGATCAGGTTCATGGCCGGCGAGCCGATGAAGGAGGCGACGAAGGTGGAGGCGGGCTGTTCATAGACCGAGATCGGATCGCCGATCTGCTCGATGGCGCCGCCATTGAGCACGACGAGCCGGTCGGCCAGCGTCATGGCCTCGAGCTGGTCATGGGTGACATAGACCGAGGTGGTGCCGAGGCTCTTCTGCAGGCGCTTGATCTCGACGCGCATCTGCACGCGCAGCTTGGCATCGAGGTTGGAGAGCGGCTCGTCGAAGAGGAAGGCGGCGGGCTCGCGCACGATGGCGCGGCCCATGGCAACGCGCTGGCGCTGGCCACCGGAGAGGGCTTTGGGCTTGCGCTCGAGGAAGGCGCCGATCTCGAGGATGCGGGCGGCTTCCTTGACGCGCCGGTCGATCTCGTCCTTGGGCACGCCGCGATTCCTGAGGCCATAGGCGAGGTTGTTGTAGACGCTCATATGCGGATAGAGCGCGTAGTTCTGGAACACCATGGCGATGTCACGGTCGGCCGGATCGATCCGGTTGACGACCCGGTCGCCGATGCTGATCGTGCCCGAGGAAA
>NZ_JBHYDR010000026.1:0-753 GCF_051860605.1 Phreatobacter sp. | reverse complement strand
AGGGTGCGAAGCTGGGCATCGCGGTTCTGCTCGACCACGAACACCACGTCGTGTGCGCGCAGGAAAGCGTCGACATCGCGGTTGAAGGGAAACGCCCTGACCCGCATCCGGTCGAGCGCATGGCCATCGGCCTCCAGCAGATCGGCCGCCTCCTCCATGGCGGGCGACGTCGAGCCGAAATAGATCACCCCGTAGCGCGAGGGGGTGCTGGCCAGGGTGACCACGGGGCCGGGAACAAGATCCTTTGCGGTCTCGAACTTCTTCAACAGCCGTTCCATGTTGTCGACATAGGGGCCGCCCTCCTCAGTATAGCGTGCATAGCGGTCCCGGGTCGTGCCGCGGGTGAAGAAGGAGCCCTTGCGCGGATGGGTGCCAGGGTAGGTGCGGTAGGGAATGCCGTCGCCGTCGACGTCGAGATAGCGTCCGAAGTCCTTGCCGGCGTCGAGATCGGCTGCGGTCATCACCTTGCCGCGGTCGTAGACCCGGTCGTCGTCCCAGCGCAGCGGCGCGCAGAGCCGATGGTTCATGCCGATGTCGAGATCGAGCATGAGCAGGACCGGCGTCTGCAGCCGGTCGGCGAGATCAAAGGAGAGGGCGCTGAACTCGAAGGCCTCCGCCGGACCCTCCGGGAAGAGCAGGACATGCTTGGTGTCGCCGTGCGAGGCATAAGCCGCGAGCAGGATGTCGGACTGCTGCGTGCGCGTCGGCATGCCCGTCGAGGGGCCGCCGCGCTGAACGTCCATGATCACGGCC
>NZ_JBHYDR010000025.1:0-1124 GCF_051860605.1 Phreatobacter sp. | reverse complement strand
ACTTGTTCGTCGTCTTGCTCGTCATGGCTCCATCCTACTTGGAAGTTGGAGCCTCCGGCAGACCCGGGGCGGTTCAGACCGCGATCTCTGAAGCGCTAATCTTTTCGTGCCCACCGCCGACCACTACGGCCAGTTGCCGCTGGACCGCGATCTCTGAAGCGCTAATCTGACGTGACGGTCTTCGATAGTGGGCACAGTGTTGCCGCTGGACCGCGATCTCTGAAGCGCTAATCTGGCCGGACCTGGCCGCCGATCTCTTCCGTCGTTGCCGCTGGACCGCGATCTCTGAAGCGCTAATCTGCGGGACCTGCGTGGCATATGCCCAGCCATGTTGCCGCTGGACCGCGATCTCTGAAGCGCTAATCTTCTGACGCGCAACGCCACCACAGCGCCGCAGTTGCCGCTGGACCGCGATCTCTGAAGCGCTAATCTCCGTCGTTCCATGACCCGTCACGCCACTTCGTTGCCGCTGGACCGCGATCTCTGAAGCGCTAATCTACCGGGCATCGAGCACCGGCCAAGTTGACAAGTTGCCGCTGGACCGCGATCTCTGAAGCGCTAATCTCTCCAGCTCGCGCGCCATGCGCTCCTGCTCGTTGCCGCTGGACCGCGATCTCTGAAGCGCTAATCTGGCGCTGCGGAACGCTCGCGGAACAGGTTCGTTGCCGCTGGACCGCGATCTCTGAAGCGCTAATCTACACCGGCCAGTCGGCCGACTGGGTGACGGGTTGCCGCTGGACCGCGATCTCTGAAGCGCTAATCTCCCCTCATCAAATTGCGCCCGCGCGGCGCCGTTGCCGCTGGGCCGCGATCTCTGAAGCGCTAATCTGCAGGACGTGTCCTCCCAAACCCGCTCGTTGTTGCCGCTGGACCGCGATCTCTGAAGCGCTAATCTGCGTGGTCCAGATGGGCAACATCATTGTGCAGTTGCCGCTGGACCGCGATCTCTGAAGCGCTAATCTGGCTCCGGCGTCTTGCCGTCGCTCTCCTTAGTTGCCGCTGGACCGCGATCTCTGAAGCGCTAATCTCGCTTGATCAGGGGCCAGAGATTGAACCGCCCCGGTTTTGCCGGAGGCAGGTTGTCGTAAGTTATGCGGCCATCGCTGTCTCTGCCAACGAGGCGT
>NZ_JBHYDR010000024.1:0-2584 GCF_051860605.1 Phreatobacter sp. | reverse complement strand
TGTCGCGACCCTTGCCCTGCGGCAGAGCCTGCATCAGGGCCTTGCCGGCCATGCGCCGCTGGCCGCGGTTCTCGGCGGCGCGAAGATCTTCGACGAGGCGCCGCGTGCGGCCGAGTTTCCCTATGTGACGCTCGGCGACGCGCAGGTGTCGGACTGGTCGACGGGATCGTCGACCGGCCAGGAGCACAGCCTCACCCTGCATGTCTGGTCGCGGCAGGGCGGACAGGCCGAGGCCCACCTGATTGCCGGCGAGATCATCGCCGCGCTTGAGGAGGTGCCGCTGGATCCTGCCGGCCACCGCCTCGTCAACCTGCGCTTTGCCACCGCCGACATCCGCCGCGAGGCCGATGGGCGCACCTGGCACGGCCTCGTCCGCTTCCGCGCGGTGACCGAGCCGGCGTGACGATCCGCTCGGCCTGAGCCCGTCGATCGCCCCACCCTCACCCTCACCCTCGCCGCTGCGCGGAGAGGGAGACCACCGCGGCCCGCCCCTGTCCGGCGCGTCGTGCCTGGCGCGACCGTGACGGAGCGGACGCCGCGCCGGCCGCTCTCAAGCCGGCACTTTCGGCCCTGCATTCCGGTCTGTGCGTCCTTCGAGGCTCGCGCTTTGCGCTCGTACCTCAGGATGAGGAGGAGCAGCGGAAGGCACCGAGGCTGCCAGGGCCCTCAACGGTCAAGGCTGCCCACGCCCCTGATGCCAGCAACAACCCTCCTCATCCTGAGGTGCGAGCGACAGCGAGCCTCGAAGGACGCACAGGACGCGATGCAGGCAGGCCCACCATCCGCCTCCCAGACCCCATTTCCCAGCACCGGAGAGACCCATGGCTGCCCAGAAAGGCAAGGACCTGCTCGTCAAGATCGCCGACGGCGACAGTTTCGTCACCGTCGCGGGACTGCGCTCGCGCCAGCTGCGCTTCAATGCCGAGACGGTGGACGTCACCCATGCCGAGAGTGCCGGCCGCTGGCGCGAACTGCTCGGCGGCACCGGCGTCAAGCGCGCCGCGGTGTCCGGCTCGGGCATCTTCCGGGACGAGGCCTCCGACGCGCTGATGCGCCAGGTGTTCTTCGACGGTGCGGTGCGCGGCTTCCAGGTGATCGTGCCGGATTTCGGCACGGTCGAGGGCGCCTTCCAGATCACGGCGCTGGAATTTGCCGGCAACCACAATGGCGAGGTGACCTGGGACATGGCGCTGGAAAGCGCCGGCGCCCTGACCTTCGCCGCAGCCTGACGGAGGCTCCCTTGACCACAGGACAGATGCCCAATCGCCATCGCGGCGAGATCGCCGCCGACCTCGGCGGCCGGTCCCGCCGGCTGGTGCTGACCCTTGCGAGCCTCGCCGAACTGGAGGCCCATTTCGAAGCCGCCGACCTCGTCGAACTCGCCGACCGCTTCGCCTCCGGCCGTCTGGCCGCCCGCGACCTGGCCGCAATCATCGGCGCCGGCCTGCGCGGGGCGGGCGAGACCATCAGCGATGCCGAGGCGGCAGCGCTCGCCGTGGAGGGCGGGGCGGGCGCCTATGCCCGCATCGTGTCGGAACTGCTGACCGCAAGCTTCGGCTCAGCCGAGGTGGCCGAACGCCAGCCCGCGGGAGCGCCCGCCGGCCCTTTCGCAGCCTGACCGGGCAGTCTGCGCGGGCGCCGCAGCCCTTCCCCTGGGAGGCCGTGCTGCGCCTTGCCCTCGGCGTCCTCGGCTGGTCGCCGGAGTCATTCTGGCGGGCAACGCCGCGCGAACTGGCGGCAGCGCTCGACGGCCGTTTCGGCCGCCTGACGCCGCCCGCCGGGCGCACGAGCCTCGACCGGCTGATGGCCGCCTATCCCGACATCGCCGCAACCCGGAAGCCTTCATGAGGAGCATGCCATGACCCCCGTCGATACCCTCACCGTCGCGGTCACCGCCGATACCAGCGCCTTTCGCCGCGAGATGGGCGATGCCGACCGGCTGGCGCGTGGCTTCGGCACCTCGCTCACGCGCGCCTTTTCCAATGCCGTGGTGCGCGGCCAGGACCTCGGCGACGTGATGCGCAGCCTTGCCCAGCAGCTCTCGGCGCTGGCGCTGCGCGCCGCCATGAAACCGGTCACGGACGGCCTGATGGGCTCGTTCAGCGACCTTTTGATGGGCTTCCGCGGCCTCGGACAGGGGGTGAGCACCGAGGCCGGCCTGATGTCCGGCCTGACGCCCTTCGCCCGCGGCGGGGTGATCGCCGCACCGGCCTATTTCCCTATGCCCGACGGCCGCACCGGCCTGATGGGCGAGCGGGGCGCCGAGGCGGTGATGCCGCTGGCCCGCACCGCCGACGGACGGCTGGGCGTTGCGGCCGGGGAGGGCGGTCGCCGGGCCGCGCCCGTCGTGTTCAACGTCACCGCCACCGACGCGGCCAGCTTCCGCCGCTCGGAGGCGGAGGTGACGGCGCTCGTCGCCCGTGCCGTCGCCCGCGGGCGCAGGGGATTGTGAGGGGGGTACGCCCGACAGGCCCAACCCTTACCCTCCCCGCTTCGCGGAGAGGGAGACGACAGCGTTCCGCCCCGCCCGCTCCGCCGTGCCTGGCGCGACGGTTCGGACTGAAGGTGCGACGCCAAAGCCTCC
>NZ_JBHYDR010000023.1:0-4910 GCF_051860605.1 Phreatobacter sp. | reverse complement strand
ATTGCCGAACTGATCCGGTCGGTGTCGGCCAACCGCACGATCCTAATGGTCGAGCACAATCTCTCGGTGGTCGCCTCGCTGTCGGATACGATCACGGTTCTGGCGCGCGGCCGGGTGCTGGCCGAGGGCGACTATGCCACGGTGTCGAAGGACCCGCGGGTCATTGAGGCCTATATCGGCGGGGTGGGGCATGGCTGAGACCATGGAGATGGATCGTCCGCGTGCCACCGGCGCCGCCATGCTGCAGGTGAAGGACCTGCACGCCTGGTATGGCGAGAGCCATGTGCTGCACGGCATCAATTTCGAGGTGGGGCAGGGCGAGGTCGTCACCCTCCTCGGGCGCAACGGCGCCGGCAAGACGACCACGCTCAAATCGATCATCGGCATCATCGGCAAGCGCACCGGCGCGGTCGTCTTTCAGGGCCGCGAGACCATCTCGATGGTGTCGCGGGACATCGCCAAGCTCGGCATCGGCTATGTTCCGGAGGAGCGCGGCATCTTCTCCTCGCTGTCGGTCGAGGAAAACCTGATGCTGCCGCCCAAGGTGCGGGACGGCGGCCTGTCGGTGGACCAGATCTTCGAGCTGTTCCCCAATATCAAGGAGCGCCTGTCCAGTCAGGGCACCAAGCTGTCGGGTGGCGAGCAGCAGATGCTGTCGATCGCCCGCATCCTGCGGACGGGTGCGAACTTCCTTTTGCTCGACGAGCCGACCGAAGGCCTCGCGCCGGTCATCATCGAGCAGATCGGGCGAACCATCGCCCGGCTGAAGCGTGAAGGCTTCACGATCATCCTTGTGGAGCAGAACTTCCGCTTCGCCCAGACGGTCGCCGACCGTCACTATCTCGTCGAGCAGGGCCGGGTGGTCGATATGATCCCCAATGCCGAACTCGATCAGAATATCGACAAGCTGCACGCCCATCTGGGTGTGTGAGCTGCCCAACAACAAGAAAATCAGACGCCCCTGTATCTGGAGGAGACACCATGACCAGCTTCAAACTGAACCGCCGCCACGTGATGGCCGGCGCTGCCGCGACCGCATCTGCCTTCAGCGTCCGCTCGATGGCACAGGCCCAGCAGCCTATCAACGTCAAGATCGGCGTGCTGAACGACCGTTCCGGCCTCTATGCCGACCTCACCGGTGAGGGTTCGGCCATCGCCGCCCGCATGGCGGTGGAAGATTTCGGCGCGGCCGCCAAGGGCCTCAACGTCCAGATCGTCTCGGCCGACCACCAGAACAAGCCGGATGTGGGCGCCAACATCGCCCGTCAGTGGTACGACAATGACGCCGTCGATGCGATCGCCGACGTTCCGACCTCCTCGGTGGCCCTGGCCGTCAACCAGATCACCCGCGAGAAGAACAAGATCCATCTCAATTCCGGCGCAGCGACCTCGGACCTGACGGGGGCCCAGTGCTCGCCGAACACCGTCCACTGGACCTATGACACCTACATGCTGTCGCAGGGCACGGGCGGCGCCATGGTGAAGGCGGGCGGCGACACCTGGTTCTTCCTGACCGCCGACTATGCCTTCGGCCATGCTCTGGAGCGCGACACGATGGCGGTCGTGCAGCGTCAGGGCGGGCGCGTCCTCGGCACCGTGCGCACGCCTTTCCCGGGCACGGACTTCTCCTCGTTCCTGCTGCAGGCCCAGGCCTCGCGCGCCAAGGTCATCGGCCTCGCCAATGCCGGCGGCGACACGGTGAACTCGATCAAGCAGGCGGCCGAGTTCGGCATCACCGCAGGCGGCCAGAAGCTCGCCGGGCTGCTCGTCTTCGTCATGGACGTGCATGCCCTCGGCCTGCAGACCGCGCAGGGCCTGGTGCTGACCGAGACCTTCTACTGGGATCTCAACGACAGCACCCGCGCTTGGTCGCGGCGCTTCGCTCCGCAGCGCGCCGGCAACATGCCCACCATGGTGCAGGCTGGCGTCTATGGCGCGACGCTGCACTACCTCAAGGCGATCGCGGCGACGAAGTCCAAGGACCCGGCGCAGGTCATGGCCTGGATGAAGGGCAACGAGACCGATGACCCGCTGTTCGGCAAGGGCACGATCCGGGCGGACGGCCGCAAGCTTCACCCAGCCTATCTGTTCGAGGTGAAGAAGCCCTCCGAGTCCAAGGGCCCGTGGGACTATTACAAGCTGCTGGCGACCCTGCCGGCCGAGGAGGCGTTCCGGCCGCTCAGCGCCAACGCCTGCCCGCTCGTCCGTTCCTGATCCGACCAGCATCCGGGGCGCCGCAGGTCGGCGCCCCGCTTCTCTCCGGGATCCGCAGTCCATGTTCGAGCTCTTAGGCATTCCGCCCCAGGCCCTTTTCGGACAGCTCCTGTTGGGGCTGATCAACGGCTCGTTCTACGCCATCCTCAGCCTCGGGCTGGCGGTGATCTTCGGCATGCTGAACATCATCAATTTCACCCACGGCGCCCAGTACATGATGGGCGCGTTCATCGCGTGGATGCTGCTCAACTGGCTCGGGCTCGGCTATTGGTGGGCCCTGGTCCTGGCGCCCGTGGTCGCCGGCGTGAGCGGGGTGATCATCGAACGAATATTCCTGCAAAGGCTCTATCACCTCGACCATCTCTACGGGCTGCTGTTGACGTTCGGCCTCGCGCTGATCATCCAGGGCCTGTTCCGCAATTACTTCGGCTCGTCGGGCCTGCCCTACCAGATCCCGGACGAACTGCGCGGCGGCCGGAACCTCGGGTTCATGTTCCTGCCCAACTATCGCGGCTGGGTGGTGGTGGCCTCGCTGGTCGTCTGCCTTGCCACCTGGTTCATCATCGAGAAGACCCGGCTTGGCGCCTATCTGCGTGCCGCCACCGAGAACCCGACCCTGACCCAGGCCTTCGGCATCAACGTGCCGCTGCTGATCACTGTCACGTATGGCTTCGGCGTCGGGCTTGCCGCCTTTGCCGGCGTGCTGGCCGCCCCGATCTACTCGGTCAATCCGAACATGGGTGCCGACCTCATCATCGTCGTCTTCGCGGTGGTGGTCATCGGCGGCATGGGCTCGATCATGGGGGCCATCGTCACCGGGTTCGGCCTCGGCATCGTCGAGGGACTGACCAAGGTCTTCTATCCGGAGGCGTCGGCGACCGTGATCTTCATCATCATGGCCATCGTTCTGCTGGTGAAGCCGGCCGGCCTGTTCGGGAGGACCGCCTGATGGCCGATTCCACGATCCGCTCCGCCGAGCCGGCCCTCGATCCGGTTGTGGCCGAAAAGTCGAATGCCGCGCTGCACCGCTCGATCTTCATCGGCCTGGCCGTGCTGCTGGCCTTCCTGCCCTTCGTTCCGGTGATCGGCTACCCGTTCTTCCTGATGAAGGTTCTCTGCTTCGCGCTGTTCGCCTGTGCCTTCAACCTCATGCTTGGTTATGGCGGGCTGCTTTCGTTCGGCCATGCCGCCTATTTCGGCCTTGCGGCCTATGTCTCGGCCTATGTTGCCAAACATTGGGGCCTGTCGGCCGAGCTCTGCATCCTGCTCGGCACGCTGTCGGGCGGCGTTCTGGGTCTTGCCTTCGGCGCGCTCGCGATCCGTCGGCAGGGCATCTATTTCGCCATGATCACGCTGGCGCTCGCCCAGATGGTCTATTTCTTCTCGCTCCAGACGCCGAAGTTCACCGGCGGCGAGGATGGCATCCAGGCCGTGCCGCGCAACGCGCTCTTCGGCATCCTGCCGATCAGCGACGATCTCTCTGTCTATTACCTGATCGCGGTCATCTTCATGGCCGGCATCCTGCTGATCTACCGCATCATCCACTCGCCCTTCGGACAGGTGCTGAAGGCGATCCGCGACAACGAACCCCGCGCCATCTCGCTCGGCTACCGCACGAGCCAGTACAAGCTGGCCGTCTTCGTGCTGTCGGCGACGCTGGCGGGCCTTGCCGGTGCCACCAAGTCGGTGGCGGTGCAGCTTGCCTCGCTCACCGACGTCCACTGGTCGATGTCCGGCGAGGTCGTGCTGATGACGCTGGTCGGCGGCATGGGCACGGTGTTCGGGCCAATCGTCGGCGCGGCCGTCATCATCTCGATGCAGAACTTCCTTGCCGGGCTCGGTGCCTGGGTGACCGTGGTGCAGGGCGTGATCTTCGTCATCTGCGTGCTGCTGTTCCGCGAGGGCATCGTCGGCGTGATCGCCAAGCTGATGCGCCGGCAGCTGTGATGCGGCGCCTGAACGGCGGCTTCGGCTGTTGTTCAGGCAATTGCCGCCTTCTCCCCGCGCAGTGGTCCTGATTGTGCCGCCTTTGCCGGATGCCCTAGCTATCTGGTGCGAAGGGCTCCAATGCGGGGCAAAGCTTTCCGGGAGACGACGATGACCAGGATGAAGGCGACACTGCTGGCGGGAACTGTCCTGCCGTGGATGGCGGCAGGCGGCTTCGCCGAGGCGCGATCCCCGGCGGGCGACATGCCGGTGCTGATGGCGCAGGTCCAACTGGCGCAGGCACCCGACCCCAATGCTCCCCGGCGGCCCGGACAGCCCGCGGGCCAGCGCCCCCAGGGCGCCGCGCCCGGCCAGACCCGACCGGCCGCCCCTCCTGCGCAGGCCCGGCCGGCGCCGCCTCCCGCCCAGCAGCGCGCACCCGCCGTCACTGCGCCCACCCAGCCGCGTCCGCCGGTTGTCACCCAACCCCGCGCCCCCACCGCGCCGCAGGGCGCGCGCCCCCCGGTCCAGGCCCAGCCGCAAGGCGCGCGCCCCCCCGTCCAGGCCCAGCCGCAGGGCGGGCGTCCGTCGGTCGCTCAGCCCCCGGCCGGTCAGCCCGGCGCGCCGGGCCGCCCCGCTTTCGGCCAGCAGCGTCCCGGTCAGCCGCCGGCCGCGGGCCAGCCGCAGCGCCCCGGTCAGCCGCCGGCGTCGGTCGCTCAGCCCCCGGCCGGTCAGCCCGGCACGCCCGGCCGCCCGCCGGTCGCGGGCCA
>NZ_JBHYDR010000022.1:0-11051 GCF_051860605.1 Phreatobacter sp. | reverse complement strand
GCAACAGGATAGCCACGCTCCGTGATCTGAAGGACTGCGTCGCGCTTGAAGCCCGCGGTGAAGTTCGCTTTGCCCATCGGGGCCTCCTCGCCTCAAAAATTAGGGGAGAAGACGTCCAGGAATCTAGGGGCGGTTCACTTCAACGGCCGCCTGCGGGATGAACTGTTGAACGAGACGCTCTTCTCCGGCCTGGCCCAGGCCAGAGCCGCGCTCTTGCGGTGGCAGCTCGACTACAACACCACCAGGCCGCACTCGAAGCTCGGATGGCAGACGCCGATCGACTTCGCGGCGACGTTCCACCCGCGGCGGGATCAGACGCTACGCTACGTGAATAGCTCCGCGTCTGCCCACGCCGCTCAACCCGCCCGAGAGGGCCAAACCAACCGCCGGGAGGAACTCAAGGCTGGATAAAACTGGGGTCAACGTCAGGGGAAATTGCGATGAAATGCCGCGGGCTCCGGTTGTTCCAGATCAATATCACCATGAATCAATTTGCCAAACTTGCACTCGTAGTTATGGCTTAGAGGGTTTTCTGTGATGAAGATGATCGGTTATGTGCCTTTGCTGACCTATCCCGACGCTACTTCCATTCATGCCGCTGACGTTGCTGTAGGGATGGCCGGCGCGATCGGAGCGGATGTCGACGTGACCGTCTTTGCCGTGGATCTTCCTCGTGCCGCATCCACCTTCGGCAACATGATCATCAGGGTGTCGGATATGATCCAGAAGGTCGAGAAAGATAGCCGCGAGCACGCCGCAGCCCTGTCGGCCGCGGTGCGGCAGGGAGCGCTGAACCTCGGCCTCGGTGTCAGTCTGGAGACCCGCGTTGCCGCCCCGACCGAAGCTACGGCGGGAGCTGCGGCCGAGGCGCGTTATCGTGATCTTGCGATTATTCCTTGGGCCGAGCACAACCTCACGGCCCGGGAGGTGGCGGAAGCCGTCATATTCGGCTCGGGGCGTCCGGTGCTGCTGGTGCCACAAAGCCATGTGGCGGCCGAGATCGACCATGTTGCTATTGCCTGGGACGGCAGCCGCGTCGCCGCCCGCGCCCTCGCCGATGCTCGGGGTACCCTTCCGGGGGTAACCAAGATCACGGTCATGACCGCTGGGGACGAGAAACCTCTGGAGATCGGCATCGGGGATCAACTCGTGGACAGCCTGTCCCGCAGAGGCCTGCAAGCTCGGCACCATGTCGTCCCGGTGGGAAGTCGTCCCGTGTCACTTGCCCTGCAGGAGGCATCCCTTGAGGTCGGGGCCGGAGCGATGGTGATGGGGGGATACGGTCACTCGCGGCTCAGGGACTTCGTCATGGGCGGCGCGACGAAGGGAGTTCTGGCGGCACTGATTGTACCCGTGCTCATGTCCCACTGATCATCGCTTCACCGATCAGTTCCGCAGTCGCTGGTCCAGCTGAGTCCGCGTGGCCGACCGCCAGTCGATGTCTTATCGCGCCGGTGCGATGAGAGGTTGTTGCCCCGATCAGCGAGGTACCCCAACCTCGCCCATGGAGTTGCGATGTCTTTGCCCACGCTTGCCCCCTTCGCCGAGGTGGCGTTGCTGCTCGGGATGGCGGCCGCGATCGGACTTCTGGGCATCCTGATCCGTCAACCGCTGATCGTCAGTTTCCTGGCGGTCGGCCTTATCGCCGGTCCATCGGCGCTGGACGTCGTCCGCTCCAACGCCCAGATCGACCTTCTCGCCAAACTCGGGATCGCCGTCCTGCTATTTCTCGTCGGCATCAAGCTCGACGTGAAGTTGATCCGTTCGCTCGGCGCGGTTTCGCTGATGACCGGGCTCGGTCAGGTCGCCTTCACATCGATCTTCGGATACCTGATCGGCTTGGCCCTGGGGCTCGATCACCTGACCAGCCTCTATGTGGCTGTCGCGCTGACGTTCTCGTCGACCATCATCATCGTCAAACTTCTCTCGGACAAGCGAGAGATCGATTCCCTTCACGGCCAGATCGCGCTCGGCTTCCTGATCGTCCAGGACCTCGTGGTCGTCCTCGCCATGATCGCGCTGTCCGCGATCGGCATCGGATCGCAGGCCGACGGGCATGGTGGCGGATCGGTCCCCGTGGTGCTGGCCTCAGGTCTGGCCATGGTCGGCCTGGTCGTCATCTTCGTCCGCTACATCGCCACGCCCCTGACTGAACGGCTGGCCCGCTCACCGGAGCTTCTGGTGGTCTTCGCGATCGCGCAGGCGACGATGTTCGCCGCTCTCGGTGATCTGGCCGGGCTTGGGAAGGAAGTCGGGGGTCTGATGGCGGGGATTTCGCTCGCATCGACGCCCTATCGCGAGACGATTGCGGCGCGGCTTGCGCCGCTGCGCGATTTTCTCCTGCTGTTCTTCTTCATCGCGCTGGGCGCCACGCTCGACCTGTCACTGCTCGGCGCCCATGTCACAGCCGCCGTCGTGTTGTCCCTGTTCGTGCTGATCGGCAATCCGCTTGTCGTCCTCGCCATCATGGGAGCGATGGGCTACCGCAAGCGAACCGGTTTCCTCGCCGGTCTCACGGTGGCGCAGATCAGCGAATTCTCGCTGATCTTCATGGCCATGGGGGTAAGCTTGGGGCATGTGTCGAAGGATGCCCTGGGGCTCGTCACGCTGGTCGGCCTGGTGACGATCGCCGCCTCGACCTACATGATCACCTATTCTCACCAGCTCTACGCGGTGTGTGAACCGCTGCTCGGCCTCTTTGAGCGAAAGGGCGCTCCGCGAGAGACCCGCGAGGAGGCCCCCGCCCGGTCACGGCTGCCCGCCGAGGTGATCCTCTTCGGCCTCGGACGGTTCGGCACTGCCATCGGGCTGCGCCTTCAGAAGCGCGGCGTGAAGGTCATGGGCGTCGATTTCAACCCGCTCGCGGTCCGCCGTTGGCGAAAACTGGGTCTGGACGCGCATTTTGGCGATGCGACGGACCCGGAATTCCTCGCGGACATGCCTCTCCAGCAGGTCGGCTGGATCGTCTCGACGGTTCCCCAGCACGTGACCGGCTTGAGCCAGGAAAATACGAATGCCACGATTCTCCAGTTGACGCGGTCGGCTGGATTTCAGGGCCGCATCGCAGTGGCATCCCATGCCGCCAGCGAAGCGAGTACCCTTCTGGCTGCCGGCGCGGATATCGTTCTTGAGCCGTTCCAGGACGCCGCCGACCGTGCCGTCGAACTGCTGTGCGGAGGTCAGGAGGCGGGGCGCACGGACATCCCCGAAATCGACACGGAGGGCCGTCAAACAATCTGATTTTCCGTCAGTATACATGATGCATATCAGAGCGATATTTTCGTCGTACACTTGAAATCAAGCCGAGAGTTTCCATCGTAATTCAAATAGATATCATATATATACTCCAATACGTGTGGTACAAATAGAATATCTCTCAGGGTTTTTCTACTTATACGATTGATGCATGTCAATTGATGCGAGATGAACATCAACTACTTTGTGCTTTCCGCTGTCGACCCTGACTTCCGTGTTGGAGGCCTCATGAAACGGATCCTGGTAGCGACCGATTTTTCGACGCGATCCGATCGCGCAATCCGCCGGGCATCGTTGCTCGCACATGAAACGGGAGCTTCGATCTCGCTCCTGCACGTCGTCGACGGCGACCGGCCAGACTATCTCGTATCGCTCGATCGGGAGGCGGCGGAGAAAGCTCTCGCGGAGCTCTCGCGAACGATCCGCGATATCGACGGCCTCGCCTGTGACTATCGGGTGACCCTGGAGGACCCCTTCGCAGGCATCGTGGCGGCGGCAGGAAAGATGCAGGCGAACCTGCTGGTGATCGGCCCCCATCGACGCCAGATCCTGCGCGACGCCTTCGTTGGCACCACTGCCGAGCGGGTCATCCGCCACAGCCCGGTCCCGGTCCTGATGGCCAACGGCATGCCCGGCGGCCCCTACAGGCAGGTTCTGGCTGCATCTGATCTGTCGACCCACTCGGCGGAGGCCGTGGGCGTCATGGCCCGGCTCCGCCTGGCCGCCGGCGCCGTGGTGTCCCTCTTCTATGCAATCGATATTCCGGAGCTGGCGCTGATGATCCGCGCGCCGACGCCGCTTGAACAGATCAAGCACCATATTGGATCACGCGAAGCCGCCGCTGCCGACGAACTGCGCGCTTTTGCAGGCACACTGCCGCTGGTTCCACGACATTGCATCGCGCGGGCGGCGGAGGGAACGACGGCGACCGCCGTCCTCCAGGCGGCGGCAACAATCGGGGCCGACCTCATCGTCATTGGCACGCGCGGCCAGTCCGGCCTATCCCGGTTCTTGCTGGGGAGCGTGACGGAGGCCGTACTGCGGTCGGCGACGATCGATGTCCTCGTCGTTCCGCCGGCCGACCAGATCGTCGCGCAATGAGGTCGTGATCAACCGCACCGCCGCCGGCGGGCGGACCGCCGCCCGCCAAGGAAGGACACGACGATGACCGCGATCATTGCGGCGCTGACGATCGCGATGCTCCTGCTGGCGACCGGCGTCTTCCTGCGGCTCACCTCGTCCTGGCTGGCCCGGCTTTTTCTGCCAGCCACGCTGATCGGCGGCCTCGTCGGACTCATGCTCGGTCCCGACGTGTTGGGCAAGATCGCAACCGTTGTCGCGGGGGATGGTCACGCGCTCGCCGCGGGCCTCATCGCGGGCGAGGCGAGAGCCGCGATGGCGCAGATCCCCGGCCTTGCCATCTCCGTCGTCTTCGCCGCCCTGTTCCTCGGCGAGCGCATTCCGGGTCCGGCGGAGATCTGGCGCATCGCCGGGCCGCAGGTCGCATTCGGCCAGACTCTGGCCTGGGGCCAGTATGTGGTCGGCATGGTCCTCGCCATGTCCATCCTGACCCCGGTTTTTGGGTTGCCGCCCGTGGCGGGCGCTCTGATCGAGATCGGTTTCGAGGGGGGGCATGGCACCGCGTCGGGTCTGGCCGCAACCTTCGAGGCCGTTGGTTTTCCTGAGGGGCGGGACTTGGCTCTCGGTCTTGCCACCGTCGGGGTCGTTGCCGCCGTTCTCATCGGGGTGGCGCTGATCAACTGGGCGGCACGGCGCGGTATCATCGATCCGTCCGGTGCGCTCGCCGCTTCGGACCCCGCCCCTTTGCAGGAAGAGACGATGCGGCCCGTACGGCCGCTCGACGACGCCATCGCGCCGCTGTCGATGGCCGCCGTCTTCATTGCCCTGTCAATCGGGCTCGGGTGGCTCATCCTGCGGACGCTGACCCTAGCGGAACAGTCGGTCGTGCCGCCCCCGGCGCCCGGGGTCCTCGGCCACATGCCGCTCTTTCCTTTTGCCATGATCGGCGGGGTCATCGTCCAGCAGGTCATGACCGCCTTCGGGCATCAGGCGCTGATCAATCGCCGGATGGTTCGTGCGCTCAAGGGGCTCGCCCTCGATCTGCTGATCCTTTGCGCTGTCGCCACCCTGTCGCTCGCCGCCATCGGGACGCACTTCGTGCCTTTCGTGTTGCTGGCGACGGCCGGCATTGTCTGGACCGTCGCCTGCTTTGCGCTGCTGGCGCCTCTCCTCATGCGGGAATGGTGGTTCGAGCGCGCCATCGCCGATCTCGGACAGAGCCTTGGAATGACGGCTACCGGGCTGATGCTGCTGTCGATGAGCGATCCCGGAAACAGAAGTCCGGCGCTCGCCAGCTTCGGCGCCAAGCAATTGTTGTTCGAGCCGATCGTCGGCGGTGGCCTGTTCACCGCCGCTGCCATGCCCCTGATCGCCGCCTTCGGGCCATGGCCTGTGCTGATGTTCACCGGATTGGCTACGGTCTTTTGGCTGATGCTCGGGCTGATCCTCTTCGGCGGCGGACGGGCCGAACCCGGACGCGCGCACGCCCCATGATCCGCCCTTTAGCGGCGACGACCCTGCCGCCTCCGCTTGCTGCAACGTAGAGGACACTGGAATTGAGACGCCGATGAGGGAACAGTGGGGATCAAGTGCCGGTTTTGTCATCGCCACGATCGGTGCAGCGGTCGGGCTCGGCAACATCTGGCGCTTCGCCTATGTCACTGGCGAGAACGGGGGCGCGGCCTTTCTCCTCATCTATCTCGGTTTCGTCCTGGTCATCGGCCTGCCGCTGATGATCGCCGAACTGACGCTTGGTCGCAGGGCTGGCTCCGATGCGATCGCCGCCTTCGAGAAGGGCCACGAGTCCTCCGTCTGGCGCTATGCCGGCTGGCTCGGCGTGATCGCAGCGGGCCTCATCCTGAGCTATTACGCCGTGATCGCCGGCTGGGCGCTGCGCTATGTCTTCGGAGCTGCGACGGGAGGGCTCTGGCGCTCGAGCGGCACAGGCTTCGGCGCTTATTTCGAGGCCTTCATCAGCCATGCCTTCGAGCCGATCCTCTGGCAGGCGGCGATGCTGGCGGCGGCGGGTCTCGTGGTCAGCGCGGGAATCAAGGGCGGCATCGAGCGGATCAATCGATGGCTGATGCCCGCTCTGGCGATGATCGTGGTGCTGCTGGCCGCCTTCTCGGTGACGCTGCCGGGCGGCACGCGTGGCGTGGCGTTCATTCTGGCCCCGGACTGGAACGCCTTTTCCCGCCCGGCGGTCTATCTCAACGCACTCGGCCAGGCCTTCTTTTCACTCGGCGTCGGCATGGCGGTCTTCATCACCTATGGCAGCTATCTCGACCGGCGCACCAGCATCCCGCGTGCGGCGGTGGCGGTTGCGGCCGGCGACACGCTCTTCGCCATCCTGGCGGGACTTGCGATCTTTCCTGCGGTCTTCGCCTTCGGAGGCGACCCGGCTGCGGGACCGAGGCTCGCCTTCATCACGCTGCCACAGGTCTTCACCCAGATGCCGGGCGGCTCCGTCATCGGCCTCGTCTTCTTCCTTCTGCTGGCGGCTGCGGCGCTGACATCGATGATTTCTCTGCTCGAGGTTCCAGTGTCCGTCGTGGTCCACCGCACCAGACGGTCGAGATCGCGCGCGGTCACCATCGTGACCCTCGCCGTCTTTCTGGCGGGGCTGCCCTCGGCGCTGAGCTACGGCGTGCTGGAACGCTGGAAGATCGGCGGCCTGCCTCTGCTGGACCTGGTCGATCAGGCGACCTCCAACATCCTGCTGCCGCTGTGCGGACTGGCATGCGCAGTCTTCGTCGGATGGCGCCTGGCCACGGCCACGGCGCTCGCAGACGCCGATCTCGGCAGCACGCGGGTCGGATGGGTCTGGTGGTGGCTCCTCAGGGTCGTGGTGCCTGCCACGATCGTTCTCATTCTCCTGCGGTCTCTCGCATGGCTTTGAAGGTCGATCCCGCCTCCGCCGGCCCTGGCGCGATATCCTGCCGGCGAGGCCGCAGGCGATGAGCGGGATCATCGTCATGCTCGCCGCGCTCGGCGCACTGGTCGTCCTGACCTATCGCGGCGCCAGCCTGCTCCTGAGTGCGCCGGCCCTTGCTGTCCTGGCGGTTCTCGTCGCCGAAGGTGGACCGGTTCTTGCGACCTTCACCCAGGTCTTCATGCCGGCAACCGGACGCTTCATCATTCTTTATTTCCCGCTCTTTCTGCTGGGCGCCGTTTTCGGCAAGCTGATGGAGGCCAGCGGCAGCGCAGGAGTTCTCGCCGATGCCTTGAGGGCCGGCCTCGGGTCGCGACACGCCATCCTGGCGGTGGTAATGTCCTGCGCGCTACTGACCTATGGCGGCGTCTCGCTGTTTGTCGTGGCCTTCGCGGTCTGGCCCATCGCCTCGGCCCTGTTCGCCGATGCCCGTCTGCCGCGGGTCCTCATTCCCGCCGCCATTGCCCTTGGAGCGTTCACCTTCACGATGACGGCCCTGCCCGGGACGCCGGCCATCCAGAACGCCATCCCGATGCCCTATTTCCAGACAACGGCTTTCGCCGCTCCCGGGCTCGGCATCATCGCCAGCCTCATCATGTTCGGCCTCGGCTGGCTCTGGCTGGAGCATCGGGCGCGCAGTCTCGACCGTGGACCGGAGGCCGCGCTGGGATCGGACCCGGATGGGGGGAACAGGGCTGCACGACCCTCGCTGCTCCTGGCGGTGCTGCCCCTCGCGAGCGTCCTCGCGCTGAATGTCGCCTTCGCCTTCTGGCTGATCCCGATGCTGGACGCCTCCTATCTCGCCCTGCCGAAATACGGTTCCACCGACATCGCGGCGGTCCGCGGGCTCTGGTCGATCATCGCGGCACTCGTCCTGTCGTGCCTGCTGCTCGTCGTCCTCCATCGGCAGAGTCTGGGAGAGACACTCGGCGAGACACTCGATGCCGGTGCGGTCGATTCTCTGAAGCCGATTTTCAACACGGCGAGCCTTGTCGGGTTCGGCGCGGTCATCGCGTCCCTGGAGGCTTTCTCATGGGTCCGCGATGGGGTGCTGGCTATCGGCAGCGGCAACCCCCTGATCTCGCTGGCGCTCGGGACCAGCCTGCTGGCCGGCCTCACCGGCTCGGCGTCGGGAGGTATGAGCATCGCACTGGCGAGCCTCGGTGACACATACCGGGAGATGGGACTGGCGGCAGGCGTATCGCCGGACCTTATGCACCGGGTCACCAGCCTGGCCACCGGTAGCCTCGACGCGCTTCCGCACAATGGCGCGGTCGTCACCCTGCTGACCATCTGCGGCCTGACGCATCGCGAGGCTTACTGGGACATCGCGGTGGTTGCGGTGCTCATCCCCGCCATCGCACTGGTCGCCGTGATCGCCCTGGGAACGGTCTTCGGCAGCTTCTGAGCGGCCATGCCCAGGCGGAGTTACGGCTCGCCCGCCTGCAAGGAGGGCGTTGCCGGATCCGGGCGCCAGCGTCCGATGCGACGGTCCGCCTTCAGCGCCGACTGGGCGATTCGGCGCACCCGGCGCGCCCGCTGAAGCGCAGCCTCCGTGGCCTCCAGGCTGTCCCGCCCCGCGGCTGCCGCGTTCAGCAGGTGGCTTTTCAACCGCTCATAGGCACCTTCGACCTCCTGGCCGAGGGTGTCGAGGCGCGAAACATCATCGGGTTCGTCCGCGGCGGGCATCGTCAGGGCAGCCGCGACAGCCTGATACAGGCTGTGCCATTCCGGAGGCCGGACCGGGACGGCGTCCTCGGCTACGCGACTGGCCTCCACCGCCATCTCTTCCAGATGCTGGATCGCGCGGATCACGTCGATCAGGGTGGCGATGGCATCGCCTCCCAGTGGCGTGCGCTGCAGCCGGGTGATGAAGCTCCGGATGGCGCGGCCGAGGCGCAGCACGCCATGTTCTCGCGCCCTGTCGGGGCGGTGGCCGGCCCCGGCGAGGATGGACTGGCGAGCAAGGTCGAAGCTCATGGCCATCATGCGCTCGAGTTCCAGGATCAGGGCGCGGGCCGCGAGCACCGGCGTCTCGACGAGGGTCATGTCCAGGTGACGGGGGCGGCCGATCTCTTCCTCGATACTGACGAACATCCGCTCGAGGCGGGGCATCAGCGAGGGCGCCAGCGGCCACATGAGGACCACGCCGAGAAGGTTGAACAGCGTGTGAAAGATGGTGAGCGTCATCACGTCGCCGGCGGCCGGATCGAGCATGCGCGCAAGGTTGGCCGCCAGCGGCACGAGAAGGGACAAAAACAAGAGGGCTACGACCCCTGTGACGAGGTTGAAGGCGATGTGGGCCGCCGCCACCCTCTTCGCCGCCGGCGTAGCCCCCGACGCGACGACCAGGGCCGTCGATGTGGTGCCGACATTGGCGCCGACAATGAAGACGGCGGCCAGATGCAGCGGCAGTCCGCCGCCGGCACTCGCCGTCAGGGCCACGGCGAGGGCGGCGCTTGACGATTGAGTGAGGACGGTCAGCAGCATGCCCATCCCCAGAAAGGCGACCGTTCCAAGGAATCCGGTCTCTCCGAGCTGAAGTCCAGCGATGGCCGGCACCAGCCCGGCAAACGCATCGCGAAGCACGCCGACGCCAAGGAAAAAGGCGCCGAAACCCGCCAGGGCCTGGCCTGTTCCGGCAATGCGCGGTCTGGCGCGCCCAAACAGCGACACCAGCATGCCGAGGCCGATGAACGGCAGGGACAGGGCGCCGACGTCAAACTTGATGCCGATGACGGCCACCAGCCATCCTGTCATGGTGGTGCCGACATTGGTTCCGAAGATCACCCAGGCTGCCTGGGCGAGCGTCATCAGGCCGGCATTGACGAAGCCGATGGCCGCGACGGTCACGGCGCTGGAAGACTGGACGATGCCCGTCAGGACGATGCCGGAGGCCAATCCCCGCAGCCGGGTTCTCGTGCCGGCAGCCAGAATGTCCCTTAGGGCCGTGCCCGCCGCGATCTTCAGGCCGTCGGTCATCAGCGACATCCCGAGCAGGAAGAGGCCGACACCTCCGAGAACCGTCAACGCTACCATCATCACCGTGGAGGCTCCTCCATCCTCCTGCCGATCGCATGATCCGAGCATAGAAAGCGACGGCCACCGTCATTGTGCTCCGCCGACTGAACATCAACACGGCAGTATCGATATTGGCGAGTCCGTCGGGACTGGTGCCAACCATTTGCGGACATTCAGAAGGTCCGCTCTGGGCCCAAAAGCCGACGAACACCCAAATGTCCCTACCTTGACGCATCGCACTGCAAACCGCTTCATGGGTTCCAGCTGGGTCGCGCGATCAGTTGGGGAGCCATTGGCGCCGCTAGCAGCCTAAAAGGGGCTGGGGCTCGGGCGTGAGGGTGATCATTCGGGATTTGTGACGCCGAAGTTCGCATTTGTGGAACACCAATTCGACCCCTCACAGCATGGGTACGCAGTGCCGTTCCCCTTGTCGGTTGGCGGTCGAAAGTCCCGATTGACGTTTCGGTTAACCCGTTTTGCTGCTCTCGGTAGCCGCAGTCTACAGCGGCCCAGCGGTGAAAACGCGCAACGTCCAGCCGAGATCCGACGTGCCCGCCGTTTATGGACGTGAGGGAGAGCGGAGTATGCTCTATGAATTTCAATAACTTAGTCGCTGCCAAAATGCAGAGCGTCCAAACGTCCAAGCGTCCAGAAAAAAGTAATGGGAGCAGCTAGCTTAGGCCGGCTGACCTGAGACCCTGAACCTCCTCCAGATTTGGGTAGAGTCCGTCGACCATGGAGACGGACGATGCGACCCTCGCGG
>NZ_JBHYDR010000021.1:0-11774 GCF_051860605.1 Phreatobacter sp. | reverse complement strand
ACGGAGGCTGCCCGTGCAGGCAGCGGCGTGAGGGCCATGGCGCCAAGCGCCAGCGCCCCGAAGGCCAGTCCAAGATGTCGTATCGTCAGGCTCATTGCCGTCTCCCCGAAGGCTGGAGGTGTATCCGGCCGGCTCGGCGAGGCGAGCCGCGCCGGCGGTTGTCCCGGCACCGCCTTAACCCTCGGCCCAACTCGCTGAACCCCCGCTGAATTTCCGTGTCATGTTGTGCTCAGGATGGAGCGCCGCGGCTTGCCTCTCCGGGCATGACAAGCCATGCTGCCATCAGCGTTTTTGCCTTCGCGTCGGGGAGTATTCCATGAAGGCCATCATCGTCGGCGGCGGCGTCGGGGGACTGACCACCGCCCTCATGCTCCACGAGCGCGGAATTGCCTGCGACGTGTTCGAGCAGGCCTCCGAGATCCGCGAACTGGGGGTGGGCATCAACACCCTGCCGCATGCCATCCGGGAACTCGCGGGCCTCGGCCTGCTCAAGCGCCTCGACGACGTCGCCATCCGCACCCACGAACTCATCTACACCAACCGCTTCGGCCAGGAGATCTGGCGCGAGCCGCGTGGGCTGGAGGCCGGCTTCGACGTGCCGCAATTCTCCATCCATCGCGGCCGGCTGCAGACGGTGATCCACCAGGCCGCGCGCGCCCGCCTCGGCGAGAGCCACATCTTCACCGGCCACCGGCTGGGCGCATGGCGCGAGGACGAGAGCGGCGTCACCGCCTGGTTCTTCGACCGTGAGGGCCGGCATGTGCGCACCGCAACCGGCGACGTGCTGATCGGCGCCGACGGCATCCATTCCACCGTCAGGGCAAAGCTGTTTCCTCACGAGGGGCCGCCGGCCTGGAACGGCATCATGCTCTGGCGCGGGGCGCTGGACTGGCCGGACTTCCTCACCGGCCGCTCCATGGTGATCGCCGGCGGCATGAGCGCCAAGCTCGTGATCTACCCGATCGCGGAGGGCTTCGCGCCCGGCCGCAAGCTGACCAACTGGGCGATCGCGGCGAAGATCGGCGAGGCCAATGCCGCCCCGCCGCGCCGCGAGGACTGGTCGCGGCCCGGCCGCTTCGAGGACATCATGCCCTGGCTGAAGCGCTTCTCGATCCCCTATCTCGATGCCCAGCGCATGATCGAGGCGACGCCGGAATTCTGGGAATATCCGATGTGCGACCGCGATCCGCTGCCGCGCTGGAGCCACGGCCGCGTGACCCTGCTCGGGGATGCCGCCCATCCCATGTATCCGGTCGGCTCGAACGGGGCCTCGCAGGCGATCCTCGATGCCCGCTGCCTCGCCGACCTGCTGGTGGCGGCCGAGCACCCGGTCCAGGCGCTGTCGGCCTATGAGCGCGAGCGCCTGCCGATGACCGCCGAGATCGTCCGCATGAATCGCCGCGGCGGGCCGGAGGGCGTCATCGACGCGGTGGAGGCGAGGGCGCCGGACGGCTTCACCGATATCGACACGGTGCTTCCCTTCGAGGAGCGCAAGGCCATCGTGCGCGGCTATGCCTCGACGGCGGGCTTCTCGCAGGAGAAGGTCAACCGCAAAGCGGCGTGAGCGTCGCCTCGCCGCCCCGCTCCACGGACCTGCACGATGATCTCCGGCCGCATGCGCGAGGCAGCCCTTCTCCTTCTCGGCTGCGGCATCTGCCTCGGCGCGACCTTCCCGCTGCAGAAGCTGGCGGCCGCCGCTGGCGTGCAGCCGGCCTCCTGGGTCTTTCTCTCGACGCTCGGGGCCAGCGTCCTGCTCACCATCGGCGCCCTGGCGCAGGGCCGCCCGCCGTCCGGCCGTCACGGCGTCTATTATCTGGTCGCCGCACTCGTCTCGTTCGTGGTGCCGAACCTGATCGTCTTCGTGGTGATCCCGAAGATCGGCGCCGGCCTGACCGCCGTCATGTTCGCGCTGTCGCCGATCCTGACGCTGACGATTGCCTCGCTGGTCGCCCGGCGCCTGCCGGCCCTGCTCGGCGCCGTCGGCATCGCGGTGGGGCTTGCCGGCGTGCTGGTCATCATCGCCTTCCGCGGCGATGGAGGCGGGTCGGACGCTTCCCTGCTCTGGGTTCTGCTCGGCCTTGCGATCCCCGTCTGCCTTGCCGCGGGGAATGTTTACCGTTCGCAGAAATGGCCACCCGGTGCCGATCCGCTGGCGCTGGCCTCGGCCATCAATCTCACGGCCACCGGGCTGCTGTTCGCCGCGGTCTTTGCCGGCGGGGAGGGGCTGTCCGGCCTTGGCGGCGTGCTCGCCGTGCCCGTCCTGATCGGCGCCCAGATCCTGTTGACCGGCGCGAACCTTGCCATGTTCTTCCGCCTGCAGCAGGTCGGCGGACCGGTCTATCTCAGCCAGATCGGCTATGCCGCGGCGGCGGTGGGCCTCATCGCCGGCACTCTCGTGCTGGGCGAACGCTATCCGCTGGCCACCTGGTCCGGCGCTCTCGTGGTGGTGGCCGGCGTCGCGCTGGTCACCTGGTCGCAGGCGCGGCCGGCCCGCTGAGGAAGCGAAGGGGCCCTGCGAGCCCGACGCGTCACCCCGTCATCGGACAGCCGCCTCGGCTCAGGCGCACTGACCGAACATAGCGGGAATCTACCAAACCATCGTCACGTTGTCAAGGACCAAAATCCCATTTAGGAACGATCATGCATCGGGCGGCGGCGGCAGGAACACCACCTCGTGCTTGGCAGCGAGCGCCACCACCGCATCCGGCGTCTGCTCGGCCAGCGAATGAATGCCCCAGAACAGGTCGTACAGCCGGCGCGTCGGGGCGACCCAGAAGAAGCACTTCACCGTCTGGTCGGTCTTGTTGAAGATGCCGTGCGACTGGCCCATCGGAAGGCGGATCAGGTCGCCGGCGGTGGCAACGAACTCCTTGCCCTCCAGCATGAGATCGAACCGGCCCTCCAGCATGTAGATGAACTCGTCCTGGGTCGGATGGATGTGCGGCGGCACGAAGGTGCCGGGCGGGAAGGTGGCGTGCCAGGACATGGAGCTCTCGCTGACCTGCTTGGGCACATAGGTCTGGCCGAGAATGTTCCAGACGATCCCGTCGATCCCCGTTCCGGCCTTGGTAATTCCCGGGTTCATCGGCTGCATGGCTGTTTCCTTCATCGCTTTGGCCGGATCAAACCCCAAGCCTGCCGAAGCGGCAACCGCCTGCTAGCATTAAGATTGACGGGGAGGGCAGCCATGCGGGCTGCGGTCAGGCCGTGGCGCGTTGCTTGTCGGCAGGCTATCGGTGTGCGTCAGGAGGCCTCACCGCCATGCTGACCTTTACCCGCCACGCCGGCGATCGCACCGACACCATCGCGACGGCAATCGAAACGCTGGTCATCGCCGGCTGGGCCGGCCGCGACGAGGCGGCGATCCGGCACCACATCCACGAGCTTCAGGCCATCGGCGTGCCGCCGCCCTCCTCGGTGCCGGTGTTCTACCGGGGCGCGGCGTCGCTGGTGACGCAGGCCCAGCGCGTCGAGGTCCTCGGGCCGGACAGTTCCGGCGAGATCGAGCCGGTGATCGTCTCTCTGGCCGACGGGCTGTGGGTGACGGTCGGCTCCGACCACACCGACCGCAAGGCGGAGACCTATGGCATCGCGCTGTCCAAGCAGATGTGCGCCAAGCCGGTCGGCACGGTGCTCTGGCGCCATGACGAGGTGGCTCCGCACTGGGACGAACTGGTGCTGCGCTCCCATGCCGTGATCGGCGGCGAGCGGGTGCTCTACCAGGAAGGGTCGCTTGCCGCCCTGCGCCCGCCCGAGGACCTCATCGGCCGGTGGGCCGGCACCACCGGCCTTCCCCCCGGCACGCTGATGTTCGGCGGCACGCTGGGGGCCATCGGTGGCATCCGGCCCGCCGCACGCTTCGAGATGGAACTGGCCGACCCGGTGCTCAAGCGCTCCATCGTCCATGCCTACGACGTGGTCGACCTGCCCGTGGTCAGCTGAACGGGGCGAGTAGCGATTGGCGGGTAGCGAATGGCCAGTCGTGAGCGGCGAAGCGGAGAGAGGAGGTCATCGTGACCCCCGTTCGCAATTCGCCACTCACCATTCGGCACTCACCATTCGGCACTCACCATTCGCCTATCTCGGCTCCTTCCGCGACGGGTCGAAGTGCTTCTTCAGCCCGACCCAGCAATCGGTGTAATTCGGCTGGAGCGTCGGCAACTCGCTGGCATATCTGGTCAGGCGCTGGGGAAAGCGCGTCTCGAACATGAAGGCCATCGTGCCGGTGAGCTTGACCGGCTTCAGCTCGACATTGCTGGCGTGTTCGAAGGCCGGCGCATCCGGTCCGTGCGGCATCATGCAATTGTGCAGGCTCATGCCGCCGGGCACGAAGCCCTCGGGCTTGGCATCATAGACGCCGAACACCAGGCCCATGAACTCGCTCATCAGGTTGCGATGATACCAGGGCGGCCGGAACGTGTTCTCGCCGACCATCCAGCGCTCGGGGAAGATGACGAAGTCGACATTGGCGGTGCCGGGGGTCTCGGACGGAGCCGTCATCACCGTGAAGATCGACGGGTCGGCATGGTCGAACAGGATCGGGCCGACCGGCGAGAAGTGCCGGAGGTCATATTTGTAGGGGTAGTAGTTGCCGTGCCAGGCGACGACATCCAGCGGCGACTGGCCGATGCTGGCTGCATAGAGCTCGCCGCCCCATTTCGCATAGATCGTGGACGGCTCCTCGCGGTCCTCATAGGCCGCGACGGGGGTCAGGAAGTCGCGCGAATTGGCCAGGCAATTGGCACCGATCGGGCCCCGGTCGGGCAGTGTGAAGGCCCCGCCATAGTTCTCGCAGACATAGGCGCGGGCCGGGCCGTCAACCAGCTCGACCTTGAACACGATGCCGCGCGGGATGACGCAGATCTCGCCCGGCTCGATCTCAATGATGCCGAACTCGGTGCAGAAGCGCAGGCGGCTTTCCTGCGCGACGATCAGGAATTCGCCGTCGGCATTGAACACGTATTCGCTGGTCATCGACTGGTTGACCACCAGCACATGCGCGGCCATGCCGACCTGCGTGTCGCTGTCGCCGGCGGTGGTGATGGTCCTCAGTCCGTTGACGAAGGTGGTCGGCGCGGTCGGGATCGGGGTGGGGTCCCAGCGCAACTGGTCGATGGGCAGCTGGCTCTCGTTGCGCGCGTCGGGCGCGGTGCGCAGGAAGCCGCGGTCGACCTTCCGGAACCGGCCGGAATGTTTCACCGAAGGGTGGATGCGGTAGAGCCAGGAGCGCTGGTTGGTCGCCTGCGGCGCCGTGAAGGGCGAGCCGGACAGCTGTTCGGCATAGAGCCCGTAATTGCACTTCTGCGGCGAGTTGCGGCCGATGGGAAGCGCGCCCGGCAGGGCCTCGGTCTCGAAGGAATTGCCGAAGCCCGACATGTACTGGAGGGTTCCCCCGCCACGGCCGTCGGTTGGCACGAATCCGGTGACATATTGCAGGGTCATGGCGCGTCCTCCTCACGGCGATATAGTTGCGTCTGTAACTATCGTCAACGCGGCGCCGTGGCGAAACCCTAGCATGGATCGGGTCAGACCGCGGCGCGGCCGCGGTAGTGGCGCTCGAGCATGATGGCGCTGGCCAGCGCGCAGAGCGCCGCGCCGAAGGCGACCACCAGCGTGGCCGTCGAGCCCCAGTGGCGCATCACGGCGGCGAAGACCATCGGCGCGATGGCGAAGGCGATGCTCTGCGGCACGGCCAGCCATCCGCTCATGGTGGCAAAGGTTGCGGCACCGAACAGGGCCAGCGGCGCCACCGCCCGCACGATGGTCATGGCGCCGGCCGCAAGGCCGTAGCCGATGACGAAGGCGCAGGCGAGCACCGGCGACTGCGGCCCGAGCACCGGCAGCATGACGGCCAGCGGCATGAGGGCCGCCGAGATGACGCCGACCATGAGGATGCCGAGGCGGCGGCCGAAGATCATTTCCCCGAGCCGGGCGATGACCTGGGCCGGCCCCATCAGTGTGCCGGCGAAAATGGCGAAGGCGACCGAATGGCCGTAGCCCTTGAGGATCTCGACGATCTGCAGCGGCAGGCCCCAGGAGACGAAGCCGGTCAGCGAGAAGGCGCTGGCCATCAGGATGAAGGCGTGGCGGCGCTCCGCCGCCGTCAGGGCCGGAGGTTCTGGAACGGACGGAATGACCTCGTCGACCGTCGACTCGACGCGCGACGGGCGGGCCAGCGCGATCAGGTGGATCGGCAGGCAGACCAGGATGTGAATGGCGGCAAAGACCAGGCATGCGCCCCGCCACCCCACACTGGCATCGAGCCAGGCGGCCAGCGGCCAGAACACGGTCGATGACAGTCCGCCGACGAGCATGAGCATGCCGATGGCCTGACGCGCGCCCGCGCCCGCGCGCTGCACCATGGCGGCCGCCGCCGCCTGAGACAAAGCGAGAGGTGTCCCGATACCCACCAGAACCCAGGCGGCAAGGTAGCTCGATGTGCCGACCGCCTGCGACAGCACCACCAGCGCCAGTGCGAAGATCAGCGAGCCGGCCACCATCGGCCAGCGCGCACCGCTGCGGTCCAGCAGCCGGCCGATCGAGGGGGCGACCACCGCACTGACCAGCAGCATGACGGTGACCGCGGCGAAGACGATCTCGGGCACCAGACCGATTTCCCGCCCGACCGGGCCGACCAGCATGGACGGCAGCCAGAACGTGGTGCCCCAGCCGACCATCTGCGTCACCGACAGCGGGGCGGCGATGCGGAACAGGCCGGCGGTGGTGAGGCGCCCGACAGGGGCGGGGCGGGGGAGTTCGGACATGGCACCCGTGAAAGCTCCGCCGACCGGCGAATCCGGCTACGCGCCAGCCGGCACGGGAGCTTCTTCACTCAAGCCCCCGCCGGAAAATGCGGCAAGACGGGCTGGGGCAGGGCAGATGCGCAGCCGCCACTTGATCGCGGCGGCCAAATATGGTCACTCGCCCCCGGCGCGCGGGTATAGCTCAATGGTAGAGCAGCAGCCTTCCAAGCTGAATACGCGGGTTCGATTCCCGCTACCCGCTCCAGCCCCCACCCCTACCAGCTGTGCCTGAGGCCGAGGCTCGCCCGGATCGAGCGATGGCGGCTGCCGAGTTCCGCATCGATCGACGACGACAGCCGCGTGCCCCGCCCGATCTGGGCCTCGGCACCGATCGAGGCCAACGCGGTATGGAGCGAGGGGCGGGCGCCGAAGACCGTGAAGCCTGCATTGGCGAGACCCAGGAACTGGGCATCGATCAAGCGGTCGGGCCGCGCCTGATAGGCCCAGGCGAGCCGCCCGAAGACCAGCATGGTGGTGGTCGGCGACAGCGCCCACCGGCTGTCCGCGCGCACGCCGAGCTCGGTCCGGATCGAGGCCGTGCTGCGCGCCGCATAGGCCAGCGCGAAGGCGCCGGTGGTCGGCGCCACGAAGGTTTCTGCATAGGCGGGCGCCGAATAGGCGATGGCCTCGACGGCGGCATAGGGGGTCAGGCCGTGGGCAGTGCTGCCGATGCGCCAGCCGGTCTCCAGCCGTCCGCCGAACGTATGCGCGGTGACGCGCGAGTCATAGGTCTCTGCCGGTCCCCCGATAGCGACGTCGCGCGTGACGCGGAAGCTGTTCCAGCCATACGCAAGGGCTGCCGAGGCATAGCCCTCGCCGAGGCGCGTCGATCCGTAAAGGCCCGCCTGGAACATGTCGCCGGTGCCGGAGCCGCGCGCCTGACCGAGGCCGAACGAGGTGCCGCCGCCGGCGACCGCGAAGCCGACCACCGTGTTGGGGGAGAGCCGACGGTCGGCACCGGCGGCCACGCCGAAGAGCCCGTGGCGCGTGTCGGCCGAGCCGAATCCGGCATCGCCGTTGGTCGCGCCGGATTGGGCGAAGGCCTTGGTCCAGATGCTCCAGCCGGCATCGACCGTGACATTGCGCGGACCTGCCGGCGGATCGGCCATCTGGACGAGCGAGGGGCTGGCCGACATGGCGGTCGCGCCGCGCGCGCCGGTCATCGGGTCGAGCATCATGTTCAGGAACGTGCCGGTGCTGTTGAATGCGGCCTGCTGCGTTGCCGTGGCGGTCTCGCCGGCAAGGCTGCCGAGAGCCTGCGGCATGGCGGCCGGGCTCTGCATGTAGAGGCCCATGAACGGCGACATGTCGGCGCCGTCCGTGGCCGCCGTATCGAGCGCCGTCGCCACGTTGCGCGCATTGACCGAGGTCGCGACCGGCAGGAGCGGGGCGAGCGCGTTGCCGCTCAGCATGAGCGAGACGCCGAGCGGCGAATAGATGAGCTCGGTGGTAATCGCGTCGCCGAAGCTGCCGTCGATCATGACAGGGTCGAATGTGCCGGTGATCCCGCCGGTCGTCTGCAGCAGCGAATAGCTGGTGCCGAACGAGAATCCGACGCCGATCGGGATGATGCGGGCGCCGCCGGCGAGGCTGGCCGAACCCTGCACGTTGATCTGGGCGCTTTCCGAGGGCGTGACCCGGAACTCGGCCGTGCTGCCGGCCTGCAGGGTGAGATTGCCGGCTACGGTCAGTGTGCCGGGTCCGCCCGTGCCGGGCATCACCGTGCCGCCGGAGTTGACGGTCAGCGCGCCCACGGTGCCGGTCCCGAACAGCATGGCGCCGGAATTGACCGTCACGCCGCTGGACGAGGCGATGGAGCCAAGGACCAGGAGGTTGCCGCCGTCGACGGTCGTGGCGCCGGTGTAGGAGCTTGTTCCGGTGAGACCTGTTGACCCGCCCGTCAGGCGCAGGCCGCCCGATCCGGTGATGGCCCCGGCATAGGCGGACCACCCGTCGGTGATGGTCAATGTGCGGGCGCCCAGATCGACGCTGGAGCCGGCCACCCCGGCAAGGCTGCGGATCGAGGCCCCGGCCGTCGTGCCTGCGATGGAGAAGGACGCGCCGGCAGCCGTCAGGTTGACCAGATCCGACTGCGCGATGCTGCCCGCGCCCTGCAAGGCGAGGCTTGCGGAGCTGTGCCCGATCGTCGTGGTGCCGCTATAGGTATTGGCGCCGGTCAAGGCGACCGTGCCGTTCTCGGCCAGCGCCAGACCGCCGGTACCGGAAATGACGCCGCCGAACACTGCGTTGATCGGGCTGGTATAGCCGAGCGTCAGCGTTCGGTTGCCGAGCAGGACATTGCCGAGGCCCGTCAGCGTGCCGAGGCGGATGTCCACCCCGGCTCCGGCCATGCTGAAGGTCGCGCCGGAGGCGACGTTCATGCGGCTCGAACTTGTGCCGAAGGCGCCGAGGCCGAAGGCAAGCGTTCCGGCATCGACGTTGAAGGTGGTATTCGCCGGATTGTTGCGGGTGAGTGTGAGGGTACCTGTGCCCACCTTCGTCAGGATCAGACTGGCGCCGAGGAAGTCGCCGCCGAAGACCGTCGACATATTGCTGCTGCCGACTGTGACGGTGGGGGTCGGGTCTCCCGGGCCGGCAAGGATGATGCGGCCGTCACCGGCGAGCGAGCCGACCGTCAGGTTCTTCGAACCGATATCCACCTGGCCGTTGGCGACGAGCTGGTCCAGCACCAGTCCCATCGCCGAGATCGACCGGATGTCCATGAACCCGCCGGCATTGATTGCGACGAAGGCTGTGCCGCCCGTCGCGCCGTCGCTGAAGTTCACCCGACCGCTGGACGTCGCGGTGATGACCGAGTTGCCGGCCGTGGAGTCGTTGCGGAACTCGAGGGTGGCGCCATTGAACAGGTTGATCGTCGAGCCGCCCGCGGTCGACTGCCCCATGAACGCCACGTAGCCGCCATTGACCGACATCGCCGCCGTGCCGGCGCTGCTGGAATCGGACATTTCCAGAAGCCCGGAGCTGGTGAACTGGAGCACCGAACTGGTGATGCTCGCGGTGTTCGAGAGCCCCATCTGTCCCGACATGTTGACGATGGCATTGTGGAGGATGGCATTGTTGGTCAGCAGGAGCCGCGTGCCGCCATCGAGGAGATTGAGGGTCAGCTGGGCGCCGACTGCCCTGCTGATCCCCGCGCCATTGATGGCGAGGAACGAATCGGCCTGGCTGCCGAGTGTGAGGGTCGTGGTCGTGCCCCCGTTGAACTGCAGCGCGCCGATGGTGAGGGAGGTTCCGGACGACACGGTCGCGGTGATGTTGCGGGTGCCCGGCGTGTCGAAGGTTCCCGTGCCGTCCGGCACCGTTCCGCCGGTCCAGTTGGTGCCGTCGAAGAGTTCCCCGTCGCCCGCCGTCCAGCTCGCATCCACGGCGGCAGCCTGTGACAGCGCCAGCATCATCGCGGTCAGCGACAGGCCGGCGAGGCAGGCGGCGCGCAGGCCGCTGCGCCGGGTGGAGGGACGGGGAGGGATGCGGTCAGTCACTTTCGGCCTCGCGGGACAGGGCTCCGGCGAGGGGGTCGCCAGCACGACGCGGAAGCTAAGGGTGTTCGCGGGGGCCGAAAAATTATAGTTCCCTATATGCAACCATCATTCGTCTGAATGGTGCGCCCGGATAGCTCGTGGACCGGAAACGCCACGCGCAAGGCGTGGCAGGCCTGCGAAAAGCCGGCGAAAATGCGCCGGGAGCCAATCGCACGGCCTCCGACACGGGCCGCAGCCGGCCTTGCCTCGCCCGTTCGCACGCAGCTAGGGTGCCGGCCCGAACGACCATTCGCCACGCTTATTTCCCGGCTGCTGTCCCGGCGCAGGTCATGCACAAGAGCATCCGCCATCTCGACCTCAACCTGCTGGTCGTCTTCGAGGCCGTCTATTCGGCCGGCAACATCAGTCACGCGGCGCGCCAGCTGGCGCTGACCCAGCCGGCGGTCTCCAACGCCATCGCGCGCCTGCGCGAGCATTTCGACGACGCCCTGTTCGTCCGCGAGGGCCGCGGCGTCAGGCCCACGATCCGCTCCCAGCAGATGATCGGGCCGGTGCGCGACGCGCTGCGCCTCGTCGACGAGCAGCTCAATGCCGGCCGCCAGATCGACCTGCCAAGCTACAAGCGCCTCTTCCGGGTGGTCGTCGTCGATGCGCTCGAGCCGTTCATCATGCCGCTGGTGATCCGCGAGATCGACGCGCATGCGCCCGGCATCACCATCGAGAACCGGCCAGCCTCGCGCGGGCAGGTCATCGACGACCTGATCGCCGGGACCCTGGACCTGGCCTGCTACACCTACCAGGCAAGCCAGCCGGGCGTGGTCATGGTGCCGATCAATCCCATCGACGTGGTCGCCGTCACCCGTCGCGACCATCCCGTCATCCGGGACAGGCTCGATATCGAGACGTTCATGAGCCACGGCCATGTCACCTTCATTCACGAACTGAAGTCGAAGGTTCACATCGAGCGCGACATCGCGGCCGGGGCGGGCGCGCGGCGGGTGCCCTACCAGACCGGCACCCTGTGGTCGATCGCGGCGATCGCCGGGCGCAGCGATCTGATCGGCATCCTGCCGCGCAATTTCGCGGCGGAGCTGGCCGATGGCTTCAACCTGTCGCTTTACGAGACGCCGGTGCCGATCGCCGAGCAGTTCCACTACATGATGTGGCACGAGCGCAATGACCGCGACATCGGCCATCAATGGCTGCGCCAGCGGCTCTCGGAGGCGGCCGTCGGCGCCTTCGGGACTGCGCCCTTGCAGTCTGCGGCCGCACCCGGCTGATCGAGGGCGGCCCGGTCCGGGAAAATCGGACTTGAACAGAACCGCGAAAACCCGTAACCGACCGCGCGACGCGGGAGCGCCCGTCCTCAACAGCAGCCGAAGGACCATGACCGATGGCCAAAGCAAAGTTTGAACGCAACAAGCCGCATTGCAACATCGGGACGATTGGTCACGTCGACCATGGCAAGACG
>NZ_JBHYDR010000020.1:0-13777 GCF_051860605.1 Phreatobacter sp. | reverse complement strand
AAAGCCTGCTGGGGCGGCCCGTGACGACGATCACGCCGCCGAGGTGCGTCGGCTGAAGCGCGAGCTGCGGCGGAGCTGGCAGGGTTGCGCCAACGCGCCGGCTCAGGGCCGCCCCAGGCGCGCTGATGCTGCATCGTCGTCGCCATGGCGCGCGCGACGAGCTAGGTCTCTGCTGCGATCGAGCAGCCGCAGCTTCCGGCCGGTTCCACTGCGAAAGCCACCAGCGCGTGGCGGCGCACCGCACTCTGCGGCTCGGTGGGACTTTCGGCACAAGTATCGATGTTGGCGAGCGCGTCGCGGGCCTTGAGTGAGGCGACCGGCGGCTCGATCTCACGCAGCAGGCCGTCCTCTACCCCGTAGATCCACCCGTGGACGTGGAGCGGTTGCCCACGCTGCCACGCGCCCTCGACGATGGGCGTCTGCGCAACGCGCCGCATCTGCATCTGCACGTTGAGTTCGCACAGCCGATCGAGGCGCGCCCTTGGCGCAAGGGCGTCGAAGACGCTGCGGTGCTTGCGGTGGAGCATGACCAGAGGCTGCAGCCAGTGGTCGACCAGGGCCGAACGGTCGTCGCCGAGCGCCCGGGCGACGCCGCCGCAGCCGTAGTGGCCGCAGATGATGACATGGCCGACCGCCAGTGACTCCACCGCGAATTCCAGCACCGCCAGAAGGTTCATGTCGCTGGTGTGGACCATGTTGGCGATGTTGCGCTGGACGAAGACGGCGCCGGGATCGAGGCCGAGTACGTCATTGGCGGTGACGCGGCTGTCCGAGCAGCCGATCCACATGAGCTCAGGCGACTGCTGCTCGGCCATGCGGACGAAATAGGTCGGGTCGTCGCGGGTCTTGCGCTGGGCCCATGCGGCGTTCCGATCGAACAGATGGTCCAGAATCATGATCAACCTCCCGTGACGTGCATGCCGCGCCGCGTCGCCGGGCGGCTCCAGGCCTCGGTGAAGGCGTGGCCGCGAGGCTTGGCGGCGATGGCCGCATCGATCACGGCATCCAGGCTCTCCCCCGTCGGATCCAGCCGCAGCGGCGCCTTGAGATCGATGCCCGATTCGTGTCCAAGGCAGGCTTCCAGCCGCCCGGTTGCGGTGATGCGAACCCGATTGCAGGCCGAGCAGAAAGAGCAACTCGTCGCCGCGATGAAGCCGACGCGACTGCCCGTCTCCTCGATCTTCCAATAGCGAGCCGGGCCGCCGCTGCGGTACAGGCTCGGCGCCAGTGTGAAGTGACGCTCCAGCCGTTCGCGCACCTGGGCGAGCGGGATGAAGTGATCGGCGCGGCCGAACCCCGTCTCGCCAATGGGCATGACCTCGATGAAGGTGACGTCCATGTCGCGCCGGTGGCCGAACTCCACCAGGCGGTCGAACTCGTCGTCGTTGATCCCGGCGAGCGCCACGGCGTTCAGCTTGACCTGAAGGCCCGCCTCCTGCGCCGCCTCGATGCCTGCCAGCGTTTCCGCGAGCCGTCCGCGGCGGGTGATGGCGGCGAAGCGGGCGGGATCGAGTGAATCGAGGGAGATGTTGACCCGTTTCACGCCGGCACGGGCGAGCGCCGCGGCGTGATGTACCAACTGGCTGCCATTGGTGGTGAGCGTCAGTTCGTCGAGCGCGCCGGACGCCAGGTGCCGCCCGAGCTCATGCATCAGGTCGACGACGCCACGGCGCACCAGCGGCTCGCCGCCGGTGATCCTCAGCTTCCGCACCCCTCGCGCGATGAAGGCGGAGGCGAGGCGGTCTAGTTCCTCAAGGGTGAGGAGGTCGCGCTTCGGCAGGAATTCGGGGCGTTCCGACATGCAGTAGAAGCAGCGGAGGTCGCAGCGGTCGGTCACCGAGATCCGGAGATAGGTGATCGCCCGGCCAAAGGAGTCCACCAGCTGTGGGCGCTGCGTCGGAGGGAGCGGGCGGGCCATGGCCGTGCCGGATCCGGTGACGGGCGGCGAGGCGAGGGCGGTCATCTGTGATGTCCTCCGCATCCGCAGGTGCCACCGCCGCTGCAAGCCGCGGCCAGCGCCCGGCGCAGCAGGACACTGCCGGGATCGTCTGTCCGACCCATCTGCCCCATCAGCGTGGTCCATTCCTCGTCCGAGGTCGTGTCGGCATAGGTCTCGACGCATTCGGCCGCATAGGCCCCCGTGGACAACCCTGCGGCGTCGGCCTTCACCGTGACATCGGTGACGAGCGTGAGGTCATCGAGGCTCGCCAGGGCCTGTTCGGCGATGAGCGGGTCATTGAAGCGGGCGAGAAGGTCACCGAGCAGCATGGTGTCCTCCTCAATGAACGCGATGGTCGGCGGCGCCGGCCATGTCGAGTCCCTTGATGTCGGCGGCCGACACCAGACGGGCGATAAATTGGGCATGCGCCCGGTGGGCGGCGGCATCGTGCAGATAGGCGGCGATCCGGTCGTGCACCAGTTCGAAGGGCAGGTCGCGCCCCTCGATACGGCGCTCGACCCGCACGACGTGAAAGCCGAAGCGCGTCTCCACCGGCCGGCGCGACGTCTCGCCGGGCGGGAGCGCGGCGATGCCGTTCTCGAATTCCGGCACGGTGGTGCCCGGCAACAGTTGGCCGAGTGACCCGCCCTGTCCTGCCGAGGGGCATTGCGAATGCTGTCGGGCAAGCATCGCGAAGGCATCGGGATCGGCGGCGAGCCGGTCGCAGACGTTCTGGGCAGTGGCGGCTGCCGTCTGACGCGCCTCGAGGTCCTCGGGCGAGGCAGCCAGAAGGATGTGCGAGGCCTCGGTCAGGGTCGCGGACCGGAACCGCGACCGATGGTTCTCGTAGTAGCGCCGGCATTCCTCGGCGGTCGCTTCAGGAACGCCCACCTCGCGCTCGACGAGGCTGCGGATGGAGGCTTCCTCGGCGGTCTCCGTCCGTCCCTCGCCATCGCTGGCGGGGTCGCCGGCGACACCGAGCCGGCACGCCTCCTGGACGAGGAGTTCCTTGACCACCAGGGCGGTCGCCGCCGCGTGCCAGGCGTCGGCGGGCCGCTCATTGGCGTGGTTGCGAGCCTCCCTCAGGATGTCCTGGCCGCCGATGGCGACGCCGTTGACGCTGACCAGCTGGCGCGGCGGCTTGGAGATGAGGGTGCGGACGGGGGCAGGCGCGCTCATGACAAGATCCTTGTCTGGAGTGGCTGTTCACTTCGTCGCCGGGGCGACGCGCCGTCCGTCGCGGGTGCGGACGATCTGGTAGCCGCGGCGGCCGAGGTACCAGACCGGCGCCGACCAGACGTGGACGAGCCGGGTGAAGGGGAAGACAAGGAAGATCGTCAGGCCGAGGAAGATGTGCGCCTTGAAAATCGGGTGCACGTCGGCGATGGCCTGAGAGGCGCCCGGCTGCAGATAGGCGATGCCCTGGGCCCAGGTCATGAACTTCACCATTTCATGCCCGTCGAGGTGCCCGAGCGATAGCGGAATGGTGAGCAGGCCGAGGCAGAGCTGAAGGAAAAGGATCACCAGGATCGCCGTGTCCGCGAAGGACGAGGTGGCCCGGATGCGCGCATCGAACAGGCGCCGGTGCAGCAGCAGCGAGATGCCGATAAAGCAGGCGATGCCGGCAATGCCGCCCGCCACGATGGCGAGCATCTGCTTGGCGCCATGCGAGATGCCCAGCGCGTCGAAGACCTGGATCGGGGTGAGAAGGCCAACGAGGTGGCCGGCAAAGATGGCGAGGATGCCGAGGTGGAAGAGGTTCGATCCCCAGCGGAGCTGGCTCTTGCGCAGGATCTGCGAGGACGACGCCTTCCACGTGTACTGCTCGCGGTCGAAGCGGATGAGGCTTCCGGCGAGGAACACGGTCAGCGCGAAGTAGGGATACCATCCGAAGACGATGTGATTGAGCGTGGCGGCCATGGCACGGGCTCCTTCAGGCGATGGGGAGGCGGTTGTGCGTGACGACGGTGCGCACGCCTGCGGGAGCCGGGGGCTGGACGCCCTCGGCCGGGCGGTTGGCGGCGCGCAGCTTGGCGCCGAGCGCATCCTTGCCGCAGGCCGCTGTCGCGGCGCCGGGGCCGAAGGTGACCTCCTCCTCCTGCCAGACGGCATCGAGGGCCTCGAGGTCGTCCGGCTGGATGCCGTCGTCCGCGACGATGGCGGCCATGTCCTCGGCCTTCGGCTTCGCCTTCGACAAGGCGACCATGGCCCTGAACAGGCCGGCATAGGGCGAGGAGCGCTTCTCCAGCCGTTCCGCCAGCGTGATCAGGATATGCACCGTCTCGCCGAGGAAGGAGGCGGCCTCGTCGGCCGGCCTCAGCGACAGATATTCGAGGAAGGCCGGGATGTAGTCCGGCAGTTCCGAGGTGTTCAGCGCGAAGCCGGCAGCCTCGTAGAGCTGCTTCAGATCGACCATGGCCTGGCCACGGTCCCGGCTCTCGCCGTGCACATGCTCGAACAGGTGCAGCGACAGCGAGCGGGTACGGTCGAACAGGAACACGTAGCGTTCCTGCATCTCCATGATCTCGCCGCCCGTCAGATCGGCGAGCAGCGGCTCGATGAGCCGCCGCGCAGGTGCGGCGAGAAGGCCCTCGGCCTCCAGCAACTGGCGCATGGCGGGGATCGCCTCGACCATGGCCGCGCTCGGATAGGCGGCGAGCGCGGACAGAACCTTGAAGGTCTTCATCACGCGACCTCCATCGGATTCTTCGCCTTCGGTTTGCCGAAGAGGCTCGGCTTGGAATCGCCGTCGGAGCAGCCGTTGCCGAACGAGAAGCCGCAGGAACCGCGCAGCTCGTAGGCGTCCTCCGTCCATTCGCGGTGGGAGGTCGGGATGACGAAGCGGTCCTCGTAATTGGCGATTGCCATCACGTGGTACATGTCCTCGATCGCCGCCCCGGTCATGCCGACGCGCCGGGCAATGGTGTCGTCGATGACGCCGTCGATGGTCTTGGCGCGCATGTAGGCGCGCATCGCCAGCATCCGCTCTAGCCCCGTGACGATCGGCTGTTCCTTGCCGGCGGTCAGCAGGTTGGCGAGATACTTCACCGGGATGCGGAGCGACTTCACGTCCGGCATGTCGCCGTCGATGCCGATCTTGCCGGCCTCGGCCGCCGACTGGATCGGCGAGAGCGGCGGCACGTACCAGACCATCGGCATGGTGCGGTATTCGGGATGCAGCGGGAAGGCGATCTTCCACTCCATCGCCATCTTCCACACCGGCGAGCGCTTGGCCGCCTCCAGCCAGTTCTCTGGAATGCCCTGGCGGCGGGCCTCCTCGATGACCTTCGGATCGTTCGGATCCAGGAAGAGCTTCAGCTGCTCCTCGTAGAGATCCTGCTCGTTCTTGGTCGAGGCGGCCTTCTCGATGCCGTCGGCGTCATAGAGGACGACACCGAGGTAGCGGATGCGGCCCACACAGGTCTCCGAGCACACGGTGGGCTGTCCGGCCTCGATGCGCGGGTAGCAGAAGATGCACTTCTCCGACTTGCCCGAGCTCCAGTTGAAATAGATCTTCTTGTAGGGGCAGGCCGAGACGCACATGCGCCAGCCGCGGCACTTGTCCTGATCGATGAGGACGATGCCATCCTCGTCCCGCTTGTAGATGGCGCCCGAGGGGCAGGCGGCGACGCAGGTCGGGTTGAGGCAGTGTTCGCACAGCCTCGGCAGGTACATCATGAAGGTGTTTTCGAACTGGCCGTAGATGTCCTTCTGGACGCCCTCGAAGTTCTTGTCCTGTGAGCGCTTGGAGAACTCGCCGCCGAGAATCTCCTCCCAGTTCGGCCCCCACTCGATCTTCTCCATCCGCTCGCCGGTGATGAGCGAACGCGGGCGGGCCGTCGGGAAGGCCTCCAGCTCCGGCGCCTTCTGCAGGTGCTCGTAGTCGAAGGTGAAGGGCTCGTAGTAGTCGTCGATCTCCGGCAGGTCGGGGTTGGCGAAAATGTTCGCCAGCACCCGCCACTTGGAGCCGATGCGCGGCTGGATCTTGCCGGTCGACTTGCGCTTCCAGCCGCCCTTCCAGCGATCCTGGTTCTCCCAGTCCTTCGGGTAGCCGATGCCGGGTTTCGTCTCGACATTGTTGAACCAGGCGTATTCGACGCCTTCGCGGTTCGTCCAGACGTTCTTGCAGGTGACCGAACAGGTGTGACAGCCGATGCACTTGTCGAGGTTCAGCACCATCGCGATCTGAGCGCGGATCTTCATCTGAGTTCTCCTGTTCACTCGGCCGCGACGGCCGGAGCCGCGCCATGGCGTGCCTTGGCCTCGTCGAAGGGGCGTTCGAGCCAGTCGACGTTCGCCAGCTTGCGGACGATGACGAACTCGTCGCGGTTGGTGCCGATGGTGCCGTAGTAGTTGAAGCCGTAGGCGAGCTGGGCGTAGCCACCGATCATGTGGGTCGGCTTCAGCACCGCGCGGGTGACCGAGTTGTGGATCCCACCGCGGTTGCCGGTGGTCTCCGAGCCCGGCACGTTCACGATCTTCTCCTGGGCGTGGTACATGAAGACCGTGCCGTTCTTCATGCGCTGGGAGACGACGGCGCGGGCGACGAGGGCGCCGTTGCTGTTGAAGGCCTCCACCCAGTCGTTGTCGACGATGCCGGCCGCCGCCGCATCGGTCTCCGACATCCAGACGATCGGACCGCCGCGGGACAGCGTCAGCATCATCAGGTTGTCGGTATAGGTGGAGTGGATGCCCCACTTCTGGTGTGGGGTGATGAAGTTCAGCACCACCTGCTTGTTGCCGTTCGGCTTCAGGCCGATGACCGGCTTGGTCGCCTTCAGGTCGACGGGCGGGCGATAAACGCAGAGCGCCTCGCCGAAGGCCCGCATCCACAGGTGATCCTGATAGAGCTGCTGGCGCCCCGACAGGGTGCGCCAGGGGATCAGCTCGTGGACGTTGGTGTAGCCGGCGTTGTAGCAGACCTTCTCGCTTTCGAGGCCCGACCAGATCGGCGAGGAGATGATCTTGCGCGGCTGGGCGACCACGTCGCGGAAGCGGATCTTCTCATCCTCCTTGGGGATTGCGAGATGGGTGTGGTCGAGGCCGGTGAAGCCGCCGAGCGACTGCCAGGCCTTCACTGCAACCTCGCCATTGGTCTCCGGCGCCATCATCAGGATGACTTCCGTCGCATGGATGTCGGTCTCGATCTTGGCGAGGCCCATGTTGGCGCCGTCACGATGCTCGCCGTTCAGTTCCTTGAGGAGTTCCACCTCGTGCTCGGTGTTCCAGGCCATGCCCTTGCCGCCATTGCCGACCTTGGCCATGAGCGGCCCGAGTGAGGTGAAGCGGGCATAGAGGTTGGGATAGTCGCGCTCGACCACCGTAACCGTCGGCATGGTCTTGCCGGGGATCGGCTCGATCTCGCCCTTCTTCCAGTCCTTCACGTCGAAGGGCTGGGCGATCTCGCCGGGGCTGTCGTGCATGATCGGTGTCAGCACCACATCCTTCTCGACGCCGAGCACCTCGGGAGCGACCCGTGAGAAGGTCTTGGCGATGCCCTTGTAGATCTCCCAGTCCGACTTCGATTCCCACACCGGGTCCACCGCCGCGGTGAGCGGGTGAATGAAGGGATGCATGTCGGAGGTATTGAGGTCGTTCTTCTCGTACCAGGTAGCCGTCGGCAGCACGATGTCCGAGTAGACGCAGGTCGTGGACATGCGGAAGTCCAGCGTCACAAGGAGGTCGAGCTTTCCTTCCGGAGCATCGTCCCGCCACTTCACCTCCTTCGGCTTCGCACCACCGGTGCTGCCGAGGTCCTTGCCGAGCACGCCGTGGCTGGTGCCGAGCAGGTGCTTCAGGAAGTACTCGTGCCCCTTGCCGGAGGAGCCCAAGAGGTTGGAGCGCCAGACGAAGAGGTTGCGCGGCCAGTTCCTGCGGTTGTCCGGGTCTTCCCAGGCGAAGTTGAGGTCACCGGACTTCACCGCCTGCGCGACATAGTCCTTCACCTCGAGCCCGGCGGCGGCCGCCTTGCCGGCGATCTCCAGTGAGTTCTCCTGCAGGGTCGGATAGGCCGGCAGCCAGCCCATGCGGACGGCGCGGACGTTGTAGTCGATGATCGAGCCGTCCCAGTCGCCCTTCGGGGCGGTGGGGGAGAGGATTTCCTCCGGCGTGACCGTCTCGTAGCGCCACTGGTCGGTGTTCACGTAGAAGGCCGAAGTGGAGTTCTGCTGGCGCGGCGGCCGCGCCCAGTCGAGCGCGAAGGCGAGCGGCGCCCAGCCCGACTGCGGCCTGAGCTTCTCCTGGCCGACATAGTGCGACCAGCCGCCGCCCGACTGGCCGATGCAGCCGCACATGACCAGCATGTTGATCACGCCGCGGTAGTTCATGTCGGCGTGGTACCAGTGGTTCATGGCGGCACCGATGATCACCATGGAACGGCCCCTGGTCTTCTCGGCATTGCGCGCGAACTCGCGGGCGACCGTGATGATCTGGTCGCGCGGCACGCCGGTGATGTGCTCGGCCCAGGCCGGGGTGTAGGGGCCGGTCTCGTCGTAGGTCTTCGCCACGGTGTCCCCGGCGAAGCCGCGGTCGACGCCGTAGTTGGCGAGCATCAGGTCGTGCACCGTGGCGACCAGCGCTTCGCCGTCGGCGAGCGCGACGCGCTTCACCGGCACCTTGCGGGTGAGGATGGATTCATCCCTGGTCGAGGCGAAGTGCTCGTGCTCGATATTGCCGAAATAGGGGAAGGCGACGTCGGCGAGTTCCCCACCGGCGAGCGTCAGGGCGAGCTTCGTCTGGTGGCCGCCGGCGTCCTTCTCCTCGAGGTTCCACTTACCCTTCTCGCCCCAGCGGAAACCGACCGAGCCGTGCGGCACGCAGATTTCGCCGGTGGTCTCGTCAATGGCGACTGTCTTCCAGTCGGGATTGTTGGTCTCCCCAAGCCCACCCTTGAAATCCGAGGCGCGGAGCTGGCGCTCCGGCACCAGCCGGCCGTCCTGCTCGACGAGGCGGACCAGCATCGGCATGTCCGAGTACTGGCGCACGTAGTCGTGGAAGTAGGTGGCCTGCCGGTCGACGTAGAACTCCTTGAGGATGACGTGGCCCATGGCCATGGCGAGCGCCGCGTCCGTGCCCTGCTTCACCGAGATCCACAGATCGGCGAACTTCGAGGCCTCGGAATAGTCCGGGCAGATGACCACCGACTTGGCACCGCGGTAGCGGGCCTCGGTGTAGAAGTGGGCGTCCGGCGTGCGCGTCTGCGGCACGTTCGAGCCCCACAGAATGAGGAAGCCCGAATTGTACCAGTCGGCCGATTCCGGCACGTCGGTCTGCTCGCCCCAGGTCTGCGGCGAGGCGGGCGGCAGGTCGCAGTACCAGTCGTAGAAGGACATGCAGACGCCGCCGAGAAGCGACAGGTAGCGCGAGCCGGCCGCATAGGACACCATCGACATGGCCGGGATTGGCGAGAACCCGTAGATGCGATCAGGGCCGTAGGTCTTGGTGGTGTAGGCGTTGGCCGCCGCGACGATCTCGTTGGTCTCGTCCCAGCTGGAGCGGACGAAGCCGCCTTGGCCACGCTTCGAGGTGTAGCTCGCCCGCTTTTCCGGGTTCTCGACGATCGAGGCCCAGGCCGCCACCGGCGTCATGGTGGCGCGCGCCTCCCGCCACAGCTTGGCGAGGCGCGAGCGGACCATCGGATACTTCACCCGGTTCCCCGAGTAGAGGTACCAGGAATAGGAGGCGCCGCGCGAACAGCCGCGGGGCTCGTGGTTTGGCAGCTCCGGCCGCGTGCGCGGATAGTCGGTCTGCTGCGTCTCCCAGGTGACGATCCCGCCCTTGACGTAGATCTTCCAGGAGCAGGAGCCAGTGCAGTTGGCGCCGTGGGTGGAGCGGACGATCTTGTCCGACTGCCAGCGCCTCCGGTAGGCGTCCTCCCAGCTGCGGTCCTCGGTGGTGGTGATCCCGTGACCGCCGGCGAACTCGCCGGTGGTGCGGTTGAAGAAGGTCAGGCGATCGAGAAAATGCGACATGGCCGGGTCCCCGAGATCACTGGGCGGGCTGAAGAACGGGGGCGGTCTGCCGGCGCTCGACGTCGTGGAGGACGCCGCCCTTGCGCGTGTAGACCGCCCAGGTGATGGCGATGCAGGTGAGGTAGAAGGCGAAGAAGGCCCAGAGCGCGCCGTTGACCGCGCCGGTCATGGCGATGGAGGTGCCGTAGGCCTTGGGGATGAAGAACCCGCCATAGGCGCCGATGGCCGAGGAGAAGCCGATGATGGCGGCCGCTTCCATTTCCGCCTGACGGGCCCGGGTGGGCTCGTCGGCACCCGGCATCAGGCGCGCCATGTCCTTGCGCATGATCGCGGGGATCATCTGGAAGGTGGAGGCGTTGCCGACGCCGGTCAGGCAGAACAGCGCCATGAAGCTGGCGAAGAAGCCGACGAAGGCACCCGGCTGGTCCTTGATGGTGATGAAGTAGAGGACGGACAGGACGGCGAGGGCCATCCCGGCGAAGACCCAGAGGGTCACCCGGCCGCCACCCCACCGGTCGGAAATCCACCCGGTGAGCGAGCGCGACATGGCGCCGACCAGCGGGCCGAGGAAGGCGAGTTGCAGGGCGTTGACCTCGGGAAACAGCGTCTTGGTCAGCAGGGGGAACCCTGCCGAGTAACCGATGAACGAGCCGAAGGTGCCGACATAGAGCCAGCACATGATCCAGTTGTGCTTGCGCTGGAAGATGACGGCCTGCTGGGCGAAGGACGCCTTCATGCTGGCGAGGTCGTCCATGCCGAACCAGGCGGCAATCGCGGAGGCGGCGATGAAAGGCATCCAGATGTAGCCGGCATTCTGAACGAACAGCCGTTCACCGCTGCTCGCCACCTGGGCCTCACCGCCGATGGCGCCGAAGACGCCCGCAGTGATCACCAGCGGTACGACGAACTGCACCACCGAGACACCGAGGTTGCCGAGGCCCGCGTTGAGCGCCAGCGCGTTGCCCTTCTCCGCCTTCGGGAAGAAGAAGGCGATGTTGGACATCGACGAGGCGAAGTTGGCTCCGCCGAAGCCGCAGAGCAGGGCGAGCGCGAGGAAGATGACGTAGGGGGTCGACGGGTTCTGCACGGCAAGCCCGATGCCGACCGCCGGGATCATCAGCGACCAGGTGGCGAGCGTCGTCCACAGCCGCCCGCCGAAGATCGGCGGCATGAAGCCGTAGGCGATGCGCATTGTGGCACCAGACAGGGCCGGCAGCGCCGCGAGCCAGAAGAGCTGGTCGGTGGTGAACCTGAAGCCGACCGCCGGAAGCTTGGCGACGACGACCGACCAGACCATCCACACCGCGAAGGCGAGCAGCAGGTTCGGGATCGAGATCCAGAGGTTGCGGGTAGCGATCGCCTTGCCCTTGGAGGCCCAGTAGGTCGGGTCCTCGGGGGCCCAGTCCTGGATGGCGCCGGAGGCGGCCAGCGCGCCCTGCTGGGCCTTGCCGTGCACCGGTTGCATCTCGGGAAGCTCGGGCAGGGTGGCGCGGTCGACGCCCTGTTCGCGGGCCTCGCGCTCCATCGCCATGATGGCGAAGTGCATCCAGACCAGCGCGACGGCGGCGATGACGAAGAGCAGCCAGAAGCAGCTCTGCCAGATGCCCGTCAGGTCGTTGAGCATGCCGAAGACGATCGGCAGGATGAAGCCGCCGAGGCCGCCGATCAGGCCGACGATGCCGCCGACCGGCCCGACGCGGTTCGGATAATAGACCGGGATGTGCTTGTAGACCGCCGCCTTGCCGAGGCTCATGAAGAAACCGAGGACGAAGGCGATCACGATGAACGCGACGAGCCCGATCTCCATGTGGAAGGTGACGGTGCCTGTCGTGGTGCGGACCACATAGTCGGCCGGCGGATAGGACAGGAGGAAGGTGCAGATCACCGAGACCAGGAAGGTCCAGTACATCACCGTCCGCGCGCCGACCTTGTCGGAGAGGTGCCCGCCATAGGCGCGGAAGACAGAGGCCGGGACCGAGTAGGCCGCGCCCACCATGCCGGCGGCCGTGATGCTCAGCCCATAGACGCCGATGAGGTAGCGCGGAAGCCATAGGGCGAGCGCAACGAAGGCACCGAAGACGAAGAAGTAGTAAAGGGCGAACCGCCAGACCTGGACGTTCTTCAGCGGCTCCAGCAGGGCCGAGATCGGCTCGGGTTTCAGGCCCCTGGCCTTGCGCTGGGCGAGATCGGGATCGTCCTTGGTGCCGAGGAAGAAGACGACCGCCATGACAGCGAGAGCGATGGCCCAGATGATTGCCACCATCCGCCAGCCGTAGGCGATCATGATGAAGGGGGCGAGGAACTTGGTCACCGCCGCGCCGACATTGCCGGCGCCGAAGATGCCGAGCGCCGTGCCCTGCTTCTCCTTCGGGTACCACTTCGACACATAGGCGATGCCGACGGCGAAGGAGCCGCCGGCGATGCCGACGCCGAGGGCCGCCAGCAGGAAGGTCGGGTAGTCATAGGCGAAGGTGAGCAGGAACGTCGCCACCGCCGCGGACATCATAGTCAGCGAATAGACGATCCGACCTCCGTACTGGTCGGTCCAGATGCCGAGGATCAGGCGGATCAGCGAGCCCGTGAGGATCGGCGTACCGACCAGCAGGCCGAACTGCGTCTCGGTCAGCCCGAGGTCCCGCTTTATCTGCACCCCGATGATGGAGAAGATGGTCCAGACGGCGAAGCAGATGGTGAAGGCCAGGGTCGACAGCCAGAGAGCGCGGCTCTGGTCCGACCGGGACGGGGCTGACAGGATCGTCATGATGTTAGCCTTGGGTGGCGGTGGCTACGAGGCCGCGATGAGCGGCATCACCCAAGGCGAAAGCGCGTCAATCTGTATTGATTGAAATCAAGAATTCATCGTCCAGAGCGAAGGCATGCAACGTATTGACAGATGAAGTGCATTGTATTGATCAAATTCACTTACCGAATTGATTTTTGCTGATCGCGAAATTGACAATTGTCAAATTTTGATGAAGGTCATCTTGGTGGAGGTCGCTCTGTTGCGCACCGATGACATCCAGACGGTCCGATCCCTCCCGCTCTTCGCCGAGATCAGCGAATCGCATTTCGGCGCACTGATGAGAGCGGCCTTCCTGCAGCGCTTCCCGGCGCAGACCCTGCTCATCCACGAGGGCGACCAGGCTGACTTTCTCCACGTCATCGTCGAAGGCATGGTCGAGATGTTCTCCAACAGCGACGGCGAGGAGACGACCATTGGCTTCCTGGAGCCCGTCTCCACCTTCATCCTTGCGGCGGTGTTGGTGGAGAAGGTTTATCTGCAATCGGCCCGCACCCTCGGTCCGTCACGGATCCTGATGATCCCCGCCCAGGCGATCCGCGACGTCTTCGCCCGCGACCCGGCCTTCGCCGGTTCAGTCGTGCGTGAACTTGCCGAACGCTACCGGGACGTCGTGCGACAGTTGAAGAGCCAGAAGATGCGGTCCGGGCTTGAGCGCCTCGCCGCCTGGATGCTCGAGCGCGGTATCCGCCGCGGCGAGACCCTCGAGGTGCACATTCCTTTCGAGAAGGCGAAGCTCGCAAGCTTCCTCGGCATGACGCGCGAAAGCCTTTCGCGCAGTTTCGCGGCCCTAGCCGATCACGACGTTATGGTCAGGGGGCGCGTGATCACGTGCAACAGGTCCGACGCCCTCGCGCGCCTCGCGCGCACTTTGGGTTCGAGTGATAGCTCCTAGGCCGATCGTCTCCAGCCGAAAGGCGAGGAGAGTCGATTTTCTGCGCAGACCAGAGCCGGCGGCATCAGCAAGCCTAGAGACGGCAATGGTGCAGTTTGAACCGCCCCGGGTCTGCCGGAGGCTCCAACTTCCAAGTAGGATGGAGCCATGACGAGCAAGACGACGAACAAGTT
>NZ_JBHYDR010000019.1:0-28850 GCF_051860605.1 Phreatobacter sp. | reverse complement strand
GCGCGGACAGCGGCCTTTCGTCTTCACCAACATCAAGACCGGCGACGGCGTGGCCGAGGTCGCCCGCTTCGTGGTCGACAAGGGTGGCCTGACGGCGGGGTGAGGGCGCTGCATCGCCTCAGTCGTCGAGCAGGATGCCCTTGACCACCGCCGACTTGCCGAAACGGGCGCGCAACTTGTCGACCGCGCCCTCCACCTTGACGTTGCGCGCAATCGACGTGTCGACCAGGTCGGCGGGATCGGCCTTGTCGAGGCCCGCCAGATCCGAGAGGCCGATGCCGATCAGCCGGAAGGCCGTGCCATCCACCTCGCGGGCCAGAAGGTCGCGACCGGCCTCGAAAAGCCGGGCGGCCAGCGCGGTCGGCGTCTCGAGCGTCCGCGAGCGCGTGCGCAGGCGAAAGTCGGTCGTCTTCAGCTTCAGCGTCACCGAGCGGCCCGACAGGTCCTTGGCCTTGCAGCGGGCGGCCACCTTCTCGCACAGCCGGAACAGCTGCTTCTCCAGCGCGCGATGGTCGCGGATATCCTGATTGAAGGTGGTTTCGGCTGATACCGACTTCGCCTCGCCTTCCGGATTAACCGTGCGGTCGTCCTGGCCGCGGGCTAGGCGCGCCAGCCTCTGGCCCATCGCGCCATAGCGCCGCATCAGGTCGGCCTCGTCGAGCCGGCGCAGGTCGGCGATCCGCTTGAGTCCGTCGCGCTCCAGCGCCTGCTGCATGGCGCGTCCCACGCCCCAGATCAGCGAAACGGGCCGCGGGCCGAGAAAATCCAGCGCCTCGGCGCGGCCGATGGCGGCAAATCCGCGCGGCTTGTCGAGGTCGGAGGCGATCTTGGCCAGGAACTTGTTGTAGGACAGGCCGACCGAGACGGTGATGCCGATGTCGCGCTCGATCGCTTTTGCGAAGCGGGCGAGGGTGAGCGCCGGCGGCGCGCCATGCAGGCGGTCCGTGCCGGAGAGGTCGAGAAAGGCCTCGTCGATGGAGATGGGCTCCACCAGCGGCGTCAGGGCGCGCATGGCCTCGCGCACCTCGCGCCCGACGCGGACATATTTGTCCATGTCTGGTTTGACGACCACCGCCTGCGGGCAGAGTTGCAGCGCCTTGAACATCGGCATGGCCGAGCGCACGCCGGAGATGCGCGCGATGTAGCAGCAGGTCGACACGACACCGCGCTTGCCGCCGCCGATGATGACCGCCTGATCGGCAAGAGAGGGATCGTCCCGCTTCTCGATCGCGGCATAGAAGGCGTCGCAATCGACATGGGCGATCGCCAGGGTCTCAATCTCGGCGTGGTTGACGATGCGCGGCGAGCCGCAGGCCGCGCAGCGGCGGCCACCCGGGGTCAGGGCGGTGAAGCAGTCCCGGCAGAAGGCGCGCAGGGCCATGGTGCGACTCGGTGCCGGTGATCCTGATCCGGCGCGGGCGCTGCGGCAAGCAGTCGCGCGCCGGCCGCTGTCAGCACGCATCAGGCGTGGTCGCGCTCCCAGGGGCCCGCGCCGAGCGCGTGCGCTGCCCGCACCACGGCTTCGGGCCGGATTCCCTGGTCCGCGGCGAAGGCCAGGAGCAGGTCCTCCTCGCTCATCAGGTGCTCCATGACGGCGGCCAGGAAGCCCGGCTCGCCGGCCGCCGCACGCACGTCGGCGCCGCCAAGGCCGGCCAGAGCCAGGAAACGCGAAAGCCGGTCGGGCTCGGCTGCCAGGAAGGCGAGGGCCGCGACCGCCGTCGCTTCCGCGCCGTTCCGCCTTCGTTCCGCCTCGCGTTGCGTCATGGTTTGCCTTTCCGAAAGGAATCCGAATTACCTTGGTTTGCAGCCAAATTGGCCCGGTCTCCGGGCCGCATGTCCGGGACGCCTGCCCTCATGTCCAAGACCGTTATGATCGTGGAAGACAACGAGCTCAACATGAAGCTCTTCCACGATCTGCTGGAAGCCAACGGCTACCGGACAATCCAGACCCGCAACGGGATGGAGGCCCTGACCCTTGCCCGCAACGAGCGGCCCGACCTGATCCTGATGGATATCCAGCTCCCGGAGGTCTCCGGCCTCGACGTGACGCGCTGGATCAAGGAGGACGAGACGATCCGGCACATTCCGGTGGTCGCCGTCACGGCCTTCGCCATGAAGGGCGACGAGGAACGCATTCGCGCGGGCGGTTGCGAGGCCTATCTGTCCAAGCCGATCTCGGTGGCCAAGTTCATCGAGACCGTGCGCCAGTTTCTCGGCAAGGCCTGAGGCGAGGGAACAAGCGATGACGGCCCGGGTCCTGGTGGTTGACGATATTCCGGCCAATGTGAAACTGCTGGAGGCACGCCTCTCGGCCGAATATTTCGACGTGATCACGGCCATGTCGGGTCCGGAAGCGCTGTCGATCTGCGACCGGGCCCAGTGCGACATCGTGCTCACCGATGTCATGATGCCGGGCATGGACGGGTTCGAGGTCTGTCGCCGGCTGAAGGCCAACCCGGCCACCCATCATCTCCCGGTCATCATGGTCACCGCGCTCGACCAGCCGTCCGACCGGGTGAAGGGGCTGGAGGCCGGCGCCGACGATTTCCTCACCAAGCCGGTGAACGACATCGCGCTGATCGCCCGCGTGCGCTCGCTGGTCCGGCTCAAGATGGTTCAGGACGAGCTGCGCATGCGCGCCGTCACCTCGCGCGAGATCGGCATGCACGACGCGTTGGCCGAGGCGGTGGCCGTGAACGGCCGGAACGGCCGCATCCTGCTGGTGGACGACCGACCGTCCTCGCACGAGCGGATCGTCGGCGGGCTGCGCAGCGAGCAGTCCGTGGATGTCGAGACCCGGCCGCAGGAGGCCCTGTTCCGCGCTGCGGAGGGCAGCTACGACCTCGTCATGGTGTCGCTCGGCCTTGCCGATTTCGATCCTCTGCGGCTGTGCTCGCAGATCCGGTCGCTGGACCGCACCCGCAGCCTGCCGATCCTGGTCATCGCCGAGCCGGAAGACGATGCCCGCCTGCTGCGCGGCCTCGATATCGGCGTGAACGACTATCTGCTGCGGCCGATCGATCGCAACGAGCTGTGCGCGCGCGTGCGCACGCAGGTTCGCCGCAAGCGCTATACCGACCGCCTGCGCGACAATGTCCTGCAGTCGATGGAAATGGCGGTGACGGACGGCCTGACCGGGCTGCACAACCGCCGCTACATGGAGAACCATCTGGCGACGCTGCTGGAGCAGGCCGCCATGCGGGGCAAGCCGCTGTCGGTGCTGATGCTGGACATCGACTATTTCAAGTCGGTCAACGACACCTATGGCCACGACGCCGGCGACGATGTGCTGCGCGAGTTTGCACAGCGCCTGAAGCGCAATGTGCGGGGCATCGACCTGGCCTGCCGGCTCGGCGGCGAGGAATTCGTGGTGGTCATGCCCGATACCGATGCGGGCGTTGCATCGATCGTTGCCGAGCGCATCCGCTCGCGCGTGGCCGGCGAGCCGTTCGCCGTCCAGAAGGGCGAGAACGCCCTGGACATCACGGTCTCCATCGGCATGGCCCAGCGGCTGCCCGAGGATGGCGGAGCCGATGCCCTGTTCCGGCGTGCCGACCAGGCACTCTACCGGGCCAAGCGCGATGGCCGGAACCGCGTCGTTCTGGACGCCGCCTAGACAAGCATACGACTAGTCGCATGACAGGTCCCCTGCGTTTACCTTGTCCGTCAACCGTATCTCTTCAGGTTAAGAATCGGTTTATCGGCAGATTGCGATTGTCTTCATTGTCGGCGCCCATCGGCCTGACTAGTGTCTGCGGCAGATCAGACTGAGGTCCTGCTTTCAGGGATCTGCGTCGGTCTGGTCGCATACCCTGCGCTACTCAGGCCCGCCGCATCTCCTGGGTCCGTAGGGTCGGCCGGTCGGGTTCGGTGCGGATGGCCTCTCCGATCGCCGTCAGCCCGACCGGCCACCATCATCTGCCATGGAAATGGAAAACCCCGGCCGGAACACCGACCGGGGCTTTCCCATGCCTGAAGCCATCGGGATGGCCTCAGATGTAGCGCCACTGGCAGTAGCGGCCATAGGCGTTCCACCAGCAGCGCCAGACATAGCGGCGCGGGCGGACATAGTAGCGGCGCACCCAGTAGCGGCGGCGGACGACGTAGTACTGCATCTCGCGCGGGGCGCCGGGCGCTGCGGCCGGGCGGCCGAGGCCGCGGTTGAGATCGCCCACGGAACGCGGGGCGGAACCACCGGCCGGCGTGCCTTCGGGCGAGGGCAGGGACGCGGCCTGGGCGGCAAGGCCGGAGGCGGCGACGACGAGACCACCACCAAGGGCGGCCAGAACGGTACGACGAGCAAGCATGGGGCAACTCCCTTTGGGTTCGTGCGGTATTCGCAGGACCAGGTGTAGGGAGATGCGGCGGCTGGCGGCATTGCGCCGGCTTGCAGCGTGTTGAGGGTGGTTGCGCGGGGGGGAATTGTGAGCGGCGGCCGGATATACGAGGGCGATCCGGCGGCAGGGGCTCCAAACGAAAACGGCCCCTTGCGGGGCCGTCCGGCAGACTTGGTCAGTCAGGAGTCACTGATCACTTGATCTTGGCTTCCTTGAACTCGACGTGCTTGCGCGCGACCGGATCGTACTTCTTCTTCGACAGCTTGTCGGTCATGGTGCGCGAATTCTTGCGCGTCACGTAGAAATAGCCGGTGTCAGCGGTCGAGACGAGCTTGATCTTGATCGTGGCGGCCTTGGCCATGGTGGTCCTCGCGGAAAATCGTCACCGGGCTTGGGGAATGGGGGCTTGCGCCCGCCGCGTCGCCGCCGGCTGGTCGGGGCGGGATTTGGCAGGTTGCACCCGGCTTGTCAAGAAAAAGCCGGGCCCGGAACGCTTGCGCTGGCCGGCTCGGCCAGGGCGTTGTGCCGGGCGGCGTCCGCAAAGGCCGTGCCGACCAGAATGACCATCGGGCCTGACCAGTCGCGCGAGGCGAGCGCAGCCGCAAGGGTCGCGACGGTCGCGGCGATGACGGTTTCGTCAGGCCGCGTCGCGCTGGCGACAGCCACGGCCGGGGTGGCCGGATCAAGCCCTCCTGCGACCAGGCGGTCGGCGAGTTCGTGCCAGGTCGCTCCCGCCATATAGACGGCCGTGGAGGCTGCCGGATCGGCCAGTGCCGCCCAGTCGAGGTCCTGCGGCAGGCGGCCGTCGCGGCCATGGGCGGTGACGAATTGTATCCGTCGGGCATGGTCGCGGTGGGTCAGCGAGGCGGTCAGCGTGGCTGCCGCGCCCTGGGCCGCCGAGATGCCGGGCACGACGTCGACGGGGATACCGGCAGCGCGGGCTGCGGCGATCTCCTCGCCCGCGCGGCCGAAGACGAGCGGACATCCGGCCTTGAGGCGCACCACGTGCCGACCCTCGCGGGCGAGCCGCACGATCATCGCATTGATGTCCTCCTGACGGCACGACGGGCCGCGGCCTCGCTTGCCGGCGGCAATGCGCAGCGATTCGCGGCGGGCGACGTCGAGGATGGCGGCCGGAACCAGGTCGTCATGGACGATGACATCGGCAGACTGCAGGGCCCGCACGGCTTTCATGGTCAGGAGCTCCGGGTCGCCGGGGCCTGCCCCGACCAGCACGATCCGGCCGGCGGGCGTGGCCGCCTCCGCCAGCGCGGCCTGCTCCATGGCCACGGCAAGCGGGTCGTCGGGGATCGCGGACGGCTCGGCGAGCGCGCGCGCGGAGAACATTTCCCAGAACCGTCGCCGGGCGCGGAAGGGCAGGCCAAGCGCTTCCGCGCGCTTCCGCCAGCGCTTCGCGGCCGCGGCCCAGCGGGACAGTCCCTGCGGCAGCAGCGCCTCGATGCGGGCACGGATGGCCTGGCCGAAGACAGGTGCCGCACCGTCCGTCGAGATCCCGATGACCAGCGGCGACCGGTTGACGATGCCGCCGAACTGGACGTCGCAGAAGGCGGGCCTGTCGATCACATTGACCGGCACGCCAGCAATACGGGCTGCGTCCCTGAACCGGGCGGCCTCTTCATCATCCGCGATGGAGCCGACCGCAAAGGCCGCGTCTGCAAGGTCGGCCATCGCCCAGCTACCGCCAGTCAGCGTGATGGCGCCTCCGGGCGGATCGGCGGCGAGCGCCATCATGTCATCGCATGGTGCGGCCTCGAAGACGTCGACGCGCGCGCCGGCTGCGGACAGGAGCTCGGCCTTCCAGACGGCAGCGGGATCGCCTCCGACCACCACGACCCGGCGGCCGGCGAGCTTCAGGAAGACCGGCAGCGTCGCCAGCGGTGCCATGCGGGCGGCGCGGCGAGGTTCGGGCTGGCGCGATGCGGTGTTGGTCATCGCACGGCCTCAATAGACATCGGTCTGGTAGCGGGAGGCCTTCTTCATCTCCCGCAGATAGGCAATGGCCGCGTCGGTCGTGTGCCCGCCATGTGCGGCGATGACCTCGACGAGGGCTGCCTCGACATCCTTCGCCATGCGCTTGGCATCGCCGCAGACATAGACATGCGCGCCGCTGTCCAGCCAGCGCCAGAGCTCGGCGCCGGTCTCGCGGATGCGGTCCTGGACGTAGATCTTCCGGTCGCCGTCGCGCGACCAGGCCAGCGACAGGCGCGTCAGCACGCCGGCCCGCTTCATCGCTTCCAGTTCGTCCGCGTAGAAGAAGTCGGTTGCCTGACGCTGGTGGCCGTAGAACAGCCAGTTGGGGCCGGGCGCGCGGTCGGCCCAGCGATCCTGCAGGAAGGCGCGGAACGGGGCGACGCCGGTGCCGGGGCCGACCATGATGACCGGCCGCGACGGGTCGGCCGGCAGAGCGAAGGCATGGGCGCGCTGGACATAGACCCGGACCTTCGCACCTGGCTCCACGCGGCTGGCGAGGAAGGTGGAGGCAACGCCGAGGCGCCGGCGCTTGCCGACGACGTAGCGGACCGCATCGACGGTCAGCGAGACGCGGCCGGGATTGGCCTTGATCGAGGAGGATATGGAGTAGAGGCGGGGCTGCAACGGCTCCAGCGCCTCCACAAAGGCTTCCGGATGCGGCCGGATGCCGGCAAATTTCTGCAGCACGGCCAGCACGTCGAGTGTGGCGGCGTCCCCGTCCGGGTCCTCGCCTGTGGCAAGGGCGCGGGCCTTGTTCCTCTGCGCGCCGCCGCTGAGGAACGAGATCAGCTCGAACAGGCTGTCCGGGGCAGGCGAGAGCGACACCTCCTCGGCGAGCACCTGGCGCAGGGTTCGCCCGCGCACCTCGGTGACATGGGAGGCGCCCAGCATGGCGATGATCTGGTCGACCAATCCGAGATCATTGACCGGAATCAGGCCGAAGGCATCGCCAACGACATAGTCCAGGGCGGTCTGCGATAGATCGAACTCGACATGGAAGGTCTCCTTCTCGGAGCCTTCGGCATTCAGCCTGCGGCGCGACAGGAAGGTTGCCTCCACGGGCGCCTCGCGCGAGCGGCCGGGGGCGGCGGGTGTTGGCTCGCCAGCGGCTGATCCCGGCATGAGGGCCGGTGCGGCCGGCGCCGCGCCGATCTCGGCTGCGAGCCCCTTGAGCATGCGCAGCGTGTCCTTGCCGCCCGGTACGCAGAGGTTCAGGCGTTCCTCGGACCTTCCCGCCAGCGCATTGGCGTAGTCGGCGCAGGTATAGCCGCACTGACCACAATCCTGCTGGGCCATGGCCGCCATCAGCCGCGGTGCGATGGGCCGTCCCTCGGCGAGCGTCATGCGGTCGGCGAGCGGCATGGCCGGATCGTGCCACGGCGCGGTGTCGTTGGAGGCAAGGTCCGCGCTGGCGTCTGTGACATCCGCCGGTGCCGCCACCGGCACGGCGCCAGGCACGGTGCCGGGTGCCAGCGCTGCAGAAAAGAAGCCGGACAGCCACTGGCGCTGTTCAGGCGAGAAGGGGGCCGATTCGGGAATCAGCGCGAAGATCGGCGTTGTCGGCTGGATGGTCATTCGGCTGCCTCCCTGAGGGGGGCGATACCGGACGTTGCGAGACGGTCGAGCACCTCCGGCTCATGGCGCAGCGTGAAGGCCTGGAAGCCCTCGTCCGGCCCGTTCCGGTTCAGGAGATAGGCCCTGAGCAGCGCCTTGACATGGGCCGGTGCATCCTCCGCCTTCACGCCCTTCCAGAGCGTGCGTCCGATGCGGGCGTTCTCGGCAAATCCGCCGCCGACCGCGATGTCGTAGCCCTCGACGGTATCGCCCTCGTCATTGACCGGCACGCGGGCGCCGATCAGGCCGATATCGCCGATATAGTGCTGGGCGCAGGAGTGGTGACAGCCGGTCAGGTGAATGTTCACCGGCACGTCGATGGCAAGCCGCGCCTCGACATGGGCGGCAATTTCCAGCGCGTGGCGCTTGGTATCGGCGGCGGCGAACTTGCAGCCGGCATTGCCGGTGCAGGCGACAAGGCCGGCCCGCACAGGCGTGACCGCGGTGGAGAGGCCGAGGGCCGCGATCCTCGCCTCGGCCGCGGCCACCCTGTCGTCGGGAATGCCGGAGAGGATGAGGTTCTGCCAGACCGTGAGTCGGATATCGCCGTCACCGAACTCGCGGGCGATGGCGGCAAGCCCCTCGGCCTGCGAGCAGGTCAACTTGCCGACATCCATCACCACGCCGATCCAGTTGAGGCCGGGTTGCCGCTGCGGATGCACGCCGACATGGGCATGGCGGTCGGTTCCGGGGCGCAGTGCGATGCGGGCTTCGTCGATGCGGACCAGTGGCCGGCCCAGCGTCTCCTCGACGGCCGCCAGGAACCGGTCGAAGCCCCAGGAGTCGAGCACATATTTCAGCCGCGCCTTGTTGCGGTTCGTCCGGTCGCCATGGTCGATGAACACGCGCACGATGGCGTCGGCGACATCGGTCGCCTCCTCCGGCCGGCAGAACACGCCGCTTGGACGGGCAAGGTCGTGGTGACCGGAAATGCCGCCCAGCAGGATGCGCAGCCAGATGCCCGCCCCGGCCTCGCCCGCCTCGCGAACCTCCACCGCCTGGAAGCCGATGTCATTGGTCTCCTCAAGGGCCGGCGACAGGCCGGCCCCGTCAAACGAGACGTTGAACTTGCGCGGCAGGCCATAGAGCACCCGATGGTTCAGGATGTGGAAGTGCCATTGCCGGCAGAGCGGGCGGGTGTCGATCAGTTCCACCGGGTCGATGCCGGCAAGCGGCGAGCCGGTGACATTGCGGATGTTGTCGGCGCCCGAGCCTCTGGCCGCCAGACCGAGATCGGTCAGCTCTTCCAGCAGCGCCTTCGCGTTGACCGGGGCAATCTCGCGCATCTGCAGGTTGGCGCGGGTGGTGACGTGCAGGTAGCCGCCGCCGAAGCGGGCAGCAAGGTCGGCGCAGCCCTCGAGCTGATGGGCCTTCAGGATGCCGTTCGGAATGCGCATGCGCAGCATGAAGCTGTCCTGCGCAGGGGCGACATTGAAGAGGCCGAAATAGCGCCAGCGGAAGTTATCGGCCGGGCCGGGAAGCTTGCCGGTCGCAGCCTCGGCGGTCAGGCGCGCATAGGCGTCGAAGGGATGCTCGTCGCGCTTCCACTTTTCCGGATCGGCGAGCTTCTTGCCTGCCTTGACCTGGGCATCCTGCGCCGCCAGATGCGGCGCATCCGGCCCGGATGGGACGCTGGCATGGGATTGTTGAGCACCCGCCGCAGACCCGCCTACCGCGCGCGACGCGGCGGCCCCTGCAACAAAGCCTTCGAGATAGCGCTTCTGCTCGGCGCTGAAGTCCTGTGACATCCGATCCCCGTGAATCCGAGGGGCCGGCGTCATTGGCGGCCAAGAAAGATGACAAAGGGGTAGCAAGCGCAATGCCAAGCCTGGCTTGCGTCAACTGGCTTCGTCTTATCAATGGTTTGGGAGGGTTTGTTGAAGTGACGACGGGTGCCGCGCCTGCGCGAAGTTTGGGCTTTGGCCGATTCGCTGCCGCGTGATTGTGCAGCGCAGCAGCGTCAGACGCCGGTCGCCTCGGCCCGCGGCAGGGCCGCCAGAAGCGCGATCAGGGCGCGGTCGTGCAGCACCAGCATCGTCTCGCGACCCGACAGCCAGGTGCGTGCGTCATCGATCGACTGGGCGTCGGTCAGCTTGGCTTCGGCGATGACGCGGTCGGCATCGATGCGCCCGCGCACGCGCGCGGCCGGGATCTGGATGATCGACTGATGCAGTTCTCGGAACGTGCTGTCTTCGTGGACAAGGTCGAGGGCCTTGCGGTCCTCGAGCGCCATGGCCTCGAACTCCCTGCCCAGCACCACGGCGCGGTCGGCGATCGGGGGCGGGGAGGTTTCCTCCGGAATGAGCAGGAGACGGGCGCGGCGCAGCGTCCAGCCGATACTGGCCGAAGCCGAGGCCCAGGACGACGGAACGGCCAGCCACAGGCCGACGATGGTCGGCGACATCCAGGCGAAAATGTAGGGCGAGATCGAGAAGGCGGCGATGGCCGCGACGATGCCGAGCATCGTGTGCCGCCAGTGGCGCTGGACGATGGCACGGAACGGGATCGAGCCGTCGTCGCGGCGCTGCGTCTTCCAGCCGGTGTCGCGGCCGGACAGGATGCCAGTCACCGACCCGGACTGGATCAGCATCATCACCGGGGCGATGATGGCCGAGAGCAGGATCTCGATGAGGGTGGACAGCGTGAGCATGATCGCCCCGCCAGAGCCCCGCCGCGCCGGGCCGTTCAGCAGCGTGACCAGCCAGCCGAACAGTTTCGGGGCCAGCAGGATCGCCATCGTGAACATGAACAGGTTGAGGGCGCGCTCGGCGTCGAAGACCGGCCAAGCGGGGAACAGCGTGAACTGGCTGGTGAAATATTCCGGCCGGATGAAGGCCGCCTGCAGCGCCAGGGCCAGACCGACAAGAAGCTGGGCGAGCCAGAGCGGGCTCGACAGATAGCTCATGATGCCGGTGATGAGGTGCTGGCGCGTCGCCCAGTGAAGGCCGCGCGCGAACAGCACGCGGCTGTGCTGGAGATTGCCCTGGCACCAGCGCCGGTCACGGATCGCCAGATCCATGAGCGAGGGCGGGCTTTCCTCGTAGGAGCCGGGCAGCAGCGGCAGCATGTAGACCGCATAGCCGCGCCGGCGGATGAGGCCGGCCTCGACGAAGTCGTGGCTCAGGATGTGCCCGCCGAAGGGCGGCTTGCCGGGAAGGTCCGGCAGGCCGGCTGAGGAGGCGAAGGCCTCCATGCGGATGATGGCGTTATGGCCCCAGTAATTGCTGTCGCGCCCCGACCAGACGGCAAGGCCGGCCGCGCAGACGGGTCCGTAGACGCCCGCAGCGAACTGCTGCAACCGGGCGATCAGCGTGTTGCGGTTGATGAGCCGCGGCAGGGTCTGGATGATGCCGGCATCGGGGTCCTTTTCCATCGCGGCGGCCAGCGCCACGATGGTCTCGCCGGTCATCAGGCTGTCGGCGTCCAGCACCAGCATGTGGGGGTAGTTGCCGCCCCACTGGGAGACGAAGTCGGCAATGTTGCCAGCCTTGCGCGCCGTGTTCTTCGGCCGGTGCCGGTAGAAGATGCCGATGGACGGCAGGCGCTCGCGCAGGGCGAGGAAGGCACGTTCCTCGGCGATCCAGATGTCGGGGTCGGTGGTGTCGGACAGGAAGAAGAAATCGAAGGAGGCTCCGTGACCCGTGGCGATCACATCCTCGGCGATCGCCTGCACGGTGCCGAACACGCGCGCCGGGCTCTCGTTGTAGATCGGCATGACCACGGCCGTGCGTTCGGCGAGCCGGGCCGGCAGGTCCGGACGACGGCTCAGCCCATGGCGCAGCAGGTGAGCCGCGCCGAGGATGCCGGTCATGAAGGCCAGCGAGATCCAGGAGAAGTTGATCACGAACAGGACGAGGAACAACCATTCCAGCAGCGTCACACCGCCGGCCTCGACCACCCGGTACATCTGCCAGGCGCCCATCGCGGTGACCGCCGCCATGCCGCCGAAGGCAACCAGACGGGCCAGCAGGGGCTTGCGCCAGAGTTCGGGCGCCAGGCGCGGCCGGCGCTCGGCATCCGACCATCGGCGCAGCGACTGGACGGGCATGTCGAGCGGGGCATGGGCGGGCATGGCCGGCCGTTCGCGCAGGGTCGGCAGGGGCGCCGGCCTCTCCGTCAGGGCGTCCATCTGTACAGCCATGTTTCGCTTTGAGCCTGTCCTTCGCGTTCCAGCACCAGCCGCAGTTCCACCTGATTGGCAGCCTCCGGGTCAAGGTCGAAGGCGACACGGTAGAGTTTCAGTTCCGGCACGAGCCGGCCATCGACCGGGCCGATCCGTCCGCGCTGGTGGGTCAGCCGGGCCTGAAGACCGTTCGCCCTTGCCGGGTCGGCGAAGTCTTCCGACGAGAAATCGACCAGAAAACGGCGGCGTCGCCCGCCGGCAGGCGCGCGGCCGGTTCGCGTCGAGGTCACATAGGCATTTCCGGGCCGCTCCGGCGGCGACCAGCACCAGTGCATCCGGTAGCTGAAAAAGTGCTCGGCGCCGCGTGCCAGCGGCTGACGCGGCCGCCAGTAGGCGAGGATGTTGCGGTTCATCTCGTCGTTGAGCGGGATTTCGACCAGTTGCACCTGACCCTGTCCCCAATCGCCGAGCGGCTCGATCCAGACGCTGGGTCGCCGCTCGAAGCGGGCGTCGAGATCGTTATAGGCCTCGAAGCGCCGGTCGCGCTGCAGCAGGCCGAAGCCTTTGGGATTCTGGTCGACGAAGGCGGAAATCTGCAGCGTCTCGGGGTTCTGGACCGGGCGCCAGATCCACTCGCCCTGGCCGTTCAGCATCTGCAGCCCGCCGATGTCGTGAACGCCGCCGCGGACATCGTCGATATTGGTGCGGTCATTGGGGGCAAAGAGATAGTTGGCGGTCAGGGGCGCAATGCCGACATGGGCGAGATCGACGCGCGGAAGCAGCGTGACCTCGACGTCGCAGACCGTGATATCGCCCGGCCGCACGGAGAAGCGGTAAAGCCCGGTCACGCTGTCCGAATCGAGCAGCGCGTGGATCACCAGCGCATTGCCGCCGACGCCCGGACGCTCGATCCAGAACGAGCGGAACAGCGGGAACTCCTCGCCCTGGGCTTCGGCGACATTGAGCGTGAGGCCGCGGGCCATGAGGCCGAAGACCTGGCCGCGTGCAATGGCGCGGAACAGGCTGGCGCCCTGGAAGATCAGGAACTCGTCCTGTTCGGAACGGCCGAGGGGAGCGAAGGCGCGAAAGCCCGTGAAGGGCAGCGTCGCCTCGCCTGGCACCGGAACCGGCCCGAAATCATAGGCGTCAGCCTGATAGCGCTGGTCCCGGATGACCCCTGCATCGACGGTGCGGATGGTGACCGGCGTGGTGAAGACGTTGCCGGGCGGCAGCAGATCGAGGGTGAACCCGCGGTTCTCGCCAGTCCAGAGCCGGCGCTCGGGCCGGAAGCGGATCTGCCGATACTGCTCGAGCGTCAGCTGGGTCAGGCTACGGGGCAGATCGGCGCGCGGGGCCTGGTAGGGGGCGCGGGCAACCTCCCGCGCATGGGCGATCAGGGCATCCCGTGAGATCGCCTGGCCGTCGCCGATGGCCGGTGCCGGAGGGGCCGGCTGCTGCGCCTGCGCGGTGTTTGCCCCCATGTTCAGGACCGGAGCGGCCGCGAGGGCGGCTAGAAGGTGGCGGCGGCTCGGCATCGGGTCTCTGAACGTGGCAGGTCAACGGCAGACTGGCGGCGCTTATAGCTGAAATTAGGGCGTGGAGGAGGGGCCTCCGTCGGCTTCCCTGCCGGATCGGCCAAAGCCGAGCCGGCGCGCCACGAGGGCGGCGATCTCGGGCGGCGCGGTCGCCGCGATCAGCCCGACGAGGACGAGGGCCATTCCGGCCAGGTGGTAGGTCCTGAAGGCCTCGCCGAGGAAGATCACGGCCATGCCGACGCCATAGACGGGCAGCAGGTAGAGGAAACAGGAGGTGATCGCCGGCCCGACCACCTTGACCCCATACTGGTAGAGCGAGAAGGCGCCTACCGCCGAGAACAGGGCCAGCCCGAGCATCCCGATCCAGGTCGACAGCGACCGAGGCCAGCCGCCGATCATGGCGAGTTCGACCAGCGCAAAGGGCAGCAAGGTGGCGACACCCGCCAGCGAGATGGCCGCAAACAGGGTCAGCGTCGGGATGGCGGCGAGCCGGTGGTTCTTCAGCACGAGCGAATAGACCGCCCAGGCGAGGGCCGCGGCGGCGATGCCGAGATCGCCGAGGTTCAGGTCCAGCGCCAGCAGCGCCGCAGGTTCCCCGCGCAGAACGATGACCATCACGCCAGCCATGGCGAGGATGACGCCGGCGAGGCGCGCCAGCGGCAGGGCCTTCCCGAGGGCCAGCGCCTCAAGGATGAGGATCAGGACCGGCGAGGTGGTGTAGATCAGCGTCGCGTTGGTCGCCGTGGTGAGGCCCAGCGCCCAGTACACGCCGGCCCCGCAGATCCACATGCCGAGAAAGCCGAGCAGCAGGATGCGCGGCCCGCTCGCCACGATCGCCGCGCGGTGTTCCACCAGCGACCGGCCGGTGAAGGGGAGCAGGATGGCGGCCGCAACCGCCCAGCGCAGCAGGGCAAGCGTGAAGGGGGGCACGGCGTCACCCATGCCCCGCGCGATCACGAGGTTGGACGAGAAGAACAGCGGCATGACGAGCAGCAAGAGATAGGCGCGTCTTGCTTCCGCCGATGTCGCCATTCCCGAGCCCCCGGGGCCCGTCCGCCGCCCCTTGAGCCAGTCAGCACGGCGGACCTTGCGGCACAAGCGCCGGCCGGTCATGGCAGGGCCACACGCGCCGCAGCCGCCCGGTCCCCGGGGTCAGTCTCGCGCGTCAGTCCTTCATCGGCACCGCGCGTGTGCGCCTCATCGTCCGGATCCGGAAGACGAGCCAGATGCCGGGCACGACGATCAGCAGATACAGCGGAGCGAGCAGGCGCAGCATCGCGAAGCGGCTGACCGCATGGTCCTCATGGCCGGTTTGCGTGAAACAGCCGAGCCGCCTGCTGCGGGAATAGGGAAAGACGACCCTCGGCTTGAGGTTTTCGCCACAGGCGAGCCGGATGGTTGCCGGGTGTTCGAGAACCAGCGCTGGCCGGTACTGCGTGATGTAGCCTGAGACGGCTCCCGCGATGATCGCCGCGATGCCCAGGACGACGACGCAGAAGGCGAGCCGCGTGAACCAGTCCATTGGTTCGGGCGCCGTCATGACAAGCATGAAGGCGCGTTCGTGCGGGCCACGCTTCATGCGCAGGACGATCCCCAGCATGATGACGGCGAAGGGAATGGTGAGGACGAGGCCCGAGAGGATGGCGGCCAGCGTGCCGGCATCGCGGTCGATGAAGCCTTGAGCATCGACGCAGTCGATCCAGGCGGCAAGGCCACGCCGCCGGCCCGCATCCGGGGGCGAGAAGTCGAGCCGCAGCTTCATGCCTTGCCCGCACAGCAATTCCCCGACGACCGGGTTGGAGGTCATCAGTTCGGGATGGACCCGCACGATCTGGGTGACGGCGAACAGCGAAACGCCATGAAAGATGATGGCGGCGACCAGAAACAGGATCAGGCGCTGCAGCAACCGGAATGGCCGCCGCGAGCGTCCGCCGTCCGCTGACGCGCCGGAGATGGCATCGCGGTGGACGGAGTGGACCGTGCGGCGGGACGGCAGGAGGCTCATGAAGCCTGTGTGCCGTCCGTCTGTTTCGCGGATATGTCGCCTTGCAACCGGTAATTTGACGGAAGATACCCGTCAGCCAGCCGCACGCACCTCGCTTCGGAGTTCGGCGCGCGACAGTTTGCCGACCGGTGTCTTGGGCAGGCTGTCGCGAAACTCGAGTGCGGCCGGCATCTCGTGGCGGCCCACCTTGTCTTTCAGGAACGCCTGCAGCGCCTCCAGCGTGAACGGCTTTTCCCCTTCGCGCAGCGTGACATAGGCTTTCGCAGCCTCGCCGCGATAGCCGTCGGGAATGCCGATCACGATGACCTCGCCAACGGCAGGGTGCTCGTAGATCGCCTGCTCGATCATCTGCGGATAGACGTTGAATCCGCCGGACAGGATCATGTCCTTCTTGCGGTCGACGATGAAGAAGAAGCCGTCCTCGTCCATGTAGCCGATGTCGCCGGTCAGGAACCAGCCGTCGGCATAGCAGGCGGCGCTCTCCTCGGGCTTGTTCCAGTAGCCCTTCGTCACGTTCGGTCCGCGGATCCGGATCTCGCCGATCTCTCCGGTCGGCAGGACCCTGTGCGGATCGTCCAGCGCGCAGATGTCCATCTCCAGGCCCGGCAGCGGCAGGCCGATCGTGCCCGGCTTGGACAGGCCGGTATTCGGCACGTTGGTGCCGGCGGGCGAAGTCTCGGTCATGCCCCAGCCGCCGGTCAGGCGGAAGCCGGCTCGGGTCTCGAAGCGCCGGGCGATCTCCACCGGCAGGGGCGCGCCCCCGGACGCGGCATAGATGAGCGAGGACAGGTCGGCGGTGGCAAAGCGGGGATGATTGACCAGCGCGATCCACATGGTCGGCACGCCGGGAAAGATCGTGGCCCGCCGCTTCTCGAAATCGTCGAAGGTCTGGTCCGGATCGAACCGCATGCGCAGCAGCATGCACGAGCCGCGCGTCAGCTGGCGAAGCATGACGCTGGTCAGGGCATAGATGTGGAACAGCGGCAGGACCAGGATGATCCGGTCATCGGCCGGGTCGCCCGAGGGAAGCGCGGCCTGCCAGGCGTCATAGATCGACACCGCGGAGGAGAGATTGCCGTGGCTGAGCATGGCCCCCTTGGGCATGCCGGTGGTGCCGCCGGTATATTGCAGAAGCGCGATGTCGTCGGGCTTCACCTCGGCCCAGGCCGCAGGGCGTTCGGCTCCCTCGACGAAGGCGCGGAAGGTCACGATGCCGGGCTTGTCGGGAATGGGCAGGGTCGGAATGCCGGAGGCGCCGAAATCGGCGTCCTCGGCGACGATCAGCCGGTCGAGCAGCCCCTGGTCGTAGAGCTTCAGGGCCATGCCGAAGAGCGGGGCGATGTTGCTCGTCACCAGCGTGCGGGCACCGGCATCCTTCAGCTTGTAGGCCAGCACCCTTTCCGCATCGAGGGGCGAGAGATGGGCGATGCGGATGCCCGCCTTGGCTGCGCCGAAGAAGCAGATCGGGTGGGTCGGCATGTTCGGCAGATAGAGCGCGACCGTGTCGTCGCGGGTCACGCCGGCCCGCAGGAGCGCCGCGCCGTAGGCATCCGAACGGCGACCGAGCTCTGCATAGGAGATGAACTGGTCCCTGAACTCGAAGGCCGGTCGCTCACCGAAGCTGGTGGCGGCCTCGTCGATCAGGGTGCCGAGCGTGGTGATCCGGATCGGCGTGTCCCATTTCACGCCGGCCGGATAGGACTTTTCCCAAGCGAAGGGCCTGGATGCCATGCACGTGCCTCCCTGACGGCGCACGCCCCGTTCTGTCGGGAGCGCTCGTTTCACATGTTTTCGATGCCCGGGCTTCTGGCTGGCCCGTTCAGCGCACCGCAAGCCTTTGTCCGTCGAAAACGGCAGGTTTGCAATTCACTCCTGCGGTGGAGAGGGTCGCGCAAAGGCGGGCCGCCGCATTGGCATTGGACAGGGGGCCAGCGATCAGGCGCAGCTCGACCGTTCCCGGGCGGCCGCCCTCCTGAATGGCGATGACCGGCTTCAGCCCCTCGAGGATGGGGCCATGCTGGTTGCGGAACTGCTGCCAGCGGACCCGCAGGGCCTCGATCGATACGTCACCGGCAATATCGACGCCGAACTCGGTGCGCATGGCCGTCGAATGCTGGGCAGCCGCTGTCGGCGATGCTTCAGCCTGAGCCGGGGCTGCCGGCGCGGCCGGGTGCGGCTGCGGCAAGGGCGCTGTCTGCGGTGCCGAGCCCGGGGGAACCGCAGCGGCGGCCGGGCTTGCCGGAGCGGCGGCTCCGGCCGGGGGCGCGTCAGGCGCCTCCATGTCGGGCGGCTGCATCTCGATGCGGCGAACCGGACGCTGCTGTCCCTGCGGCTGGCGCGGGATGGAGGCCGTCACGTCGCCGACCGTGCGTTCCATGGCGGCGACCCGTTCGACCAGGGCCTCGCGCTCGGCGGCGAGCCGCCGCACCTCATCGGCCAGGCGCCGTGTCTCATAGACCAGCAGGGGATCGGACGCCGGCTGCGGCGGGGTGGCGACCACACGCTGCACCGGTGGCGGCCGGGGCTGGAACAGCTGGGCAATCCGCTCGGCGCCGGTCTGCGAGCGCGCGGCCATGATGACCGCGCCCATGGCGAACAGCGCCACGCCGGCCCAGGTGAGCAGGCGCGAGATCAGTTGCTGCGGCGGCTCGCCGGTCAGTTCCTCGAGTTCCACCCGCGCATCCGCGCCAGCCTTGTCGCGCGTTGCCTTGAGCGCCATTCCCCCGCAAGCCCCTGATTCGGTTGCTGCGAGTGTATCATTTGGCCGGTGCATCAGCAGGCGCTGGCGGCGGCGTTCGTCGTCTCATCCCCGCCCGCGATAGGAGGGCACACCCTGATCCGGGATCCAGACGCCCTTCGGTGGCTCGCCGGTCTGCCAGAACACGTCGATGGGGATGCCGCCGCGCGGATACCAGTAGCCGCCGATCCGGAGCCAGCGGGGCGCGAGAAGGTCGCGCAGGCGCTTGCCGACAGCCACCGTGCAGTCCTCGTGAAAGGCGCCGTGGTTGCGGAAGGAGGCGAGATAGAGCTTCAGCGATTTCGACTCGACCAGCCAGTCGCCGGGAACATAGTCGATCACGAGATGGGCGAAGTCAGGCTGACCGGTGACCGGGCAGAGCGAGGTGAATTCGGGGGCGACGAAGCGCGCCAGATAGTCGGTGTCGGCATGCGGGTTCGGCACGCGGTCGAGTTCGGCTTCCTCGGGGGAGGCGGGCAGGCCGACCGCCTTGCCCAGTTTCAGATCGGTCATGGTCTTCGGTCCAGTCGGGCTCGGCAGGCGCCTTGCCGGGAATTGGGGTAGGAACGTCGTGGCAAACCGCGCGCGTTGGTTCGGTTGCCCGGGAACGGCCTCCCGGTTAGCGGGGTGATAGCACCAAGCAGCCATGCGAAGGGAGTCCGAACCCAGGTCCTGCGGCCCGCCGATAGCTGCCTGCCATGCCGAAAAGCCCGGCCATCCGGCCGGTTCGCGGCTTGAACCGGCGCGTCCTTGCTGTAGAAGGCCGGGCGAACCCCTCCGTCCGCGCCAGAGGCCGCCATGACCGCCATCATCGACATCGTCGCCCGTGAAATCCTCGACAGCCGAGGCAATCCGACCGTCGAGGTGGATGTGGAACTCGACGATGGCTCGAAAGGCCGGGCGGCTGTGCCCTCGGGCGCCTCGACGGGTGCTCACGAGGCCGTTGAATTGCGCGACGGCGACAAGTCCCGCTATCTCGGAAAGGGCGTCACCCGGGCCGTTGCCGCCGTCAACGGCGAGATCTTTGATGCCCTTTCGGGCTTCGATGCGACCAATCAGGTCCAGATCGACAACACGATGATCGCGCTCGATTGCACGGACAACAAGTCGCGGCTTGGTGCCAATGCCATTCTCGGCGTCTCGCTGGCGGTGGCGAAGGCGGCGGCGAAGGCCCATGGCCTGCCGCTCTACCGCTACGTCGGCGGTACCTTTGCGCATGTCCTGCCCGTGCCGATGATGAACATCGTCAATGGCGGCGCCCATGCGGACAATCCGATCGACTTCCAGGAATTCATGATCATGCCGGTCGGTGCGCCGACCTTCGCGGATGCCGTGCGCATGGGCTCGGAGGTGTTCCACACGCTGAAGGCCGCGCTGAAGGCCGATGGCCACAACACCAATGTCGGCGACGAGGGCGGCTTCGCGCCCAACCTGAAGTCGGCGCAGGCCGCGCTCGATTTCGTCATGACCGCCATTGACAAGGCCGGCTACACGGCCGGCACGGACATGGTGATCGCGCTCGACTGCGCGGCCACCGAGTTTTTCAGGGACGGCGCTTACGCCTATGAGGGCGAACGCAAGACGCGCGACCCGAAGGCGCAGGCGAAGTACCTCGCCAAGCTGGTCGCCGACTACCCGATCGCCTCGATCGAGGACGGCATGGCCGAGGACGATCTCGACGGCTGGAAGATGCTGACCGATCTCGTCGGCGCGAAATGCCAGCTGGTGGGCGACGACCTGTTCGTGACCAACACCGAACGCCTCGGCATGGGCATCGAGAAGGGACTCGGCAATTCGATCCTGGTCAAGGTCAACCAGATCGGCACGCTGACCGAGACGCTCGCTGCCGTCTCCATGGCGCACAACGCGGCCTATACGGCCGTCATGTCGCATCGGTCGGGCGAGACCGAGGACACGACCATCGCGGATCTGGCGGTCGCCACCAATTGCGGGCAGATCAAGACCGGCTCGCTGGCCCGCTCCGACCGCACCGCCAAGTACAACCAGCTCATCCGCATCGAGGAGGAACTGGGTCCGCAGGCGCGTTATGCCGGCGCCCGGGCGCTGAAGGTGGGCCGCTGAACGGCTGATGCTGTCCACCCGGGTCTGCGAAACCACAAACGGCGGGCCTGGGCCCGCCGTTTTCGTTTGGGAATGAAACGCTCGGGAGCCGACAGAGGGTGCCCTGTCAGGTGCGGCGCTCGCCCGGCCGGTCGCCGGTGTCCGTCTTGCCGCTGTCGCCGCCGCCGCCACGGCCAGCCGGAGGCGTGCCGGGGGTCATCGAGCGTCCGCCGCCACCACCGGGGGTGACGGAACGGCCCGTATCGGCGCCTCCGCCGAAATCAGGCGTGGTGACGCGGCCGCCGCCCCCCGGCGCCAGCGACCGCCCGGTATCCATTCCGCCGCCACCGAATCCGCGGCCGGCCTCGCCACCGGGCGTCACCGACCGGCCGGTGCCACCGCCGCCGCCGGGCGTCATCGACCGGCCAGCGCCGCCGTCGCCACCAGGCGTCATCGACCGGCCAGCGCCGCCGGTGCCGGCTCCGGCGCCCTGTCCGCGCGGGGTGAAGGTGTCGAAGGTCCGCAGCATCGTCTGGAAGGTGTTGACCGATTCGGTCATGAAACCGACGGTCACGCCGCCATCGAAATCCACATCCCACTCAAGCACCAGATCGCCGTCCGCATCGAGATAGGCCTTGGCGAAGCGCTTCTCGTAGTTCCAGGCATTCACGAAGGCCAGGGAGAAGCGGTCGCTCCGCTGGAACAGGGCGCGGTACTGGATCGACTGGCAGCCGGCATTGTTGCAGGCGTAGAAATAGACCGAGACCCGGCGATTGCCGATCTGGGTGCGCACGCGCGTGCGGTTGTTTTCCGTCACCACCTCGGCCTGATGACCGAGATTGCGCAGCAGTCCGGTCATCTGCGGCGGCGTGATCCTGTCAATGCCCTGACCCTGGTTGGGCGAGCGCTTTTGCGCATCGGCCGGCGGTGCCGCGAGCAGCAGGGAGGCGGCAACGAGACTGGCAAGGGCAAGCGGTCGCTTGAACATCAACGCTCTCCGGGTGGGGTCCTGCAGGTTGCAGGGCGGATGGATCCAGACCAAGGCCTAGTCGGGCCGCATTTCAATTCGGTGTCGTGACCGGCCCGCGTGCAGGATCATGGCGGGCGGGCGGGCTGAGGTCGAGCCCGCATGTCCCGGGCGTTCCGGCATGGCCGACCTGCGGTGCGCCACGTTGCGGGCCGCAAGGGTCCGGAGGACAAGCATGGTGGAATGCCCAGCTTCTCGCCCCGGACGCTCGCCCTGATCGCCATGTTTGCGGCGGTGAGCATCTATGGCGGCCAGTTCGTCACGGTGCGCTGGGGCCTGCAGGGCGGGCTGTCCGCCTATGATCTGGCCGCCGCCCGGTTCATCTTCGCCGGGGCGGTGATGGCGCCCTTCATGATCCGCGCCGGGATTGGCAATCTTGGCGGCCTCGGCTGGCGCAAGGGGCTGATCCTGGCCATCTGCGGTGGCGCGCCGCTTACCGTCCTGTCCAATATCGGCCTTGGCTTCGCGCCGGCGGCCCATGCCTCGGCGATTCAGCCTGGGGTCGTGGCGGTGCTGGCCACAACGCTCGCCTATGTGACGATGGGCCAGCGGATTCCGACCGGGGCGGTGATCGGTTTTGCCATCGCGCTGGCCGGGCTTGCGGCCATCGCCATTGCCGGATCGACAGGTCAGGAGGGCGAACTGACGCTGCTCGGTGATGCGATCTTCGTGTTCTGCGGGGCGGGCTGGGGCATTTTCACCTGGCTGTGCGGGCGCTGGCAGGTGCCTTCCGTGCTGGGCGCGGCCATCGTCTCCACGGTCTCGGCCGCCGCCTTCCTGCCGTTCTATTTCACGCTGCTCGAGCCGAAGCTGTTTGCCGCGCCCTGGCCCATCATCGCCTTTCACGGCATCAATCAGGGCATCCTCAACGTCGCCATCGGCCTGCTGCTCTGGACCTTCGGCACGCGAACGCTCGGCGTGCCGGTGGCGGCCCGGTTCCCACCGATGATCCCGGTTCTCGGGACGCTGATCGGCATTCCGGTCCTTGGCGAGGTGCCCGCGCCTCTGGCCGCAGTCGGAGTGGCGGCGATCGTTGCCGGTTTGCTGGTGGTGGCGGCGACCGGGCAGCAGCGACGGGCGCGCTGACGCGCTTCATCAAGCATTAACGCAACCGCAACCGACCGTTGGTAGCCTTGCGCCATGGTCATCCGCACCCGCCGCCAGCGCATTTTCCAGGTCCTCGGCCTCTATGCCATGGCCGCGGCGGCCGTTGCCTATTTCGGCTTCCATGCCTGGCACGGCGACCACGGCATGAAGGCCAAGCAGCAACTGCTTGCCGAGATCGCCGAGCTCGGCGGTCACCTGGATCGTCTGAAGGCGGAGCGCACCGAAGTCGAGCGCCGGGTAAGGCTGCTCAGGCCCGAGGCTCTCGATCCCGACATGCTGGACCAGCGCGCCCGCCAGACGCTCAACTTCACCGATCCGCGCGAACTCGTTCTGCTGGCTCCCGGCCGCTGAGGCAGAATTCAACCGGATATCGGTTGACGACCAGCTGTGAACCTCAGATCAGTTAAGCTGTTGAATGCGCTGCCGCCGCAATGGTTTGTGCGCCGCACAACCCCGCATGCCTGAAGCGCACGCCGTCTTCCCCAGCCCGCCCAGTCGCGCTATGTCTGGCAGACCGACGCCTGCCTGAGGGGACTGCCATGGCCGCCACGCGCACCCGAACGTCAGCCGCCAAGGCCGAGACCGGCCGGTCCGGCGCGAAGAAGGGGGCAGCAGCCAAGGCCGGCACTCCGATCCTGAACCGCGATCAGGAGATCGAGGCCTACCGGATGATGCTGCTCATCCGGCGCTTCGAGGAGAAGGCCGGCCAGATGTACGGCATGGGCCTGATCGGCGGCTTCTGCCACCTCTATATCGGCCAGGAGGCTGTCGTCGTCGGCATGCAGATGGCCGGAAAGCTCGGCGACCAGGTCATCACCGGCTACCGCGACCATGGTCACATGCTGGCCACGGGCATGAGCGCCAATGGCGTCATGGCGGAACTGACCGGCCGGCGCGGCGGCTATTCGCGCGGCAAGGGCGGCTCGATGCACATGTTCTCGCGCGAGAAGCATTTCTACGGCGGCCACGGCATTGTCGGCGCGCAGGTCTCGCTCGGCACCGGCCTCGCCTTCGCCAACCGCTATCGCGGCAACGACAATGTCTCCCTGACCTATTTTGGCGACGGGGCTGCCAACCAGGGTCAGGTCTACGAGAGCTTCAACATGGCCGCGCTGTGGAAGCTGCCGGTCATCTACATCATCGAGAACAACCGCTACGCCATGGGCACCGCGGTGACGCGCGCCTCCGCGCAGACCGATTTTTCCAAACGCGGCCTGTCCTTCGCCATTCCCGGCGAGCAGGTCGACGGCATGGACGTGCGCGCCGTCTACCAGGCCGGCCAGCGCGCCATGGACTGGTGCCGGGCCGGCAAGGGTCCCTACATCCTCGAAATGCAGACCTACCGCTATCGCGGCCATTCCATGTCCGATCCGGCCAAGTACCGGACCAAGGACGAGGTGCAGAAGATGCGCACCGAGCACGATCCGATCGAGCAGGTGCGCGAGCGCCTGCTCAAGGACTGGCAGGTCTCCGAGGACGAGCTGAAGAAGATGGATGCCGCCGTGCGCGACATCGTCGCCGAAAGCGCCGAATTCGCCACCAACGATCCGGAGCCCGATCCGTCCGAGCTCTGGACCGATATCCTGAAGTGAGGGCCGCGCCGTGGCTGCCACCATCATCGTTGCGGCCGTCGGATTGGTTGCGGTCGGTGCGTGGCTCGTCGCGGTCTGGTCCTGCTTCCAGGCCTGGCGCATTTCGGAGCGGCATCCGCCCTACCGGGCACTCGGCCTCAAGCGTTTCGTCAACTGGATGGGCGCGATCCGCTACATGCCGGACGAGGCCATGCCGCATCTCAAGCGCCTCTATCTCGCCATTGCCGTGTTTTTCGTCGCCGTGATCGCCGGGATCGTCACCGGCGCCGTCTCCACCCGTTCCTGACCGCCCAACGATCGGAAGCCGTCCATGCCTGTCAACATCCTGATGCCGGCGCTGTCGCCCACGATGGAGAAGGGCAATCTTGCCAAGTGGACCAAGAAGGAGGGTGACCGCGTCAAGCCCGGCGACATCATCGCCGAGATCGAGACCGACAAGGCGACCATGGAGGTCGAGGCGGTCGACGAGGGCATTCTGGCGCGGATCGTCGTGCCGGAGGGAACGCAGGACGTGCCGGTGAACGAGCTCATCGCCGTGCTGGCGCAGGAGGGGGAGGATGCCTCGGCCGCCGGTTCCGCGCCCGTGTCCACCGCCAAGCCGCAGAAACCGACCGAAGAGGCCGCCGCCATGCGGGCCGACCAGTCGGCGCCGCCGGCAGCCCCGGCCGTGTCGCTCACGCCCCCGGCCGCTGCCCCCGCGCCGACGATCGCCGCCGATCCCGACGTCCCGGCCGGCACCGAGATGATGACCATGACGGTGCGCGAGGCATTGCGCGACGCCATGGCCGAGGAGATGCGCCGCGACGGCGACGTCTTCGTGATGGGCGAGGAGGTGGCCGAATATCAGGGCGCCTACAAGGTGACCCAGGGGTTGCTGCAGGAGTTCGGTGCACGCCGCGTGATCGACACGCCGATCACCGAGCACGGCTTTGCCGGCATCGGCGTCGGCGCAGCCTTTTCCGGATTGAGGCCGATCGTCGAGTTCATGACCTTCAACTTCGCGATGCAGGCCATCGACCAGATCATCAATTCAGCCGCCAAGACGCTCTACATGTCGGGTGGGCAGATGGGCTGCCCCATCGTGTTCCGCGGCCCGAACGGGGCCGCAGCGCGCGTCGGCGCCCAGCACAGCCAGGACTATTCGGCCTGGTATTCGCACATTCCTGGCCTGAAGGTGGTGGCGCCCTATACCGCTGCCGACGCCAAGGGCCTGCTCAAGGCGGCCATCCGCGACCCGAACCCGGTCATCTTCCTCGAGAACGAGATTCTCTATGGGCAGAGCTTCGACGTGCCGAAGCTTGACGATTTCGTGCTCCCCATCGGCAAGGCACGCATCCACCGCGCCGGCAAGGACGTCACCATCGTCGCCTGGTCCATCGGCATGTCCTATGCGGTGAAGGCCGCGGCGGAACTGGAGAAACTCGGCATCGACGCCGAGGTGATTGACCTCAGGTCGCTCCGCCCGCTCGATACCGAGACGGTGATCGCCTCGGTGATGAAGACCGGCCGCATCGTGACCGTCGAGGAGGGCTGGCAGCAGTCCGGCGTCGGTGCGGAAATCTCGGCGCGCGTGGTGGAGCAGGCCTTCGACTATCTCGATGCGCCGCCGGCCCGCGTCTCTGGCAAGGACGTGCCGATGCCCTATGCGGCAAACCTCGAGAAGCTGGCGCTGCCCTCGGTCGCCGAGGTGATCGAGGCGGTCAAGGCCGTGACCTACACGTGAGGCGGAGCCGGTCATGACCGCGCCTTTCGATGCTCTCACCATCCCGCCCGCGGCCCTGGATCAGGGCGGCGTGGAGGTCCTCCGTGCGGCGGTGGTGGATGGCGCGCTGCACATGACGGTGCGCCGGGCCTTCGACGATGCCCAGGCCTGGGGCATGATCCTGGCCGACATCGCCCGCCACGTCTCACGCATCCACGCGCAGGAAACCGGCGAGTCCGAGAGCCTCACCCTCGACCGCATCCGCAACATGTTCGACGCCGAGCTCGACAGCCCGACCGATCCGGGCACGACTTCGGCCATCAGCTAACCGGCGTCCTCCGGGAGACCCGCCCATGCCCATCGACATCCTGATGCCCGCGCTGTCCCCGACCATGGAGAAGGGGAACCTCGCCAAGTGGCTGAAGAAGGAAGGCGACGCGATCAAGGCCGGCGATGTCATCGCCGAGATCGAGACCGACAAGGCGACCATGGAGGTCGAGGCCGTGGACGAGGGCATCCTCGCCAAGATCCTCGTGGCCGAGGGCACGCAGGACGTGCCGGTTAACCAGCTCATCGCGGTTATCGCGGGTGAGGGCGAGGACGTGAAGGCCGCGGCCGGCGGGGCAGGGGCCAAGCCTCAGACGAAAGCGGAAGCCGCCCCCAGGGCCGAGGCCGCGCCGAAGCCGGCCGCCGCCCCTGCGCCGGCTGCGACCCCTGCTTCATCCCCTGTTCCCGCCAGCATCGCCGAGGCGGCCTCGGGGATCCGCCTGTTCGCCTCGCCCCTGGCGAAGCGCATCGCCAAGCTTGAGGGCATCGATCTGTCGAAGGTCGTCGGCTCCGGCCCGCACGGCCGCATCGTCGAGCGCGACGTGAAGGCGGCAGCCGCCGACGGTTCGGCGAAGGCCGCTCCGGCCGCGGCGCAGCCCCCGGCGGCTGCGGCTCCCGCCGCGCCGAAGCCGGCCCCGGTTGCCGGTCCCTCGGACGATCAGGTGAAGAAGCTGTTCGCTGCGGGTTCCTACGAGGAAGTGCCGCACGACAATATGCGCAAGGTCATCGCTCGCCGCCTGACGGAGGCGAAGTCGACCATCCCGCATTTCTACCTGACCATCGACTGCGAGCTCGATGCGCTTCTGGCCCTGCGCGAGCAGATCAACAAGGCGGCTCCCGCGAAGGACGGCAAGCCGGCTTACAAGATTTCGGTCAACGACATGATCATCAAGGCACTGGCCATGGCGCTGCGCGCCGTGCCGGATGCCAATGTCACCTGGACCGACGGCGCCATGCTGAAGCACAAGCACGCCGATATCGGCGTTGCCGTCTCCATTCCCGGCGGGCTGATCACGCCCGTCATCCGCGATGCCTGCCACAAGACGCTGTCGGCGATTTCCAACGAGATGAAGGATCTCGCGGCGCGCGCCCGCACGCGCAAGCTGAAGCCGGAGGAATATCAGGGCGGCACCTCGGCGGTGTCCAATCTGGGCATGTTCGGGATCAAGGACTTCGCCGCGGTCATCAACCCGCCGCACGCCACCATCCTTGCGGTCGGGACCGGCGAGCAGCGCGTGGTCGTAAAGAACGGTGCGCCGGCGGTGGCAACCGTGATGAGCGTGACGCTGTCCACCGACCACCGCGCGGTGGACGGGGCGCTGGGTGCGGAGCTGATGGGCGCCTTCAGGGGCTATATCGAGAGCCCGATGGGCATGCTGGTCTGACAGCCGGCACGGATGCCGGACCGGGCATCGTGGCGGGCCCGTGTCGGGAGAGGGCGTTTCGGGCGAGAACGGGAGCGCAGGGATGAGAAGCATCGTCACCTTCGCAGCCGCCCTGCTGCTGTCCCTTCTGGCTGGCGGCGTTGCCCTGCAGATCATCGTCGAGCGTGTCCGCGCGGATGAGAGCTTCATCCTGGCCTTTTTCGCGCTGCCGGTGCTGGCGGTCGCGTTCCTCGTCGTTCTGGGGCTGGCTCTCGGGCTCGTGCGCACGCGCCGCGGCGTCGATGTGACGGCCGCGGGTCTTGGCCTGTTCCTTGTGGTGGCCGGCCTGTCGCTTGCTGTGCTGGAATGGCTGAGCGCGCCGACGGCGGGCATCGGCAGCCGGGGCGCGGTCCTGATCGGCGCGATTGCCGCCGGCAGTCTGGTGGCCGTTGCGGTCCAGTGGCTGATGCTCCGGCGCCTTGCCGCGCAGCCCGCGGCCGGGGAGGGCTGAACCGTGAGCGAGCGGCGCAACCTCCTGCCCATCGTCTCGCTGTTCGTCGCCGGGCTGTCGCTCATGGCTGCGGCCTATCAGAGCTATTCGCACGGCAAGAACGTCGAGGTCATCCAGCGCAATGTCGTCCGGGCGGAATATCTGCGCACCTGCCGCGAGATCATCGAAGGCTATTTCCAGATCCGCCTGCGCGCCGAGGCCCTGAACGAGGCGGCCCGTACCGGACCGATCGAGGCGACGGGCCGGCGCGAGGCCGAGGCGCTGGTCTTCCGCTTCGGCGCCATGGGCACGTTCCTCGCCAATTTCCGCGATGAGGCTGTGCGCCAGCGCTACACGGACCTGTCCTGGCGGCTGCTCGCCATCGTGCGCGAGGCGGTCGACAAGCCGAAGGCGGAGTTCGACACCGCCTATGCGGGGGCAGATCGCCTCTTCACCGACATGAACGAGGACTGCGCGAAGACCGCGCGCCTCGCCATCCTCTAGACAGCGTCTCAGGAAAGGGCAGCCCCATGGCAGGCTACGACATCATCGTGATCGGCGGCGGGCCAGGGGGCTACGTTGCGGCCATCCGCGCGGCGCAACTCGGGCTGAAGACGGCCGTCGTGGAGCGCGAGCATCTCGGCGGCATCTGCCTCAACTGGGGCTGCATCCCGACCAAGGCGCTGCTGCGCTCGGCCGAGATCTACCACTATGCCACCCACGCGAAGGACTATGGCCTGACGCTGAACGGCTCCATGACCTTCGATGCTAGAGCGGTGGTAAAGCGCTCGCGTGGCGTGTCGGCCCAGCTCAATGCCGGGGTCGGGTTCCTGATGA
>NZ_JBHYDR010000018.1:0-39722 GCF_051860605.1 Phreatobacter sp. | reverse complement strand
CAGCCGCCGGTTGCGGGCCAGCCGCAGCGTCCCGGTCAGCCGCCGGCGTCGGGCGTTGCCCAGCCTCCCGCCGGTCAACCCGGCACGCCGGGCCGTCCGCCGGTTGCGGGCCAGCCTCAGCGTCCCGGCCAGCCCCCGGCTCCGGGCGTTGCTCAGCCTCCCGCCGGCCAACCCGGCGCGCCGGGTCGTCCGGCTTTCGGCCAGCAGCGTCCCGGCCAGCCGCCGGTTGCGGGCCAGCCGCAGCGTCCCGGTCAGCCGCCGGCGTCGGGCGTTGCCCAGCCTCCCGCCGGTCAGCCCGGCACGCCCGGCCGCCCGCCGGTCGCGGGCCAGCCGCCGCTTCCCGGTCAGATCCAGCGTCCCGGCCAGCCCCCGGCTCCCGGTATTGCCCAGCCCCCGCCCGGGCAACCCGGTCAGGTGCGCCCGCCGGTCGCCGGACAGCCGCCGATCCCGCCCGGCATCCAGCGTCCCGGCCAGCCGCCCGCTCCCGGCTTCGCGCAGCCGCCGGCCGGACAGCCCGGCCAGGTCCGCCCGCCGGTCGCCGGACAACCCGGCTTCCCGGGCCAGCCGGGCGCCCCCGGTCAACCCGGCTTCGGCCAGCGTCCGCCGGGTGGGCCCGGCCAGCCTGGCTTCGCGCAGCCGCAGCAGCCTGGCCAGCCGGGTGCCGGACAGCGTCCCGGCTTCGCCGGCGGCCAGCAGCCGCCGTCCGGCCCGCCTGAGCAGCGCCGCGGCTCACGCATCGGCCCTGCCGGGGCCGCAGCCCTCGGGGTCGGAGCCGGCCTCGTCGGCGGCTTCATGCTCAGCCAGGGAGCGCGTGCCGAGCGGGTCGACGACGTCCGCCAGCGCCGCCGCGAGTTCACCCACGACGGCGTGACCGTCATCCACGAGCCGGGACGCACGATCGTTCGCGACGGCGAGGGCTTCTTCATCCGCCAGGACGAGACCGCCCGCTTCCGTGACCTCGGCGGTCAGGTTCGCACGGAGCGCCGTGGCGACGAGATGGTCACCGTCTACGAGCGCCCGGGCGGGGTTCGGGTCATCACCGTCACCGACGAATATGGACAATTGCTGCGCCGCATCCGCCGCTATCCGGACGGGCGCGAGGTTGTCCTCATCGACAACGCGTTCCGGCCGCGCGGCCGCACCTTCGAGGAGCAGATCGTCTATCTGCCTCCGCCGGAAGTCCGCATGCCGCGCGAGCGCTATGTCGTCGATGCCGGCGAGGCGTCGCCGCAGATGATCTACGAGGCGCTGACGGCTCCGCCGGTGGCCCGCGTGCCGCGCCGCTACACGCTCGACGAGGTGCGCTACAGCCCGTCCGTTCGCGCCTATACCCGCAGCGTCGATGTCAACACCATCACGTTTGACACCGGCTCCTGGGCGGTCAATCCGAACGAGGTGGAGCGCCTTGCCGCCATCGCCCAGGCGCTGAACCAGGCGATCCAGGCCAATCCGCAGGAGGTTTTCCTGCTCGAGGGGCATACCGACATGGTCGGCAATGATGTCGACAACCTGTCCCTGTCCGACCGGCGCGCCCAGTCGGTGGCCTCCATCCTGACCCAGAACTTCAACGTGCCGCCGGAGAACCTGACGACCCAGGGCTATGGCTCGCAATATCCCAAGGTGCAGACGCAAGGGGCCTCGCGCGACAACCGTCGCGTCACTGTCAGGCGGATCACCGACCTGATCGGTGCCGAGGGCCAGCAGCAGGATCAGTCGCAGCAGCAGCCGCGGCAGTGAGCATGGACATGCACCTGCGCCGGCCTAGCTCCGGTGCAGGTGCAGCCCCACGAGGGCTTCCTCGAAGCGGAAGCCGAGCGTGCCGTACAGGTTGACCACGCCGAGATTGGCGGCCGAGATCACGGTCCGGGCGCGCTCGATGCCCTCGGCCCGCAGCCGGTCGATGACCGCGATCCAGAGCGGATAGGCAAGGATGCCGAGCTTCGGCCGGGTTCCGGCCAGAATGAGGTCGGCCTCGGCGCCCTCGGTACGAAACGCCATGAAGGCGCCGGGGCCACCGTCCACCTCGGCGACCCAGACCCGCGCTCGCCCGGCCAGCAGTCCCTCCATCCAGTCGATCTGGCGCCGCCGGTTGAGGGCCGGGTCGATCTGCGGGTCCTCGGCGAAGCGCCCGTATCGAAAGCTGTCAGCGGCCTGTTCGATCAGGGCCGCATGGTCGGCCGCGACGGCCTCGCGCAGCGCCACGCGCCGCGTGATCCGGGCGGGGGGCTCATAGCGGCCCAGATTGCGCAGGCCGAGCCGGTAGGCGGTCTCGACATAGCGGAAGCCGGCGGCCTGCAGCCTGCCGATCGCGGCCCGCCGATCGGCAGGCAGGCGGGCCGTGACGAGGCCGACGCCGTCTGCGTCAAGCCGCTCGGCGAGGCGGTGGAACAGATCGTCGTCGAGCCCCACGGCGTTGCCCGTCTCGCAGGCGAGCATGAGGTCCGTGATGTCCCGCGTCGGCCGGCCGAAGGCTCTGGCGTCCCAGGGCGTGTCGCGCATGCGGACGAAGACGTCGGGAGCGAGCACGATCTCCATGGCCGCCAGCCTCAGGGCGGGCAGCGGCGGAAGGCAGCGGCGAGATCGATGATGATGTCGTCGGGGCCGAGGAGTGCCTCCGGCGGCGGCTTGATGAGCGCGAAGGCTTTTGGCGCCGGACCTGCCACGCGCGGGTCGCGGCGGCGGATGATGGCCTCGCGGACCCTGGGACCGAGGCTTTCCAGCGTGTCGTCGGCGATCATGTCGTCGAGCACGACGAGGCGGCGGGCCTGGGCGCGCGCCTCGGCGACGATTGCCTCGATGGCGGCAAGACCCGAGACCACCGGGCGCATCTCCGGGTCGAAGCCGTTGAGGCCATGCGCCCGCAGCCGGCGGTCGAGATGGTAGGCGTGGCTCCAGTTGCGCGCCGTCACATGCAGGCCAGCGGCAATCTGCATCCGCCGGGCTGTGAAGTCCTGCAGCCTGCGAATGAACGCCGGCTGCTCGTCCGGCGGCGGCGGCGCGAAGGAGGCGAAATATTCGAGGCCGCCGCGGAAGCGGTCCCAGCCGTCCATCGTCTCGCTGTTGCCGGAATGCTCGTTGGCGCCGCTTGAGATGGCCGTCACGCGGGCAAAGGGCTCGGGGGTGAACAGCACATCGCCCACGGTCAGCGCGCGGGCCAGATGGGCGAAGTAGTGGAAGACGAAGGGATTGCCGCCCTCGATGACCTCGGCCATCGCCTGGCTGCGCACGATGAACCATTCGGGAAAGACATGGTGCTTCATCAGGAAGTCGAGGCAGCGGGCGTGCTCGCCGCAGCCGAACAGCTCCTCCTGCGGGTGGCGATAGAAAGTGCCTCTGGAGGCGCCGCCGCGTGTCTCGTCGATGAGCAGCCAGGGCGCCTGCAGCATGACGATGTCCGGCGAGGCGGCGAGGCGCCGCAGGCACTGGCCCATCCGTTCGGGGATCAGCAGGTCGTCGTCACCGACCCAGACCGTGAACTGGCCGCGCCCCTGGCGGTAGCAGTAGAGGAAATTGCCGTAGGCGCCGATATTCTCGGGCTGGCGCACGGCCCTGATGCGCCGGTCGGCCTTCGCCCAGCGGGCGATGATGTCCGGCGTCTCGTCCGTGGAGGCATTGTCCGAGACCAGAATCTCGAAATCGAGCCCCTGCGCCTCCAACTGCTCGAGGTGATGGCTGAAGAAGCGATCCAGATAGCGCGCGCGGTTATAGGTCGGCAGCGCCACGGTCACCAGCGGCCGGGCCGCAATCAGAGCCGGCGCGGCGGGGAGGGGGCTCATGCGGCCCTGGCTTGCACCCATGACGGTTCGCTCCTCAGGCGGCCCTTGCGGCCTTGCGGGCAATGGCGGCCCTGAGCGAGGCCGCTACCCGGTGGGCAATGGCCTCGGTGACGTTGTAGCCGCTCGGCAGGTTGATGCCGTAGGGGGAGAGGGAATAGGCAACAGGATTGCGCGTTTCGGCGCCGGTCGCCGACGGCTGGCTGCGGAACGCCGGCTGCCAGCTCAAAGGATAGAAGAACGGCCGGGTGTCGATGCCATCGGCGCCGAGTTCGGCCGCAAGCTGCTGCTTGATCAGGCCAAGCGCGGGATCGACCAGCGCCGTGACCATCCAGTAGCTGTTGAACACCCGCGACGGCTCGGCATTGAGGGTCAGGTGCGGCACGCCCTCCAGTGCCTCGCGGTACCAGCCGAAGATCGCGCGCTTCATGGCGATGAGTTCGTCGAGCCGCTCCATCTGGGCGCAGCCCATGGCGGCCTGCAGCGAGGACATGCGGTACTTGAAGCCGACCTCCTCGGTGATGAGTGCCCGCGAGGTCGGGTGGCGGCCCTGGTCACGCAGGATGTTGACCCGCTCCGCCAGGGCATCGTCGTCGGTCAGCAGCATGCCGCCTTCGCCTGTGGTCACCGTCTTGGAGCCATGGAAGGAGAAAACGGAGGCAAGCCCGAAGGAGCCGGCAGGCTTTCCATCATAGCGTGAGCCGATGGCCTCGGCCGCATCCTCGATCAGGGCGATGCCATGGTCGTCGGCGATGGCCTTCAGGCGCGTCCAGTCGGCCATGCCGCCGTAGAGATCGACGACGATGGCGGCGCGCGTGCGATCCGTGATGGCAGCGCGGAAGGAGGCGGGCGACAGGCACCAGGTGACCGGGTCGATGTCGCAGAACACGGGTGTCGCCCCGGTCTGAACGACGGGCGAGGCGGTCGCCACCCAGGTGCATTCGGGCACGATGACCTCGTCGCCCGGACCGATGCCGAGGCCGGCCAGCGCCAGGTGGATCGCCGAGGTGCAATGGGCGAGCGAGATGGCATGGCGGCGGCCGGTCCGGTCGGCGACCAGGCGCTCGAACCGGGTGTTGTATTTGGCGTGGTCCGCGAACCAGGCGGTGCGCACGGCGTCGGCGACCAGATCGACCTCGCGTTGGGAGACGGACGGGCCGGCGACCGGAACCCGCTCGGCCGCGGCAGCGGGAGCGGCAACGGTCCGTGCGGCGGTCCAGCGCAGGCCCGCATCGAGAACGCCGGAGGCCATATGCTGCTTGAGCGTCGCGAGGCGGATATAGCGCGGGCCGGTCAGGTCGTCGCTACGGACACGGCCGGCAAGTGCCGCGGCGAGTTCCTTTGCGCCCGTGCGGGCGCTGTGGAGGAAACGGAAATCCGGAAAGGCCGCCTGGAACTTCGAGAAGTCCACCCGGTAGGAGCGCGGGTCGATGACGTCGCCGGCGCCGAAGGTCACAGTCGAGCCCGGAACGGCCTCGGCGACGATGGCGGCAATGGTGCGGACGAGGTGGTTCTCCTCGCTCCGGCCGATATTGAAGGCCTCGCCGCGAATGAGGTCGGCGGGCGCTGCCAGCATGGCGGCGGCGACGCGGGCCATGTCGCGGCAATGGAGCAGGGGCCGCCAGGCGAGGCCCGAGGACAGCAGCCTGACCTCGCCGGTCGCCAGTGCCGAGGCAACCAGATTGTTGAGGACGAGATCGAGGCGCAGCCGCGGCGAGAGGCCATAGCAGGTGGCATTGCGCATGAAGACCGGCGCGAAGCGGTCGTCAGCCATTGCGAGCAGTGCCTGTTCGGTCTCCACCTTGCTGGCGGCATAGGGCGTGAGCGGATTGACCGGCGCGGTCTCGTCGAGCATGCGCTCCGGGTCGCCGGCGCCGTAGATCGAGCACGACGAGGCAAAGACAAAGCGGGTGACGCCAGCGGTCTTCGCCGCGCGCGCGAGAGCGATTGAGGCGTCGCGGTTGATGGCCCCGGTCAATGCCGGGTCGAGGTCGCCGATCGGATCGTTGGAGAGTGCCGCCAGATGCACGACCGCGTCGAAGCCCGCGAGGTCGGCTGGTCCGATGTCACGGATGTCGCGGGCGATCACTCTTGCCGGACTGGCCGGCTCCATCCCCTCGGTGTGGCAATCGGCGAAGAAGCCGGTATCGAGGCCGGTGACCTCATGGCCTGCCTCGGCGAGGACGGTGGTGGCCACGGAGCCGACATAGCCGGCATGGCCGGTCAGGAGAACGCGCATCGGGTTCCTCACGCCGCCTCGACCGAGGTCGTGGGCAGATCCATCCATGTCTTCCAGGGGGCGCGGCCGCTGTCCCACATGCCCTGCAGCAGGCGCAGTTCGCGCAGCGTGTCGACGCACTGCCAGAAACCGTCATGACGATAGGCGCCAAGTCGGCCCTCGCGCGCGAGGCGCTCATAGAGGCTGGTCTCGAGCGCGCCGGCATCGCCGTCGCGTGCCAGATAGTCGAAGACTCCGGGCTCGAAGACGGCAAAGCCGCCATTGATCCAGCCCTCGCCGATCTGTGGCCTCTCGACGAAGCCGGCAATGTCTTCGCCATCGAAGCGGATGCCGCCGAACCGGGCCGGCGGATGGACGGCGGTGATCGTGGCGAGGGAACCGTTCAGGCGGTGGCTGGCGATGACCTTGTCGATCGGCACATTGGAGACGCCGTCGCCATAGGTGACGAGGAAGGGACCGTCAGAAAGCAGCGGCTTCAGGCGCAGGATGCGCCCGCCGGTATTGGTGTCGAGGCCGGTGTCGACGATGCGCACCCGCCAGGTCTCGGCGGCCTGTCCCGCGCGCGAGACGCGACCGTGGCGGCTGTCGACCGTCAGGTCGCCGGCCATCTCGATCTCATCGAGGAAGAAGCGCTTGATGACCTCGGCCTTGTAGCCCGCTGCGATGACGAAGTCGTGGAAGCCCTGCGCCGCATAGTGGCGCATGATGTGCCAGAGGATCGGTCGGCCGCCGATATCCACCATCGGCTTCGGCTTGACGTCGGTTTCCTCTGAGATGCGGGTGCCGCGCCCTCCGGCAAGAATGACGACGCGCATCGCTGGCCCCTTTCGCGCTGGATGCGACATTGGTCGGTTATGGTAAACAGCCGGTAAAGACGGCTGGCGCGGGCATGCAGTCCTGTTCCGCGAAAGCGGTCAGGCTCTAGATGCCTCTTGCGCGCGCGCGGCCGCCATCAGCGCATGTTCGCGATCGACCAGGTCGAGCGCCCGGTGCATTGCCGCGACGAAGTCTCCGTCGAACAGATGGCCCTGCAACGCGATCACCAAAGGTCTGCCGCTCGGCATGGCATCGAGAAGTGCGTCGATCCGCGCGGCGAGGTCGGCGTGACTGATGCTGTCGAAGCCGCTCAGAAGTATTTCCTGGACCTGGTAGGCGATACTCTTGGCGAGCGTATCGACCTCATCCTCGCGAATCCAGCCGTCAGCGCCAAAGCTGCACTGGCCGCTGATGAGGGGGGTATCGGTTGCTCGCTCGATGGCGTCGGAATTCTCTGAAGCCATTGGACCTGACCAGTCTCGGGTATGGTTTCGAATCAATGAAGGGCTGTGTCTGTAAGTAATTTGTCAAGGTTAATTTTCTGTAAATACAGTATAAATTGAGCAATCGTTCACCATCAATTGGAGCATCCAGAAGTCTCTGCTGAAAAAAAGTCTTTCTTAAGTGGCGAAATCCAAAGTCCGGTTGCCTTCGAGGATTTGAAGGTCCTCCCAGGAAAGGGGGGCGTCACTATCTGCCCCTCAGAACCAGGGGCCCCTAGGAAAGGGAACTCACATGTCTGACATCACCATCTCCCGCGGCGTGCGCTCGAACCTGCTCCAGCTGCAGAACATCGCGTCGCAGCGCGAGACCGTTCAGGGTCGCCTTGCCACTGGCAAGAAGGTCAATTCGGCCCTCGACAATCCGACGAACTTCTTCACCGCCTCCTCGCTCAACTCGCGTGCCAACGATCTCGGCGCCCTGCTGGACTCCATGTCCAACGGCATCAAGACGCTGGAGGCGGCTGACAACGGCCTGAAGTCGATCACCAAGACCGTCGAGTCGCTGCAGTCGACCATCCGCCAGGCGCGCCAGGACAAGTCCTGGAAGGGCGAGAGCTACGCCTTCGCCTCGTCGGCGACGGCCGGCACGATCTCGTTCAACGGGGGCTCGGTCGGCACCACTGCCATCGACGTTGCGATCGCCGCCGACGCGACCGTCGACGACGTCGTCTCGGCGATCAACGGCAATACCGATCTGGCCGGCAAGGTTCGCGCCTCCAACGACAACGGCAAGCTGCGCATCGAGAACCTCTCGACCGCCGACCTGACCGTGACGGATGCGGCCGACGCCCTGACCGGCACCAACGGCACCAGCGCCGTCGGTGGCAACACGGTCCGTGCCGACCTGATCAAGCAGTTCAACGACCTGCGCCAGCAGCTCGACCGCACCGCGGAGGATGCCTCCTTCAACGGTATCAACCTGCTGCGCGGCGACAGCCTGTCGATCACCTTCAACGAGACGGGTTCCAGCTCGATCACCATCCAGACCAAGGGTGGCAAGCCGGTCACCTCGACCAACCTGCAGATCGACGGTCAGCAGACCTCGGTGGCCGACACCGATGCCGGGCTCGACTCGATCCTGGGCACGCTGTCGACGGCGCTCGGTTCGCTCCGCTCGCAGTCCTCGGCCTTCGGTTCCAACCTCTCGGTCGTGCAGAACCGTCAGGACTTCACGAAGTCCATGATGAACACGCTCCGCGGCGGCGCCGACAACCTGACGCTGGCCGACCAGAACGAGGAAGGTGCCAACCTGCTCGCGCTCAACACCCGCGCGCAGCTCGCCACCTCGGCCCTGTCGTTTGCCTCGCAGGGCGACCAGCAGGTCCTGCAGTTCCTGCGCTGATATCGCAGACGAACCCGAAAAGACCTCCAAAACCTCAGAGGGCGGCCCGCGGGCCGCCCTTTCCGTTTCAACTTCCGTTTCAGGTTCCGCGCGCGCGTTAGAGCGGCATTAACCATCTCCGGCAAGAGTGCGTTAACCGCCGGCCGCCCGCTGCTTCGCATGTGGGGCGATCCGGCACGCAACGGCGGAGTGCCGCATGTCCCTTGCCCTGGAATGGTCGCAGCCGCTGGACGCCCGCACGCGGCGCCACGCCACCGATCATGCTGTCCGCACCGCCGAGATGGCGCTCATCCGCGGCGAGGCCTCCATTGCGGCGCGGAGCGCGCGGCAACTCGTCATGGCCCAGCCTCGCATCAGTGCGCATCGCGACCTTCAGGACCGGGCCGAAGCGGCGCTCGACGCCGCCTCGGACGATATCGCCCGGCTGAGCGGCACCGCGGATCCTGTGGACATGGACCGCCTGGCCGCAGCCCATCTCGCCCATGGCGACCACATGCAGGCGGCCCAGCTGTGGCTTGGGCTGGCGCGCGCCGATTCCTCCCGCCTCGATGCGTTCCTGAGCTTTGCCTGGTGCATGGTCCGCGCCGGCAATGACGAGACCGCCCGCCCGATCGTCGATCACATTGCCGGGCTTGCCGAGCATCCGAAGATCGACGCGCTGGCCATGATGCTGGCACTGGCCGGCGACGACCGGGCGGCGGCGGTGGCGCATGGGCGCAGGGCCTTCGCCAGGGGCAGCGACGCCGCCGTCTGGCTGCCCATGGGCCCGGTCTTCGAACAGGCGGGCTTCGTGTCGGATTCGGCGCTGTCGCTGGGTCTCAAGCTGGAGAACCTCGCCGCCATCCTGCATCTCTACGAGGTGGCGAGGGCCGTGCGCGAGGGCCGCAATGCGGAGGCGGTCGAACAGGCCGACGAGATCCTCGCGCGCGTGCGCGACGACCACATGGCCGCGATGCTGAAGATCATCGCGCTCATCGGCATGGACGACAAGGTTGGCGCGGTGAAGGCCCAGGCCGATCTGGCGAGCGCCGCCGGCGCCCGGATCGACACGCTGACCCGCCTGATGGATCTGCTCTACGAGATCGAGGCCCATGCGGAAGTGGTCGAACTCGGCAGGACCATTCTCGAGCGCCTGCCCGCCGAACACCCGATTGCGTTCGGCATCGCCCATTCGGCGGCCCACCTGGCCGATCTCGACACGGTGGATGCGATCCTCGCTGCCCTGCCGGACCGGCTCACGGAGCGGCAGAAGGCCAACCTGTCGCCCTTCATGGTGCTGAACTTCTTCGATGACCCGCAGCTCCAGAAGGAGACCGCGTCGCGTCGCTCGCGCCGGTTTCCCGCACCCGAGGAGCCGTGTCCGGTCGCGCTGCCGTCCTGCCCGCAGGACGGGCCGATCCGTATCGGCTACCTGTCCAACGACTATCACAACCATGCCACGCTGAAGCTGATGACCGAGGTCATCGAGGCGACCGACCGCTCCCGCTTCAGCCTCACCGCCTATTCCTACGACCGCAAGCGCGAGGACCAGGACCGCCGGCGCATCGCCGCCGCCATGGACCGTTTCGTCGACGTGGCGGAGATGAGCGACGAGGAGATCGCCGCGCAGGTGCGCCGCGACGGCATCCATGTGCTGGTCGATCTCAAGGGCTATACGGGAGGCTCCCGCATCGGCGTGTTGAAGCACCGGCTGGCGCCGATCCAGGTGGCCTGGCTGGGCTATCCCGGCACCTATGGCATGCCGGAAGTCGACTACGTCATCGCCGACGGCTTCATCATCCCGCCCGGCGCCGAAGGCGGCTACACCGAAAAGGTCGTGCGGCTTCCCGACTGCTACCAGCCGAACGGCCGGGACCGGCCATCGGAGCCGGTGCCTTCGCGGGCAGAGGCCGGGCTGCCGCCGGAAGGCTTCGTCTTCGCCTCGTTCAACCAGGTCTACAAGGTCAATACCGCGCTGTTCGCGGCATGGATGGACATCCTGAAGGGCGTTCCAGGCTCGGTCCTGTGGCTGCTCGCCAAGGACGAGACGACCGCCGATCGTCTGCGCGCGCGCGCCGCGCGCCATGGCATTGCCGCCGACCGGCTGGTCTTTGCCCCGCCGCTGCCGCATGCGCAGCACCTTGCCCGCTATGGTCTTGTGGACCTTGCCCTCGACACCTATCCGGTCGGCTCTCACACCACCGCCAGCGACGCCCTCTGGTTCGGGGCGCCGCTGCTGGCGCTCGCCGGCCAGTCCTTTGTCGCAAGGGTCTCGGGCAGCGTCCTGAGGGCGGCGGGCATGGGCCACCTCGTCGCCACCTCCTTCGAGACCTATGCCGCCATGGCGATTGCCATCGGCAACGACCCGGGCACGTCCGCGGCACTGCGCGAGACGCTGGGGCGGACACGTCTCGACGTGCCGCTGTTCGACCCGGTCCGGTTCGCCGGCCATCTCGCTGGCGCCTACGAGACCATGGTGGACATCTGGCGGAGCGGCGAGGCCCCGCGCCATTTCGACGTGCCGGCGATGCGTTCGCCCGAGGCGCTTGCGGAAGCGTCCTGATGCCCGGGGTGGAGCGAACCGGTCCACTCGGCTTCGATATGTGCTGTTCGGATGCTGCAGGGCAGCGCGATTGATGCGCCGCACCCTCGCGAAAATCTGATGGCAGGGCTGCGAAATCAATGAAAAGACGTGTGAAATGATCGACACGTCGCCACTTTTCTGTTCAGACTTGTTCCAAGAAAGAGAACCGGCTCAGCCGGCCGCGACGGTGCCCCCGGCCTGAGGCTGCCCTGCGGCCTCGAGACCGGTTTGTCCTTTCGGACGCGTCGCCATTCGGGCCCCGTCGCACCACGGGGAGGATGGAGTGAAGCCGACCGATATCGCTGATCCGCAGTACTTTCATAAAGTTGTCGATTGTCAGTGGGCCTGCCCGGCCCATACGCCGGTTCCCGAATATATCCGCCGCATCGCGGCCGGGGACTATACCGGCGCCTATCTGATCAACTGGAAGTCCAACGTCTTTCCCGGCATCCTGGGGCGGACCTGCGACCGGCCCTGCGAGCCGGCCTGCCGGCGTGGACGGGTCGAGGACGAACCGGTCGCCATCTGCCGGCTGAAGCGGGTCGCCGCCGACTACAAGAGTGACGTTTCCGCCTACATGCCGGGTCCCGTCGCAAAGACGAACGGCAAGCGCATCGCCTGCATCGGTGCGGGTCCCGCCTCGCTGACGGTTGCCCGCGACCTCGCCCCGCTCGGCTACGAGGTGACCGTCTTCGACAGCGAGAAGCAGGCGGGCGGCTTCATGCGCTCGCAGATCCCGAAGTTCCGCCTGCCCGACAGCGTGATCGACGAGGAGATCGGCTTCGTCCTGAACACCGGCGTGACGTTTCGCAGCGGTCATCGCATCGACAGCATGAAGCGGCTGCTGGCCGAAGGCTATGACGCGATCTTCGTCGGGACCGGCGCCCCGCGTGGCCGCGACCTCGACCTGCCCGGCCGGCAGGAGGCCGCCGCCAACATCCATATCGGCATCGACTGGCTCGCCTCCGTCGCCTTCGGCCATATCACCGCCATCGGCCGGCGGGTGATCGTGCTGGGCGGTGGCAACACGGCCATGGATTGCTGCCGCTCGTCGCGCCGGCTGGGCGGCGAGGACGTGAAGGTCATCGTCCGCTCCGGCTTCGAGGAGATGAAGGCGTCTCCCTGGGAGAAGGAGGACGCCATGCACGAGGGCATCCCCATCCTCAACTTCATGGTGCCGAAGACCTTCGAGCACGAGAACGGCCGCCTGACCGGCATGACCTTCGAGAAGGTCAGGGCCGTCTATGACGACAAGGGCCGGCGCAGCCTGGTGCCGACCGGCGAGCCGGACGAATTCGTCGCCTGCGACGACGTGCTGGTGGCGGTGGGACAGGAGAATGCCTTTCCGTGGATCGAGAAGGATGCCGGCATCGCCTTCGACCGCTGGGGCCTTCCGGTGCTGGGCGAGAAGACGTTCCAGTCGACGCTGCCGCATGTCTTTTTCGGCGGGGATGCCGCCTTCGGCCCGAAGAACATCATCTGGGCCGTCGCCCACGGCCATGATGCGGCGATCTCCATCGACGCGTATTGCCGGGGGGCCGACGTCGCCGACCGGCCGCCGCCGCTGATGAACCTCATCAGCCAGAAGATGGGCATCCACGAATGGTCCTATGACAATGCGATTGTCACCGACGAGCGCTTCAGGGTGCCGCTGGTGGCCAATGAGGTGGCGCTGAGGGACATCCGCAAGGAGGTCGAACTCGGCTTCGACCCGAAGCTCGGCTTTGCCGAAGCCCAGCGCTGTCTGAACTGCGATGTGCAGACCGTGTTCGAGGCGAAGCTCTGCATCGAGTGCGATGCCTGCGTCGACATCTGCCCGATGGATTGCATCACTTTCACGGCCGATGGCGAGGAAGAGGACCTGCGCACGCGACTGCAGGCGCCGGCCCGCAACCTCGAGCAGGACCTCTACGTGCAGGATGGGCTCAAGACCGGCCGCGTCATGGTCAAGGACGAGGACGTCTGCCTGCATTGCGGCATGTGTGCGGAGCGCTGCCCGACCGGCGCCTGGGACATGCAGAAGTCAATCATCGAAATGGTACACGCGGGTGAGGCATGCCGATCGAGAGCGTGAATGACTTCGTCGTCCGTTTCGCCAATGTGAACGGGTCCGGCTCGGCAAGCGCCAACCTCCTGTTTGCCCGTTCGATCATGCGGATGGGCGTGCCGATCGCCGCGCGCAACATCTTTCCCTCCAACATCCAGGGCCTGCCGACCTGGTACGAGGTGCGCGTCACCGAGGCGGGCCATCGTGGCGCGCGCGGCGGCGTCGACCTGATGGTGGCGATGAACCCGCAGACCTGGGACAAGGACGTCGCGTCGATCGAGCCCGGCGGCTACCTGTTCTACGATTCCTCGCGGCCGATGCCGGCCTCGAAGTTCCGCGACGACGTGGTGGTGATCGGCATGCCGCTGACCGACATCACCAACCGGACCTATTCGGATCCGCGACAGCGCCAGCTGTTCAAGAACATCATCTATGTCGGCGCGCTCGCGGCCCTGCTCGACATCGAGCCCGGTGTCGTGGAGGCGCTGATCGCCGAGCAGTTCCGCGGCAAGGACAAGCTGATCGCCCCCAATCGCGAGGCGCTGCATCTGGGCTTCGACTATGCGCGCGCGCACTTCTCCTGCCCGATCGGCCTGAGGATCACCCGCGCCGATGCGATCGGCGACCGCATCTTCGTGGAGGGCAATGCCGCCGCCGGCCTTGGCGCCGTCTATGGCGGGGCGACCGTCTGCGCCTGGTATCCGATCACGCCCTCGACCTCTCTCGCGGAAGCCTTCGAGCGCTATTGCCAGCGCCTGCGCACCGATCCGGCAACCGGCGAGAAGCGTTACGCCATCGTGCAGGCCGAGGACGAACTCGCCTCCATCGGTATGGTCATCGGAGCCGGCTGGAACGGCGCGCGCGCCTTCACCGCCACATCCGGTCCGGGCATCTCGCTGATGCAGGAGTTCCTTGGCCTCGCCTATTTCGCCGAGATTCCCTCTGTGGTGTTCAATGTGCAGCGCGGCGGCCCCTCCACCGGCATGCCGACCCGCACGCAGCAGTCGGACCTGCTGCTCTGCGCCTATGCCTCGCATGGCGATACCAAGCACGTCATGCTGTTCCCCAGCGATCCGAAGGAAGCGTTCGGTTTCGCAGCCTCCGCCTTCGATCTGGCCGACCGGCTCCAGACGCCCATCTTCGTCATGCTCGATCTCGATATCGGCATGAACCAGCACCTTTGCGCGCCCTTCGCGTGGGATGATGCCCGCGCGCTCGACCGCGGCAAGGTGATGACCGCCGAGGAACTGGAGGCGGGCCGGGACTTCGGCCGCTACACCGATGTCGACGGCGACGGCATTCCCTACCGCACCTATCCCGGCACCCACCCCACGCGGGGCGCCTTCTTCACCCGCGGCACCTCGCGCGACCGGCAGGCCCGCTACACCGAGGAGGGCGGGCCTTATGTCGACAACATGGAGCGCCTGCTGCAGAAGTTCGACACGGCCAGGAAGCTGGTTCCGGCACCGGTCGTGCAAAAGGCCGCCAAGGCGACCCGGCTCGGCATCATCCACTACGGCTCGACCGCACTCGCCATGGACGAGGCGCTGAAGACGCTCGGCAGCCAGAATGTCCATGTCGATGCGCTGAGGGTCCGGGGCTTTCCCTTCGGCCCCGAGGTGACGGATTTCATCGCCGACCACGAGCAGGTCTTCGTGGTGGAGCAGAACCGCGATGCCCAGCTTCGCACGCTGCTGCTCGCCGAATGCGGCATCGATCCGGCCCAGCTCGTGCCGGTGCTGCATTATGACGGCACGCCGATCACCGCCCGCTTCATCGTCAAGGCCATCGCCGACAAGGCGATCAGCATCAGCCCGCCTGCCCGCCGCGAGGCCCTGTCATGACCTATCTTGCCAAGCCGAAGTTTCACCACCCCGAGCTCGAGGCCAATGATCTCGGCTTCACCCACCGGGACTATGAAGGCGCCATCTCGACGCTCTGCGCCGGCTGCGGCCACGACTCGATCTCCTCGGCGATCATGCGCGCCTGTTACGAGCTGTCGCTGCCGCCGCACCGCATCGCCAAGCTGTCCGGTATCGGCTGCTCGTCCAAGACGCCAACCTATTTCCTCGGGCAGAGCCACGGGTTCAACTCCGTGCACGGGCGCATGCCCTCGGTGCTCACGGGTGCCAACCTTGCCAACCGCGATCTCATCTATCTCGGCGTATCTGGCGACGGGGACTCGGCCTCCATCGGCTTCGGCCAGTTCGCCCATGCCATCCGCCGGGCCGTGAACATGGTCTATATCGTCGAGAACAACGGGGTCTATGGCCTCACCAAGGGCCAGTTCTCGGCGACCTCCGACAGGGGTTCCAAAAGCAAGAAGGGCGTCGCCAATCCGGATTCGCCCATCGATCTCGTCGCCATGGCGCTGCAACTGGGCGCCACCTTCGTGGGTCGCTCGTTCTCGGGCGACAAGGACCAGCTCGTGCCGCTGATCAAGGCGGCGCTGGAACATCCGGGCGCGGCCTTCATCGACTGCATCTCGCCCTGCGTCGCCTTCAACAATCATGAAGGCTCGACCAAGAGCTTCGACTATGTCCGGGCTCATAATGCGGCGCTCAACCGGCTGGACTTCATCACGACGCGCGCGCCGATCACCACCGAATATGCCGAGGGCACGGTCCAGGAGGTGAAGCTGCACGACGGGTCGACGATCCGGCTGCGCAAGCTTGCCTCCGACTACGACATCCGCGACCCGGCGGGGGCCATCAATCACCTGAACCGGCTGGCTGCCTCCGGCGAGATCGCCACCGGCCTCATCTTCCTCGATGACGAACCGACCGACATGCATGCGCGCCTCGGTACCACGCCGAAACCGCTGAATGCCCTTGCGGACCGGGACATCGTGCCGGGCGCCGCCGCTCTGGCGAAGATCAACCAGGGCCTGCGCTGAGATGGACGTCGACGGAGTGCTGAAGGAGTTCTGCGCGGCGGTGGCGCGCCACGACGGGAAGGCGCTCGCCGCCCTGTTCACCGAGGACGGCGTCTATCACGACGCCTTCTACGGTGCCTTCGAGGGCCGGGAGCGGATCGCCGCGCTGATCGACGACTGGTTCTACCGGACGGCGGATGACTTCCGCTGGGACATGCACGATCCGGTCACGGACGGCCGCGTCCTCTACGCCCGCTACACCTTCTCCTATCGCTCCAAGCTGCCCGAGGCCGGGGGCGGCCGCGCGATGTTCGAGGGCGTCGCCATCATGCGGATCAAGGGCGGGCAGATCGCCGAGTACCGCGAGGTCGCGAATACGGGACCGGCCTTTGTCGATCTCGGCTTCGCGCCGGAGCGCATCGCCAAGATCCTGAAGCGACAGGGTGATGAACTGAAGGGCCGGGAGGAAATGGCCGGCCACATTGCCTGAGGGTGCGGGACCGATGTCCAGCCCCGGCCAGCGGCAGGCCGCCTTCCTGGAGCATCGTCCCGGCCGGAAATGCGGGCGAGTTCTCCCCGATGCGGTCGCCGATATCGCCACGTTCGAGACCATGCGTGAGCGCCATGGCAACGGCGCCAATGTGACCGTGGTCAAGGAAGCGATGGCCCTGCTAGGCTTCCGGATGGGTCCGGTCCGGCTGCCCGGCCTGCCCGTCCTCAATGCCGCCGAGCGCGCCGAACTGCGCGGTGCCATGGCCGGCTGGGGCGTGTTGCCGGGAGCCGTCGCCGCCGAATAGCGGAGAAGGCCCGGCCCGCGCCGGATAAACTGCAGCAAGACGTCCAGGGAAACGCCATGTCCACCAAGAAGAAGCCGCAGGACCTGCGGAGCTACCGTTGGTTCGGCACCACCGACATGCGCTCGTTCGGGCACCGTTCGCGCACGCTCCAGATGGGCTATGCCCACGAGGAGTTCATGGGCAAGCCGGTGATCGGCATCATCAACACTTGGTCGGATGTGAACCCCTGCCACACGCACCTGCGCGACCGCGCCGATGCCGTGAAGCGCGGGGTCTGGGCTGCCGGCGGCTTCCCGGTCGAAATCCCGGTCATGTCGGTGTCCGAGCAGTACCAGAAGCCCACCACCATGCTCTACCGCAACTTCCTGGCGATGGAGACGGAGGAATCGATCCGCTCCCACCCGCTCGACGGCGTGGTGCTGCTGGGGGGCTGCGACAAGTCCACGCCCGCTCTCGTCATGGGCGCAACGAGTGCCGGCCTGCCGTTCATCTTCGTGCCGGCCGGCCCCATGCTGCGCGGCAACTGGGCCGGCAAGGTGCTGGGGTCGGGCGCGGATGTCTGGAAATACTGGGCCGAGAAGGAAGCAGGGAACATCACCGAGGCGCAGTGGAACGACATGGAGAACGGCATCGCCCGCAGCTATGGCACCTGCATGGTGATGGGAACGGCCGCCACCATGATGAGCCATGCCGAGGTGCTCGGCCTCACCCTTCCCGGCGCTTCCGCCATCCCCGCGGCGGACGCCTCCCACCCGCGCATGGCGGCCATGGCCGGCCGGCGCGTCGTGCAGATGGTCTGGGACGACCTGACGCCGGACCAGATCCTCACCCGCAAGAGCTTCGAGAATGCGCTGATCCTGCACATGGCGGTGGCCGGCTCCACCAATGCCATCATCCATCTCATCGCCATGGCCGGCCGGGCCGGCGTGCCGCTGACCCCCGATGATTTCGATGCCTTCTCGCGCAAGGTGCCGGTGATTGCCAATCTCAGGCCCTCCGGTGACTTCCTGATGGAGGATTTCTTCTATGCCGGTGGCCTGCCGGCGCTGCTGAAGCAGTTGAAGGGTCTCCTGCATACCGACGCCATGACCGTCTCGGGCGAGCCACTCGGCCGCATGATCGAACTGGCACAGGTCTATAACGACGACGTCATCCGCCCGCTCGACCGGCCTGTCTCGACGGCCAACGGGCTGGCCGTGCTGCGCGGCAATCTCGCCCCCGGCGGCTGCGTCATCAAGCCGTCTGCCGCCGAGCCGCGGCTTCTCAGGCATACCGGACCGGCCCTCGCCTTCGAGACCTACGACGACATGATGAAGGCGGTGAACGACGAGAGCCTCGACGTCACCGCCGACCACGTCATGGTGCTCAAGAACTCGGGGCCTGTCGGCGGGCCGGGCATGCCGGAATGGGGCATGCTGCCGATCCCGAAGAAGCTCCTGAAGCAGGGCGTCCGCGATATGCTGCGCGTCTCCGATGCCCGCATGTCCGGCACCAGCTATGGCGCCTGCGTGCTGCATGTGGCGCCGGAGAGCTATGTGCGCGGTCCGCTGGCAGCCGTGCAGACCGGCGACCTGATCAGCGTCGATGTCGAGGCCCGCTCCATCTCGGTCAATCTGACCGAGGCGGAGATCGCCCAGCGTATCGCCGCCTGGACACCGCCCGACCGCGACTACCCGCGCGGCTACGGCAAGATGTCGGCCGCCCATATCCGCCAGGCCGATCTGGGCTGCGACTTCGATTTCCTCGAAGGCACGGCGAAAATTCCCGAGCCGGAAATCCACTGACACCGAAGGTCGCCGCCGCCGCGACGGGTCCTGCCACCGGGGCGCTTGACTCTCGCCGGCAGGGCGTCCTATCGATAGGAACATAACAGGAACATCATGCGTGACACCCGGGACATCCTGGCCACGCTCCGGCAGAGCCTTGCCCCGTCCGGGCACGGTTCCCTGTCCGGCGCGGCGACGCCCTTTCCGCTCGGTGCGCCCGAGATTGACGGCCCGCTTGGCGGCGGGCTTGCGCGTGGCGGGCTGCACGAGGTCTTTGCCGCGGGGGATGGCGACATCCCGGCATCGACCGGCTTCGCCCTTGGCCTTGCGTCCCGGGCCGCCGGCAGCGGGCCGGTGGTCTGGGTGCGGCAGGACATGCTCGACGGCGAGGCGGGCATGCCCTACGGGCCGGGCGTTGCCGAACTCGGCCTCGATCCCGGCCGCCTCGTGCTGGTGCGTGCGCGCAATGCCGAGGCCGTGCTCAGGGCCGCGCTGGAGGCTGCCCATACAGCCGCCCTCGGGGCTCTGGTGGTGGAGGCCTGGGGCATGCCGGCGCTCCTCGACCTCACCGCCTCGCGGCGCCTGGGTCTGGCTGCCGATGCGGCCGGCGTCACCACCCTCATGACCCGTCCCGCCGGCCGGCCGGTGCCAAGCGCGGCCGTTTCGCGCTGGCAGGTGAGGGCGAGACTGTCGCGCCCGCTTGCTGCCGGGGCGCCGGGATCTCCCGCCTTCGCCGTCACCCTGTTGCGTCATCGCGGTGGCCTGCCGCCGCAGGACTGGTTTCTGGAGTGGGACCGTGACCGATGCTGCTTCCGCACCGGGGCGGCGCTATCTCGCGCTGTTCCTGCCGTTCCTGCCCACCGAGCGGCTCCGCCGACAGGCGCGGGCACCGTCATCCGCCGCGCCGGATGAGGCCCCGCTCGTCCTGGTGGAGAAGCACCGCGGTGCCCTGCGCCTTGCGGCCGCCGATCCGCGTGCGCTGGCGCTTGGTCTTGCCACCGGCCTGACGCTTGCGGATGCGCGCGCGCGCGTGCCGGCCCTTGTCGTGGCCGATGCCGATCCGGCCGCCGACGAGGCTTTCCTCGGGCGGCTGGCAGACGCCGCCGACCGCTACACGCCGCTGGTGGCCCTCGACCGGCCGCACGGCCTCGTCCTCGACATCAGCGGCTGCGCCCATCTGTTCGGCGGCGAACAGGCCCTGCGCGACGATCTGGCAAGCCGCCTCGCGGCCATCGGCCTCACCGCCCGTTCCGCCATTGCCGGTACGCCGGATGCGGCTCGATCCCTTGCCCGCTTCGGCGCCCCCGCCATCGTGCCGCCGGGGGCTGAGGAACAGGCGGTGCGACCGCTGCCGGTGGCGGCGCTCGAATGTGGATCCGAGACGGTGCTCGCCCTGTCGCGCGCGGGACTGAAGACGGTTGGCGCCTTGCTGGACCGGCCCTCGGTCCTCTTGTCCAGCCGCTTCGGCGAGGTGCTGGCGGCAAAGCTCAGGCGCCTTGCCGGCCATGAGGACCTGCGCCTGTCGCCGCGCCGGCCGGTGCCGGCCTGCCTCGTGGAGCGGCGCTTTGCCGAGCCGGTCGCGCGCGAGGCCGATTTCCTCGCCGCGCTGCGCCTGCTGGCCGGTCGCGCCGGCTTGCTGCTCGAGGAGCGCGGGCAGGGGGGCCGCCGCTTCGAGGCGAGCTTTTTCCGCACCGACGGCGCTGTGCGCCATATCGCGGCGGAGACCGGCCGCCCGGTGCGCGATGTCGATGTGCTGATGCGGCTCTACCGGGAGAAGCTTGCCGCCCTGGACGATCCCCTCGATCCGGGCTTCGGCTTCGACCTCGTGCGCTTCTCGGTGCTGCATGCCGAGCCCTTCGAGGTGCGGCAGGAGAGCTTCGACACCAACCGGGTCGCCGAGGAGGAAACGGCCGCGCTGGTCGACAGACTCGTTGCCCGGTTCGGCCGCGAACGGGTGCTGCGCTTTGCCGCCCGTTCGTCGCACATTCCCGAGCGGGCCGGCTTCGTGGTGCCCGCGCCGGGCGGCATGGGGCGCGGCGGCATGGTGGCAAGTGGTCTGGCGGCAGGCGGTCTGGCGACGGCCGAGGTCTGGCCCGTCTGCGAACCCGGCGAGCCGCCGGCCCGCCCGCTCGGCCTGTTCGATCCGCCCCAGCCGGTGGAGACCCTGGCGGAGGTGCCGGATGGCCCGCCCATCCGCTTCCGCTGGCGGCGCATCCTGCACGAGGTCGCCCATGCCGAGGGGCCCGAGCGCGTCGCCGCCGAATGGTGGCGCCAGGCCGGCGGCGCCCCGACGCGCGACTATTACCGCGTCGAGGACAGCGAGGGCCGGCGCTTCTGGCTGTTCCGCGAGGGGCTCTACGGCCGCGAGGCCGGCGAGCCGCGCTGGTTCCTGCACGGGCTGTTTGCGTGAGGACAGCATGAACGCCTCCGGGATGGACTATGCCGAGCCTGTCGCCGCCACCAATTTCTCCTTCCTGCGCGGGGCCTCCCATGCCCGCGACCTGGTGCTGACCTCTCTCCTGCTCGGCCAGAGCGGCCTCGGCATTGCCGACCGCAACACGGTGGCCGGGGTGGTGAGGGCCCATGCCTTCCTGAATCAGTTGCGCAGCGAGGGCCTGCTGCCGGCGGAGCGCGTGCGCGAAGGCTCGTCGCCGGGCGACCATGCCTTCGTCGAACACCCGGCTGCCCAAAGCCTCATCCGCGAGCAGGCGGCGCTGAAGGCGGCCGCCGGGGCTTTCCGGCTGGTCGTGGGCGCCCGCCTCGTCTTTGCCGACGGCGCCCCCGATATCGTCGCCTATCCGGCGGACCGGGCCGGCTGGGGGCGGCTCTGCCGGCTGCTCACCACCGGCAACCTGCGCGGGGCAAAGGGCGCGTGCATCCTCGGCCTCGACGACCTGCTCGCCGATGTGCGGGGCCTCCTGCTCATCCTCATGCCGGGCCGGCGCATCGCTGATGCCGCCGCCCCGCTCGCCCGCCTTGCCGAGGCGGCACCGGGTGCGGTCTGGCTGGGGGCGACCATGCACCGGGCGGGCGCCGACCGGCGGCGCCTTGCAGCCCTTGCCGGGCTTGCGGGCCGGGCCGGCGTGCCGCTCATCGCCACCAACGACGTACTCTATCACCACCCTGTCCAGCGCGACCTGCAGGATGTTCTCTCCTGCATCCGCGAAGGCGTCACCATCGAGACCGCCGGGCGGCTGCTGGAGGCCCATGCCGAACGGCACCTGAAGCCGCCCGCCGAGATGGCCCGCCTGTTCCGCGACCGGCCGGAGGCGATCGACGAGACGCAGCACCTGTTCGCGCGCATCGGTTTCTCGCTTGCCGAACTGACCTACGACTATCCCGAGGAGCCGGTGCCGCCGGGCTGGACGCCGCAGTCCTGGCTGGAGCGGCTCACATGGGAGCGCGCCGCCCACCGCTATCCGCAGGGCATTCCGGACAAGGTGGAACGGCTGCTGAGGGAGGAACTCGCCCTGATCGCGCAACTCGACTATGCGCGTTATTTCCTCACCATCCTCGATATCGTCCGGGTGGCCGAGGACAAGGGCATCCTGTGCCAGGGCCGCGGCTCCGCCGCCAATTCCGCGGTCTGCTACGTGCTCGGCATCACGGCCGTGGACCCGAACGAGCACGACCTCCTGTTCGCCCGCTTCATTTCCACCGAGCGGCGCGAGCCGCCCGACATCGACGTCGATTTCGAGCATGAGCGGCGCGAGGAGGTAATCCAGCACATCTACCAGCGCTATGGCCGCGAGCGGGCGGGCATTGCCGCCACCGTCATCAGCTACCGGCCGCGCAGTGCCATCCGCGAGGTGGGCAAGGTGATGGGGCTGACCGAGGATGTCACCGCGCGCCTTGCCGGCATGGTCTGGGGCAGTTGGGGCAACGACATTCCCGAGGAGCAGATCCGCCATGCCGGGCTCGATCCGGCCAATCCGGTGATCCGCCGGGCGGTCGGCCTGGCCATCCGCCTGCTCGGCTTCCCGCGCCATCTCTCCCAGCATGTCGGCGGCTTCGTGCTGACCCGCGGCCGGCTCGACGAGACCGTTCCGATCGGCCATGCCGCCATGGCGGACCGCACTTTCATCGAATGGGACAAGGACGACATTGACGCCCTCGGCCTGATGAAGGTGGATGTGCTGGCGCTCGGCATGCTCACCTGCATCCGCAAGGGCTTCGACCTGTTGCGCGCGCATGACGGTCTCGACCTCGGCCTTGCCGATGTCGAGCGCGACGACCCGGCCGTCTACGACATGCTGTGCCGCGGCGATTCAATCGGCGTCTTCCAGGTGGAGAGCCGGGCGCAGATCAACATGCTGCCGCGCCTCAAGCCCCGGAAGTTCTACGACCTGGTTGTGCAGGTCGCCATCGTCCGCCCCGGCCCGATCGAGGGCGAGATGGTGCATCCCTATCTCAGGCGCCGCAGCGGCATCGAGCCGGTGGAATTTCCCGAACCGATGCTCGATCCCGCCGGCCGGGGCGAGTTGCGCCAGATCCTCGGCGAGACCTATGGCGTGCCGCTGTTCCAGGAACAGGCGATGAAGCTCGCCATGGTGGCGGCGAAGTTCACGCCGGAGGAGGCCAACGGCCTGCGCCGGGCCATGGCCACCTTCCGCAATGTCGGCACGATCGGCCGGTTCGAGACCATGCTGGTCGGCCGGATGGTCGCGCGCGGCTACGACCCGGCCTTCGCGCAGCGCTGCTTCGAGCAGATCAAGGGCTTCGGCTCCTACGGCTTTCCCGAGAGCCACGCAGCCTCCTTCGCCAAGCTCGTCTACATCTCCGCCTGGCTCAAATGCCACCATCCGGCGGTGTTTGCCTGCGCGCTGCTCAATGCCCAGCCCATGGGCTTCTATGCGCCGGCGCAGATCGTCCGCGATGCCCGCGAGCACGGCGTCGAGGTGCGTCCGGTCGATGTCAATTGCTCGACCTTCGACAACCGGCTGGAGCGGGACGGGGTGGGCGCGCCGCTCGTCCTCAGGCTCGGCTTCCGGCAGATCGACGGTTTCCACCAGGACTGGGCGGACAGGCTCTGCGCGGCCAGGCGGGCAGGTTTTACCTCGGTCGAGGCGGTGAAGAACCGGTCCGGCGTGCCGCTGCGCGCGCTTCACCTGCTCGCCGACGCCGATGCCTTCCGCTCCCTGGGGCTTGACCGGCGCGAGGCGCTCTGGGCGGTCAGGCGCCTGCCCGACGACCGGCCGCTGCCGCTCTTTGCCGCTGCCGAGGCGCGGGAACTCGCCGCCGAGGCGGAGGCCAACCTGCCGCTCATGCCGCTGTCGGAACATGTCGCGGCCGACTACCAGACCATCCGCCTGTCCCTGAAGGCTCATCCCATGCAGTTCCTGCGCGCGTTGTTCCACGGCGAGGGGGTCGCGACCTGCGCCGGGATTTCGGCCAGCGCCAACGGGTCACGCGGCCGGGTGGCCGGCGTCGTGCTGGTGCGCCAGCGCCCCGGCAAGGGCACGGCCATCTTCATGACGCTGGAGGACGAGACGGGCATCACCAATGTGCTGCTCTGGGCGCGAAAGCTGGAGCAGTTCCGCGGCGCGGTGATGGGCGGGCGCCTGCTGGAGGTGGAGGGCCTCGTCCAGAAGAGCCCGGAGGGTGTCGTCCACCTGATGGCCGAGACGGTGACGGATCGCACGGCGGAACTGGCCCGGCTCTCCGAGGACCACCGTCCGGAACTGGCCCTGTTGCGTGCCGACGAGGTCGCCCGTCCGAACTATCCGCGGCGGGGTCCCGGCCATCCGCGCGACGTCAGGGTCCTGCCGAAATCGCGGGATTTTCACTGAAATCGCGGGATTTTCACTAAAGCCTATCGCGCGCCCGCGCCCGCGCGCTATTCTCGAAACGAACACGTCTTCATTCGGCTCCGGGGCAGGGGTCCGAACGGACGCTTCCCAGTCCGGGGCAAGCCATTCCGGGGTCCACCATGGCGCCAAGCCTGTACGATCTTCCTGCCCACCCCCTGCGACGGCAGGTCCTGGACGAATTGCACGCCCGGCCGTTCCAGCCGATGAACACGCCGCGGCGGGTCATTCACCAGGCCTTCGCAACCGCGACCCTGCCTGCCGCCACCGAGCGCGAGCGCCTCGCCGACTGGTGCCGCAAGACCGGTACGGTGCGGCCCGACGAGGCCGCCAACTTTCACCGCGCCGAATTCGCCACAGCCCGGCTGCGCTGGGAACGGCACAGCGAGTTCTCCAGCTATGGCTGGGACACATCGTCCACCACGGCGGAGCCCTTCGCCTGGCCGATCGGCGAGTTGCCACCGGTCGGCCAGGCGCTCGAGCCGCCGGGCCTGCTGCTGGTCGCGGCCGACCTGTCGCTGGTGGCCGCCGACCAGATCGCGCCCGGCTGGGAAAAGCTGTTCGATCCGGCCGCCCTCTGTGTCTCGGACGTCGCGGGCGGTGCCGCCCTGGCGGCGACCGACTTCCGGCAGGACGCGCGCGGATTTACCCGCATCCTCGTCATCGACCGCGGCCTCGGGCCGACGGCGGCCGGTGCCCTCGTCCAGCGGCTCATCGAGGTGGAAACCTATCGCTGCTTTGCCCTGCTCGGCCTGCCCGAAGCCCAGCGCATGGGGCCGATCATCGGCCGGATCGAAAGGGAACTGGTCGATGTCGCCAGCCGCATGACCACAGCCACCGGTCTGCAGAGCAATGCGGCCCTGCTCGACACGCTGGTGACCCAGGCCGCCGAACTGGAGGCCGAGGCTGCGGCCTCCAGCTTCCGTTTCGGAGCCACGCGCGCCTACGAGGCGCTGGTGCGCTCGCGCCTCGCCGCCATCGGCGAATCCCCGGTGGAGGGCTTCTCCACCTGGACCGCTTTCCTCGACCGGCGTTTCGGCCCGGCCATGCGCACCTGCCAGACCATGGCGGAACGGCAGACGGAGCTCTCGACCAAGCTGGCGCGCGCGTCGAACCTGCTGCGCACCCGTGTCGATATCGCACTGGAGGAACAGAACAAGGCGCTGCTGGAGACCATGTCCGACCGGGCAAGGCTGCAGCTTCGCCTGCAGCAGACGGTCGAGGGCCTGTCGATCGCCGCCGTCTCCTATTACGTGCTCGGCCTCGTCGCCTATGCGCTCAAGGGCAGCAGGGATGCCGGCATCCTGCCTTTCGAGCCGACAGTGGCCACGGCCGTCGCGCTGCCCTTCGTCATCGTGCTGGTGGCGGCCCTGGTCCGGCACATTCGCGGCCAACACGGCGACCCGCCTGCGGATCCGCCCCGGTCCTGAGCCAGAGGGCGGTCGCTCAGAAGGCGGTGCGCGAGCGGATGGCCGCCGAGATGGTGCCCTCGTCGAGATAGTCGAGTTCGCCGCCCACCGGAACGCCATGGGCGAGGCGCGTAACCTTCACCCCGGTTCCGGCGAGCAGGTCGGTGACATAATGCGCCGTGGTCTGGCCATCCACCGTGGCATTGACCGCGAGGATCACCTCGGAGACGCCGCCGGCATCGACGCGCTGCACCAGGCCCTCGATGTTCAGGTCCTGCGGACCGACGCCATCCAGCGGCGACAGCGTACCGCCAAGGACATGGTATTTCGCGCTCAGGGCGCCGGCGCGCTCCAGCGCCCAGAGGTCGGACACGTCTTCCACCACGATGATGGTCGAACCGTCGCGGCGCGGATCGGTGCAGACCGTGCAGGGATCGGACGTATCGACATTGCCGCAGGTGGAGCACACCACGATGCGCTCCAGCGCCTCGCCCAGTGCAGCGGTGAGCGGCTGCATCAGGCTCTCGCGCTTCTTGACGAGGTGGAGGGCGGCCCGGCGCGCCGAGCGCGGACCAAGCCCGGGCAGTTTGGCCAGGAGCTGGATCAGGCGCTCGATCTCGGGGCCGGCAACGCGGCGGCTCATGGCGCGACACTCACGACTTGCGGCGGTCCTCGGTCCACTCGCTCCGGCGGGCCGCGTCCAGAGGCACCTCGGCGCCAAGGCCCTCGACGAAGGCGACACCCTGGTCCGGATAGAGGCAGACCTCGTGGGGCAATCGGTTGCCGAAGGCCCAGATGACCAGCGGTTCGGTGCCGGTGTTCTCGAAGGCGTGAGCCTCCGGATCGCCGGCGAGATAGCAGAAGGCCTCGCCGGGGCCAACAGGGACCTGCTCCTCGCCGTGATGCAGCAGCCCTGAGCCGGCCATCACCACGAGGATTTCCTCCTGGAACAGATGCCGGTGCCGGCGCGAGGAGCGGTTGCCCGGCGGGACGGTCTGCACGAGCAGGCCGATGGTCCGGCTGCCGAGCGTGCGGCCGATATCGGTCATGGTGCCGCCGATCCCGGCCTCGAAGGCATAGGCGAAGGGCTTCACATCGGCGATGGCGAGACGGCGCAGCGGCACGGCATGCCTCCCTGCTGGGTTCAGGCGGGTCAGGCTCAGAACGGCAGCTTCATGCCGGGCGGCAAGGGCAGGCCACCGGTGACACCCTTCATCTTCTCCTCCATCACCACCTCGGCCTTGCGGCGGGCATCGGCATGGGCGGCGACGATCAGATCCTCGATGATCTCCTTGTCGTCGGGCTTCAGCAGGGTGGGATCGATGGACAGGCCCCTGAGTTCGCCCTTCACGGTCAGGCGCACGCTCACCATGCCGCCGCCGGCCGTGCCTTCTACCTCCGTGCGCTCCATGTCGGCCTGGGCTTCCTGGAGCCTCGCCTGCATGGCCTGGGCCTGCTTCATCAGTCCCATGATGTCCTTCATGTCCGCATCCTTCCGGTCGTTCAGAATTCGTCATCCCAGGGTGCGATGGGCTCCCAGCCCTCCTCACCCGCGGTATCGCCCGCACCAGCGCTGTCGAGGCCGGCCGCCACGAGCGCGTCCGGCCCGGCATCGCCGAGGGCGCGGACGGCCACGATCTCCGCCCCGGGAAAGCGCGCAAGCACGGCCTGCACGGCGGGATGGGCGCGCACGCCACGCTCGCGTTCAGCCTGTTCGGCCTCGCGAACCTGACGGATCGTCGGCTCGCCCTCCTCGGCCGATACGGTGACCATCCAGCGGCGGCCGGTCCATTCGGTCAGCTTCTTCTGGATCTCGCCGGCAAGCGTCGGCGAGGCGCTGGCGGAGGGGCGGAAGTCGAGCCGCCCGTCCTCGAACCGCACGAGATGGACATCGCGTTCCAGCGCCCCCTTGAGCAGCACCTCCCGCCTGTCGCCGGCGAGGGCGATCGCCTCGGCGAACGACCCCAGCACCAGACCGGGCGCGGCTGCCGGCGCCGGCGTGCTGCGGGCGACCGGCACCATCTCCGCAGCCTGCTGTGCCGGCACCATGCGCGCGGCGCGGGCAAGCGCAGGGCCTGGCTGGCCGCCTGCAGCGCCCCCCTCCGCGCTGCCGGAGGAGCCCTTGGAGGGAACCCCCGCCGGCGCGGGCGATGGGCCGGAAGCGAGCAGCCTCAGCGCCTCGTCCGGTGTCGGAAGGTCGGCGGCGTGGGCGATGCGCACCAGAACCATCTCGGCGGATGCGAGCGGTCGGGGCGAACGCCCGACCTCCTCGATGCCCTTCATCAGCATCTGCCAGGCGCGCGCCAGCACGCGGTGCGACAGGCGCCCGGCAAGGTCGCGCCCGCGCGCGCGCTCCGTTTCGCTGAACGACAGATCGTTCGCCGCCTCGGCCACCACCTTCACGCGGGTGACGAAATGGACGAACTCGGCAAGCTCGGTGAGCACGGTGGCCGGATCGGCGCCGTCATGATGCTGCGCGGAAAATTCGCCAAGGGCCGCGGCCAGGTCCCCCCGCATCACCTGCTCGAACAGGTCGATGACGCGCGAGCGGTCGGCAAGGCCCAGCATGTGCCGGACCTCGGGCGCGGTCACGCTGCCGCCGCCATGGGCGATCGCCTGGTCGAGAATGGAAAGCGAATCGCGCACCGAGCCCTCGCCCGCCCGCGCGATCAGCCCGATGGCCTCGTGCTCGACCGCAACGCCCTCCTTCGCGCAGATGGTACCGAGATGGCCGGCCAGGGTCGCGGCATCGACGCGCCTGAGATCGAAGCGCTGGCAACGCGAGAGCACCGTCACCGGCACCTTGCGGATCTCGGTGGTGGCGAACATGAACTTCACATGCGGCGGCGGCTCCTCCAGCGTCTTCAGGAAGGCGTTCCACGCCTTCTCGGACAGCATGTGGACCTCGTCGACGATATAGACCTTGTAGCGGGCCGAGACCGGCGCATAGCGCGCGCCATCGGTGATCTGGCGGACATCGTCAATGCCGGTATGGGATGCGGCGTCGATCTCCATCACATCGACGTGGCGGCCTTCCATGATCGCCTGGCAGTGCCGTCCGGGGCGGTCGAGCTGGATCGTCGGCCGGTCGATCTCTCCCGGCAGCTCGTAGTTGAGGGCACGGGCGAGGATGCGGGCCGTGGTCGTCTTGCCGACGCCGCGAACGCCGGTGAACAGATAGGCCTGTGCGATCCGTCCGGTCTCGAAGGCGTTGGACAGCGTGCGGACCATGGCCTCCTGGCCGATCAGGTCGCGGAAGTCCTGCGGCCGGTATTTGCGGGCGAGCACGCGGTAGCCGGCCCCCGCACCGGGGGCTTCCGGCATCCCAAGATCGAACCCGGGTTCGCTCTCAGGCGAGGATTCCATGGCGCTGTTCCAGGGGCTTCGGGCGAATGACGGTGGCGGACGGCCGCGAACCGCAAGTGTCGCGCGCCGCGCGGGCGGGGGCAACCGTCGGAAAGGGAAAAGTGGGAGGCTGACACGCGACCCGAAACGGGCTCGTTACGGCTGCTTCCTTCCGGACCTGACCGGGTTGGCGAGAGTCTCGTCCACCGCCAACCTCCCGCCCGCTATATGACGGCGCGGACGGCAAAGAGCAAGGGCCCGTGGTCATGAGCCATCGGGGCCGCAGCCGGCCCGTTGGCGCCAGGCAGGACGGAATCGGGAGCCGTGATGGCATGGGCCGGGCCGCATCGCATGCGGTCGCCTTGCAATTGCCCGCCGCGACGATTATCAGCGCGGTCCACGGACAGGTGGCCGAGTGGTTGAAGGCGCACGCCTGGAAAGTGTGTATACGGGGAACCGTATCGCGGGTTCGAATCCCGCCCTGTCCGCCAAATCACCCGAATAATTATCTGATTTTGCTAGATAATTTAATTTATCGTCGATTCCGGTACCACTAGCGGTACCACTTTCGAAATATTGCTTCTTCCAGCCCAAGGCATCGACTGCGCTTGTCCTGGACCAACTCCATGCATTTCACGCCGGTTGGAGCTGGTATTTTCTGCTTACGATCGATACGCCCGCGCGTCCATATACGCACGAGCCTAGCCTTGCCCTTCCCGACCGGTTTTCAGATCGCCCCTAGCGCCCGCGACTGCATGGTGCAGATGCACCGGCAGATCGATCGGTCCGATGCCTACGCCGAACCCATGTTCGGGATCGGCTGGTCCTCAGTTGGGTCGGATCGTGCGCCGGGTCCGCTCGTCACGGTCTACGATCGCGATGCACTCCGGGGCGTAAGGTCCACGGGCTCGGCGGGGTCAACGTGGTGTGCGTAATCCCCCAGCACCACCGGGCGAAGTTCGTCGGGGCGACGCTGGACTTCAACGGTCGAGATTTCGGGTTGATCTGATCCCACAAAACTGGACCGTTTGAGATTGGAGTTTTCCGCGTCAGAATCCCTTGGCTGGGAGGAGCGGAAGACGATGAAGGCGAGCAAGTTCTCGGAGGCCCAGAAGGCGTTCATCCTGAAGCAGGGGGCGGACGGGGTCACGGTGGCGGAGATCTGCCGGAAGGCTGGGATCAGCCAGGCGACCTACTTCAACTGGAAAAAGAAGTATGACGGCATGACGCCGCCCGAGATGCGGCGGCTGAAGCAGCTTGAGGACGAGAATGCCATGTGTGGATGGCCTCCGCGGTGCAAGGGTTTTGTTGGAGCTTTCTGACGCTTGGTCGGCGGGGTGCATGTGTCCGGCCTACTGAGTGGCGGCCTTTGCCGCCGGCCCTGATGAAATTCGCGGATCGGGTCCTAAACAAGCTGTCGCGCTCGAGGCGCCTCGCATTCTTCTGGTTGTCCCGATCTCGTCGAACGACCGTCGCGTCATCAACTCCTTCAGCGCCGATGCCCCACGTGCGTTCCCCGCCAAAGAGGCGGCGAACGTGCGTCTCATGCTGTTCTATATGTTTCGCCACGCGTCAGGATCGCCCAGACGATGCGCGCCATCTTGTTGGCAAGCGCCCCGGCTGCGAGCTTCAGGGGCTTGCGTGCGACGAGGCGGCCAAGCCAGCTCGCTGAAAAGCCGTGCTTCTGCCGGCCCATCGCACCACTGACAGGGCGCCGGTGACCAGCAATCGGCGTATCGAACGATCGCCCATCTTGGTGATCCGACCGAGGCGTTCTTTGCCGCCCGATGAGTTCTGACGAGGCACGAGCCCGAGCCAGGCGGCAAAGTCGCGCCCCGCCCGGAAGCCCCGAATGTCTGGAACCCCGGCAAGGATCGCGCTCGCCGTGATCGGCCCAACACCGGGGATCGTTAGCAGCCGCGCTGCATCGTCATCTTCCTTGCATCGCTCCCTCATCTTGGCCTCCAGCCCGTCAATCTGGGTGCTGAGCGCGACGAGCTGGTCGGCAAGTACATTCAACGCAGCGCGCACTGCTTCAGGAATGGGTGTCACGGGATCAGCCAGCCGCTCGATCAGTCGACCGACATGCTGGGGACCAGCGGGGGCCATGATGCCAAACTCGGCCATGTGACCGCGTATGGCGTTGATCAGGGTGACACGCTGGCGCGAGAGAAGTTCGTGGGTGCGATGAACGACCCGGGCCGCTTGCTGGGCAGGCGTCTTAATCGGCGTCGTACGCATACTCGGCCGTGTGACCGCCTCGCAGATGGCAGCGGCGTCCGCAGCGTCGTTCTTATGCCGCGTCACATAGGGCTTCACATAGGCCGGGGGAATGAGCCTGACCTCGTGGCGCAGCGACATTAGCTCGCGAGCCCACTAGTGAGCAGTGGCGCAAGCCTCCATACCGACCAGGCAGGGCGGAAGCTTTGCGAAGAACGCGTGCACCTCCTCCCGCCGCAGCTTGCGCTGGAACGCGACACGTCCAACATCATCAACACCATGGACCTGCAGCACGCGCTTGCCGAGGTCGAGCCCGATCGTCGTAACCTGTCCCACGATAGCCTCCTCAATAGCGGCACAGCGATGGTGGCCGCCCTGGCAGAATGATGCCGGGAACGGAGGCCATCCACCCCATCAAGCTGAAGCGGATCGTGGCTGACCTGTCGCTCGACAAGGAGATGCTGCAGGACGTCATCCGCCGAAATGTATGGTCCGCCCCGTCGTTGCAAGGATCTTTGGAGCATTCTGACGATCGACAGTTTGCGTAAATGTATCCGGCCTCTCGCGAGTGGGCTGCTGTTGCAGCCAGGCCATGATGAGATCCGCGCACGCCGTTTCCACTAAACTCTTCGGGCAGCAAGCCCGCTTTCAGCGCAGGATTTACGGCGTGCCGATCGACTGTCTCGTCATCACTCCTCGAGCCTCGCAATCTGTTCGGGGGCGCCTCAGGCGAAGGCGGGATCAACGCGCTCGTAGAGTGCCCCAGGACGCGTGATGATCACCCAGGCGATGCGGGCGATCTTGTTGGCCAGGGCGACGACGACCTTGTTCACGTGCATTCGACTCTGCAGCTGATCGAGCCAGACGCCAAGCCGGTTCCGGGTGCGATCGAGATGCATCACGCATGATCGCGCTCCATGGATCAGCAGGCGACGGACATAGCCATTGCCCCGTTTGCTGATGCCCATCAGTGTCGCCTTCCCGCCGGTCGAGTATTGTCGCGGCACCAGGCCGAGCCATGCAGCGAGGTCCCGGGCTTTCCTGAACTGCCGGCCCTGACCGACTGCCGCCAGGATAGCGCTCGCCCCCATAGGACCAATGCCGGGCACGGTCAGCAGACGTCGGGCAACATCGTCGCGATCGACGAGGGCCTCGATCTCGCGAGCGATCTCCGCAATCCGAGCTTCGTGGCGCTTCAAGTCCTCGAAGAGCTCGGCGAGCAGACGCCGGATGGGGAGAGACAGATCATTGGTCTCGTCGGTGACAACCCGCGGCAGGTCGAGCTTGAACACGCCTGCGCCCTGGCGGATTGCGACGCCGTACTCCAGGCAGAACGCCCGCATCTGGCTGATCATGCGCGTTCGATGCATCACCATCATATCGCGTGCGCGATGCAGGGCCTGGATGTCGACCTGATCGACAGACTTCACCTCGACGAACCGCATCGTTGGCCGTGTGACCGCCTCGGCGATCGCCTCTGCATCCAGCGTGTCGTTCTTGTTCGACTTCAGATAAGGCTTCACGAACTGCGCGGGGATGATCCGCACTGTGTGGCCCAATGACTGGATTGTCCGAGCCAGCCACTGCGAACCGGGCACGCTTCCATTCCGACGATCGCAGGCTCGGCTCGTTCGAAGAATTGCAGCAGCGTCTCGCGACGAAATCGCGCCCGCTGAATCGGCTTTCCCGTCGCATCGACACCGACGACGTGGAAGATGTTCTTCCCGATATCGACACCATAGACAGCTGCATCACGCGGCTTGTTACGGAGCATGGCACTTCTCCCTCGGTTGCGACCTCAGCAGAATGAGGCGGGGAGACGGGGCGGACCATCCCATTAAATCTGAGGCCTGGGCGTAAGCGCAAGCTGGTGAACGTGATCTGCGAGGAGTGGAAGGTCTCGATCAGAAGGGTCTGTGGCGCCCTCGAGTTCGACCGATCGAGCTTCCACTACCGGTCACGTAAGCCCGACCAGGCCGGCATTGAGGCAAGGATCAAGGCGATCTGCGAGACACGTATCCGGTATGGCTACCGGCGCGTCCACGTCATGCTCCAGCGCGAGGGGTGGGACATCAACATCAAGAGAACTCGCAGGATTTACAATGAGTTGGGGTTGCAACTGAGGAACAAGGCGCCAAAGCGTCGGGTCAAGGCCAAGCTGCGGGAGGATCGTGCGCCGGCGACCCGGCCGAACGACGTCTGGGCAATGGACTTCGTTCATGACCAACTCGCCACCGGCAAGAAGATCCGGGTCCTCACCGTCGTCGACACCTTCTCACGCTTCTCGCCAGTGATCGACCCGAAGTTCAGCTATCGGGCCGAGGATGTCGTTGCGACGCTCGAACGGGTTTGCGCGACGCTCGGCTATCCCAGGACGATCCGGGTAGACCAGGGGTCGGAGTTCTTCTCGCGCGATCTCGACCTCTGGGCCTATGCCAAGGGCGTGACCCTGGACTTCTCCCGCCCGGGAAAGCCCACGGACAATGCCTTCATCGAGGCCTTCAACGGGCGGTTCCGGAGCGAGTGCCTGAACGCGCACTGGTTCCTGACGCTTGCCGACGCACGCGAAAAGATGGAGGATTGGCTCAGATACTAACGAGGTTCGTCCGCACGGGGCGATCGGCCATAAGCCTCCGATCTCGTTGCAGAACCCCGGCGGCGTACCCAGCCAGCTGCCGTGAAACAGGCCGGAAACTCCACCTTCCGGCGGTCCAAAGAATGGGACCGGATCATCATCGAGGCCAATCATCGCGCGGTCGAAGAGATTGTTCAGGTCATTGAATGGATCGGTCGCCATGAGCTCCCCGGGAACTTGCGGCCCCCAGACGTGGATAGCCTACCCCCGCTTTCACAAGTGTTGGTGTCTCAGATGCGCCTCTATTGCGGACATACACGCGTGGGCACAAAGCGGACGTTTGTCGCGCATCCAGGAAGTTTAGGACGGTTGTCCTCCTCTCGAATAATCCGCGCTCCAATCTCATTTAGTGGCGTTGCAGCCGTTGCTTGTTCGCGATGAACAGGAGGACTGTGAGTGCCTGCGGGAGCGCCTAACAGACCTACCGTTGCGAAAACAAGGCGGCGAACTGCTAGTTACCCCTTCCAAGGAAGTCTGTAAGGGCGGCAAAATGTTCACAATCGAGGCCCCCAAGCCCATCCTCGCGCTCATCCGGCGGTGCGATCGCGACAGCCTTCTGAACATCTTGATGGGACTTTCTCTCGATCCGAGCTACCAGTCCAACCACAATCGCCTGCTCACCCTGATTCAGCTCGCGCTCGTCTGTGCGCGTGGCGACCGGCGGCCGTCGCAGGCTCACGTATCGACCATGCTGAACGGCCTACTTGAGCAGGACAGCGGCCGACATGAAGATGTCGCTGAAGACGCTTTCTGCGTCGGCGTCGTTTTCGCGGGACATGAGCGTCTCATCGTTAACGGCATGTATGTGGCCTCGGACGAACCGCTTCAGAGGCTCCTGGACGCCGTCTTCTCCGCAGAATTCCCGGCGCGAGACGGCCTGCTCGCCGAATGCTTAGCGTTGCTAGCGATCAGTGACGTGATTGCGCGACGGGCCGGTCTCCATCTCCATGCTGCAGCCGACTCGATCCCAGGACAGACCGGATGGCCTGAGGATACCGACGCTCTGGCCGCGGTCGGCCAAGCTGCGCGGTTCAGCGGATCACAATTGCGAACCATGGGCGTTGCTCTGGGCACGCTCGCCCCCTTCATTCTCGAGGACGTCAAATGTCTTGCTGAGGCACGATTTGGCCGAACGGCGTTGAACGCCCAGCCGTTGCTGCGCGACGGTGACGGGATCATGGTCCCCGCGCCGAGCTTCCTGTCACCGGCCTTGCGTTTGCGGCTGACGGGCCAGATCGCAAGCGGAGGCGTTCCGCGCGCGTCGACCTCGGTGTTCCACGAGATTCAATTCGCCCGATGGATTTTGTTCGATGCGCGCACAACCGGCGCCCGCGCACTTTCCAACGACGACATCGACATGCCTGAGCCCGGGTTCGAGTTGTTCGGCGACTACATGCACGCTGTGCTTCGCTTCGATGAAGACAAGCTGGCTCATCTGGTGGTACTCGGCTGCGACTGGCAGTCCCCGCCCGACGCGGACATAGGAGCGGTCAGACGGGAGAGCCCGGGCTTCGAAACCGGACTGGCGGACCATCTTAGCGCCAGTTTCGAGGCCCTTCGCCAACAGTTCGGAAGCGAAGCGGGCCTGACCATCATCGTCCACGACAGCCCCGGGTGGGGTCTATCCATGTCGCTCCCGGACGACCTCGCGCCCAACTGGTTCATCGTCAGTACGGATGCGCCGGGCTTAACCGCGCTGTTCGCCGATCCGGCGTTCAACATGCTGGACTGCTGGAAAATGCGGCGCCAAGCCCGGCAGTTGGGCGAAGCAGGTGTTCAACTCGCGATCTGGCCGAACTTGGTCGATTGGTGGACGGTCTGGCGGGATCAAGACTTCAGCTTCTGGCCAGAGACCCTAGACATCGCTACGTTCGACAGCATCGCGCACATGGGCGTGGACATCGGCCGGTTCAGACGACTTGGCCGACTGTTAGGTGGCCGTCATCCCGCAATCACGGCGTATGGCAACGCGCGAACTGTCGAGCGTTGGATTGGGCCGACGACGCCGCCAGGGGAACACACCAAGCCGGTATACTACGCGACCATCGAAGCCATTATGGAGACCTTCAGCGCGGTCGTTGAGACCGACCGCGGCTTCTGGTGGGTCGCCCTTGGTCGCCCCCCGGTTTCGCCCGAGGATCGCACCTGGCTGAAGCTGCTCTGGGAAGGCTCGATCGAATGGGTGCTGAAGCTGGCGCAGAGCGCGCCTCCCGAAGTGCCCTTGTCGAATGCGGCTCTCGAAATCCGCCTGCTGCCTGTGCCGGATCACATTATCGACGCGTCGGATACACCTGAACTCCGGCGCGCCGGCCGTGGCAGCCCCATCGTCAATCTCCTGTTGCCGCCGGACTTCATCACCTTGTTCATAGCCGTGGACAATGCTGGCGACAGAGCGCTCGTCACCCTGTTGGCGCAATCAATCCGTCTGGCTCTGGACCTGCCGCTGGATGACGCTGCGCTCGCAGCTTGGGTCGATGCGGTAACCGCTGATCCGAACCTCAAGATGATCCATGTGACGACGTCGCGAGATCTCGCGCTTGAAATAGACGGAAGAATTTTGCCAGCACCCCTCCGCTTTATCCAGGTCGCCGACGCACGGGAAGCCGAACGAGCTGCCCGCCAGCGCTTAGCGCAGCGCCCTTCCAGCGGGGTCGCCATCGACCAGGTCGAGATCACCGGCAAGAAGGCCACCACCCGAGCGCTTAACACGCTTGTCGACGAGCTCTGGAAGCGCTGCCGATGCAGACTCGCAACGCTGGACCAAGGCTCCGTCATCACGCTGACGATGCGCCTTATCGAGGCATTGCACCGAGAGCGGGTGTCGGGCGAACGGGGTGCCCGCGCGCGCCAAAGCCTGTACGTCGACTACGGGCGATGGGCGAGCCATGCGATGTCCGGGCGCGACGGGGCGTTCCGCACGTACCGGGCCATCATCGAAATGGCCGTGTGCGAGGCCGCGATGTCGGGGGGACGAAAGGCGGCGCTTTCGGACATCGACACAATGGCGGCAGAAATCAAGGCCCTGTTCCGGACCGCCGACCAGAGCGACGCCGTTCATCACGATCTGGTTGCGCCCGATCTCCGGTTCCGCGCGGACGGAGCCTGGGAGGCCACCGACGGCGGGGCGGCGGCCTATATGCAGAGTTATCTCGAAGCCTGCATCGCCGATTCCATAGCCTTCGACATCGACAACTACCCCGCTCTCTTCAAGATGGACGAAAGTGACCCGACGCCCCAGAAAGATCCCATGTTGCAGGCCTTTGCAGCCGAGTTCGGTCTCGGAATGGTCGAGCTCGCCGCGCTGCAGAATGCCTTACTCGAGGTCGCTGACAAGCTCGCCGTCGATGTCGTCAACTTGTCCGAGGCCGAACTCATCAGCCAACTCGACAACAAGGTCGACCTTGCCACCCTGCCCGCCTTCGCCAAGAACTTCACGCTGTCGGCACGCCCGCACTGGGACAAGGCGCCTGCCGGATTCGACGGCGATGACATCTATCCTTGGATCTTCGAGCGCCGGCTGTCGCTGATGACCCGCCCGATAATCCGGATAGGCGAAGGTGCGGCGGCCCGATGGACCTATGGCGTACGCCAGCTTCAGATGGGGTTGCACTACGCATCCCATCTTTTGGAAAGTGGGACTTGGGCGAAGGCAAAGCTACGCTCCCCTGAGGCCCGCGCCTGGGTCGACGCCGAGGTCGGTCGCCGCGGGCTCGCCTTCGAGGTCGAGATCGGCGAACTCACCGAGGCCCGAGGTTGGCGGGCCTTCGTCAACCGGCCGATGACGGAGTTCGGTGCCGCAGGAAAGCTCGGCGATCTCGACGTCCTGGCCGTCAGTCCGGACAGCGCGACGTGGATCGTGATCGAGTGCAAATGGTTCGGTGGTGCCCGGTCGCCGCGCGAGGTGGCCAGTTGGCTGCAGGACTATCACGGCCATGATGGCGACAAGCTCGACCGCCATCTCAAGCGCACTGCTTGGATTCGCGAGAACGCCACCACGGTGGCCAAACGACTGAAACTGGATCCGCCTGGCCGGATTCTGGGTCGAATCGTGACCACTACGCCGGCGCCACTGAGCTACGTTCGCGCAATGCCCAATGACGCCGCTGTCTTAACCCGCCGCACCTTGGAAGAGGTACTTCAGCATTGAGGAACCGCTGATGGTCAATCGCTGCCGAGCCGCCTAAAGCCAACTTGAACGCCCAAAGGTTGGCGTCTTTGGAGCGCCTCTGCAGCAGACATTGGCCTACCGCCCAGGAGGAGACATCCAAGACGTACCTTCCATCAGCATTCAATCAACCGAGAAGCGTATGGAGATTGGTCACGATTAGTCGTGCCATCCTCTCTTTGGACAGTCCGAGGATATCAGCGACCTCGGTAGCCGCTGTGATGGCGTCCCGCGGTTCCGCAGGGCGACCAGCCACATGCGTAAGTGGGCCGTCGGTTTCGGTGAGAATGCGGTCCCGGGGTATTGCCCTGATCAGTTCACGTCCCCGATCCTTACGCGTCATTTCGGCGTTGACGGAGAAATAGCATCCTAGAGCGGTTGCCCTGCGAGCGTCGCTCTTGCTGCCGGTGAACCAATGAAGGACGACTTTTCCGCGCCCCGGCGGAAGATGCGCTTCGACCAAGTCCAATACCGCTGGAGCGCTCCTCACGCTATGAACGGTTAGTATTTTATCGCTGGTTTCAGCACACCGATCGAGGACGCGTCGAAATACTTGCTTCTGAACGTCTAGGGACTGGTAGAAGCGAGGACCGGCGTCAAGGCCGACCTCTCCAACGTAGCGGGTTTCGGGTAAGTGACGTTCCCATAACGACAACTCGCTCGCCCGCTCGGCGGCGAGCTGAGGATGCAGTCCCAAGGCCGCGCGAACATAGCGCGTATGTCGCGTGAGTTCATGATTGCGCGGCCACGCTTTAGGCGTTGTCGTCACCGTCAACGTGTAAATTCGCCCAGCTTCAGCTCTAGCGATGGCCGCTTCGTGATCAGGGTAAAGATCAAGGTGGCAATGAAAATCCACGCCACCGATTGCCGACGTTTCACTCATCCGGGCCGCGTCCGCACACCGGTTAGGAGCGCCCCTACCTCCTCAAGGCCGCGCAGGTACACATCCGCAAGGGCGGCTTGGCGCTGTGGCGACTCGTCGAAAAGAGGTCCGGGCTTATGGATCAGTATCCGCGCCAACGCCGGCCGCGCGCGGAGGCGTTCAATGGCGAGTTGGAACGACCGGACCTGCACACCTTCCGATTGGCGGGTATCGAGCGCGCGTGCGGTGAGATCGGGCACGGTGTAGACGGTTGGGTCAGTATCCGGGCGCAGGCCCTTGAGCAGTGCCGCCCGCCGGATCAGGCAAGGCAGGCAATAACCGCAGTGCTGCGTGCCAAGGCTCTGCCATCTGCCCTTGGTGGGCGACGCGCAAGAAAGCGAGGCGGGCGTGAGCTGGCGTAGCAGGACGGGATTGGCGCATCCCTCGGCCATCTCACCTTTCGTCCGGTCCCAATAGGGGTTTGAACCGCCCCGGTTTTGCCGGAGGCAGGTTGTCGTAAGTTATGCGGCCATCGCTGTCTCTGCCAACGAGGCGTAG
>NZ_JBHYDR010000017.1:0-44952 GCF_051860605.1 Phreatobacter sp. | reverse complement strand
TCGCCGGCGCAGCGAACTTCTTGGGTCGATAAGTGACCCGCCCGGCTGGTCTACACGTGGGGGGCACGGGCGCCGGGCGGGTCTGACAGAACCGTCGTTTGGAAAAAACGCGATCCTGACTTCACGAGCATATCACACTCAGACCAATCAATGGTAGCAAAACCCGGGCGATCATGAGCCCGACGGTCGGTGCGGGTCACCTTGCCAGCCTTAACACCAACCCTGTTCTGGTCATGTTCGGCTCGTTTGAGGGGTAGTCGCAATACCCCTTTTTGTTCCGCCCGTTTTGCCACCCGGCGGCTGGCGCGGCCCGGACCGGAGGGGCACGATCCGGTGCCGCGACGGGTGGGCGTTGCAAAGGGCTCGACAGGGTCTGACGGGTTGCCGCACCGAAAAATGGACCTCCGGTGCCCGCCGGGCCCGACACGAAGGGAACCCTTGGCTGCCTGGCGGATTGGTCCGGCATGAGCCGAACCGACCGAAAAAGCACCGCACCGAAAAATGGACCTCCTCCGCGGCCGAAAACGCCGCCTGAGGGACCCCATGCCGATCCCCGGCTGATCGACGAGGCAAAGACGCCGGGTTCCGGCATGTTCCCCGACCCGGGGAAGAAGAGAAGCGACGCGCCCAGCGGTTAGGCCCGTCTGACGCCGGGGTTCTGCCGGCATGACGGATCGGACGCAGCCTTTCGCCCGCTGGACTGCCGTCCCTGCCGGCCTGTTGAACATGCCCCCTCACCCCGCGGCACCGTGAGCGTTGCCAGTGCGCTGCATCGCACCTAGGTTCGGTTGCGGAGCGATCATGGCCACGCGCTTCTTCTCCATGACGGATGACAGCCGCGACGTCCGGTCCGCGGCCGCTTCGCCGCGCGTGGCGCTGCTGGTCGGTGCGGGTGCCTATCCGGGCGGCCGGCTGGCCAATCCGCCGCGCGACATCGCACTGGTCTCCGCTGCGCTGAAACCGCTCGGCTTCGATGTCGAGCTGCTGATCGACCCCGCCAAGACGCAGCTCGAGACCGCCATGGTCCGTTTCGCCCAGCGGCTGGAGCAGGCCGGCGCCGAGGGCATCGGCTTCTTCTATTTTGCCGGCCACGGCATCCAGTTCCGCGGCGCCAATTATCTGGTGCCGGTGGACGCCCAGATCCCCGAGACGCGCTACCTGCGCAGCGGCGCCGTGCCGGTGGACTATCTCGTGGCGGAACTGTCCGAGTGCCGCCCGCTCGCCACCGTCATCGTGGTCGATGCCTGCCGCAACAACGACATCCGCGCCTCCGAAGGTGGGCTCACCCAGGGGCTCGGCGCGGTCGAGCACCTGCCGGACGGCACCATCCTCGTGTTCTCCACCGCCGCCGGCGAGGTGGCCGAGGACGGCGAGGCCGGCAACAGCCCCTATGCGATGGCGCTGTCCGGGCGTCTGGCGGCCGGCGGCCACCGGCTGGACGAGATCTTCCTTGGCGTCGCCGGCGATGTCGCGGCCATGACCGGCAACCGGCAGCGGCCGGCGGTGTTCCTGCAGGGGGCCATCGCCCCGGTCGTCCTCAAGGATGCGCCGGCGGGCGAGGCGCCGGGCTTCGGTGGCCCGATGGACCGCCGCCCGCCGCCCAATGCGGTGGCCCTGGCCCGTCCGTCCGAGATCGCCCCGGCCGTCCAGCTCTTCGCCAACGTGCCGCCGCGCGACCTCAACTTCACCGGCCGCGAGGCGGGTCTTGCCGCCCTGCACGATGCGGTGGGGCCACAGGCGGACGCCATCGGCCAGGCGGTGACCCACGGCATGGCCGGCATCGGCAAGACCTCGTTCGCTGCCGAATATGCCTACCGCCACCGCGAAGCCTTCTCAGGCGTCTGGTGGGCCCCGGCCGAGCAGCGCGAACTGCTGGTCGACAGCCTGGCGACCCTTGCCGTGACGCTCGATCCCGCCCTTGCCGCGGAGGCCGACCGCGAACGGCAGGTGCTCGGCGGCTTCAAGCGGCTGGCGCAGATGACGCCACCCTTCCTGCTGGTCTTCGACAATGTCGATTCGCCCGAGATCGTCCGCAACCTGACCCCGCCGGCCGGCGTCCGGCTGGTCATGACCAGCCGCTGGGCCGACTGGGGCGGGCGCGCCGCCGAGATCGACCTGCAGATCTTCGAGCCGGACGCCGCCGCCGAGTTCCTGCAGAAGCGCGCCGGCCGCGACGATCCCGTCGGCGCCCGCCGGCTGGCCGCCGCCGTCGGCCACCTGCCGCTCGCCCTCGACCATGCCGGCGCCTATTGCCGGGCCACCGCCACCAGCTTCGGCGGCTATTCGGAGAAGATCGACGCGCGGGTCCAGCGCGCGCCGAAGGGCGTGGCCTATCCGGCCAGCATCGCGGCCACCTTCGGCATGGCCATCGACAAGGCGACGCTGGAACAGCCGGCGGCCGAAGACCTGCTCGGGCTTTTCGCCCACATGGCGCCCGAGCGCATCCCGCTCGATCTCGTTTCCGACGCGGTGATGGACGAGGACGACCGCGCGGAGGCCCTTGCGGCGCTGTTCGCCGTCTCGCTGGTGGAGCACGACCAGTTTTCCGATGGCGCGCCGGCCATCAATCTCCACCGCCTGATCCAGGCGGCCATGCGGGTTCGCCTCGCCGACCAGGGCCGGGCGGAGGTCATGGCCGACCGCGTGATCGCGGCACTGGCCTGTGCCTTTCCCGACAATGCCCATCTGGACCCCGGCCTGTGGCGCGCCTGCGGCCGCCTCATGCCCCATGTCCTGGCGACAAGGGAGCTGGCCCGCTGGAGCACTGCAGCAGAACCCGCCGCAGCCATTCTGTTCCACCGCGCCGGCCGCTACCTGTTCGGCCGCGGGGCCTATCGCGACGCCGAGCCGTTCTACCGGCAGGCCATCGCGATCGGCGAGGCCGGCGCGGGCCGCGACGACCCGGAAGTCGGCCGGCGCATCAACGATCTCGCCCAGTTGATCGCCGCCGCCGGGCGCTTCGACGAGGCCGAGCCGCTGTTCCGCGAGGTGATTGCCAGCGGCGAGGCGCGCCTCGGCCGTCAGCACCTCGACGTGGCCATAAGGCTCAACAACCTCGCCCGCCTGCTCAACGACACCGGCCGGCGGGAGGAGGCCGAGCCGCTTTACCGCGAGGCCATCGCCATCAACGATGCGGCTGCGGGCTCAAACTCCATCCACGCGGTCGCCTGGCGCAACAATCTCGGCATCCTCCTGAACGAGGCCGGCCGCAACGACGAGGCCGAGCCGGTCTATCGAGAGGCCATCGCCATCGGCGAGCGGCGGCTTGGCCACCGCCACCACGAGGTCGCCCGCTGCTTCAACAATCTGGGACGGGTGCTGTGGCGCGCCGGCCGGCTCGACGAGGCCGAGGCCATGGCGCGCGAATCGCTGGCCATCTCGGTGGAATCGCTTGGCCCGGACCATCCGATCTATGCCCGCCAGCAGCATTCGCTGGCGCAGATCCTCACCGATGCCGGCCGAACCGCCGAGGCGCTGGAAACGGTCGCCGCCGCGTTGAAGGTGCACGAGGCGACGCTCGGCGAAACCCATCCGTGGACCCGGGATTCGGCGCTCACCTTCGTGGAACTGGCGAGGGTCGAGGGGCAGCCGGACAGTGCGGCTGACGTTGCCGGCCGCCTGGGCCTGGAGACACAGGACGCGGGCTGATCCGGCAGACGCGGCCTGTCGGCTGCCGAGCCCAGCAGCAAGATCCTCACAGCAAGGCCCTCGCAGCAAGCCCCTGCAAGCCGGGGCAATCCCGCGACGGCGCGTCCCCTGCCAAGGGTTCCGCCGACCGCTGGAGACCCGCATGGACAGCCCGACCACATCATCCGACCGCGCGGCCGAGAGCCGGGCCGGCCTCTGGAACAGCCTGCGCGAACGGCTGCTCATGACGGCGGTCGCCACCGTCCTCCTGTGCTGCCTTGCCGCCGCGATCGAGCCCGAGCCGCGGTTCATGCTGGCCATGCTGACGCTTGCCGCCGTGCTCGTCGCCTTCACCGGCCTCGTGGCGCTGGCCTTGCGCTGGCTCCTGATCGGGCGGCGGCGCTGAGCCCCCCGGCGATCAACCGCCCATCACCGGCCGCGACGGCGCAGGAGCAGCCAGACCGGCGCCGCGATCAGCGCGCCCTGCAGCAGGAACGGAATGGCGCGGACCAGTTCCCCGATGGACCCGATCGTCAGTTGCCTGAGGCTCCACAGCGGATGGCGCAGAAGATCGGGGAGCGTCACATCGGCCATGTAGAAGAGACCGCCGAACAGGGCCGACAGGCCCGCCAGCAGGCCGAGCCCCATCGGCTCGGCGGCGGGTCGGGAAGCGGGGGCTATGCCGAAGGGGCGATAGTGCATGGCTGGTCTCCTCTGGTCCGGTTGCCGGCACGGTCCCACAGCCTCGCCGAACCCCTCCTGACCGCACCGGTTCAGGCAAGGTTCAGCCGGCGGGCCTCTCACCCTGGAACGACTTCAATCCGCCGTCGGGATGGCCTATGAACCGCCATCGCCCTGCCACACGCGCCCTCGCCCGGCGCCTTCCGACGGGATCATCTGCCATGAACGCTCCCCTTGCCGCCGGCTCCTATTCGCTCTTTCCGCTGGCAAAGGACGAAACGCCCTATCGCAAGCTCACCTCGCAGGGGGTGCGGGTGGAGACCGTGCTCGGCAAGGAGGTGGTCGTGGTCGAGCGCGAGGCGATCCGGCTCCTGTCCGAACAGGCCTTCATCGACATCAACCACCTGCTGCGCCCCGGCCACCTCGCCCAGCTGCGCCGCATCCTCGACGATCCGGAATCGACCGCCAACGACAAGTTCGTTGCCTATGACCTTTTGAAGAACGCCAATATCGCCGCCGGCGGCGTGCTGCCCATGTGCCAGGACACCGGCACCGCCATCATCATGGGCAAGAAGGGGCGGCTCGTCTGGACCGAAGGCGAGGACGAGGCGGCGCTCGGCCAGGGCGTGCTCGACGCCTACGAGAAGAAGAACCTGCGCTATTCGCAGGTGGCGCCGCTCTCGATGTTCGAGGAGCGCAACACTCGCAACAACCTCCCCGCCCAGATCGAGATCTATGCCGAGGGAGAGGACGCCTACAAGTTCCTGTTCATGGCCAAGGGCGGCGGCTCGGCCAACAAGAGCTTCCTGTTCCAGGCGCCGCCCTCCATCCTGACCCATGACAGGATGATCAAGTTCCTGCACGAGAAGATCCTCACCCTCGGCACCGCCGCCTGCCCGCCCTACCACCTCGCCATCGTCATCGGCGGGCTTTCCGCCGAACACACGATGAAGACGGCCAAGCTCGCCACCGCCCGCTATCTGGACGGGCTGCCGACGGCGGGCTCCGAATTCGCCCACGCCTTCCGCGACCTGGCCATGGAGGAGGAGGTCCACAAGCTGACCCAGGCCATGGGGGTCGGCGCCCAGTTCGGCGGCAAGTATTTCTGCCACGACGTGCGCGTCATCCGCATGCCGCGGCATGGCGCCTCGCTGCCCATCGCCATCGCGGTCTCCTGCTCGGCCGACCGGCAGGCGCTCGGCAAGATCACCCGCGACGGCGTGTTTCTCGAGGAGCTGGAGCATCACCCGGCGCAGTATCTGCCGGAGATCGACGAGGGCGCGCTCGGCGGCGATGTGGTCCGGATCGACCTCACCCGGCCGATGCCGGAAATCCTCGCAACGCTCTCGCGGCAGCCGATCAAGACGCGGGTCTCGCTCACCGGCCCGATGATCGTCGCGCGCGATGCCGCGCACGCGAAGATCCGCGAGCGCCTCGACCGCGGCGAACCCATGCCCGACTATTTCCGCAACCACCCTGTCTATTACGCAGGTCCCGCCAAGACGCCCGAGGGCTATGCCTCCGGCTCGTTCGGCCCGACGACGGCCGGCCGCATGGACGGCTTCGTCGACCAGTTCCAGGGCGCCGGCGGCTCCATGGTCATGCTCGCCAAGGGCAACCGCTCGCGCGAGGTGCGCGAGGCCTGCGCCAAGCACGGCGGCTTCTATCTCGGCTCCATCGGCGGCCCTGCCGCCCGCCTCGCCCAGGACTGCATCCGCAAGGTGGAGGTGCTGGAATATCCCGAGCTCGGCATGGAGGCGATCTGGCGGATCGAGGTCGAGGATTTCCCCGCCTTCATCGTTGTCGACGACAAGGGCAACGACTTTTTCAAGGAACTGAACCTCGGCTGAGGCGTTCGATCCGATGTGACCGGCCTGTTTCGGGCCGGAAACATCGGATGGCGCGCCCCGCAATCCCCGTGAAACCGGGTGGCGCGAATGTGCCATCCACGCCAAGGGGATTTACGAAAAGGGGTTCGCCATGCGCCGCTCGATCCCGACCACGCAGCGCAGCTTCGCCACTGCCCAGTCCTCCACCGCCGATGCACAGACGCTGGCGGTGATCGCTTCCTCGCTGGTGGCCGCCACCGCGATTGCCTTCCTCGCCATGGTCATGACCGCCTGGCCGGTGCGCGCCGCCGAGCCGGTGCGCCTCGCCTCCGTGTCGCCCGCCATGATCCACGGCACCCTGCACGCCGACGACGCCCGCACCCTGCTGCAGCCGCGGATCACCGCGCCGCAGGCGGCGGCGCCGGCCGCCGCGGCCACGCAGACGGCCGCCCTCGGCACGCTTCCCATGGCCGCCGAGCCCTGCCCGGCTTCTGTCGACGCCATCGACGCCGAGGTCAACCAGAGCCTGACCAAGGTCGAGGCGGCCTATGAGGCGGACGGTGCGGCCCAGTGCCAGGCCTTCCGCGTGCACATGACCTCCCTGCAGCGCGCCGCCCGCGCCGTGGACCGCTGCGTCCAGGGCGAGGCGCGCGCCTCCAAGCTGAGCCTGATCCGCCGCTCCATGACCGACTGGAACGGCGTGATCGCCAACGGTTGCCACTGATCCCCTTCCCGGCCTGACCCGGCCACCTTCCGGACGACCTTCCGCATGCCCCTCCAAACTCCTGACCTGGCCCGCAGGCCCCCCGGCCTTGCGGGCCTTCTTTTTGCGATCATGGCCGCAGCCTGCCTCGCGCTGGTGCCGGCAGGGTCGGCCCTTGCGCAGTCGACGGCGGCGGCGGCGTTCTGCGCGCGCGACCTGTCGGCGACCGACACCCGCCTGAAGGCGACGCTGCGGCGCCTCGAGACCACCCGCTCATCCCCCATCGCCCAGCGCTGCTCGGTGTTCCGCGACCATATCCGCGTGATGCAGCAGGCAGCCGTGGTGTTCGAGCGCTGCACCACCGGCCGCCACCGGCAGGAGAATGTCGGCCAGATGATCGGCTCCATCGCTGACTGGCGCGAGATCGTCGCCCGCAACTGCCGCTGATCGCCGCCTCAGTTGCGGAACAGCAGGTCGCGGACGGTGGTCGCCACCTCGCCCAGCGTGCCGAGCGCTTCCTTCAGCCGCCGCTGGCCCGCGCGGGTCAGAACCGAGGGATCGACCCGGTTGCCCGGAGGCCGGCCGGCGGCAATGTCGGCAAGCTGCTGCCGAAGGATGGCATCGACGATCACCGCATGGGCCTCCGGCCAGCGCTCCAGATCGGCATCCGAGCCGATCTTCATGCGCCGCACCGCCTCGATGCGCTCGCGCGTCGCCCGCAGGCGGATGTTGTGGCGCATGGCCAGACACCGCGCCGCCGCGACCACCGGGAACAGCCCGCCCTTCTTCAGGTCCACCCGACCCTGCTCGGTCCGGAACCCGCCGAGCAGCGTCAGCGGCGGCCGGTGACCCTCGATCTCGCCGGCCAGCAGTTTTGCCAGGAGCGGTGACCGGTGCGCGGCTTCATAGGCCTCGTCGAACAGGCGGGCCGCCAGTTCCATATCGCCGTGGACGGGCCGGAAATCGTAGAAGATGTCGACCGCGAGCAGATCCTCCGGCCGGTTGCGGCCGAGCCATTCGGTGATCCGACCGCGCCAGTCCTCAATCGAGCCGCGAAAGGCCGGGTTCTTCGCCATGACCCCGCCCTTGCAATAGACGACGCCGGCGGCATCCAGGAAGTCGGCCAGATGCGTGCCGAAGCGGGCGAACCAGCGGTCGGCCGCCTCCGGATCGGCCGGCACGGCGGTCACCACCGCATTGTCCTGATCGGCCGCCAGCAGGCTCTCGCCGCGGCCGACCGAGCCCAGCACCAGAACCGCATAGGACACCGGCGGGGCTCCGTGACCCTCGTCGGCCATGCGCATTTCGGCAAGGCGGGCCGCCCGGCCCGTGAGCGCTGCAATCTCGTGGCTGATGACGGCTGCGACGTCGCGCGCCGGCACTTCCTCCTGCATCAGGTGGCTGGCCACCACCGGCATGCGGGCAAAGGCAGCGGCAAGCCCCGCCGGGCTGTCGGACGCCTCGATGGCATCGCCAAGCATGAGCGCGTCGCTCGCCCGCGCCTTCAGGAGATCGCGCGCCGACAGCGCGCCGACCAGCGCCCCTTCCGCGTCCTCGACGCCCAGGTGACGGACCTTCAGCCTGTCCATGCGCCCGATCGCCCGATAGGCGAAATCATCCGCCCGGACCGTGGCCAGAGGACGGGACGCGACCGGGCCGGCCGGCAGACCGAGCGCTGCCCCGCCCTCGGCGGCAATCGTCCGCATCACGTCGCGCTCGGTCAGGATGCCGCAGTCCGAGGCGCGTGAACCCGCTGCCTCGGCCACGAAGACCGAGGAGATTCGCCGCTCCATCATCAGGTCGACGACACCGGCAACCGGCAGGCCGGGCGCCACGATGACCGGTGGGCTGGCCATCAGGTCGCGCACCCGGTGGCGGAACGGGAAGGCGTCGATGCGGGCGAGAGCCGAGGCCTGGGCGGCCCTGTCGGCAAGCACCCCCGGCTCGACCCAGCCGGCGCGGGCGAAGTTCTCGAGCGCACCCGCGAGCCGGCGGCAGGCCTCGTCCGCCTCGCCGACGGTGCGGATGCCGCGCTCCTTGAGATGGGGAACCAGCGCCACGAGCAGCGCCCCAGCCGAAATGGCGTCCGCGACGGCATCGTGCCGCTGGCTACGGTCGAGCCCGAGGCCGAGGCGGCCGGAGAGCACCTCCAGCGTCTGGTCCGGCAGGGATGGAAAGCAGACCTCGCCGAGCAGGCGCGTATCCAGCGAGGGCGGTGGCACGAACGCCCGTCCGGCAAGCCGGCATTCGCGCTTCAGGATCGCCAGGTCGAAGCCGAGATTGTGGCCGACGACCAGCCGCCCGCGGCGGAAGGTCTCGAACGCCTCGTAGGCGGTAATGAAAGCGCCCTTGCCGGCGACGGCCGCATCGTCGATCCCGTGGATCGCCGTCGAGGCGGGGGGAATCGGCCCTCCGGGATCGACCAGCCGGTCGAAACGCTCCTCGGGGACGAGTTGCCCTTCCCGGATCGCCACGGCGCCGATCTGGACGAGGCGCGCCCGCGTCGGGTCGAGCCCGGTCGTCTCCGTATCGAGGACGACGGCATCGAGCGCGATCAGCGGGTGGGCGGCCTGCGCGGGCATGGTGGCAGGTTAGTCCCGCCCGCCCGGCAAAGGCGAGCTAGACCTTGATCTGAGCCTTCACGGCCTCGATCAGTTGCTTCAGCGAGAACGGTTTCGCCAGGAAGGCGAAATCCTGGCCCTCAGGCAGGTCGTTGCGGAACGCCTCCTCGGCATAGCCGGAGACGAAGATTACCTTGATATCGGGATTGGACTTCCTGAGTTCGCCCAGCAGCGTCGGGCCGTTCATTTCCGGCATCACCACGTCGGAGACGACCAGGTCGACCGGCCCCGCCTCCTTCATCACCTCCAGCGCCTCGACGCCGGAGCCGGCCTCGAGCACGGTATAGCCGCGCGAGGACAGCGCCCGCGAGGCAAAGGCGCGGACCGCCTCCTCGTCCTCCACCAGCAGAATGGTGCCGGCCCCCGTGTCGTCGCGCGGCGGCAGGGCCGGTGGGGGTGTAACCGGCGCAGCGGTTGGCGCAGCGGCCGGCGCCGCCATGGCCGGAGCCTCCGCGCCGGACACCAGCAGGACCGCAGGCGCTGCCGGAAGTGCAGGCGCTGCCGGCGCCGGGGAGCGCGACGCATCCTCCTTGGGCAGAACAACATCGTCCTCCGGCAGGGCGACATGGCGCGGCAGGAAGATGCGGAACGTGGTGCCCCGGCCGACGGCCGAATCGACGAACACATAGCCGCCGGACTGCTTGACGATGCCATAGACGGTCGACAGGCCGAGCCCCGTGCCCTTGCCGACATCCTTGGTGGAGAAGAACGGGTCGAAGATCTTCTGCCGGATGTCCTCGGGAATGCCGGTTCCGGTGTCGGTCACCTCGATCAGCACGCAGTCGCTGGCCGGCATCTCCACCGGCTGGTCCTTGGTCTGGTGGCGCCCGATCTCCGAGGCCGGCACATTGACCGTGCGGATGGTCAGCTTGCCGCCATCCGGCATGGCGTCGCGGGCATTGACGGCAAGGTTCAGGATCACCTGTTCGAGCTGGGTGACGTCGGCCCGCACCGGCCAGAGGTCGCGGCCGTGGACGACGTCGAGGCCGACCCGCTCGCCGAGCGAGCGCCGCAGCAGCATCGACAGGTCGGAGAGCACGTCGCCGAGCTGGATCACCTGCGGGCGCAGGGTCTGCTTGCGCGAGAAGGCCAGAAGCTGCCGCACCAGGCTCGCCGCGCGGTTGGCGTTCTGCTTGATCTGCATGATGTCGTTGAACGACGGATCGGCCGGCTTGTGGTTCATCAGCAGGAGATCGGCATGGCCGAGGATCGCCTGCAGCACGTTGTTGAAGTCGTGCGCCACCCCGCCGGCCAGCTGGCCGACCGCGTTCATCTTCTGCGACTGGGCAAACTGCTCCTGCAACTGGCGAAGCTCGGTGGTCTCCACCGCATAGACGATGGCCGCCTCGCCGGCCGCCTCCGGATCGTCCACCGGCGCCACGAGGAAACGTGCGAAGCGGTTGGCATTGCCCTGCAGCGCGCCGTCGACACCGGCAAGGTCGCTGCGCCCGCGTGCCGCCTCGGCAATGGCATGGGCAAGATCGACGCGCGAGCTCTCCTTGACCAGCGCCATGATCGACTTCTGGCCGGCCTGTCCCTCGGGCAGCAGTTCTGCGGACAGGCGCGCCAGCAGCGGGTTGGAGCGCAGCACGTTGCCCGATGCATCGACGGTTGCGATGCCGAGCGGGGAATTGTTGAAGAAGCGGGCAAACCGCACCTCGGCCGCCCTCAGGCTGTCGCCCTCATCGGCCGAGCGGCCGCGATGGATGACGAGCGTGCGCGAGGGACCGGACGTGCCGTCGGCGGCGAAGGCGACCTTGTGCAGCAGGCGGACTGGCAGCGCCTCGCCGCTGCGCCGCTTGAGGTCGAGGTCGAAGGTCGCCGTCGCGACCTCCCCCGGCACCGGCGTGACGGTCCGCAGCAGCGCCGCCCCGTCCGCAGCCAGGATATCGGCCAGCGCCAGCCCGCCCGGGCCGACCTCGGCCAGGTCATGGTCGAGCCAGCCCGCCAGCGTGGCGTTCATGTAGCCGATGTCGCCGGAGGGCTCCATGGAGAAGAAGCCGGCCGGGGCATGGTCAAGGAAGTCGATGGCCCGCTGCAGCGTCTCGAAGGCGCTTTCCGCATGCTGGCGGTCGCGGGTGATGTCCTCCACCGACCAGACGCTCGCCCGCCCGACCCCGCGCGGGCGCACGACGCCCTCGCCGACCAGCGGCCGCACCCGAAGCCGGTACCAGCGCGCGCCATCCGCTGCCGGCAGGCGCACCTCCTCCTGGTGGCGACGGTTCTCGCGCGCGGACTGGGACAGGCGGTAGATGGCCTCGGAGACCTCTGGCGCGCCGGTGAAGGCCCGTTCCACGCCCTTGACGTCATCCGAGCCGGTCACGCCGGTCAGCTGGAGATAGGCCGGATTGGCATAGAGCACGCGCCCCGACGGCTCGGTCACGACGATCGCCTGCGGCGCCCCGTCGGTCATGGCGCGGGTGAAATCGTTGCGGCCGTCCTCGGTCGAAAAGCGCAGGATCCCGGCGGCATAGGCAAACAGCGAGAACACGCCGCAGACGGCGAGCACCGCCAGAAGGCCGAGCACGAAGGGATAGGCCTGGTCCCGGCCGATCGCCAGGAAGAACAGCGCGGCGCCGACCAGCACGACGGCCACGGCCAGGACCATGACCGTCGAGCCCGATTGCTCGGATCGGTCGAGGGCGCGGCGACCGCTCATGCCCGGCTGGTCCGGGTGATCGGCGCGGGCATTCTTTTCGACAAGGGCCATGCGCGAAAGCCGTCCTGGAGGGCGCGGAGAATCTGTTCGGGAACCAATGACTAGTCGTGCCGCCTTGCAGGCCCGGAGGCAAGGCCGGCGTGCAGCGGGACGGCGTTATCCGGGCGGGCCGGATCAGTTCAGCCCACCCTTCAGGCGCATGACATAACCGATCACCTCGGCCACCGCCCGGTAGTGATCCTCCGGAATCTCCGCGTCAAGCTCCACGCCGGCGTGAAGCGCGCGCGCGAGCGCGACGTTTTCGACGATGGGAACGCCGTTTGCCGTCGCCACCTCGCGGATTTTGAGCGCGATGGCGTCCATGCCCTTGGCCACGCACAGGGGCGCGTCCATGCCGGGCTCGTATTTCAGCGCCACGGCATAGTGGGTCGGGTTGGTGATGACCACGGTGGCGTTCGGGACATTGGCCATCATGCGCTTGCGCGAGCGCTCGCGCCGGATCTGGCGCACCTTGGCCTTGATTTCGGGATTGCCGTCGGTCTGCTTGAACTCCTCCTTGAGCTCCTGCATCGACATGCGCTGCCGGTTATACCAGCGCTGGTACTGATAGACGTAGTCGCCGATGGCGATGATGGTCAGGATGGCCATGACAGCGACCAGGATCTGCACGATCACCCCATGGGTGAACGGCAGCAGCATGGTCACGTCCATGCGCACCAGGCTGTCGATCACCGACCGCTGCGGCCACAGCACCGCGGCGATCACGATCCCCATCAGCGAGATCTTGGCGAGCCCCTTCAGGAAGTTGACCAGCGCGTCCTTGCCGAAGATGCGTTTGAAACCGGCGACCGGCGATATCTTGGAGGCCTTCGGCTTCATGCTCTCGGCCGAGAACACCAGGCGGTGCTGGACCATGTTGCCGGCAACGCCGGCCAGGAAAAGGGCCAGGAACGGCAGGCCGAGCGCCAGCACGACAGCCAGCACCAGCGACATCAGCAGGCCCATAAGGCCGGTGCGGTCGACCTGCACGAGATCGGCATTGCCGATGAGGTTCTTCAGCGGCAGGGCCAGACCACCGGCGGCACCCGCGGCGAAAACCACCACCACGAGCGTGCCGGCCGACAGGAGGAACCAGGTCACCAGGTCCTGGCTCTTGGCGACGTCGCCTTTCTTCAGCGCGTCGTCGAGCTTCTTCTGTGTCGGCTCCTGTGTCTTCTGGTCCTTGTCGTCATTGCCCTCGGCCATGCGTCACCTCCGGTTGACGGCAAGGTCGTTGAGCACGGTTTCGAGTGACCCGAGATAGTGGGTCATCATCACACCGATGACGAGCAGCAGGATCAGGAAGCCGACACCGATGGTGGCGGGCATGGCGACGAAGAACACCTGCATCTGCGGCATCAGCTTGGACAGCACGCCGAGCCCGATGTTGAACACCAGCGCGAAGACGATGAAGGGTGCCGCCAGCTGGATGGCGATGAGGAAGGCCCGGGCCATGGCGCTGGCGAGGAACGAGGCCGCATCGCCAGAATCCGGCAAGGTCCCGGGCCGGATGATCGTGAAACTGTCGGAAATGGCGGCGATCACCAGGTGGTGCAGGTCGGAGGCGAAGACCAGCACAAGCCCGGTCAGTGTCAGGAACGTGCCGATCACCGCGCCCTGCTGCCCCTGCGTCGGATCGACCTGCATCGCGAAGCCGAGGCCCATCGTGTTGGAGATGACCACGCCGGCCGTCTGCAGTGCGGAGACCGCGATCCGCGCCGCCATGCCCAGCGTGAAGCCGACCGCCAGTTCCTGGAACAGGATCAGCAGCACGCTGGCCGGCTGGGCAAGGTCCACCGCATAGAGCGGCCGGTGCAGGGGATAGAGCACGAGGGTCAGGAGCAGGGCCACGCCCAGCCTGACGCGCACCGGCAGGGACCGGTCGCCGAGGCCCGGCATCAGCATCATCATGGTGCCGATGCGCGCGAACATCAGGAAATAGACCACCACCAGGTCTGGCGAGAGCGGGACGGTCATGCGCCGGGCCCCTCCTGGACCGTGCGGGTGGCTTGGCGGCGGATCAGAACCGATTCACCCGCCCAGCACCACCCTCGCCATGACCCGGGTCATGTAGCCGTTGAGCGCATCGCCCATGAACGGCAGGGCGATGACAAGCGTTGCGAAGATGGCGAGAATCTTCGGCACGAAGACCAGCGTCTGCTCCTGGATCTGGGTCAGTGCCTGGACCAGCGAGATCATCACGCCGACCAGCAGGCCGACGATCATCAGGGGACCGGCGACTAGGATGATGGTGAGAACGCCGTCGCGGGCGACGTCCAGAACGTCTTGCGGGCTCATCGGATGCCTTCAGATCTGCATGCGCATGATTTCCTCGTAGGCCTGCACGACCTTGTCGCGCACGGCCACGAGGGATTCGACCGCCACCTCGGTCTCGGCAACCGCCGTGACCACGTCGATGAGATCGGCGCGGCCGGCCGCCATGGCCTGCGTGCGCTGATCGGTTGTGCGGGCGGTCTGGCCGACCGACTGCACCGCATTGCGCAGCATGTCGCCGAAGCCCGTGCCCTCCCCGCCGCTGCGCTGGGCCGCGGCGGGCGAGAGCATCCGCGCGGCGGACGCATAGGCATTGGCGGCAATGGAGGTGGTGGACATCAGACTAGACTCTCAGAAGCTCGATGGTGCGCTGGATCATCCGGCGCGTGGAGGTGACCACGTTGAGGTTCGCCTCGTAGCTGCGCTGGGCCTCGCGCATGTCCATGCTCTCGACCAGCGAGTTGACATTGGGGATCTTGACGTAGCCGCGGCCATCGGCGCCCGGGTGGTTGGGGTCGAAGCGGGTCTGAAACTCGCCCTGCGCCCGGCGCACCGGGCCGAGCTGGACGGTGGTCGCCTGCAGTTCGCGGTCGAACGAGGTGCGGAAGGTCGGGATCCGGCGCCGGTAGGGGTCGCCGCCAGGCGCCTGCGACGTCGAATTGGCATTGGCGATGTTCTCGGCCACCACCCGCATGCGGCCGGCCTGGGCGCGCATGCCACCGGCGGCGATCCGGAGCGAGCGCAGGAATTCCATGGACATGGCGTGTCTCCTCAGCCTGTGCGCTTGCCGATGGCGGTGCGGATCAGACCCAGCGAACGCTGGTAAAGGCCGGCGACCGCCTGATAGTCGAGCTGGTTCTGGCTGACCTTCATCATCTCGTCCTCGAGGTTGACGCGGTTGCCATCCGGGGTTGCCGTGACGCCCGTGTCACGGCGGATATCGAAGCGGGTGGTCTGGTCCGACGTGAGCGGAATATGCCGGGCACTCGTCTGGCTGACGCCGGAGATGCCCGAGGCCGAAGGCGAACCCGTTGTCGCTGTCGCGCCGATCCCGGCCGTCGTCATGCCCGAGGCCGAGCCCCCACCCCGCACCAGTGACTGGAAGCTCGGCATCCTGAGGTCGCGCGCCCGGTAACCCGGTGTTTCCGCATTCGCGACATTTTCAGCCAATAGCTTCTGGCGTTCCTGGTGCCAGCGCATACGGGTCCGTAGCATGGAAAAAAGCGGCACGTCGCTCGTCGTCATGGCCCTCTCCACGCGCCGGGGGTGGGCAAACAATGCCCGGTGCATGGTTAACGAGGGGTTAAACGCTAAGGCTCTTTTAACCATTCCCGGCGCGGGTTAACCATCCGCGCAGGTCGGCATCGGCAAGCCTTGCCGGGCCTGTTAACCTCAACATAGACTTAATGCGCACGTTCTTACCCGGCCGGCGCATGGCATGGGATCAGTCTCGATGAATTATCTCACCAGCTTGCTGGGCCCTAACGCGCCGTTGGCAGCGACTTTCATCGTCGCTTTCGCCGTCGTGCTCGTGCTCATTGGCCTGACGGCCTGGATCTTTCGTCTGATCCGCGGCCGCGGCCTCGGGATCGGCTCCGGCGGCCGTGGGCGCCAGCCGCGCCTTGCGGTTCTCGACTATGCGGATGTCGACCAGCGCCGCAAGCTGGTGCTGATCCGGCGCGACAATGTCGAACATCTGCTCCTGCTTGGCGGTCCAACCGACGTCGTGGTGGAGAGCGCGATCGTGCGCGGCATGCCGGTTCCGGCCAGTGCCCTGCGCGAGCCGGCAGCCGCCGAACCCGCACCGCCCGCCCCGGTCGCCGCGGAGGCACCGCGCCTGTCGATGCGGGAACAGGCCCGTCAGGCGGCCGGCGAATATGCCCCGCGACCGGAGCCGGCGCCCGCGCCGCGGCTCGATCCGGTGCGCCCGAGCCTGCGCGAGCCGGCCCGTCCCGAGCCTTCGCGACCCGAACCGGCCCGCCCGGCGCCTGTCGCGCCGCGCGAGACGCCGCGCATCAGTCCCGTCGTCACGCCCGCCCGCGCGGGCCAGCCCGCCGCGCCGATAGCCCCTCCCGCCGCGCCGCGCCCCGGCACGGGTCCGGCCGCTGCACCGGCCACCGACGATGTCGCCGCGCGGCTGGAGGCGGCCCTGCGCAAGCCGATCGGCGCGAACCCGGCCGCCCCGCTTCGCCCGACACCCGGCATGCCGGCACAGCCGGCTCGACCGCCAGCCGCGAAGCCGGGCGGACCGTCTGCTCCGGCGGCCGCCGCGGCAGGGTCTGCCGGCCCTGCGGCAGCGGGCGGTCCGGCAAAGCCCTTGTCGGCCGACGACAAGTCCGTCTTCGACAGTCTCGAAGAGGAGATGGCCGCGCTGCTCGGCCGCGGGCCCACCCCGCCCAAAGCCTCCTGATCGGCTGAGCCATCATCGGGGCGATGGGCGATCGTCCCTCGCCCTGGCCGGCACCTGTCCACAGCGCCCCCGCTGCCGCAGGGCGGTGCCCGGCAGCCTGCTAGACTGCCGCCACGGCGCGAGCGATTCGCGCCGGCGGTGAGACGGCGATGCGGGCCTTGTCAGTTCTGCGGACTGTGATGCCGGCCGGGCGCTCTGCCCTGGCTGCGCTCGGGCTTGCGCTGGCGGCCGCCCTCCTCGCCGCGCCCGTGCTGGCGCAGGACATCGCGATCAATCTCGGTCAGGGCGCCGGCGTCACCGAGCGGGTCATCCAGCTCATCGGGCTGCTGACCGTCCTGTCGGTGGCCCCGTCCATCCTCATCATGGTGACGAGCTTCGTGCGCATCGCCGTGGTGCTGTCGCTGCTGCGCACCGCCATCGGCACGCAGACCGCGCCGCCCAATGCCGTCATCGTCGGCCTGTCCCTGTTCCTGACCGGCTTCGTCATGGCCCCTACGCTCCAGCAGAGCTACGAGAACGGCATCCGGCCGCTGATCGACAACCAGATCGAGGTCACCCAGGCGTTCGAGCGGGCATCCGCGCCCTTTCGCGAGTTCATGCTCGGGCAGGTGCGCGAAAAGGACCTCGCCCTGTTCCAGGAATTGTCGCGCGAGCCGCCGCCGCCGACCCCCCAGGAGGTGTCGTTCCGCGTCCTCGTCCCGGCCTTCATGATCTCCGAGCTGCGGCGCGCCTTCGAGATCGCCTTCCTGCTGTTCGTGCCCTTCCTCGTCATCGATCTCGTCGTCGCCTCGGTGCTCATGTCGATGGGCATGATGATGCTGCCACCGGTCACCGTGTCGCTGCCGTTCAAGCTGATCTTCTTCGTGCTGGTCGACGGCTGGAACCTGGTCGCCGGCAGTCTGGTGCGAAGTTTCGGCGGCTGAGCCGCTACGCCCGCGTCAGCGAACCGCCGTGTCAGCCCTGCCGCTGTGCCGCGCCCGGAACGGACGAGGTCGGACGACCGGCGCCCGGTGTCTCGGCGGGATAGCGCTCGCGATAGGCCTTCAGGAAGGCCTCCAGCGTGTCGCGGTCGGCGATCGAGCGGGCGATCTCGCGGTATTCGACACCGCGGGCCGCGATCGGCGAGGTCACCACATCGAAGGCGCGGGCATCGGGCGTGTCGGCCATGGCCTCCTGCCAGCGCGTGCGCAAGCGGTCGAGCCCCAGCGCATCGTCGATCAGGGCAAAGCCGATGGCCGCGCGCAGGAGATGGCGCCGTGCCGCCTCGGACAGGGGCTGGCCGCCGCGTCCCGCCGCGACGAGCCTCTCGCTCTGTTCGGCAGCCTCCTTGTGGCGCCCGGCGCCCCACAGGATGTCAGCCCGCAGCATTTCCGCTTCCGGCGTCTGGATGTCCGCAATCAGTTCGAGGCCGCGGTCCGGCCGGCCGAGGTCGGCATGGCCGCGCGCCTCCAGCAGATAGCGCTGGATGCGCAGTTCCTCGGGCAGGTCGGCAAGGCGGGTGGTCTGCAGGACCTGCAGGGCAAGCGCCGGCTTGCGGTTCATCAGGTGCAGCAGCGCGAGCCGGGCGGCAACCTGCGTGCGGGCGGCGCCCTGCAGGCGGTGGTCGATCTGGTGCTGCAGCAGCGAGGCGGCCTGATCGAGCAGTTCCATGCTCGCCAGCCGGTCGGCCAGGCGCCGGATGATCTCGTCGCCGCGCCGCCCCTGCGGGGTCATGCCGCGGAAGTCGTAATAGAGCGACAGCGCCTCGATCGGCCGCATCTGGTCGGCATTGCCATCGAGGAACAGCTGCTCGAAATGCCGGGTCATCGCGTCCTGCGCTTCGTGCACGGCCGGCGAGCGCGGATGCACGGCAAGCGCCAGCCGCATGACATCGAAGGCATCGCGGAAGCGCTTCTCCTCGGCATAGAGGCGGGAGAGCAGCGCCAGCGTCCTTGCCTCCACGTCGTCGCCGCGCCAGGCGAAGCTCATCACCTCCAGTTCGGAGATGGCCGCCTTGCGGTCGAGTTCGCCGAGGCGCAGCCGCGTGGCGACGAGCCGCTGCTCGGCATCCGCCCGGGTCGGCAGGTGATGCCCGTTGGCTGCCCGCGAGTAGGACGCCAGGGCATCGCGGTCCTGGCCGCGCGCCTCCGCCAGGCGGCCGCGCAGCAGGGCGAACTGCTGCTCGCCGCCATCCGGGATGCCGATCTCCTGAAGCTCCTCGATCAAGCGCTCGGCGCGCTCCAGCGCTCCGGCGCCGATCGCCGCATTCGCCGCATGAAGGAGCAGCGCATGGGCCAGCGAGGCCGGCAGCGTGCCGATGGCCATCTGGGAGTTCTCGAAGGTATCGTTGGCCTCGCGGGCACGGGAATCCATCAGCAGGGCGGCGGCCCGCCACGGGGCCGCGTCGGGAGCCGTGGCCATGGCCGGGTGGGCAAGGTCGCGCAGAGCGTCGGCGGGCCGGTGCATCATGACGGCGATGACGCCGCGCAGACCGAGCAGCGAGCCGTCCTCGGCCACCCGCCGGTCCTGTTGCATGATGGCATCGATCACCGACTTGGCCTCCGGCCAGCGGCGGCGGGCCATGTAGAAGCGGACGAGATCGAGGCGCTTGGCGGTCCGCTGGGTCTCATGGACGGCGGCGGCGGTTGCAGCGAGATCGGTCTCACGGTCGCGGAACGGCGCCTGTTCGTCGGCCGTCCACAGTTCGAGATCGAAGGCGATCGTGCGCGGCCGCCTGACGAGGCGCTGCACCGATTGCGGGCGACCGTCGGCGGCGCTGAGCTGCAGGCCGCGCGGGCGCGAGACATTGACCCGGTCCCCCTCGACCGACACGGTCAGGTCGTCGGCCAGCGGCTGGAAGACGAGGCCGTGGCTGCCGGCCAGTGCCGCGAACTCGACCATCTCCATCGTGCGCAGGAACGCGCGCGCAGGCCCCGCCCCCGTCACCACGATCAGGTCGTCACCGGCCAGGGGGTCGGCGAGGTAATGCACCTGCCCGGCGCCGCCGAACTCCGCCGAGGCGACGAGCCGGCCACCGTCGGCGGCACGGGTCAGCTGGACGGGCCGCGGCGGCTCGAGCTGGGTTTCGGCGAGCGTGATGATCCAGGCGGTGCCGTCCCGGCCTGTCGAGGTCAGGCCCTGCCGGTCGAGCCCGATGCGGATGGCCGTGCCGTCACGCGAGCGCGTGGCATCGACGGAGGCGAACAGGCCGTTGGCGCCGGTCTGCAGGCCCGAAATGTCGATCGGATCGGCGGCATCGAACACAAGCCAGAGCGTGTCGCCGCGCTGGAACACGGCACCGGGCGTGTCCCGGGCGAACGGCACGAGAATGCGGATCGTGTCGCCGGCCCGGCGTGCCTGCAGGCTGACGCCGCGGGCGGGCTCGGCCCCGACAGCCGGCCGGGCCGATGGCGCGGGCTCGGCCTGCGCGGGTCTGGCGGCCAACTGGGGCGGGGCCACCGGTGCAGGCGGCCGGTCGGCGGCGGCCCGAGGGGGCGGCGGCTGTGGGGGCGTCGCCTGAGCGGGGGCGGCAGGAGTGGCTGCCGCAGGCTGCTGCCGGGGCATGATGGGCAGCGGCACGGTGGGGACCGGCGCGTTTCCTGGCAGCCGGGTTGCCCCTGCGGGCGGCGCCATGGCCATCGCGCCCTGCTGCGGCGCGGGCCGCATATGGGGCATGGAGACATCCACGACATAGGTGTTGTCCTCGCGGAAGGCGCGGACATCGGCCTGCTGGGACACCATGATCCGGATCAGGAGTTCGTCGGCAGCGGTGTCGGCCTCGATCTCGGCGATGAAATTGGGCAGCGAGTCGCGGACATTGCGCAGATCGGCCCGGAACGGCTTGGCGATCTTCACCGTCAGCCGGTCGCCGGAACGGTCGAGCGCCACGCCGACCGGCTCCGGCAGCGCGAACAGGATGCGCGTGAAGGTCGGATGGTTGCCGATCCTCACGCCGACGGCCGGAACGGCGCGGGCGGCACGGGCCGTCTCGGCGGCGCGCGCGCGGCGCTCGGCATCGCGCGCCCGGCGCGTCAGTTCCTCGACCACGTCGGCCGGCAGGCCCGGCGGCGGCCCCGGCCAGCGATCCGGCAGCATGTCGATGAACAGGCGCTCGCCGGCCTCCATCGAATTGACGGTGACCCGCCGCGACAGCGCGAAACGCAGCGACCGGCCGTCCGGATCGCTCCGCACCGCGGTGACATAGCCGTCGAGCTGCGAGACCAGCAGGCCGATCTGCTGGACTTCGATCGGCTGGCCGAAGGCGACCACGAGGACGCCGCCGCTGATCTTGACCTCGGAACTGACGATCTGGTTCAGGTTGAAGATGATACGGGCGAAGCCGTTCGCCGTGCTGGCGGTGGCCTCGACCTTGAGCGTGGTCGCGGCGGCAGCCTGCGACCTCTGCGCTTCGGCCGGGCCGGTGCCAGGCAAGAGGGCGAGAGACAGAACCAGCGCGGGGGTCAGCACAGCGCGCAACAGGGCGGCGGTGAGCCTCCCCTTCGCAAGACGCTTTACGCCCACTGCGCACCCGTCCATGGGACGCCACTCGACACGCTACCCCGCGCCGGGGCGCGGTCGTCCGGCCGCTCCATGCCACCAGATCGGCGCCATCATGGCGGCGCGTGATTAACGGGGGGTTTCGTCAGGCCGGAATGCCGTCTCCGGCGGGGCGGGCGCGGGAAAAGGCCACCCGTCACCGGGTCGGCCGGCCCTCGATCTTCGGCAACTGGTCCGGCGAGACGGATCGCGGAGACTGGGCCCCTGCCGCCACCTGCTGGCCCGGCCGGCGGGCAAGCTCGATGGTCAGGCGCTTGGCCGGTTCCGCCTGCATCTGGGCGATGACGTCGGCAAGCTTGGCCGGACGCATGGCGCGCGCCACTTCCGTCAGCACCGGCATGTCGAGCGTGTCGAAGATGCGCGCCGCATCGCGCGGCCGCATGCTCTCGTACATGCTCACCACGCCACGGAAACGCGCCTGCTCGGCCTCGTCGCGGCGCTGCTCGATGGCGGTGATGCGGGTTTCCAGTTCGCGCAGTTCGGTGGCGCGCTGCTCGAGCCTGCGCTCGGTTGCCCTGAGCAGGTTCTCGCGCATGTCGAGCTCGCGCTGGCGGCGCTCGAGGTCCTGCCGGCGCTCCTGCAACCGCTCCAGAATGGCCCGCTCCGCCGGTGAAACGGCGGCCGCCGGCGGTTGATTGCCCAGCGGCGTCGGCGCACTGGCCTGCCGGCCTGTGGCCGGGGGACGCTGCGCGGCGGCAGGCGGCTGGGCCGCGGCCGGCACGGCGCCGGTGGTCAGAAGTTCGTCCGGCCGCTCCGGGCCGGGGATCATCGCCTGCTGTGCATGGACCGTTCGGGGACCGGCCGGCAGCATGTCGCCGCTGATCAGGCCGATGGCCTTCAGGAACAGGAGCCCGCCGGCAGCCACCATGACGATGGGGAGAAGGCGCAGGTCCCGCATTCCGGTTCTCCCTCAGGCCGCGCGCGATGACACGCGGGCGGCGAATGCACTGGCCGCCGCCAGCGTCGAGGCGGCGTTCGGGCCCGGGTCCGGCATGGCGGATGCCGCCGACGCGGGCTTTGCCGCCACCGTGACGGGAACCACCGGTGCGACCGGGGGCGCCACGACCGCCGGCGCCGCGGGGCGCGAGCGAGCCGCCTCGGTGATCCGGGAAATCCGGTCGACCACCGTCTGGCCGGCCTTGACCTCGCGCTCGATGTCTCCAAGGAAGCGCTCGGCGGTCCGCAGGCGCTCGCCCAGCGTGCCGTCGCATTCGCGCACGGTGACCTTCAGACCCTGGATGGCGCGCTCCGCGATTTCGGTCGCGGTGATCAGTTCGGCAATGGTCGCCTTCAGCGCCTGGTCATCCGCCTTCAGGCGGATCAGGCGCCGGTTGAGTCGCACGCAGTAGCCGATGGTTGCCGCAAGAAGAACCGCAACAAGCAGTTCGATCGCAAGCGAGACCGTGAATCCGGACATCATGCTTCATGCCCCCCCGAGGAAACCTGCTCGAACTGTGCCAGCGAGGTGCGGCCGCGGCGCAACGGCCGCTGCACCCTGACGGCCACCTTGTCGCCGACACGGCCCATGCGCCCCTCGGTCAGGATATGGTCGCCGCAGCGCACCTTGACCATCGCATCGGGCTTCATGTCGAGCATCAGCGTGTCGCCGACCTTCAGGTTCATCAGTTGCCGCAGCGGATAGCGGCTCTCGTAGAGCACCGCCTCGACCTGCGTGCGCGCCTGGAAGATCTCGGTGGCCAGGTGCCCCTCCCAGACCGGGTCGCGGCCAAGCTTCTCGCCGACGAAGGTCTGCATCAGGCGATCGCGGATCGGCTCCAGCGTCGCATAGGGCAGCAGCATCTCGATGGAGCCGCCGCGCTCCTCCATGTCGATGCGGAAGCGCACCAGGATCGCGGCATTGTTCGGCCGCGAGATGGCGGCAAAGCGTGGATTGGTCTCCAGCCGGTCGATCCTGAAATTGACCGGCGAGATCGGGCGGAAGGCAGCCTCGGCATCGGCGAGGATCACCTCGACCATGCGCTTGACCAGCCCCATTTCGATGGTGGTGTAGGGCCGGCCCTCGACGCGGATGGCGGTGACACCGCGGCGCCCGCCGAGCAGCACGTCGATGATCGAGTAGATGAGGCTCGAATCGACGGTCGCGATGCCGAAATTGTCCCATTCCTCGGCCTTGAAGATCGACAGGATGGCCGGCAGCGGGATGGAGTTCAGGTAATCGGCGAAGCGCACCGCGTGAATGCGGTCGAGCGAGACCTCGACATTGTCGGAAGTGAAATTGCGCAGGGATGTCGTGAGCAGCCGCACGAGGCGGTCGAACACGATGTCGAGCATCGGCAGGCGCTCGTAGGCAACCATCGCTGAATCGATGATCGCGCGGATGCCGCCATTGTCGGTGAGCGCCAGGTCCTCGATGGAGAAGCCGAGGAGATTGTCGATCTCCTCCTGGTTGAGGATACGTTCGGCGCCGCCCTTGGCACCGATCGTCGCATGGGACACACCGTCCTCGCCGACAGTGTCCCAGCCACCGCCCCCGGCGGCGTCGGCCGCGCCCTGCTCCTCGAGGGCCATGCCCCATTCGGCGGCAAGGGCGTCCTGGTCGATGTCGGACATGCGGTCAGGCCCTCACTGCACCACGATTTCGCGGAACAGCACCGCATTCACCCGTGCCGGGTGGACGGCGGTGTTGACCCTGCGTGTCAGTTCGTCGCGCAGGCGGAAGATGCCGGCCGAGCCCTCGATGTCCGACGGGCGCATCTCGCGCAGGTAGAGCTGGAAGGCATCGACGACGCGCGGCATGATCGGCTTGATCTGGTCGGCAACCTTCTGGTCGGTCACCTCCAGCGCCACGCGCACCCGCAGATATTGCGGCCGGTCCTGGCCGACCGACAGGTTCACCGTCATGTCCGGCAGGTCGACGAAAGCGACGGGCTTGGGCGGCTCGACCTGCTGGGTGTTCTGCGCCACCGGCTTGGGCTTGAGCAGGAAGAACCAGCCGCCGCCGCCAAGCGCCAGCACGGCCACTGCCGCCCCGGCGATCATGATGAGCTTCTTCTTGCCGCCACCGGCAACGGCTTCGGGGCCGTCTTCTGCGTCGCCGTCCGCTTCGGGCTTTTTCGGGGCCTTGGCCATGGTCCGGAACCTGATGAGTCTCGCTGGGCCGGACGTTGCGGCCCAAATGGTTAACGGCGCGTTTATTTCGGTAAACAGCCGGCAAGATTTGCCGGGCCGTCCGCGCCCTGCCGGCGCTTCCTGCCGGGTACAGGACATGGCTCCATCACGCTAACCCCTTGATATTTCGAGGATCACCCAGTTGGCACGGCGCGTGCCAGTTCGGGACCTGAAGTCGCCGGACTGTTTGGGAGAACGTTCGGGGACCTCAAGCTGGGGAGCACCCGGTTGAAGCCGAGGCCTTGGGAGAGGCGGAAGCGGATGCTGGACAATCTGGGACCGGTCCGATGGAGAACATTGGTCTCGTCGGTCTTTCGCGGCAGGTCGCCCTGCAGCGGGAGCTCGACGTCATTGCCAACAACCTGGCGAACCTGAACACCACCGGGTTCAAGCAGGACAACCTGCTGTTCCAGGAATACATGATGCCGGTCGCCCGCGAGGACTCGTTCCAGCGCGGCGCCGATCGCCGCCTGTCCTTCGTCTGGGACCGCGCCACCGTGCCAAACATGGCCCAGGGCGCGATGCAGCAGACCGGCAATTCGCTGGACATGGCCATTGGCGGCCGCGGCTTCTTCGTCGTCCAGACACCCGAGGGCGAGCGCTACACGCGCAACGGGTCTTTCGAGATCAATGCCCAGGGCCAGCTCGTCACCAAGCAGGGCCACCTCGTGCTCGGCGAGGGCGGCCCCATCGCCTTCGAGCAGAACGATATCGGCATCACCGTCGGCCGCGATGGCTCGGTGGCGGCCTCCGGCGGCCTGCGTGGCCGCCTGCGCATCGTGACGGCCGATGGCGCCGGCGCCTTCGAGAAGGCCGGCGACAACCTGTTCCGGATGGCGCAGGGCGTTGCGGCCCGGCCCGCCGAGGCCCGCGACGTGCGGCAGGGCTTCATCGAGAAGTCCAATGTCGAGCCGGTTCTTGCCCTGTCCCGCATGATCGAGGTGACGCGCGCCTATCAGTCGCTCGCCACGAGCATGGAACGCCACGACCAGCTGCGCCGCGAAGCGATCCGCTCGCTCGGCAACGCCTCAGCCTGAGGAGGATGAACCATGCGCGCGCTGCACACCGCCGCCACCGGCATGAAGGCCCAGGAGCTCACCGTCGAGGTGATCTCCAACAACATCGCCAACATGCGCACCACCGGCTTCAAGCGCCAGCGGGCCGAGTTCCAGGACATGATCTACGAGAACCTGCGCCGGGCTGGCACGCAGAATTCCCAGCAGGGCAATCTCCTGCCGGTCGGCCTTGCCGTCGGCTCGGGCGTCAAGCCGGCTGCAACCGCCCGCGTCATGAGCCAGGGCAACGTCCTGCCGACCGAGCGCGACTATGACCTCGCCATCCGCGGCGAGGGCTTCTTCCGGATCCAGCTGCCCGACGGCCGCACCGCCTTTACCCGCGACGGCTCGTTCGAGCTCAATGCCGAAGGCCAGGTCGTGACCGTCGACGGCTACCAGCTCGACCCGGCCATCACGGTTCCGAACAATGCCCGCTCCGTCACCATCTCGGCAGCCGGCGTCGTCCAGGTCACGGTGCCGAACCAGACCGCGCCGCAGACGGTCGGCAACATCCAGCTCGCCCGGTTCGTCAACAAGGCGGGCCTGGAATCGATGGGCGACAACCTCTACCTGGAGACCGCAGCCTCCGGCCAGGCCCAGAACGCCACGCCGGGCTCGGAGGGCCTCGGCTCACTGCTGCAGAAGCATCTGGAACAGTCGAACGTGACCGCGGTTTCGGAAATCTCCGACCTGATCGCGGCCCAGCGCGCCTACGAGATGAATGCGCGCATCATCTCGGCGGCCGACCAGATGCTGCAGTCCACCGCCCAGATGATGCGGTGAGGCCGTCATGAGGCGCGTCCGCTCCCTCGCCCTGATCGCGGCCCTCGTTGCGGGCCTCGCTCCCGCGGCGGCTGCCGAGCCGGCACCGCGCCTGCGGCCCCATGTCAGCGTCGCGGCCGATATCGTCCGGCTCGGCGACTTCGTGGAACATGCCGGCCGGTTTGCCGATGTCGCGCTGTTCCGGGCCCCAGACCTTGGCCATACAGGCACCGTCCCGGCCTGGCAGATCGTCGATGCGGCCCGGCGCGCCGGCCTCGCCGATGTGGCTGCCGACAGCCAGGCCGAGGTGGTGGTGACGCGCGCCGCCCGCATCATCCCGCTCGCCGACATGGAGGAGAAGGTCGCAGGCGCCGTCGCCCTCTCGCTGGGCGTCACCGATACATCCCGTATCCGCGTGGCCTTCGAGGCGGGCGTGCGCCCCATCGCGGTGGAGCCGGACGCACGCGGCACGGCCATCGTGGTGCGCCTCGACCACGATGCCCGCACCGGCCGGTTCGAGATCGTGCTCGCCGTGCCCGGATCCGACCGCTCAGCGCGCGCTGGCGGGTTCGTCCTGACCGGCCATGCCCATGAACTGATCGACGTCGTCGTGCCGGCCCGCATGATCAATAGGGGCGAGGTGCTGAAGGCGAGCGACCTGACGGTCGAGCGCCGCGCCCGCCACGAGACGCACGGCCTGACCGCGGACACCGTCATGTCGCTGCCCCAGGCGGCAGGCCTTGCCGCCCGCCGGCCCCTGCCCATCGACCGGCCGTTCCGCACGGCCGATCTGATGAAGCCCGAACTGGTCGAGCGCAACAGCGCCGTCCTCATCACCTTCGAGACGCCGGGCATGATGCTCTCGCTGCGGGGCCGGGCCCTGGAGGCTGGCGCCGAAGGCGACGTCATCCAGGTCCAGAACCTGCAGACCCAGCGCACGCTGCAGGCCAAGGTCATCGGCTCCGGCCGCGTCTCCATCATCCGCCAGGCACGGCCGGTCGCCCTCGTCCGGTCCGCACCCACACCCTGACCGCAATCCGACCCTCCCCCGCCCTGCCCTTTCCGGTCGACCTTCAGGACATCCCATGCGTCCCGCCCGTATCGCCCTCATCGTCGCCGCCGCCCTGACGACCACCGCCTGCGGCGCGCCCGACCGGCTCCGCAATATCGGCCGGGCACCGAGCCTGTCGGCGATCAACAATCCCCAGACCCAGCCGGGCTACCGGCCGGTCTCGATGCCAATGCCCGAGCCGCAGCCGGTCTCGCACAATCCAAACTCGCTGTGGCGCAACGGCTCGCGGGCTTTCTTCCGCGACCAGCGCGCCCAGAGGGTGGGCGACATCCTCACCATCAAGGTGAAGATCACCGACCAGGCCAACGTCCAGAACACCACCACCCGCTCCCGCAACAACACCGAGGCCTTCGGCGCGCCCAACCTGTTCGGTCTCGAGAACGCGGCAAGGGCGCGGGGCATCGACCCCGCCAACCTGATGACGCTCAACGGCCAGTCCGGCAACGAGGGCCGCGGCCAGACCCAGCGCTCCGAGCAACTGGTTACGAACGTGGCGGCCGTGGTGATGCAGATCCTGCCCAACGGCAATCTGGTTCTGGAGGGCAAGCAGGAAATCCGCGTCAACTTCGAGGTTCGCGAACTGGTCGTCGCCGGCATCGTCCGGCCCGAGGATATCGAAAGCGACAACACCATCGATTCGGCCAAGATCGCCCAGGCGCGCATCGGCTATGGCGGCCGCGGCCAGATCACCGATGTCCAGCAGCCGCGCTACGGCCAGCAGGTGATGGACGTCCTGCTGCCCTGGTAGGGCCACCCGTCAGTTCCCAGCTCCACAGCCGTCCCGCTCCCCAGGCGTCACGGCAGACCGACGCCGCCCGTGCTCTCCCACACGGGCGGCGTTCGGCCGTTTCATCCACTGGAAAAACGACAGGCCGCCCGAAGGCGGCCTGTCGGCATCTCGGCAATGGCGGCAACCGTCACTCGTCGCGATAGACCCGCTCGCGGCGCTCATGGCGCTCCTGCGCCTCCAGCGACAGGGTTGCGATGGGCCTCGCCTCCAGCCGCTTCAGCGAGATCGGCTCGCCGGTCTCCTCGCAATAGCCGTAGGAGCCGTCGTCGATGCGGGCGATCGCAGCGTCGATCTTGGCGATCAGCTTGCGCTGGCGGTCGCGGGCCCTGAGTTCGATCGCCCGGTCGGTTTCGGACGATGCGCGGTCGGCGATATCGGGATGGTTCTGGTTCTCGTCCTGCAGGTTCTGCAGGGTCTCGCGGGCCTCGCGGAGGATGTCCTCCTTCCAGGCCTGAAGCTTCTTCCGGAAGTACTCGCGCTGCCGCTCGTTCATGAACGATTCCGATTCGCTCGGGCGGTAATCCTCTTCCAACTCCAATGGCATACAGGAACCCCTCGATGAATCACGGGCTCGCACCCGGGTTTCGGCGCGCTCATAGCACCCGGCCCCCGGCCAGACAACCTGAAACCGGGTCACCGGAGCGTCATTGACGGAGGCCGGCTGACGAGCCGGAAGCCGGCGTCAGCCCTGCTGCACCGCGCGCTTGGCCAGTTCCACCTGCGCCCTGAGGTCGATTTCGGCGAGCACGCCGTCGAGCCCGTCCTCGCCGGTGGCCTCCAGGCCCGATGCCGTGAGCCCGCGCAGGCGCAGCAGGACGACGGGAACCGGCTCGCCGGCGATCAGCGCCAGCTTGAGTTCGTCGAGCAGATCCAGCGAGGCCCGGCCGCGCTGGAGGGCACGCCGGCGACGGTCCCGGCGATCGTCGGGCTGCATGCCCTGGACCGCCAGCAGGGTCTCGAGGCCCGCCGTGCCCGCCGGCGCGCGGGCAACGGACGGCTTCGCATCCTCGGTGCGGGGCTGGCCGGGAAGTTCGAACGCATTGCGCGCACGCTCAGCCCGCTGAACGGGCTGCGCTGTCGGAACGGCGCCGAGGGGCGGCGTGGTCGTGATCCGCATGGTCCTCCTCCGGAACGGCGCATTCACACTGTGGCAAGGCGTCTTTCGCAGAGGTTAAGAGAGCGCCGTCATGGTTAAGGCGCCGTTAATGCCCGGCAGGATTTGCCGGGCGGCATCGCCGGCCGGCTGCCGGATGCCGGGCGCGCGATTTTTTCATCGCAATATCAGATGCTTGCAAATCGGCCTGCATGGCACGGCTCCTGCTACGTGCAGGGATGACAACTGACGAGGCTGCCTGAATGGTCACCCGCATCGCCCTTGCTCTGGTCTGCCTGGCGCTGGCTTTCCCGGCTTTCGCCACGACGTCCCGCATCAAGGATCTCGTCGATGTCGAGGGCATCCGCGAGAACCAGCTCATCGGCTACGGACTTGTCGTCGGCCTCAACGGCACGGGCGACACGCTGAACAACTCGCCGTTCACCCGCCAGTCCATCCAGTCGATGATGGAGCGGCTCGGGGTCAACACCCGTGGCATGAACCTGCGCACGGCCAATGTTGCTGCGGTCATGGTCACCGCCAACCTGCCGCCGTTTTCCACGCAGGGCACCCGCATCGACGTGAAAGTCTCCGCCATGGGCGATGCCCGCTCGCTTCAGGGCGGCGAACTGTTGGTCACGCCGCTGGTCGGCGCAGACGGCGAGGTCTATGCGGTGGGCCAGGGCGCGGTCGCGATTGCCGGCTTCCAGGCGCAGGGCGCGGCCGCCAGCATCACCCGCGGCGTTCCGACGGTCGGCCGCATCGCCAACGGCGCCATCGTCGAGCGCGAAGTGGCCTTCTCGATCAACCGCATGGCCTCGATCAAGCTGGCGCTACGCAACCCCGATCTCACCACGGCCCGCCGCATCGCCCAGGCGATCAACGACTTCATCGGCGCTCCGACCGCCGAATCCACCGATCCGGGCACCATCCACGTCAAGGTGCCGCCGCGCTTCGAGGGCAACATCGTCTCGCTGCTCACCGAGATCGAGCAGTTGCGCGTGCAGCCCGACCACGTCGCCAAGGTGGTGATCGACGAGGCCTCCGGCATCATCGTCATGGGCAAGGATGTGCGCGTCTCGACCGTCGCCGTCGCGCAGGGCAACCTCACCGTCTCGATTTCCGAGCGGCCGCAGGTCACCCAGCCCAATCCGCTGGCCGGCGGACAGACCGTGGTCACGCCGCAGACGCAGATCCAGGCGACCGAGGATGGCAAGCGTTTCGCCCTGGTGCGCGAGAGCGTGTCGCTGCAGGAACTGGTCGATGGCCTCAATGCGCTGGGGCTCGGGCCGCGCGACCTCATCGCCATCCTGCAGGCGATCAAGGCGGCCGGCGCGCTCCAGGCCGAGATCGAGGTGCTCTGATGCGCTCGCAGACCCCCGTCCCGCTCACCATCACCAACCAGACGCCGGCGGCCGCCCGCGTCGCCGGCTCGCGCGAGCAGCGCGCCTGGCGCCAGGCGCAGGATTTCGAGCAGGTCTTCCTCAACACCATGCTCGGCCAGATGTTCACCGGCATCGGCGACAACTCGCCGCTCGGCGGCAAACAGAGCGAGGCCTGGCGGGGCATGCTGGTTGACGAATATGCCAAGTCGGTCACCTCTCAGGGCGGGCTCGGCATGACCGGCCATATCTATCGCGAACTCATCTCGGCGCAGGAGGCAGCCCCGCGCCGCCTGCCGAACGCGCTGCAGAGGCCCGCCTATGCGCCCTGAACCGACACCGCGCCCGCCCCTCGCCGTTTCAACGCCCGCCGAAGCGGCCGAACTGATCGACCGTCTTGCCGGCACCATGGCGGACCTGACCCGGCTCCTCGCTGAGGAAAGCGCCCTCGTCCGCGCGGTGAAGCTGACCGAGGCCCGTCCGCTGGAGCGGCGGAAGGCGGAGCTCAGTCAGCTGTATCTGGCCGACCTCGCCCGGCTGAAGGCCAATGGCGCCTATATCCGCCGGGCCGCGGGAGCCAGGATCGACGGCCTGATGCGGAGCAACGAGGCGCTTCAGAAGGCCCTCGAATACAATCTCGCGATCCTCGCTACCGCCCATGCCGTCAGCGAGGGCGTCATCCGCTCGGTCTCGACCGCCATTCAGAGCAAGCGGGCGCCCGCAACCTATGGCGCCAATGGCCGGACCAATGCGCCGCCGGCGCGCGCGGCAGCACCCGTGGCGATTTCGCGGCAGCTCTGATCTTGCATTGCTTCACGCGATGCTGAGGATTTGATTCGTATTCTTGGCATTGTTGCACTGCCACATTTACCATGTCCCCTAACGTCACCTTAGAACATCGGCGGTAATCTCCGGCATGAGGGAGAAAAGGGATCACGAGATCCCCCCCGCAGGGAGTACCGGTCATGGACGTTCAGTCCCCACGACCGGCCGTCGGAACGGGTCAATTCGGGCGGCCGGAAACGGTCTCGTATCGCGAGGCGGTACGCACCGAGCTTCCCCGCGTTCAGCGCGTGGAGCAACCCCTTGCCGCGAGTGCGGCGGCCGCCGCTGGCGACCGCCGGACAGGGGATTCAGCGGCACGCGATGAACGCGCCCAGGCCGAACGCCGGGCGCGCATCGAGCGCATGGCCGACATGGTGCGGGAATCGCTCCAGCGGCGGATCGAGCGCGACGAGAACGCGGACACGCTGGTTTACCGGACCGTCGACAAGGTCACGGGTGAGGTCGTGCGCCAGTTCCCGGACGAGATGATCCTCAAGCTGAAGGCCTATGCGCGCGAGATGGAACGGCAGGATGCCGGTTCCGGGGAGGCTGGCCGGCTCGACAAGGTCGCCTGATCCGGACGGCTCCGGCCGCTACGGACCCGCCAGCCCGCACCGCCCCGCAAGGGCGGCTTTCGTCGTTCAGGCGGCGCGCCTCTGCGCCGGCTTGAGGATCAGCGCGACACCGACGAGCACCACCAGCGTTCCCAGCGCCATCCGCAGATCGAAGTGGTCGCCGGTGATGGCGACGCCCATGCCGATGGCCATCAGCGGGCACATCAGGGTGAGCGTGGAAATAAGGTTCGCCTCGTAGCTCTGCACCAGCCGGAAGAACAGGCTGTGGCCGATCAGCGAAACCGCCACCGCCGAATAGACCAGCGCGAGCAGGAACGGCCAGCCCCCCGCGACCATCCGCTCGACCTGGTTCGTCTCCAGTCCGATCGAGGCGAGCGCCAGCGGCAGGCAGGAGGCAATCCCCACCCAGGCCTGGAACTGCAACGGCTCGACATTGGTGGTCTTCTTCATCATCACCATGCCGAAGGAGGAGGCCAGCGCGCTGCCCAGCACGAAGAGCAGGCCGACCGAGACGGCAAAGCCGCCGGGGTCGTACATCACCGTGATCGCCCCCGCGAAGGCGATGGCAATGCCGAGGCCGCGGCGCAGCCCGATCCGCTCGGCCAGCATGAAGACCGACATCAGGGCGGTGATCGGGACGCCGAGCTGCACCACCACCGCCGCGCTCGACGGCGTCGCGGTCATGAGGCCGACCGAGACGAGCCCGAAGCCGCCCGCCCCCATCAGCAGCCCGACCAGCACGATGCGCCAGCGCGGGCGCGGCCAGGGCAGCAACCATGGCACCGCGACCAGGAACACCAGCAGAAAGCGCAGGGCCGAGAAGGCCAGCGGCGGCACGTCGAGATCGGCGAGCACCAGCTTCGTCACGATGAAGTTCGTCGCCCAGATCAGGCAGACGAGCATCAGCAGGGCGAAATCGCGCGGGGCCATGCCAACGCCTAGCCATCGGCACCGGGCCACCGCAACCAAAAATGCCGCGCATCTGGCATGTGCAGAGGCCCCGGCAAGCGGCTCGGTCCCTTCCGGCCGCGCCTAGCCGGGCGCGATCATCTTCCGCGGATCGACCAGCGCGTCGTAATCCTGCGCGCTCACAAGCCCGGTCTTGAGCGCCTCCTCGCGCAGCGTCGTGCCGTTCCGGTGCGCGGTCTTGGCGATCCTGGCGGCATTGTCGTAGCCGATCGTCGGGGCAAGCGCGGTCACCAGCATCAGCGAGCGCTCGACGCCGGCGCGGATATTGTCCTCGCGCGGCGCGATGCCGACGACGCAATTGTCGGTGAACGAGACCGCGGCATCGGCCATCAGCCGGACCGACTGCAGGAAGTTGTAGGCCATCACCGGATTGAACACGTTCAATTCGAAATGGCCCTGGCTGCCAGCGAAGGTGATGGCCGCGTGATTGCCGAAGATCTGCACGCAGACCTGCGTCAGCGCCTCGCACTGGGTCGGGTTGACCTTGCCGGGCATGATCGACGAGCCCGGCTCGTTTTCCGGCAGGGACAATTCGCCGAGGCCCGATCGCGGGCCGGACCCCAGGAAGCGGATGTCGTTGGCGATCTTGAACAGCGAGGCCGCGACCGTGTTGATCGCGCCGTGGGCGAAGACCATGGCATCATGGGCCGCCAGCGCCTCGAACTTGTTGGGCGCTGAGGTAAAGGCCAGGCCGGTAATGGCCGCGATCCTCTCCGCGACCCTCTCCGCAAAGCCGACGGGGGCGTTCAGCCCGGTTCCGACGGCGGTGCCGCCCTGCGCCAGTTCCATCAGCCCTGGCAGGGTCTGCTCGATGCGCCGGACCCCGTTCGCCACCTGCTGCGCATAGCCGGAGAACTCCTGGCCGAGCGTCAGCGGCGTCGCGTCCTGGGTATGGGTGCGGCCGATCTTGACGATGTCGGCCCAGGCTTTCGCCTTGTCGTCGAGCGCTCCGTGAAGCTTGCGCAGCGCGGGCAGCAGGCGGTGGTGGATCTCCTCGGCGCAAGCGACATGCATGGCTGTCGGATAGGTATCGTTCGACGACTGGCTCATGTTGACGTGGTCGTTCGGGTGGACCGGCTTCTTCGAGCCCTGTTCACCGCCCAGCATCTCGATCGCGCGGTTCGAGATCACCTCGTTGGCGTTCATGTTGGACTGGGTGCCGGAACCGGTCTGCCAGACCACCAGCGGGAAATGGTCGTCGAGCAGCCCACCGATCACCTCGTCGGCCGCCTTCACGATGGCCGCGCCGATCGCCGGGTCGAGCCGGCCGAGCGCCATGTTGGTCTCGGCAGCCGCCCGCTTGACGATGCCAAGCGCCCGCACGATGGGCAGCGGCTGCTTTTCCCAGCCGATCCGGAAATTGCCGAGCGAGCGCTCGGCTTGCGCGCCCCAGTAGCGGTCGCGGGCGACCTCGATGGCGCCGAACGTGTCGGTTTCGGTGCGGGTGCCGGTCATGGAAATCCCCTTCTCGCGCGCTGCCGCCGCGACCGCGCATCGACGTCGCGGGCCCGCCCCGCGCGGTCTCGAAGGCACCGGCCATAGCCCCGAACGGGACGTCCCGCAAACGCGGCCAGAGCGAACCGGCCCTGCCGCGCGCGGCACCCGGCAATTCCTGCCGGTTAACTTCTGCCGTGTCGGCCGCGCCACACTTCCCGCCCTAAGCCATTATCTTGCAAAGCGATTTCAGGCCCGGGACGGAAATTAACCATTGGTTAGGGTTAACGGGCCAGATTGCCGGGGATGAAGAGGCTTCGGGGGATTCGTGTCCCGTGGAGCGTCGCCGGGGACACACAATGAGCGATATCGTCCTTTCAAAAGGCATACGGGGCAATCTGCTCTCGCTGATGAGCACCGCCGACCTGCGGGACCGCACGCAGTACCGCCTGTCGACCGGCAAGAAGGTCAATACCGCCCTCGACAATCCGGGTAACTTCTTCTCCGCGGCGATGCTCAATTCGCGCGCGACCGACATCACCAACCTGCTCGACGGCATCGGTAGCGCGATCAAGACCCTGGAAGCCGCCGACAACGGCATCCGCTCCATCGTCCGAGTCGTGGAGAACGCCCAGGCGCTGGCCCGCCAGGCGCAGGGTTCGGCCGCAACCACCGCCCGCCTTGCCGGCCTGCTGCCGACGATCGGCGGCGGCCTCAGCGCGCTGACCACCCTGACCAACCTGTCCGCGCTCGGCTATGCGGTCGGCGAGACGATCACGGTCAATACCGGCACCGGCCGCCAGACCACGCTGACGATTGCTGCCGGCTCGACCGTCGGCGACCTGGTCGATGCGATCAACAACAACACCGCGGAGACGGCCGCTACGGGCACGGGCGTGACCATCGGCGGCACGTCCGGCGCCGATGCCCGTGCCCTGCTCTCCCCCGACGGGCGCCTCGTCATCGAGGCGACCGGCACGCAGCCGCTGACCATCTCGTCCTCGAATGCCGGCACGGCCCTCACCGACATGGGATTCCCCCTCGCTGACCGGGCCAAGCCGGTCGGCGAGATGAACGTCACGCGCTCCAACATTTCCGCGCAGTTTTCAGAGCTTCGGCGCCAGATCGACCAGTTGGCCAAGGATTCCGGCTTCAACGGCGTCAACCTGCTGGCGGCCGACACCCTCCAGGCGATGTTCAACGAGCGCCAGACCTCGTCGCTGACCATCACCGGCGTGCGCTTCATGGTCGAGGAGGATCTGGCGATCCGCGACCAGATGAACCAGTTCCAGACGGATCGCGACATCAACGCCGCGCTGGCCGACCTGTCGGGCGCCATGGCCAAGCTCCGCTCGCAGTCCAGCGCCTTCGGTTCCAACCTTGCCCTGGTGCAGATCCGTCAGAAATTCACCCAGGAAATGGCGAACACGCTGAAGACCGGCGCCGACAACCTGGTGCTCGCCGACATGAACGAGGAAGGCGCCAACATGCTGGCCCTGCAGACCCGCCAGCAGTTGTCCACCCAGGCCCTCTCGCTCGCCAACCAGGCCGACCAGAGCGTCCTGCGCCTGTTCGGTGGCTGACCGATCGCCGCATTGGCAGGACGGGCGGCGGGCCTCTGGTCCGCCGTTGCCGTTTGGAGCAGCCGCAGCCTGCGCACGGCGTATCGCGACCATCCTGCACGGATCGCCCGGCTTTCTGCTAGTCTTTGCCGGCGAGCGAATCGCGGGAGAGGCTTGATGGCGCTCAAGGTTGAACTGAAGCCAGGCGAACGGTTCATCCTGGGTGACAGCGTCATCGTCAACGACGACCAGCGCACGCGCCTGACCATCGAGGGCGAGGCGCCGATCCTGCGCGAGAAGGACGTGATGACGGTGGATGCCGCCGACACGCCCTGCAAGAAGATTTATCTGCTGGTCCAGCTCATGTACCTGTCGCGGGATCCCGTCCAGCATCACAAGATCTATTTCGACCTCGTCAACGACGTGGTGAAGGCTGCCCCCTCGACACTTGGATTTATCGACGAGATCAACAAGCACATTTTAACCGGTTCCCTTTACAAGGCTCTGAAGGCCACGAAGGGCCTGATCGAGTACGAAGGGACTCTGCTGGGTCATGCATCACGGAGCAGCGGCGTACGCGTCGACAGCTAAAGTCACGGCTACGGCCAGTCCCCGGGACCTCGAGGCAAGCCTGCTTCTGAAGGCGGCTGCCAAGCTGCAATCGGTCAAGGACCAGTGGCCCGCCAGGTCGGCGGAACTTGGTCCGGCGCTGACCTACAACCGCAAGCTCTGGACGATCCTGACCACTTCGGCGACAAGGCCGGAGAATCAGCTGCCGCTGGCGATCAAGAACAACATCGCCAATCTCGGTATTTTCATCTTCCAGCGCACGCTCGACATCGAGATCGATCCCAAGCCCGAGAAGCTTGGCATCCTCGTCTCGATCAATTCGAACATCGCCGCCGGCCTCGCCGGGCGCGGCTGAACCATCCGGGCAGCACGCCGGCAACCGGTCTCGCGGAGCGCGCACGCGCGCCCTCGCCGGGCCTGTTCCGGAGCGTTGACAGACCGGCTGGCCCGACTGTCCCGAAGCGACCGGTCAGATGTATTTGAGCAGGCTCAGCTGCGAGAGCATCGAGGTCGTCTGGTAGCTCGCCTCGAGGCTGGTCTTCATCGCCAGCATGAACACGGCGATCTCGTTCGGATCGACGTCCTCGATATCGCCGAGCAGGTTCTGCAGCATCGAATAGCTGTCGCCATGCCGGGTCTTGGCGGAGTTGGCGGCCGTGCTTGCGGCGGAGATCTCGATCAGGATCGACTGCACCGACTGAGCGCTGTCCTCCATGCTCAATCCGCCCGACACGCGCGGCGTCAGGGCCTGATAGCGGGCCAGCCCGTGCGGATCGGCAGACGAGAAGGTGATCGCCGAGGCGACGGCCAGATACTGGACGGTGCTGCGCAGCGCATCCTCGCTGGCCCGCGCGCCATAGGAGACGCTCTGCGCGCTGTCGATCTCGGCCGTTGCGGTCGTCCGTGGCGGGGATGTTGTCCTGTCGCCCTGATACCAGCGCATGGTTCGCGCATCGGCATTGGCCAGGCTGTCATAGGCCACGGCATCGGACATGGTTCCGGACAGGCCCGGAACCAGCCGCAGCGGCGCGCCATATTCGACCGCCGGCGGGCCGGCGAGCGCGACGGGGCTGGTTTCTCCTCTGAAGAAATCCTCTCCCGCCTTGACGGCAGAGGCGGCGGCCAGCTTGGTGCGGACCATGCCGTCCAGCTGGCCGGCCAGGTTGGTCCGGAGGTTTTCGAGGGACTCGGCCGCGTTCGCGCCGACCCGGAACTGTTCGGGCGTCAGGTTCTCGGCATCGGCCGCGACCGCCTGCAGCGTGAGCAACTCGGTCGAGCCATCCGGCAGCGTGAAGCTGAGCGACAGGCTTTGGCCCGGCATGGCATTGCCAGCCGCGCTTGCCAGCGACACCGAGGCGGGCGGCCCGGGGGTTACCGTTGCCGCAACCCCGTCAATGGCGCCCGTCACCGTGCCGACCTTGAGACCGAAGGCATGCACCCCGTCCTCCGCCAGGATGACGGGATCGCTTGCGGCACCGGACAGCGACACCCGGCCGGAGGCGGCCGGATTCTGCTCCGGGCTGGCGCCTGTGGCGCCGAGATCGGCCTGCATGCGCTCCAGCAGAACCGTCTTGAAGCCGTCCTTGGCCCCTTCTCCGTTCATGAACAGGAGCGGATCGACAACGGGCGGCGTGGCGGTCTTGCGGCCGCCGAAGACATAGCGGCTGCCATCATTGGCGTTGAGCATCGAGACCACGGCGTTCAGGCCGTCGGCGGCCGAGATCTGCCCGTAGGTGCGGCCCGATGACAGCGTGAAATCGTTCGGCTGCAGCGCGGTCTTCACCGAGGACGTCATGCCGTGAATGCCGGTCAGCGACGTCTCGATGATGTTGATGCGGGTCGCGACAACGGAGATGTTCTGCTGCCAGGCGTTGATCTGGGTCAGGGACGACCGGAAGGCGAGCGAAAAGCCCCGGTCGGCGCCAAGCCCGCCGTAGGTCTCGGATTTCTTGCCGGAGCCGAGCTGGCGCTGCAGGTCGGCCAGACGCTCCTTCATGGTGACGAAGTCGCCGGCGCCAAAGCCGTTCAGGATCCCCGCAGTGCGAATGGCCATGACGCGTCCTCACATCTGCCTGAGCATGTCGAACATCTCGCGCACCGCGCTCATGACCCGCGCATTCGCCCCATAGGTCGTCTGGAGCTGGATAAGCATGGTCATTTCCTGGTCGATGTTGACGGCTGCCAGGCTGTCGAACCGGGCCTGGAGCTGGGTGACGACCGCCGCCTGCCCTTCGGCAAGCTGGGCCGCTGTCTGTGCGGCGTTGGTCTGGTGGATGATCACCGCCCGCGAATAGGACAGCAGCGAGCCCTGGAAGGGATTGGCCGCCGAGCCCAGCCCGCCGGCCGGAACGAAATAGCGCGCGGCATCGGCCAGGGCCGCGGTGAAGAAGGTCGGGCGCGTCGGATCGGACTCCAGCGTGCTGGACATCATCTTCACCAGCGAGCTGGCATCCGCCTTCAGGGCTCCGTTGATGTCGATGCGTGCGGCAAAGCCTGTGAACTGCGAGCCGTTCACCGTGACCCGGTCGGAGAAGACTCCGTTGCTCAGGCCGGCATCGACGAAGAAGGGCAGTGCGGGCGTGCCGCTGTCGAGGGCCTGCGCAGAGGGATGGGCCGCACCGCGGTCGACCCTTGCTCCGCCGACCACGGCCGGATCGGCCAGCAGCCTGAGCGAGCCGCCGGTATCGGCGACCGAGAATGCGCCGGCTGGCGCGCCCGCGCCGGCGGCCCAGGTGTCGATGGCCGCCTGCATCTGCGCGGCATAGCCGGCGGCCGAACTGCCGGTCAGGCGGATGACCGTGTCGTCCGGATCCGCCGTCAGGTCGTCGGTCACAGCGACGCCGGGGTCATCCACCCGCTTGAAGGTGAACTTCTGGGTCACGCCATTGGCGGTGAGGGTCACCGTGAGGCTGTCGCCGTCGAGCAGGCCGGCGCCGAGATTCATGTCGAAGCCGGTGGTCGGCCCCGGTCCGGCAACAGTCACGGCTTCCGAATTGGACGACGTGCCGAAGGCCTGCGCGAGGCTGGCCGCGATCTGGTCAAGCTGCTCCTGGGCCGCGACCAGCGAGGAATCGCGCAGTTCGATGAGGGCCGCGATCTTGCCCGACTTGAAGACGCCGGCGGCGATCAGGTCGACATCGCCGGATGCGGTCGAGGCCGTGATGGTGCCGACCGTGCGCCTGGTGGGGTCGACATCGTACAGGTTGGTCGGGCCGATGATGTCGCGGGCGTCGAAATCCAGCACGGGCCGGTTGTTGGAGAGCAGAACGAAGCCGTTGCCGGCGTAGAGCTGCACCGTGCCGTTGTTGTCATAGACGGTGCGGACTTCGACATATTCGCTGATCTGCGCGACGAGGTGGTCGCGTTGGTCCAGGAGGCCGACGCGCGACTGGTCGTCGAAGGCCGTCGTCAGCCGGCCGTTGACGTCCGTCAGGTCCTTGAGCAGCGCGTTGAGCCGGGTGGTCGCATCGGCAAGGCCCTTCTCGGCGTCCACGCGCATCGACTGGACGGACGAGGACAGGCTGCGCAGGGTCTGGGCGACTACGGTCGCCGAATTGATCACGCCCGCGCGCGCGGTCTGGCTCTCAGGCGATGTCTGCAGCGTCTGGAAGGACCCGGACAGGTCGTTCAGCACCGTGTCGAGCGCGCGCGCCGAACCCGGCGCCCCGAACATCTGGTCGAGCCGCGAGAGGAACTGCGCGCGCGTGGAGGCATAGCCGGCATTGGAGATTTCGGCCACCAGCTGGCGCTGCACGAAGGCATCGTATTCGCGCGTGATCGCGCCGACCGCGATGCCCGAGACCTGATCGCCTGCGAAGAGCTGGACGGGGTTGATGCTCTTGCGCGTGTAGGACGGATTCGGGGCATTGGAGATGTTGGCGCTGGTCAGCGCGGTCGCCACGGAGGTGAACCGCAGACCGGCCAGCGCATTGTTGAGGGCGCTTGTGAGAGCCATATGCCCCTAACTCCCGAAACCAGCCATGACCCGGATCACCGGATCATGTTGATCGTTTCCTGCAGCATCGAGTTGGACGTGGTGACGATGCGCGTGTTGGCCGCATAGGCCTGCTGGGTGATGATCAGCTTGGTGAACTCCTCGGAGATGTCGACATTCGACCCCTCCAGGCTCTGCGACAGGATGCGGCCGCTGGCGCCCATGACCGGCGGACCGGATTCGGCCGTCTCCGCAAAGGCGCCGCCATCCATGCGCTTCAGCATGTTGTCGCCGTTGAAGGAAACGAGCGGGATCTGGAAGAGATCGACCGACTGGCCGTTGGAGTAGTTGCCGCGAATGCGGCCGGCATCGGTGATGATGACGTTCATCAGTTCGCCGACGGCGTAGCCGTTCTGGCCGATCTCGGTGATCTGCACGGTTCCGTCGGTCCGGGCATACTGGCTGAGGCCGCTATTGCCGAGGTTGAGGGTCACGTCGCCGACGGCCCGTCCGTTGACCGCCAGGCCCGTGATGGTCGGGTTGGTGGTCGGGGCGGACAGCTGGCCGGCTCCGTCGAAGGTGAAATCGCCACCGACGCGCGACCATTCCTCGGTTCCGGAGCCGGAATTGGACTGGTAGTAGAGGCTCCAGGTGTCCTCCACCGCAGGCGGTCCGGCGGCGGCATTGGCGGTCTTCGCCCAGCGAAGCTGCACGTTGATCTCGTTGCCGAGCGCGTCATAGGCGGTTCGCGAGCCGCCGGCGATCGAGGTCGACACGAAGGTTGCTGCGTCGCCGGGGCCAATCGTCGCCTGGCCGATCAGGCCGGCCGCCATCAGTTCGCTGCCCGGCGTTCCGGCCGAATACATCGAGGTCTGCGGCACGGTGGGCAGGCTGGCGCGATAGTTGATGGTGTCGGTGGCCCGCGCCGGGATCACGTCGTTGCTGACGCGGATCGCCGAGGGCGAGGAGCCGATCGCATTGCCTGTCGTGCGGTCCAGCGGCAGGCCGTAGAGGTAGTAGCCGGCGCCGTTGACCATGTAGCCGTTGGCATCCACCCCGAAGTCGCCGCGACGCGTGTAATTGTTGCTCGTCGTGAAGACCGGCCCGCCGTCGCTCCGCCCCACCGGCTGCTGGACGATGAAATAGCCGTCGCCGTTCACCGCCAGATTGGTGGTGATGGCGGTGGACTGGATCTGGCCCTGCAGCGTGTTGGTGGCGCGCGACTGGCCGGTCACCGAACCGGACAGTTCGCGCCGCGGCCCGGAATCGGGGATGAGGTCGACAAAGCTCGTCTCGATCCGCTTGAAGGCGGTGGTCTGCGAGTTCGCGATGTTCCCCGAGATGTTCTCCAGGGCATAGGCCTGAGCGGCCAGTCCGCTCACCGCCGTGTTCATGGCACCGAAGATACCCATTCCGATCCCCCAAAGGCCCGACAGGCCGGTCTGCGATGCGAAGGCAACGCGGTCGGTCCTGCTTCTGCATGGCCCGTGCCAGCGGCAGGCCGGCGGGAAAAGCCAGAAAGCGCAGCGATTTCCGTGGTTAACGAGTGGTTTATGTGCCGCTGCGGTGGCGGGAGCCTGTGCCGATCGGCAGATTCTGCCGGGTGTTGCCGTGCCGCCTGCCCGCCCCTACCCTGCCGGCCGGTCGGCGGGCAGGGGTCCGCCGCGTGAACGAGATGGATCATCCATGGCGTCCGGGCGTTTCGAGGGAACCAGCGGCTATGTGGCAACCGATGACCTGAAGGTCGCGGTCAACGCCGCCATCACGCTGGAGCGCCCGCTGCTGGTGAAGGGCGAGCCGGGCACCGGCAAGACGGTTCTGGCCATCGAGGTGGCCAAGGCGATCGGCGCGCCGCTGATCGAATGGCACGTCAAGTCGACCACCAAGGCGCAGCAGGGGCTCTACGAATATGACGCGGTCTCGCGCCTGCGCGACAGCCAGCTCGGCGACGAGCGCGTCAAATCCATTGCCAACTACATCAAGCGCGGCAAGCTGTGGGAGGCCTTCACGGCCGACAACCGGCCCGTCCTGCTGATCGACGAGATCGACAAGGCCGACATCGAGTTTCCCAACGACCTGCTGCAGGAACTCGATCGCATGGAGTTCTTCGTCTACGAGACCGGCGAGACGATCAAGGCCGTGCAGCGCCCGATCGTCGTCATCACCTCCAACAACGAGAAGGAGCTTCCCGACGCCTTTCTGCGCCGCTGCTTCTTCCACTACATCAAGTTCCCCGACGCGGAGACGATGCTGCGGATCGTCGACGTCCATTTTCCCGGCATCAAGCAGAAGCTGGTGTCCGAGGCGCTGCGCATCTTCTACGAGGTGCGCGACGTTCCGGGCCTCAAGAAGAAGCCGTCCACCTCCGAGCTGCTGGACTGGCTAAAGCTGCTGATGGTGGAGGACATCGATGCCGACACCCTGCGCGAAAAGGACCCGCGCAAGATGATCCCGCCGCTACACGGCGCCCTCCTGAAGAACGAGCAGGACGTCCACCTGTTCGAGCGGCTGGCCTTTCTGGCAAGGCGGGGTTGACCGGCGCGCGCCAGACCGCGACGGTCTGGCGATGGAATATCGACCGCCCCGCACCGGACGGATGACCGCGCCCCTTGCCGCGGCAGCCGCCTGCGCGCTTCTGGTGGGCTGCACGGCGGTCTCGACGGTTACCCCGCCCGTACCTTCGCCCAGCCCCTCCTGGGCCATCGAGCGACAGACCCTGAATTGCCGTGTCGCCGAGACTGGCAGCAGCCGGACCGCATCGGCCGGTGCCGGCGGCCTTTTCGTCTTCGGCACGGTCGCGACGGTGACGCGCCAGCAGCCGGGCGAAGCCTGCCGCGCCCTCCTCGCGCTGAGCGACCAGGACATCGCGGAGATCCGCACCTTCGTCCAGGCAACTGCCGCCAGCGGCCGGGGGCTTCAGACCAACTGGACGGCGGCAGGCGGGCGCCGCCGCGACATCACCCTGTCGGTCTATCCCGATGGGCGGCACCAGGAGCAGCCGTGCCGGACCGTGGCGGCCAGTATCGAGGTCCATGACGGCGCCGCGCGCCCCGGCTCCGCGCCCGCGGTCGCCACCCTCGACGAGCAGCGCCTGTGCCAGACGCCGGCGGGCGCCTGGCAACCGCTCTGAGCGCCGTCCATCAGCGGGCCGAGCCGGATGACGGATTCCAAAGTCGTGGCAGTTCGCGGCAATTTGCGGGAACCGGTTGTCCTGGTATCAACCTTTGTCTGAGACGATGGCGTCATGGACATGATCGCTCTCGCCGGTCTGGCAGTCCTCGCCGTCATCTGGCTCGGCTACCTGTGGTATGCGCACTGGTGCCGGGAGAACGGCGTTCCCGAGCCGGTCTCCAACGCCGATGTCTCGCTCGATGACGGCGGCGGCGGCGACTGAGACGGGCCGCGCGGCAAGAGGCGGCCGATCGATCCCGGATGGGTCTGGCCCACCGAATGAGTTCGCCCTCCGTTGGCATCGTGAGCCGGAAGAGGCCGACCTCAACTGGACGAAACTAGCCGAGCAATTCGGCGACGAGGTCCGGGCGGATACAAACCAGGTCGCTATAGACTGAAATGCCAATGCCGCGTCCGTGCTTCGCGAATGTCTCGACGAACGCATCAGGGGCGCTCTCATGCTTGTTTGGCCAGCCCCAGAAGGCCGCTCTTCCAGTGGAGAGTCTGGTGGGCTGCAACTCTCTCCAGTCGGACATCGAGACCCCGTCCACGAACGGAATCAGCAGATATCGATGGTCGAAGACGACGAACCTCTCGAGCAGCAAGTCGAGAAGGTCGCGCTCCCCGCCATATTCGACGAAAAGCACATCAACCCCCTTCGCCAGGGTCTGCTGCCCACCCCGGAGGATGTCCAGCTCGGCGCCCTGAACGTCCAACTTCAGAAACCGGATAGGCTCGTCGATCTCACGGTCCAGCGTGGAGACAGGGACCATCAGGGTGGGCTGGTGACCTGAGACCCTGAACCTCCTCCAGATTTGGGTAGAGTCCGTCGACCATGGAGACGGACGATGCGACCCTCGCGGTTCACGGAAGAGCAGATCATCGGGATGCTGAAGGAGCAGGAGGCCGGTGCAAAGACGTCGGAGGTCTGTCGCAAGCACGGCATCTCGGCTGCGACCTTCTACAAGTTCAAGGCGAAGTTCGGCGGGATGGACGTGTCGGACGCCCGCCGTCTCAAGGTGCTGGAAGACGAGAACGCGCGTCTGAAGAAGCTGCTAGCGGAGCAGATGCTGGACAACGCGATCCTGAAGGATGTCGCCGCAAAAAAATGGTGACGCCCGATGCGAAGCGGAAGGCGGTGGCTCATGCCTGCGAGGTGCATGGGGTGAGCCAGCGTCGGGCGTGCCAGGCTTTGAACATCGACCGCTCGACCGTGCGCTATGCGAGCACGCGTCCGGACGATGCTCTGT
>NZ_JBHYDR010000016.1:0-57115 GCF_051860605.1 Phreatobacter sp. | reverse complement strand
CCGCCGCCGCCGGCGACCGCCTTGATGAGCACCGGATAGCCGATCTCGTAAGCCTTCTCCTTGAGGAACTTCGGCTCCTGCATGGCGCCGTGATAGCCGGGCACCACCGGCACGCCGGCCTTCTGCATCAGGGCTTTCGCGCCGTCCTTCAGGCCCATGGCGCGGATGGCGGAAGCGGGCGGGCCGACGAAGACGATGCCGGCCGCCGCGCAGGCCTCGGCGAACTCGGCCCGCTCGGACAGGAAGCCGTAGCCGGGATGGATCGCCTCGGCCTTGGCCTGCCGGGCAGCGGCGATGATCCTGTCGATCACCAGATAGCTGTCGCGGGCAGGCGCCGGTCCGATCGGATAGGCCTCATCGGCCAAGCGGACATGCAGCGCGCCTGCATCCGCTTCCGAATAGACCGCGATGGTCCTCAGACCCAGCCGCTTCGCCGTGCGCATGACGCGGCAGGCGATCTCGCCACGATTGGCGCTGAGGACGGAGGAGAGCATGCGGCACAACCTTCGGGATCGGACGGGGCCGTGACTTTAGCTGCTTCGCACGCCGATTCCAGCCGGGCATTGGAGCAAGGGGCCCACATGCCGGCCCCGCCCCGGCTTTCGCTTGCCGTGAGGCAGGCGAGCGTGAAAGGTGCGGCAAAACCCTCCGGAGCCGTCATGACCTCGCCTGCCGACCTCTCTGCCGCCGATCTGTCGAAAGCCTATGCCAAGAAGGCGCTCTCGCCGGTGGAAGTGACGCGGGCCGTGCTCGCCCGCATCGCCGCCTGCGAACCGAAGCTCAACGCCATGTACATCGTCTCCGGCGAAGCGGCGCTGAAGGCGGCGAAGGCGGCGGAAAAGCGCTGGACGAAGGGCGAGCCGCTGTCGGCCATCGACGGCGTGCCGGTGACCATCAAGGAGAATATCGGCACCAGGGGCGACCCCTCCCCGGTCGGCGTGCCGATTTCCGACATGACGCCGAAGGCGGCCGACACGCCGCTGCCGGCGCGACTGCGGGAGGCCGGAGCGGTCATCCTCGGCAAGACGGTCATGCCGGACTACGGCATGCTATCGGCGGGCCTGTCCTCGCTGCACGGCGTGACCCGCAACCCCTGGGACCTTGCCATGAACCCGGCCGGGTCCTCGTCCGGGGCCGGCGCGGCGGGTGCTGCCGGCTATGGCCCGCTGCATGTGGGAACCGACATTGGCGGCTCGGTCCGCCTGCCGGCCGCCCATTGCGGGCTGTTCGGGCTGAAGCCCTCGCTCGGCCGCGTGCCGATCCACCCGCCGTTCCTCGGCCGGGTCGCAGGCCCGATGACGCGGACGGTGAAGGATGCGGCGCTGATGATGGATGTCATCACCCGCCCCGATGGCCGCGACTTCCGCTCCCTGCCCTATGACGGCGCCGGCTATGCGAAGGGCCTCGGCGGACTGAAGGCGAAGGGGCTCAGGATCGGCGTGATCACGGCCATGCAGGCAGGCCTGCCGGCCGACCCCGCCATCGTCAGGGCCGTGCAGGCGGCGGGCAAGGCGCTCGCGGCGGAAGGCGCGACCGTGGTGCCGGTGAAGGGCTTCCTGACGGACGAGATGCTGGATGGCATCTGCCGCTTCTTCGAGGCGCGCTCGTGCGGCGACATCGTCCGGCTGAAGGCGGCCGAGAAGACAAAAATCCTGCCCTATATCGTCGAGTGGGCGACATGGCGGGCCAAGGGCTTCTCGGGCGCCGACGTGATGAGCGGCTACCTGGCCGTGCAGGCCATGCGGGAGGCGGCGATCGCCGCGAGCGAGCCCTTCGACTTCATCCTCTCGCCCTGCACCTGCCCGGTGAAATATCCGGCCGAATGGCATTCGCCGACCGACGACCCGCGCCGGGCGCTGGAGCACATCCCCTTCACCGTGGCGCAGAACATGAGCGAGCAGCCAGCGGCCAGCGTCAACTGGAGCTACGACGCCGACGGCTTCCCGATCGGCGTACAGGTGACGGGCAAGCGCTTCGAGGACCGCGCCGTGATGCGCATGTGCCGGCTGATCGAGAAGCTGCGGCCGGCGCAGCGGCCCTGGCCCGTGGTGGCCTGAGGAGCCGACGAGAGGCATCGGCGCGCTGCACGCCGGTCTTGCGTCCTTCGAGGCTCGCCCGGTTCGGGCTCGCACCCCAGGATGAGGTGGGTGGTGGATGGCATGATGGGCGGGCCAGGCGGCGCCGCTGCGCTCGGCTGGACACCGATGCAACCCACACCCCTCCTCATGCTGAGGTGCGAGGGCTTCGTCCCGAGCCTCGGAGGACGCACGTGGCGGATGCAGGGCAACCCGACCGGCTCCATCGGCGCCAGACAAAATAGGACATCAGTCCTTGACAGCGTGACGATGGTTTGATAGTTTTCCGCTATGTTCGAAAACTGCGCCCGGCGGGTCGAAGACCCCCCGCCTCAGGCGAATTCCGGCCGGCGGCGGGTGCCCATGAACAGCGCCACGGCCGCCACGGCGACGATCGGGAACACCACCCAGTTGACCATGTCCCAGCCGTAGCTCGTCACGATCTGGCCGGAGGAGAACGAGCCGATGGCCATGACGCCGAAGACGCAGAAGTCGTTGACCGACTGCATCCGCGTCCGCTCCTCGGGCCGGGCCGCGGCGGCCACCATCGCACTGGCGCCGATGAAGCCGAAGTTCCAGCCGATGCCGAGCAGGATCAGCGCCACGTAGAAGTGGGCGACCGTCAGGCCGGTCAGCGCCACGACCGCCGAGAGAGCGGTGATGACAAGGCCAGCCGCGACCACTTTCGGCGCGCCCCAGCGGATGATGAAATTGCCGGTGAAGAAGCTCGGGGCGAACATCGCGATGACGTGCCACTGGATGCCGTAGGCGGCGGCATCGATGGAATGGTCGCAGGCGAGCATGGCGAGCGGGGCGGCCGTCATGACGAAGTTCATCAGCATGTAGGTCGCCGCGCCGCAGACCACCGCGGTCACGAAGGCGCGGTCGGCCAGATAGGCCGAGACCGGGCGGCGGACCGTGCCGGCCGGGGGATCCTTGGGCTTCGGGATATTGACGAAGGACAGAACGAGGCCGGCGAGCATGGCCACCACCGCCTGCCCGATATAGGTGCCGGCGAACATGACCGGCGGCAGCGATTCCTTGGTCCAGATGACGAGCTGCGGGCCGACCACACCGGCCAGAACCCCGCCGGTCAGGACCCAGGAGATCGCCTTGGGCCGGAAGGCATCGGAGGCGGTATCGGCCGCGGCGAAGCGGTAGCTCTGCGCGGCGGAGGCATAGAAACCGGCGCAGAAGGTGGCGATGCAGAAGATCCAGAAGTTGGCGTAGATGACGCCCAGATAGCCGAACAGGCCGGTGAGCACGCCCGCACCGGTCGCGATCTGGTAGGCGGTGCGGCGGCCGTAGCGGCGCACCAGCATGCCCACGGGAAGCGAGGCGGCGGCAAGGCCGACGACGAAGATCGAGATCGGCAGGGTGGCGAGCGAGCGAACGGGGGCCAGTTGCGCGCCGACAATGGCGCCGGTGGCAAACATGACGGTCGTGTTGGCGCCGGCGAGCGCCGAGGCCAGCGCCAGGATGAAGGCGTTGCGCTTGGCGAGGCGGTCGCCCTCGCGAGCAGCATTGGTCGTGGTCGCGGTCATGATCCTGTCGCGGTTGCCGCCCCGTCGCAGGCTGGCGGCCGGGTCGGTCGAAACATCCGCCCGGATCGGTCCGCCGGAGGCAAACCATCCCCGAAAGGCGGATGCGGGAGAAAGGACGATCCGATTAGCCCGAAATGGCACAGGCCGCCACCGGGCCCTGCGACGGATTGTCCTGCGCCTGACGCAGGCGGGGCCTGCGACAGACGGAAGGGCCGGCGCCTTGGCAGGGCTGCCAGCGGCCCCAGATGGTTGCAGCGGCGGGCCCGGCTTGGCATACGGCCCCTTGTTCGAGACATGAGACAGGTGACATGAGCCAGCTTTTCACGCCCTTCGACATCGGCCCCGTCAGGCTGCCGAACCGCATCGTGGTCGCGCCCATGTGCCAGTACTCGGCCGACGATGGCTGCGTGAACGACTGGCACCTGCAGCACCTCATGACCATGGCCATGTCGGGCGCCGGCCTGGTCGTGGTCGAGGCGACCGCCGTCGAACGGCTCGGCCGCATCACCCATGGCTGCGTCGGCCTCTATTCGGACGCCAACGAGCGGGCGATGAAGCGGGTGCTGGACGCGGCCCGCGCCGTCGCCCTGCCCGGCACGAAGTTCGGCATCCAGATCGGCCATGCCGGCCGGAAGGGATCGTCCGAGCGCCCGTGGGAGGGCGGTGCCGCGCTGAAGGACAATGCCGACCCGTGGACCACGGTGGCGGCCTCCGCAATCCCCTTCGACGACAACTGGCACACGCCGCGCGAGCTGAACGCGCAGGACAAGGTGCGGATCGGCGCAGCCTTCGTGGCGGCGGCCGAGCGGGCCGTGCGCATCGGCTTCGATGCCATCGAGCTGCACATGGCGCATGGATACCTGCTTCACAACGTGATGAGCCCGATCTCTAACACGCGCTCTGATGGCTTCGGCGGCAGCCGCGACAACCGCTTCGCCTGGCCGCTGTCGATCGCGTCGGCCGTGCGCGCGGCGGTTCCGGCCGCCGTGTCGGTCGGTGCCCGGATCACCGGGCAGGACTGGTCCGACGACGGGCTGCAGGTGGAGGACGCGGTGGCGCTCGCCTCGGAGCTGAAGGGCCTCGGCCTCGATTTCGTCTGTGTCTCCTCGGGCGGCATCCATCCGAAGGTCAGGATCGCCGTGAAGCCCGGCTACCAGGTGCCCTTCGCCCAGGCGGTGAAGGCGGGGTCGGGCATCGCCACCCGCGCCGTCGGCATGATCGGCACGGCGAAGCAGGCGGAGGAGATCGTCGCGAGCGGGGCCGCCGACATGGTGGCGCTGGCCCGCGGGTTCCTCGACAATCCGCGCTGGGGCTGGCACGCGGCCGAGGAACTGGGCGCAGAGCTGACCTTGCCGCCGCAATATGCGCGCGTGGCGAAGAAGTTCTGGCCGGGCGCGGCACTGGCGCGGCCACGCTGAGGCCTTCCACAGCGCTCCCTTTGCATCCCGGCGCATCACGCCTATAAGGGCGCGCCCGACGGGACCTCCCGCCGGGCAGCAGCGATTCCGGCATGCGGCTCGACGGGCCGCCGGCCGGACCCGATCGCGGAACGGACCCGAACCCGGCGCATGAGCACCGTCCTCGTCCTCAACGGACCCAACCTCAACCTCCTCGGCACGCGCGAACCGGCGATCTACGGATCGACGACGCTCGCCGACGTGGAGGCGCTGTGCCGGGTCGAGGCGGGCAAGCACGGGCTCGGCGTGGACTTCCGCCAGTCCAACCACGAGGGCGTGCTGGTCGACTGGATCCACGAGGCCGGCCGCGGAGTTGCAGCCGGCACGGTGAAGGGTCTGGTCTTCAATGCCGGGGCCTATACCCATACCTCGCTCGCGCTCGCCGATGCCGTGAAGGCCACCGGCGTGCCGCTGATCGAGGTGCATATCTCCAACGTGCACGCCCGCGAGCCGGTGCGGCACCATTCCTTCCTGTCACCCGTGGCGCGCGGCATCATCGTGGGGTTCGGCCCCCTCGGCTATGCGCTCGCCATCGCCGCCCTGGCGACGCTTCCGGCCAAGGCCTGAAGCGCAACCGGGCTCCGGGACCCAGACGAGGGCATCATGCTCAAAGGCAAATCCACCATCGACACGGCGATGATCCGGGAGCTGGCCCAGGTGCTGGCCGACACGGACCTGACCGAGATCGAGATCGAGATCGAGTCGCTGAAGATCCGCGTCGCCCGCCAGGTGACGGTTCATGCGACGGTGGCGGCGCCCGCCATACCGGCGCTGCCGGTTGCGGCCGCGGCGCCCGTGGCCGTGGCTGCCCCGGTCGCGGCGGCGGCGGCCGACGGCGACGACCCGCGCAAGCATCCCGGCGTCGTGCCCTCGCCCATGGTCGGCACCGCCTATCGCCGGCCCTCGCCGGACGCCAAGCCGCTTGTCGAGGTCGGCACGGTGGTCAAGGAAGGCGACCGGCTCTGCCTGATCGAGGCAATGAAGACCTTCAACGACATCGTTGCCCCGCGCGCCGGCACCGTCACCCGCGTCCTGTTCGAGGACGGGCGGCCGGTGGAATATGGCGAGCCCCTCATGATCATCGAGTGAGCGCAGCGCCATGTTCCAGAAGGTGCTGATCGCAAACCGGGGTGAGATCGCGCTCAGGGTCCTGCGCGCCTGCAAGGAGCTCGGGATCGCGACGGTGGCGGTGCATTCCACCGCCGATTCCGATTCCATGCATGTGAAGCTCGCCGACGAGAGCGTGTGCATCGGCCCGCCCTCGGCGCGCGAGAGCTATCTCAACGTGCCGCAGCTGCTGGCGGCCTGCGAGATCACCGGCGCCGAGGCGGTCCATCCCGGCTACGGCTTCCTGTCGGAGAATGCCCGCTTCGCGGAGATCCTGGAGAGCCACGGCATCACCTTCATCGGCCCGAAGGCCGAGCATATCCGGATCATGGGCGACAAGATCGAGGCCAAGCGCACGGCCCGGCGCCTCGGCATCCCGACCGTTCCCGGCTCCGAGGGCGGCATTTCCGACGACGACGAGGCCCGCCGGGTCGCGAAGGACATCGGCTTTCCGGTCATCATCAAGGCGGCGGCCGGCGGCGGCGGGCGCGGCATGAAGGTCGCCCGCTCGGCGGACGAACTGGAGGTCGCGCTGCAGACGGCGAAGACCGAGGCCAAGGCCGCCTTCGGCGACGATGCCGTCTATATCGAGAAATATCTCGGCAGGCCGCGCCACATCGAGATCCAGATCCTCGGCGACGGCCAGGGCAATGCGATCCATCTGGGCGAGCGCGACTGCTCGCTGCAGCGCCGCCACCAGAAGGTCTGGGAGGAAGGCCCCTCCCCGGTGATCACGCCCGAGCAGCGCGCCGAGATCGGCGGGGTCTGTTCCAAGGCCATGGCCGACATGGGCTATGTCGGCGCCGGCACCATCGAGTTCCTCTACGAGGACGGCAAGTTCTTCTTCATCGAGATGAACACCCGCATCCAGGTGGAGCATCCGGTGACCGAGATGATCACCGGCGTCGACCTCGTCAACGAGCAGATCCGCATCGCCGCGGGGCAGAAGCTGTCGCTGCAGCAGTCGGACATCGTCATCGACGGTCATGCCATCGAGTGCCGCGTCAATGCCGAGCATCCGGCGACGTTCCGACCCTCGCCGGGCAAGCTGAACCTGTTCCATCCGCCCGGCGGCATCGGCGTGCGCGTCGATAGCCACGCCTACCAGGGCTACGTGATCCCGCCCAATTACGATTCGCTGGTCGGCAAGCTGATCGTCCACGGCCGCACGCGCACCGAATGCCTGGCGCGGCTCAGGCGCGCGCTCGACGAATTCGTCGTGGACGGCATCGACACTACCCTGCCGCTGTTCCGCACGCTGGTCAGAAACCCGGCCATCGGCGCGGGCGAATACGACATCCACTGGCTGGAAAAGTTTCTGGCGGGGGAAGCCGCCAAGGGCGCCTGAGGTCCTGACCGAAGCGCTCGCTGCGCACGGGCGCGATCGCCGCGTCCTCCCGCAACTCAAGTCCGAATGCCGCCGCAGGATTTCTTGCCGGGCGGCGGACGGCTCAACCGGGGCCGCTCCGGCCGGCCGGGCCAGCGCGCAACCGGACCGCCAGAAGCGGGACCAGGCCAACCGCCGCCATGGTCATGGACGCTCCGCCCCACAGCAGCCCACCGCCATTCGCAAGAAGGATGACGACCAGGCCCGCGATGAGTGCTCCCATCAGGATCAGTGTGACGTCCTGAACGCTGGAACTGTGAAAGCGCCATGGATCGAGCAGGCCCATCCGATAGATGCCGCCCACCACCCCGGCGGCGAGCAGAGCCGTGAAGCCAAGCCAGCCTGCCATCCAGCGGAATACCGCGAAGATCGGCAGGTCCGCGCCGTCGCCGCGCACCATCGCCTGAAGGATCAGCACGGACAGCGTCGATCCGACCGTCGTGGTGAAACACACCAGCGGCAGCCAGCGGGCAAATGCCGTGTCCTGCGTGTTCGTGGCTTCCATATCGTGTCCCCGCTTGATTTGACCGTCTGGCTGTCGAGACCGATCCGTACGCCATGGCCGACCAGCGCAGAATTGCTTGCCATTGGGGCTCCTTGCAGCGAGACCGGCGGAGCAGGCTCACATCTGCGTGTGACGCATCCGGACGGCGCCCGGCAGGGTAGAATGAGAACAACCCGGGAGATGCTCATGCCTCACGTCCATCTCAGCCGCCGCGCCCTCCTTGCAACCGCTGCCGGCCTGGCGGCGAGCGGGACCGCGCTCGCACAATCCGCCAGCGTCGCTTTGTCCTCATCCACCGCCTATGCCTATTCCTTCGAGGGGCTTGAGGGCGGCATGCTGCGGCTCGCCGACCATGCCGGCCGCGTGCTGCTGGTGGTCAACACGGCCTCGTCCTGTGGCTTCACGCCGCAATATACCGATCTCCAGCAGGTCTGGACGCGCTTCCGCGACCGCGGCCTCACCGTCATCGGCGTGCCCTCCGACGATTTCAACCAGGAGCGCGGCTCGGCCCGGGAGATCGCCGAATTCTGTTCGGGCGTCTATGGCGTCACCTTCCCGATGACCGCCAAGCAGCGCGTGCGCGGGCCTCAGGCCCATCCCTTCTACCGCTGGGTGGCGGGGCAGCGGCCGGCCGACATCCCGACCTGGAACTTCCACAAATATGTCATCGGCCGGTCCGGGCAGGTCATTGGCGCCTTCCCGGCGCGGGTGCGTCCGACCGACCCGCGCATCCTCGCGATGATCGAGGCCCAGCTCGGCGTCAGCTAGACTTTCGTCGCCACGTAGCCCCTTCGCAAACGGTTGGAATCTCCTGTATGCAGGGGTCGATGCTGATCACGTCCCCCAACGAGCTGGCGGCCATCTGCGCACGTCTGGCCAAGCACCCCTTCGTCACGGTCGATACCGAGTTCCTGCGGGAGACGACGTTCTGGCCGAAGCTTTGCGTCATCCAGCTGGCCTCGCCCGACGAGGCGGTGGCGGTGGATGCGCTGGCGCCGGGCATGGACCTCCAACCCTTCTTCGACCTGATGGTCAATCCGGACGTGGTGAAGGTGTTCCACGCCGCCCGGCAGGACGTCGAGATCGTCTGGCACCTGGCCAAATGCATCCCCTCCCCGCTGTTCGACAGCCAGGTGGCGGCCATGGTGCTCGGCTACGGGGATTCGATTTCCTACGACCAGCTGGTCCAGCGCACCAACGGCACGCAGCTCGACAAGACCAGCCGCTTCACCGACTGGTCGAAGCGGCCGCTCAGCGAGGCGCAGATCGTCTATGCGATCGCCGACGTCACCCACCTGCGTGACGTCTATGTGAAGCTGACGGGCGAACTCAAGAAGCGCGGTCGCAGCGAGTGGGTGGCCGAGGAGATGGGCGTGCTGACCTCGCCCGAGACCTACCGGCAGGAGCCCGAGCGCGCCTGGGAGCGGTTCCGCAACCGCGTGCGCAAGCCGCGCGAACTCGCCGTCCTCATGGATGTCGCGGCCTGGCGCGAGCGCGAGGCGCAGGCCCGCGACGTGCCGCGCTCGCGCGTCCTGAAGGACGACAACCTGATCGACATTGCCATGACCGGCCCGAAGACCGCCGAGGCGCTCGGCGCCATGCGCTCCACGCCGAAGGGCTGGGAGCGCTCGCGCGACGGTGCGGCTGTCGTGGAGGCCGTCCTCCAGGGCCTCGCGCGCGACCCGAAGACCCTGCCGGCCATCGAGCGGCACCGGCCGCAGAACCAGGCGCAGTCGGCAACCGTCGAACTGCTCAAGGTCATGCTCAAGATGGTGGCCGAGAAGCACCATGTGGCGGCCAAGGTCATCGCCACCTCCGACGACCTCGACCGCATCGCCGAGGACGACGAGGCCGATGTCGCCGCCCTCAAGGGCTGGCGCCGCGAGTTGTTCGGCGAGATGGCGCTGGCCCTCAAGCACGGCAAGCTGGCGCTCGCCATGGAGCGCGGGCGCGTCGTAACGGTCGAGCGCGTGCCGGCGGTGGTCATCGCGGAGGCGTGAGGGAAGCGCCTTGCTGACGCCGTCCTGCGATCCCGGCGGCGACCGTTGCGTCAGGCGCAGGGGTCGCGGGCGACGACTTCGGCCATAGTCGCGGTGTCCCGTCAGGCCGTTTCGCCGCGCCCGCAGCACCCGCGCCCGCAACACCAAAGCCAGAGATCCCGAGCATGAGCGCTTCCAGCCGGACACAGACCGACCCCGCCCTCGCGAAGGCCCTCGACCTGCTGGCGCGCTTTTCCCTGTTCGACGGCCACAACGACCTGCCCTTCGTGATCCGCAAGGCGGCCGACGGCGACGTGAAGGCCTATGGCCTCGACCGGGTGCATCAGGAGGGCGACACCGACATTCCGCGCCTGCGCGAGGGCCGGGTCGGGGCGCAGGTGTTCGCCGCCTTCGTGCCGACCTCCGTGCCCGACCCCGGCCGGTTCACACTGGAGCAGATTGCCATCGGCCTCGACATCGAGACCCTGCACGCGGATGTGTTCCTGCCGGCGCGCCGGCCGTCCGACATCGCGCGGGCGAAGAAGGCGGGCAAGATCGCCTCGGTCCTGTCGGTGGAGAGCGCGGTCGGGCTCGGAGGCTCTCTGTCCCCGCTGCGGGTCTGGCACGCGGCCGGCGTGCGCATCCTCACCCTCTGCCACAACGAGACGCTGGCCTGGATCGATTCGGCGACGGATGAAGCGCGCCATGACGGGATCGCCGATTTCGGCCGGGCGGTGGTCGCCGAGTGCAACCGGCTGGGCATCATGGTCGATCTCGCCCATGCCTCCCCCAAGGCGCAGCACGACGTGCTCGACGTCACCCGGGCGCCCGTCCTGTGGTCCCATTCCAATGCCCATGCGCTCTGCGACCATCCGCGCAACGTCACCGACGACGTGCTGGACCGGGTCAAGGCCAATGGCGGCGTGGTGATGGCGACCTTCGTGCCGAACTTCATCTCGCGGGCCAGCCATCGCTGGATGTCGCCGCTCCAGCGGCACGGCAAGACGGCACCGGGCCTCGACATCGATGCCGCCGTCACCGAGCGGCAGAGGTCCGAGGGACCCTGGCCGCGCGGCTCGATCCCGGAACTGTGCGCGCATATCGAATATATCGTCGGCCGCACGGGCATGGCCCATATCGGCATCGGCTCGGACTTCTATGGCGGCCCCAACCCGCCGGACCTTAACGATGCCTCGCGCTTCCCCCACCTCATTGCCGAACTGGTCCGGCGCGGCTGGTCGGATGCGGCCATCGGCCGGATCGTCTCGGGCAATGCGCTGAGGGTCTGGCGAGCGGTCGAGGCGCAGGCCAGGGCGCTCGGCGACGAGCCGCCGGGCGTCGCGCGACTTGCTGCCGAGACCGTCGGCCGCCCCCGGCGCAAGCTCGGATGATGGCAGCGCCTAGTGCGCCATCAGCACCGGAACGGGTGAATATTGCAGCAGCGTGGTGGTCGTGCCGCCGAGAACCATCTGCTTCAGCCGCGAATGCGCATAGGCGCCCATGACGATCATGCGGGCGCGCGTGTTCTGGGCATGCTCGACGATCGTCTTGCCGACATTGCGGCTGTAGGGAAGGTTGGTGACCGTAACCTTCACGCCGTGATGGGCCAGCATGGGCGCAAGATCGGCCCCCGCCACCAGGTCGTCGGCATGGCGGTCGCCGAGGACCGAGACGATTTCCACCGCGCCGACCCGGTCGATGAAGTCCATGGCCGAGCCGATGGCCCGGGCCGCGACCGCCGACCCGTCCCAGGCGATCACGATCGAATCGGAGGCACGCTCCGCGTCAAAGCCGTCGGGGGCGAGGATGGCCGGTCGGCCGGAGGAGAGGAGCAGGGTCTCGGCGAGTTCCGTCGCCCAGACGTCGTTCGGCCGCGGCCGGCCGCAGACGGAGATGTCGTGAAGCCGCGCGCGCTTGCCGATGCGGGCGAAGAGCGGGTCGATGGCGTCCGTAACGGTCTCGATCGTCGCCATGACGCCGTTGAGTTCGGCCGCCCGCTTCACCGAATTGCAGAGATCGTCGGCATTCTGCGAACGGCTGTCGTTCTCGTCGGTCACGATGGCCTGCACCTCGGCAACGCCCGAATAGACCACGACGGGCACCTTGATGGCCCCGACGACGACAGAGAGGCGCGCCCCGTGATCGGAGGCCAGCGCGACCGCATAGTCGATGGCCCCCTGCGGCTTGTCGCCGTCGCCTGCGATGAGTGCGAGAAGAACGGTCTTGATCGACATCGGGGGACCTCCTGTTCATGCCCGGACCAACCCAGCCTGGGGCTGTCCGTTCCCGGCGTCGTTGATGAGGATCAGACGATGCGAACCGGAAGTCCAGTGCGGGCAGCGCCGCAGCCGGCTTCCGCCGTTGCCCGTCATACTCGCAATTAGCGATCTCTTGAGATTTTCCCTCCATGGTTGTATTGCCTTCCCGCCGCACCATTCGCGGCGGAGGGGGAATCGGACAATGTCCAGAGCCATCAGGCGCAAGACCAGAACCTATGTGATGATGCCGATGCAGGGCGTTCAGCTCGACCGCGAGTCACAGGCCACGGCAGCCAGTATCGAAGAGGCCGGACGGCTGCAGATCCTCGACCTGCTCCATCTGCTGCGCCTCAACGGCCATCAGGCTTCCCCGTCTGACCATCGCTGGGTCGACCACGCCAGGGAGCGCGGGGAGGACAAGGCCTTCTCGGTGCAGTTCGTCGATTCGTTCGCCGATGACGGACCCAAGCTGGTGCGTGCCGCCGCCGAGGGCGAGCGGGCGCTGCGAGCCGCCGGCTTCCATCTGGTTCCCCTCACCAAATACCGACTGACGCCCCATACAGGACCGACTCTGCTCGACACCGCGGGGATCGCGGCCGCGACCGCGCAGCGCGACTGGCTGAGAACCGTCCATACCGGCAGCGGGGATGGCCCGCTCGGCAAAGGCGTGACCGTCGGGATCCTTGACAGCGGCGTTGATTCGGACCATCCGGCCCTGAAAAACGCGGTGCGTGGCGGTCGCGGAATGGTCACGGGCGAGGATCACTCCGATTTCGGGCCCTGCACCGACGAAAAGGGGGGCCACGGAACCCATGTGGCCGGCATTGTCGGCTCCCGTGACAGCGGGCTGCCAGGTGTCGCGCCGGAATGCGTCATGCGCTCCTACCGGGTCTTCCCGAAACAGGACACCGAGCGCGGCGCCAGCAATTTCAGCATCATCAACGCGATCCGCGCTGCGGTCTCGGATGGCTGCGACATCATCAACATGAGCATTTCCGGCCCTTCGGCGAGCGACGACGGGGTGCGCAAGGCGATCGAGGAGGCGTGGAACGCCGGCGTCGTCTGCATCGCTGCCGCCGGCAACCAGTACCGCCGGCCCGTCGGCTACCCGGCCCGCCATTCCATCTGCATCGCGGTCTCCGCGCTCGGCCATGACGGGCTGATTCCGCCGCAGGCTCCCGACCGGGGCTTCATCGCCGATCCCCGGTCGCGGCAGGACCAGGCCGTGTTTCTCGCCAGCTTCTCCAATATCGGCCCGCAGATCGATTTTGCCGGACCGGGGGTCTGGATCGTGTCCACGCTGCCATCGGGAAAATGGGGGGCGATGAGCGGGACGTCTATGGCGGCGCCCGCGGTGGCAGGCTATGCTGCCGTCGCTTTGTCTCGCGACCGGCGGCTGTTGTCCGCGCCGCGGAACGCATCCCGATCTGAAGCGTTGTACCAGGCGCTTGTTTCCCGGTCGGTCGCATACGATCTGGGAAGTTTCGATTTCGAAGGCTACGGAGTTCCGCAGTGACCCAAGCTCTCGTCATCACCCGGTGGCTCTCGCCGGCGGAGTTGGAACGCAACTGGGCGACCGAGGAGCGTCAGGTGCGCTCGGCCGTCTCGACGATCGGCGGCGCCAAGATCGTCGAACTCAATCCCGGGTCGGGCCTGATCGCGATCGAGGGCGATCGCGCGTTCCAGCTGGATGCTGCGCGCGAGGCGCTGTCCAGCGCCCTGCCCGGCTGGGATGTCGGCGCCGAGACGACGTTCCGTCTGCCAGCGCTCAGCCGCTGATCCCCATCCGTCTCTCCGCCAACATCGCCTTTCTGCCCTGCCCGTGGCAGCCGAGCCAGCGAAGTCGCGCGATTTCGCTCAGAGCGGGATGTTGTCGTGCTTCTTCCAGGGCGTTTCGGCTGCCTTGTGGCGCAGCAGGGACAAAGCGCGCGCCACGCGTCGACGGGTCGAGTGCGGCATGATCACCTCGTCGATATAGCCGCGCTCGGCCGCGACGAAGGGCGACAGGAAGCGCTCCTCATATTCCTTCGTGCGCGCGGCGATCTTGGCCGGATCGCCGAGGTCGGCGCGGAAGATGATCTCCACCGCCCCCTTGGCGCCCATCACGGCAATCTGCGCCGAGGGCCAGGCATAGTTGAGGTCGCCACCGACATGCTTTGAGGCCATCACGTCATAGGCGCCGCCAAAAGCCTTGCGCGTGATGATGGTGACCAGCGGCACGGTGCACTGGGAATAGGCGAACAACAGCTTGGCGCCGTGCTTGATCAGGCCGCCATATTCCTGGCTCGTGCCGGGCAGGAAGCCGGGCACGTCGACCAGGGTGACGATCGGAATCGAGAAAGCGTCGCAGAAGCGCACGAAGCGCGCGGCCTTGCGGCTGGCATCCGAGTCGAGCACGCCGGCCAGGACCATCGGCTGGTTGGCGACGATGCCGACCGTGCGTCCCTCGATGCGGCCGAAGCCCGTGACGATGTTCTGTGCGAAGGTCTGCTGGATCTCGAAGAAGTCGCCCTCGTCGACCATCTTCCGGATCAGTTCCTTCATGTCGTAGGGCTTGTTCGGATTGTCGGGGACCAGCGTGTCCAGCGACATGTCGATCCGGTCCGGCTGGTCGAAGGACGGCAGTTCCGGCGGCCCCTCGGTGTTGTTCGAGGGCAGGAAATCGATCAGCCGGCGCATCTGGAGCAGCGCCTCCAGATCGTTCTCGTAAGCCCCGTCCGCCACCGAGGACTTGACGGCGTGGACCGAGGCGCCGCCCAGTTCCTCGGCGGTGACGACCTCGTTGGTGACGGTCTTCACCACGTCCGGCCCGGTCACGAACATGTAGCTCGTGTCCTTCACCATGAAGATGAAATCGGTCATTGCGGGCGAATAGACATCGCCGCCGGCGCAGGGGCCCATGATCAGCGAAATCTGCGGAATGACCCCGGACGCGATCACATTCCGCCTGAAGACTTCGCCGTAACCCCCGAGCGCATCGACACCTTCCTGGATTCGGGCGCCGCCCGCGTCGAACAGGCCGATGACCGGCGCACGGGCTTTGAGCGCCATGTCCTGGATCTTGGTGATCTTGGCGGCATGGGCCCCGGAGAGCGATCCGCCGAACACGGTGAAGTCCTTGGAGAAGACGAAGACCGTCCGCCCGTTCACGGTGCCCCAGCCCGTGACAACACCGTCGCCGGGGATGTGGGACTTCTCCATGCCGAAATCCGCGCAGCGATGCTGCACGAACATGTCGAACTCCTCGAACGAGCCGCGGTCGAGCAGCAGCTCGATGCGTTCGCGCGCGGTCAGCTTGCCGCGCGCGTGCTGCGCGGCGATGCGCTTTTCGCCGCCGCCGAGGCGGGCCTCCGCACGACGGTCTTCGAGCCGTTCGAGCACATCCTTCATGAATCCGCCGGGGATGAACCCCCGCCCCTCGTATCGAGCCAGTCCGTGCGCATAGCACGCAAGCTCCGCGCCAACCAATGAGACTGACGGAGGATGGGCGCTGGACAGATGCGCCGTGCTGCTGGTCTCATGGCCCATGCATGAGCAATGGGACAATCCACTGGTCAACCGGCGCGTTGTAGGGGCGCTGGTCGTCAGCGCCCCGATCCTCTTCGTCGGCAGCTATGGCCTGGCGCTGTGGCAGCGCGCGACCCACGATCTCGCTTTGCTGATCGCCCTGATCGCGCTTGGCATGTGCCTCGGCGCGGCGGCCGCCATTCACGCGATGGGCGCGCGGGCCATCTATGCCTTCGGCGCCGTGGCCGCGGCCGCTTCCATTGCGGCGGCGCTTTTCGGACGATGAGACCGATGACACTGCAACGCACGGGCGCTCACCGATGAGCACAGACCACCCTCCGACAGGCGCCACACGCGCGATCCTTCGCCTTGAAGGCGCTGCGCTGGCCCTTGCCGCCGCCGCCGGCTTCTGGTGGACCGGCCAGTCGTGGTGGCTGTTCGCGTTCCTGTTTCTTGCGCCGGACCTCGGCATGGCGGCTTATCTCGCGGGGCCGAGACTGGGCGCGCTCGGCTACAATCTGGTCCACACCACCGCCCTGCCCCTGGCGCTGGCCATTGCCGGGCTTGCCATGCAGGGGCCGCTCGCGACCGCCGTCGCGCTGATCTGGCTCGCCCATATCGGCTTCGACCGGGCGCTCGGCTACGGCCTGAAGGAGCCGTCCGGCTTCAAGGATACCCATCTCGGCCGGATCGGCGGATAGACGCGCCGTTCACGCCGGGATGGTCTTGCCCTGGTTGTATTTCCAGATGCCGATGGCCAGCGCCAGCGTGATCAGGCCGGCGATCATCACGGAGAACGGATTGGGGCCGAGCTTGGCAAACCACTGGGTGTAGAAGTGGATGGCGCCGAAGACCGCGACCACGTTCAGCACCCAGGGTCGATTGGCGCGGGCCGCCCACAGGCCGGTTGCGACAAGCGCCGCGGCCCAGACCAGCGAGAAGACGACGGCCGGCACGCTCAGCCAGTAGCGCGACGGGTCGAACTGGTCGGACAGCCAGGTCAGGCGGTCGCCCCAGAGGGTGCCGATCCAGAAGCCGAGATTGACCAGCAGCAGCGAGGTGCGCGCCGCCGTGATGGCAAGGCGGGCATGGTCGGCAGCCAGCCGCAGCGAAGCCTGATAGGCGGCAAGGGCCAGCCCCGAGAACAGCAGAACGGTCAGAAGGGGCTGGCGCACGCCGATGAAATAGGTCGCATGGGCATAGCTCGTCCGCGCGCCAATGGCGGCCGACAGGCACAGCACTGCGAGCGCGATCAGGAGGCCGGATTTTGCCGCGATGCCTCCACCAATCAGGATGGCCGTGATCGCCAGGAGCGCGATCGGCGACCCCTTGGTCATGAACATGACCCCGGCAGCCAGCATGAGGCAGCCGGTCAGCAGGCAGATGTTGGCCAGGATCGACCAGGTCTTCTGGCCCTGCAGGATGAACCCGAAGCCGACGGACGCCAGAAGGGCGCCGAGGACGACGGCCACGACCGGCTGCGGCACCATGCCCATCACGCCCAGCGACACGGCCACGACGCCGAAACCGACCAGGATGTTCATCGCCGTCTGGCCGGTGCCCTGCGCGGCAAAGCCCTTCAGTCGCTCGGCTTCAGCCGCCGTCAGGTGGCCGTCTTCGACCAGTTTGGCCAGATCAAGTGTGACCTTCATGGACCTGCTCCCCCCGTGCCGGCGCTTCGCCGGCTCATGGCGTGCTAAAGGCCCCCGCCGTGTTTCCCGGCAATGTCACAGACAGGCCATCACCTTTGCCGCCGCCATCATCTCGCGCTCGCGCGCCGCCCGGCGGCCGGCGGCCTCCTCGTCGGCGCCCCATTGCGATATCTGGAAGTCCTCGTCGACATGGGCGGCCAGCCAGGCCTCTTCCGCTGTCAGGTGGCCGCGCTCAAGCGCCAGTGCCAGCAGAGCCGATCCCGTCAGCGTGGTGGCGACATGCATGGCGCCGATCCGCCAGGGATCGGACGGCAGCGCCGCCCGGATCGCCGCGATGGCCGCATCCGGCTGGGCGACGAACATGACGCCTTCCGACAGGATGAAGCGCGCGCCGAGCGCCTCGCGCGACCAGGCCAGCACCGGGTCCCATGTCGCCGCCTGCCGGGCGACGAGGCCGTCCGGACCATCGGCCCGGTAGCAGATGAGGTCCGAGCCGGCATATTTGACGATGTCGTCGGCGACGGGGCCCGGATCCGGAGCGACGCCATCGATGATCGAATTGACGATGCGTGTCACCGGCATGCGCAAGGGGTCGATCACCTCGCCCAGTTCGTCCCATTCCACCGCCACCGCCTCGCCGAGCGCGCGGGTCGGCAGGGCAAAGGGCCTGCGTCCCGGCGTCTTCGCCGGCCGGCCGTCGAGCAGCAGGCGCCAGCCATCCGGCCCCTCGCCCGCCGTCGCCTGGCGGTAGAAGCGCTTGGGCCAGGAGGGCTTCATGGCCTGCCGGGAGGCCGCCACCGGATCGTAGGCGGCGGGGTCCTGGCCGGTCGGAAACCAGTCGTCGAACAGGGTTTTGGTCATGGCGAGCCTCCGGCAGCACGCGACCGCCCGCTCCAGATCGCGTCGAGGCCAGGCAGCAGGGCACCATAGCCGTCGATCAGCAGGTCGGGGGCAAGACCTGCAAGGGCCGCACGCGGGTGATAGCCCCAGGAGACGCCGATGGCGGCGACCCCGGCCGCCTGCGCCATGGCGAGGTCGAAGGTCGTGTCGCCGATCATGACAGTCTCGTGCGGACTGGCGCCGACGGCGGCCATTGCCTGCGCGATCATCGCGGGGTGCGGCTTGGACGGCGCGTCATCGGCTGTCTGGATGGTCGAGAACAGGTCGAACAATCCGTGGTGGCCGAGCACCACGCGCACGCCGCGCTGCGACTTGCCGGTGGCGATCCCCAGCAGCACGTCGTCGCGGGCGGCCAGCGCCCGCACAGCTTCGGCCGCCCCGGAGAACAGCGGCTCGGTTGCGGCGGGATCGGCGCGCAGCGCCTGGAACGAGCCCTTGTAGCCCTCGATCAGGGCGGGGATCGCCGGATCGTCCGGCCCGACGAGCTCCGAAAAGGCCTCGACCAGCGAAAGGCCGACGACGGACAGGGTCGTCGCGCGCGGCGGCGGCACGCGCCCGACCCCGGCAAAGGCCCCGGCCATGGCGGCAACGATCAGGTGCTGGCTGTCGACCAGCGTGCCGTCGCAATCGAAAATGACGAGCTTCACGCGCCGCCCTGCCTGATTCCGCGCCCTTCCAGGGCCTCGACGCGCGCCTCCAGCGCCGCGAGGCGCCGCTCGGCGAGATCGTTCGAGCGGCGCAGTTCCGCGACCAGTTCGCCGATGGCGCGGGCATCGACGCCGGCGCCCGGCACGGTGCGGATCACGCGCCGCGTGACCATGACGATCGCCACCAGCAGCAGGATCGTGATCGCCGCCGTGACATAGATCCAGCCGGTCAGCGACATCACTCCTCCGGCGCCTCGACGATGGGATCATAGCGCGAGGCATCCCAGCCGAGCAGGTTGAAGGTCTGTTCCATATGCGCGGGCAAGGGCGCCGAGATGTCGATCGTCCCCTTCCCCCTCGGGTGCGGCACCACGATGCGGCGGGCATGCAGGTGCAGCTTCTTCTGGATGCCGCCGGGCAGGTCCCAGTTCTCGACGTCGAAATATTTCGGGTCGCCGATGATCGGATAGCCGATCTCGGCGGCATGGACGCGCAATTGATGGGTGCGGCCGGTGACCGGCTTCATCGACAGCCAGGCGAGCTTCTGCGCCATGGTGTCGATGACGGCATAATAGCTGACCGCGTGGGTCGCCCCCTTCTCGCCGTGGCGGGCGATGCGCATGACGCTCTCGTCGGCGCGCTCGTCCTTGGCCAGATAGGTGGAGACGCGGCCCTGGCGCGGCTTCGGCACGCCGGCGACCACTGCCCAGTAGATCTTGCGGGCCGCGCGGGACCGGAACGTCTTGGCCAGTGCCGCGGCGGCAAAGCGCGACTTGGCGACGAGGAGGCAGCCCGACGTGTCCTTGTCGAGACGATGGACGAGGCGGGGACGCTGGCCGTCCTTGTCGGTCAGGGCGGCAAGCATGCCGTCGACATGCTTCTTCATGCCCGAACCGCCCTGCACGGCGAGGCCCGCGGGTTTGGCGAGCACGAGCACGTCGGCATCCTCGTAGAGGGTGATCGAGGCGAGGAAGGCCAGCACGTCGTCCTGCGCCCTGTTCGCGACCGGCCGCGGCTGATCGAGCTTGAGCGGCGGCACGCGCACTGCCTGCCCGGCTTCCAGCCGGTCCTTGGTCTCGACGCGGCGGCCGTTCACGCGCAGTTCGCCCTTGCGGACGATGCGCTGGATGTAGCTGAACGAAAGCTGCGGAAAGCGCGCGGCCAGGAACCGGTCGACGCGCATGTCGTCCTCGTCCGCCGTGACGGCAAGCGTCTGCACGCCGGACTGGAAGGTCGCCGTGGCCGCGGCCTTCAGCTCGGCGCGGGTCGGGCCGGCCTGCGGAACAGGGCGCCGCGAGGACGCCGGCTGGCGGGCGGCAGGCCGTCGGGAGGGCGCCGCCTCCGCATCGCCCCGACCGCGCGGGTCCGGCCTCGGCTCGTCCAGTCCCTCGTCGTCTCCCGCCTGGTCGTCCCCCGTCTCGTCGTCCAGCGCGTCCAGGTCGAGGTCCTCAAGTTCCGCGTCGGCCTGCCATGGCCTTTCGCCACCCTCGATATCCCAGTCGCTGTCGCGGCGGCGGCGCGGTGCTTCGTCGAAGCTGCGAAAGCCCTCGTCGCGCTCCGGCTGGCGCTCGCGGCCGGCGGCAGCGGGAGCACCACGACGCGGGCGCCCGGCATGCAGCGGAGCCTTGCGAACGGTGTCCTCCCGGCTCCCCTGCCCGCGGCTCGTCGGCGCGCCGGCAGCCGGGCGGCTGCGGACAGGCCTGTCGGGCGCGCCGTCCCTGGCGTCCGCGCCTCTGGAGGGGGGCCGCGGTCGTGCCGCTCCGGAACCGGCCGGACGCTTTCCGGGGCCGGCCGGGCGCTTGCCGGGGCCGCCGCGTCCGGGTGGCTTGCCACGGCCCTTCATGGCCGCCCCCCCGGTCCGGGGGTTCGGATGGTCGCCAGGACCGGGGTGCTGTCGATATGATCGCTCATGGGCGAGGACTAGACGAATTTGGCGCCGTTGAACACCGGGTGACGGCAGGCGGGCCGGCCGGTTCCAACCGTTTCTTAAGCCCGCAGGGCGTATCCAGAGCCGATGGCCCTCGTGCGGGAGGGCCGACGGGAAAGCCATGCCGTGTCGGTGATGGGGTCGGAAGAGGCGCAGATGGGGCGCGGCGCGAAGACGCTGCTGTCGCCCGCAGGCATCGTCGCGCGCCTGAAGGCCCTGCTCACCGACCGCTCGGACACATCGGTCGCCCAGCGGATGGCGGGCGCAGCCTTCCTGATCCGGGTCGCCAGCGCCGCCATCGCCTATGTGAGCCAGGTGTTGATGGCGCGCTGGATGGGCTCCTCGGCGTTCGGCACCTATGTGGCGGTCTGGGTCTGGGTGCTGCTGATCGGCCATTTCGCCAATGCCGGGCTTGCCTCCGCCGCCCAGCGCTTTGTGCCGCTCTATGTCGAGCGCGGCGACGAGGCGGGCCTGCGCGGGTTCATCAGCGGGGCGCGGCGGGCGGGTCTGATCATCGCGACCGTCGTCGCCATGGCCGGCCTTGCCGCCCTCTGGCAGTTCGGCTCGTTTCTGTCGCAGCCCATGGTCATGCCGCTGGCGCTCGCCGCGCTGTGCCTGCCCATGTTCGTCGTCACCGACATCCAGGACGGCATCGCCCGCTCCTACAACTGGACCGACCTTGCCCTCGGCCCGCCCTATCTGATCCGCCCGATGGTGCTGCTCGGCGGCATGGCGCTCGGCCATGGCCTGGGTTTTGCCGCCAATGCCGTCACCGCCATGGCCTGCGCGCTGGTTGCAACCTGGGTCGCCGCCCTCGTCCAGTGGTGGCTGCTCGGGCGCCGGCTCGGCGAACGCCTGCCGCCCGGACCACAGCGCAGGGAGACCGGGATCTGGCTGAAGGTCTCGCTGCCGATCTTCGTGGTGGAGACCTTCTATCTCGCCCTCACCTATACCGACGTCGTGCTGCTGGAACGGCTGCGCGGGCCGGAGGAGGTTGCGGTCTACTGGGCAGCGGTGAAGACGCTGGCCCTCGTCGCCTTCATCTATTTTGCGGTCGCGGCCGCGGCCGCCCACCGGTTCAGCGAATATCACGAGGCCGGCGACCGGCAGAAAATGGCGGCGTTCCTGGCAGTCTCCATCCGCTGGACGTTCTTCCCCTCGCTGGCGGCGACCATCGTCATCCTGGCGCTCGGCAGGCCGTTCCTGTCGCTGTTCGGGCCGGACTATCTTGCCGGCTACCCGGCCATGTTCGTGGTCTCGGTCGGCCTGCTGGCGCGTGCGGCCGTGGGTCCGGTCGAACGGCTGCTGGTCATGTCCGGGCACCAGGGCATCTGTGCCGCGATCTATGCGGGGGCCTTCGCCATTGCCGTGATCCTCTGCCTCGTCCTCATCCCGCCGCTTGGCATGATGGGGGCGGCCATCGCGACCGCGACGGCGCTGAGCGTCGAATCGGTCCTGCTGTTTGCGGTTACGGCGACCCGCCTCAACCTTGCCGGCGCCCTCTGGTCGCGCCGCCAGCCGGTTGCCGCCGAATGAGCCCCGCCGCGCCAACCCTCGCCGGTCGCCGGACGGTTTCGGCACCGTCCCTCCAGCCGGATCTCGACGCAGGCCGTCTGGACGGCGAGCGCGATCCGCTCGCCTCGACCTGGGTCCCCGCCGCGGACTGGGCCGCACTGGCCGGTGACTGGCGCCGTCTTGCCGCGGCCAGCGAGCCCAACGTCTTCCTCACGCCCGCCTTCGCCCTTGCCGCCAGAGGCGTCGATCCCGGACCTGGCCTTGGCGCTTTCGCCTTCCATCGGGGCGAGCGGCTGGTCGGGTTCGTGGCCGGCCGGTCCGGTCTTGGCGGACGCGTTTTCAGGCTCTGGTCCCATGCCTATGCGCCCCTGTCGCAGCCGCTGATCGCGGCCGGCGAGGAACGCGCCGTGATCGAGGCGCTGATGGCGGCCCTCGCCGGGCGCCGCTGCGCCGCGCTCGAGGCGAGCCATCTGCCGGACGGCGCCTTCGCCGCGGTCCTTGCCGACGTCGCGACCGAGACGGGCCGGACCTGCGAGCGGATCGCCGCGCACCGGCGCGCGGCCCTGACGGCTCCGCCGCCGGGTCCGTCCAAGGAGATGCGGCGCCTTGCCCGCCGGCTCGCCGAGCAGGGCAGCGTCTGCGACCTGTCGACCGCGTGCGGCCATCCGCATGGCGCCGCCATATCCGGCTTCCTCGCGCTGGAGGCGGCCGGCTGGAAGGGCCGGGAAGGAACCGCCATGGCGGAGGCCGAGGCCGCCCGCGGCTTCTTCTGCGAGGCCCTGTCGGCCCTGCTGGCCGAGAATGCCGCGCGCATCGACCTGTTGGCGCTGGATGGCCGGCCGGTTGCCGGCACCGTGACGCTGCTCGCCGGAGACCGTGCCTGGTACTGGAAGACGGCCTATGACGAGGGCCTCGCCCGCTTTTCGCCAGGCGTGCTGCTGTCGCAGCGCCTCGGCGCCGCGCTGATGGCGGATGGCCGCACGGCGCTCGTCGATTCCTGCGCGGTGCCGGGACATTCGATGATCGACCGGCTGTGGCCGGGCCGGCTCGGCATCGGCCATTGCCTGATCGCGGTCAGGCCGCTGGCCGCCGGACCGGTCTTCCATGCGGCGGTGGCGTTCCGGCGCGCGACGATTGCCGGCCGGGCCCTTGCCAAGCGCCTGCTCAGGCGCTGAGCCGCCGCCTCACACCTGCTCGCGCAACAGACGGCGGATGACCTTGCCGGTCGTGGTCATCGGCAGTTCGTCGATGAAGGCCACCTCGCGCGGGTAGGAATGGGCCGACATGCGCGTTCGCACGAAATCGCGGATGTCGTCGGCGAGAACCTCGGAGGGAGCGACCCCGCGCTTCAGCACCACGAAGGCCTTGACGATCTCGGTGCGCACCGGGTCCGGCTTGCCGACAGCCGCGGCAAGCGCCACGGCCGGATGCCGGATCAGGCAGTCTTCGATCTCGCCCGGGCCGATCCGGTAGCCGGCCGAGGTGATGACGTCGTCGTCGCGGCCGACGAAGCGGATATAACCCTCATCGTCCCGGACCGCCTGATCGCCGGTGGTCATCCAGTCGCCGATGAACTTCTCGGCCGTCGCCTCCGGGCGCTTCCAGTATTCCAGGAACATGACCGGGTCCGGCCGCATGACGGCGATCTGGCCCTGTTCGCCGGGCGCACATTCGCTGCCGTCCGGCCGGACGATGCCGACCCGGTGGCCCGGGATGGGCTTGCCGATGGCTCCCGCCTTCGAGATGCCGAGGGCAGCCGACGACCCGATGACGAGATTGCATTCGGTCTGGCCATAGGCCTCGTTGACGGTGAGGCCGAGCGCCGCCTCGGCCCAGTCATAGGTCTCCGCACCCAGCGTCTCGCCCGCGGAACCGAGCGTGCGAAGCCGGAGCGGATAGCGCGCCCGCGGGTTCTCCACCGCCCGCAGCATGCGCAGCGCGGTGGGCGGCACGAAGGAATTGCGCACCTCCATGGCGGCCATCAGCGCGAACGCGTCGTCCGGGTCGAACTTGTCGAACTTGTGGGCGACCACCGGCACGCCGAAATGCAGCGCGGGCAGCAGGGCATTGAGCAGCCCCCCGGCCCAGGCCCAGTCGGCCGGCGTCCACATGCGGTCGCCGGGCTGGGGAAAGAACTCGTGGGGCAATTCGATTCCCGGCAGGTGGCCGAGCAGCACGCGGTGACCGTGCAGGGCCCCCTTGGGCTGGCCGGTGGTGCCGGAGGTGTAGATCATCATGGCCGGGTCGTCGGCAGCGGTGTCGACCGGCACAAAGGCGGGCGAGGCTCTCTCCAGGCTCTCGTAGAAGCCGGCGACACCGTCCGAAGCGGCGCCATCGACCGACAGGACCAGGGCGAGGTCGCCGAGGCCGTCGCGGATCTGGTCGAGCTTGGCCAGGCCCTCGGCATTGGTGATGAGCGCCCGCGCGCCGGAATCGGACAGGCGATAGGCCAGCGCATCCGTGCCGAACACCGCCGCCAGCGGCACGGCCACGGCGCCCATCTTGTAGATCGCGACATGGGCGATGGCGGCGGCAGCCCCCTGCCCCAGCGCCAGCGCCACACGGTCGCCGCGCCGGATGCCCCGGGCCACCAGCACATTGGCGAGGCGGTTGGACGCATCCTCCAGCCGCCCGAACGTGACGGGCTCGACGCGCCCGTCGGGCTTGCGCCACAGGATGGCGATGCGGCCGGTATCGGTGAGTGCCCAGCGGGTGCAGATATCGGTGCCGATATTGTAGCGCTCCGGCACGGTCCAGCGGAACGCACGGGTCAGGGCATCGAAATCGCGGATGTCAGGCAGCATGGGCCGGTCTTGTGCGGTGGGGGGGCGCGAAGCTTGCACAGGATCGCCAGCGCGTCACCCCGGGAGCCTCAGGCGCCGAAGCGCGTCGGTGCAAAGGGTGCGATGGGAATTGATGTCGGCGCGCCGGCGACGAGTTCGGACACGACCCGCCCGGTGATCGGCCCGGTGGACAGGCCGATATGGCCGTGGCCGAAGGCAAACACGACGTGGGGGTGACGCGGCGCCCGGCCGATCACCGGCAGGCCGTCGGGGGTCGAGGGCCTGGAGCCGTGCCAGGGGCCGGGCTCGACCGCCGCGCCGACGGCCACCGTCTGGCGCGCCTCCTGCTCCACAGCCTCGATCTGGGAAAGGTTCGGCGGCGCATCGCGGCGGGCGAGTTCCACGCCGGAGAGGACGCGCAGGCCGGCATTCATCGGCGCAATGATATAGCTGCCGCCGGTGTCATAGACCGGCCGGGACAGCCGGTGCTCGCCGGCATCCGCAAAGTGGCGGTGGTAGCCCCGTTCCGCGGCCAGCGGAAAGCGGTAGCCCATGGCGCGGGTCAGATCGTGCGAGGCGGCACCCGTGGCCACCACCACCGTCGCCGCGCGGATCTCGCCGCCGCCATCCAGCAGCACCCTGGCGCCGTCGCCGTCCTCGACCACATTCACGGCCCGCCCCGGCACGATCGTGACGCCACGGTCGCGCGCGGCCGCCTCGTAGGCCTGAACCAGCCCGCCGGGGTCGAGCACGGAACCGGTCTCGGTGTGCCAGATGGCCTTTGCGAAGCGCCGCTTCAGGGCCGGCTCGAACTGGGGCAGTTCGGCACCGTCGATCACCTCGAAGCCGACGCGGTACTGGGCGAGGATCTCGCGTTCGAGGGCGGTTCCGGCAAAAGCCTCCTCGCTGCGGTAGAGCTTCATCCAGCCACGGCGGATGATGAGGTCCTGCGCGCCGATCTCGCCGGCCACGCGCCAGTGCTCGTCAAAGGCGGCAGCGCAGAGCGGATCGAGGGCGGCGGCGGCCTCGCGCCAGGAGGCCTCGTTGCAGCGGCGCATGAAGGCGAGCAGCCAGGGCATGACCGCGAGCAGCGAGCCGTAGTCGATGCGGATGGCGTTGTCGCGGTTCAGCGCATAGCGCGGCAGCTTCTTCAGCAGGCCGGGGGCTGCCACCGGGAACAGCGAGCCGCGCGAGATGACGCCGGCATTGCCGTAGCTCGTGGCATTGCGGATGCCGCCGGGGTCGATCAGCGCAACCGAGAGGCCGCGGGACAGGCAGGCGAGTGCCGTCGCCATGCCCACCATGCCGCCGCCGATAATGGCGACGTCGGGTGCGCTGGCCGTCATGGGCGCTCCTGGGTCCGGCATGTTTCACCCATCATCTCGGTCCACGCGAATCCGCAACGCCAATGTCTGCCCGCCCGGTCCAGCGGAAAAGTGACCCCACCCGCACCCTCCCCTTGCTGAGCGAGGAGAGGGAGACTTCGGCGTCCCGTCCGCATGTCGGCGGTCGCGCCAGGCACGAGGGTGGCAGGCGATGCACCGCGCGGTAGTCCCCCCCTCTCCGCACAGCGGGGAGGGTGCGGGTGGGGCCTTTCTCTGCGGTCCCGCGCACCGTCTCAGCGTGCAAGCTTCGGATGCGTGCCCGCGCCGAGATCCCAGTAAAGCCCGGCCATGAGCCCGATGGCCTCGCGGACCAGCGCGGCCGGCACATGCTCGTTGGGGGCATGCTGCGAGCAGCCCGGATAGGAATGGGGCACCCAGATGGTCGGCATGCCGATGATCTCGGCGAAGACGTCGTTGGGCAGCGAACCGCCGGCATTGGGGATCACCGCCGGCTTCTTGCCGGTCGTCTCGGCGATGGAGGCGGCGGCCCACTGGACCCAGGGATGGTCGGGATCGGTGCGCGTGGCCTTGAAGGCGACGTCGCGGCCGCTTGAAACCTCGACATCGGGAAAACCATGGCGGTCGAGGTGGCGACGAAGGGCCGGAATGAAACCGTCCGGGTCGGAGCCCACGACCGTGCGGATCTGGCAGACGGCCCGGGCCGCCGGCGGCACCGCGTTCTGCGGATTGGAAATGTCGCCGGCGCCAAGCGCCAGAACCTCGAACGTGTTCCAGCCATAGACCTTCTCGGCCGGGGTGAAGCCCGCCTCGCCCCACCAGGGATCGATCTGGGGTCCGCCGGGAATGCTCGCCGGCTGGATGTCGGACAGCGCGCGCTTCACGGAATCCGGCATGTCCTTCGGCAGAAGCTCGTGAACCCGCACCTGGCCGGTCGGGCCGATGATGGTGGAGATCGCGTGAGCGAGGCGAACGGCCGGGTTCGACAAGAGGCCGCCCCAATTGCCGGAATGGTGGCCGCCCTCGCGGGCATTGATGGTGAGGTCGATGCGGTAGGCCCCGCGCGAGCCGAGGCAGAGGGTGGGACGTTCGGCGGTCATGCGCGGGCCGTCCGAGCCGATCAGCACGTCGGCCAGGAACAGGTCGCGGTTGTCGCGGGCGAGATCATGCAGGCCGGCGGAGCCCACCTCCTCGCCCATCTCGATGAGATAGCGGACATTGAAGCCAAGCTTGCCACGGGTCTCCAGCACGGAGCGCAGCGCCTCGATATTGATGGCGTGCTGGCCCTTGTTGTCGACCACGCCGCGGCCGTACCAGGTGTCGCCGGTATCATCGAGCGTCCAGGGGTCGCGGCCGTCCTTCCACTGGCCCTCCAACCCGGCAATGACGTCGCCATGGCCGTAGCCGAGCACGGTCACGAGGGCCGGATCCTCCATCCGTTCCGCCAGCAGGAACGGACCCCTGGCGTTGGGGTGGGTGAGGATGCGGCAGGAGAACCCCATGGACTCCAGAGAGGGCTGCATCTCCCCGGTGAGATAGCGCCCGAGATCGGGCGCGCGCGCCGGGTTCTGGCTCTCGGTCGGAATGGCGATGCGGCGGGCGAAGATCGCCTTGAGGCGGCCGTCGTCGAACATCTGGTGGGCGGCGGCGACGGCGGCAGCGCGGGTCATGGGCGGGCTCTGGGTCTGGAGGCTGTGACGGAGACTAGCTCACGCCGCCTGCCGGGCCATGTCCGGATCGTGGAGGTGGCATGCGACAAGGCCATGCCCGGTGGCAAGGTTGCGCGGCTCCGTCGTCCGGCAGGGCCCGAAGGCATGGGCGCAGCGCGGGTGGAAGGCGCAGCCCGGCGGCGGGTTGAGCGGATCGGGGAAGGCCAGGCCAAGGCCGGTCTCGGGAATGCCGCGGCCGGGCTCCGGGGTGAGAACCGAGTCGAGCAGCGCGCGGGTATAGGGATGGCGCGGCTCGCGGAACAGGGCGGCCGTCTCCGAGAGTTCCACCACCCGTCCCAGATACATGACGGCCACGCGCGTGGCGATGTGCTCGACCACGGCGAGGTTGTGGGAGATGAAGACATAGGTGAGGCCGAAATCGCGGCGCAGGTCCAGAAGCAGGTTGAGGATCTGCGACTGCACGGACACATCGAGCGCCGAGGTCGGCTCGTCGCAGACGACCAGTTCCGGTTCCATGACGAGGGCGCGTGCGATCGCCACCCGCTGGCGCTGGCCGCCGGAAAGCTGGTTCGGATAGCGATCGGCGAAGCGCTTGGGCAGGCCGACCTTGTCGAGGATGGCGAGCGCCCTCTGGCGCCGCTCCTCGGCCGTGCCGATGCCGTGGACCACCAGCGGAAAGGCCACGATGGACGCCACCGTCTTGCGCGGGTTCAGCGAGGAATAAGGATCCTGGAACACCGGCTGGATGCGCCGCGCCACCGCCTTGCGGTCCAGCGCACGCATGTCCTTGCCGTCTAGGGCAATCGTCCCGGCGGTGGCCGGCAGCAGGCCGAGCACCATCTTGGCCAGCGTGGACTTGCCGCAGCCGGACTCGCCGACAATGCCGAGCACCTCGCCCTTCTCGACGGTGAGGTCGATGCCGTTCACCGCATGCAGGGTCTTCGTCTTCGCGAACAGGCCCTGGCTCACCTTGAAGGTGCGCGACACGCCCGAAATGGTCAGAAGCGCGCTCATGCCGCCACCTTGGAATTGATCGTCTTGGCGATATCGCCAGATCGTGCGATATTGCCGCTATGAAGACCGTTGTACTGGCTCCTATGGCCGCCCGGTCGCTGGATCGGATTGCGGAGCCTGACAGGACAGCTCTGGTCGAGGCCCTGGCTGGCTATGCGCTGGGCAAGCCGAGTGACACCAAGGCCATGGTCGGAACACCAACCGTTCGGCTGCGGGTCGGCGACTACCGGATCATCTTCGATGAGACGCCGACCGCAATCACCGTTCTGGCGCTGGGGCACCGGCGCGACATCTATCGCTAGGAGAGGCGACCCATGACCGTTCAGATCATCCATACGGACAGTGGCGAGGAACTGGTCGTCATCAGTCGCCGGGACTACGACGCCCTGCTCGCCCGCCTCGGCGACGAGGACGCAGAGGACCGGATGACGTTGCTGCTGGCCGCCGAGGCACGCGCCGAGCAGCCCCTGCCCTCCGAAGTCTCGGCTGCGGTCCTTTCCGGCGCCAGCCTCGTCAAGGCTGTGCGCCAGTGGCGCGGTTTGACGCAGTCGGCGCTTGCCGAGGCTGCCGGCATCAATCAGGGCTTCGTCAGCGAGATCGAGAGTGGAGCCAAGGGGGCCTCGCCCGAGACGCTGGCAAGGCTCGCCGTAGCGCTCGGCGTGCCAGCGGGCTGGCTCGGCTGACCGGCGGCTCATGCCGCCACCTTGAGACAGGACCAGCCATGGGCGCCTTGGCTGCGCCAGGGCACCTCGCCGGCGCAGGCCGCGTCGGCCATCGCGCAGCGGGTGCGGAAGACGCAGCCGGAAATGTCGCCGACCAGCGAGGGCACCACGCCGGGGATCGATCCGAGCCGGTCGCCCGGCAGGGTGCGGCCCGGCACCGGGATGCATTCCATCAGGCCGTGGGTATAGGGGTGTTTCGGCGCGCCGAAGACCTCGTCGGACGTGCCGGTCTCGACGATCTCGCCGGCATACATGACGGCCACCCTGTGGGCCATGCGGGCCACGACGCCGAGATCGTGGGTGATCAGAAGCAGCGCGATGCCTAATTCCTGCTGAAGGTCGAGCAGCAGGCGCAGAATCTGCGCCTGGATGGTCACGTCGAGCGCGGTGGTCGGCTCGTCGGCGACCAGCAGGTCCGGTCCGCACATCAGCGCCATGGCGATCATGACGCGCTGGCGCAGGCCGCCTGAGAGCTGGTGCGGATACTGGGTCAGCCGCTGGCCGGCATTGGCGATGCCGACCTTGTCGAGCAGGAACACCGCCCGCTCGCGGGCCTCGGCTGCCGATGAGCCCTTGTGCAGCCGGTGATGCTCGGTGAGCTGGTCACCGATCATGTAGGCCGGGTTCAGCGCCGTCATGGGCTCCTGGAAGATCATGGCCATGCGGTCGCCGCGCAGGGCGTTCCAGCGCTGCGGGCCGGCACCGATCAGGTCTTCCCCGTCGAGGACGAGGCGCGAGGCCTTGCGCACGGCGCGCGGCGGCAGCAGGTCCATGATGGAGAAGGCGGTCATCGACTTGCCGCAGCCGGATTCGCCGACCAGGCACAGCGTCTCGCCACGGGCGATCTGGAAGGAGATGCCGCGCACGGCATGCAGGGTACCGGCGGCGACCGGCAGGTCGACGGTGAGCCCCTCGACGTCGAGAACGATGTCGGGCGCGCTCACGAGCGGCCCTCCGGCGCGGTGACGTCGCGCAGGCCGTCGCCGATCATGTTGATGGCCAGCACGAGGACGGCCAATGCGGTGCCGGGGATGGCGATGAGCCAGAACGAGAAGAACATGAAATTCTTGGCTTCCGAGATCATGAGGCCCCAGGAGGGCAAGGGCGGCTGCACGCCGAGGCCGAGGAAGGACAGGGCGGCCTCCAGCAGGATGGCGCTGGCGGCTTCGACGGTTGCGACCACGATGAGCTGCGGCGCCACATTGGGCAGGATTTCGCCGAGAATGATGCGCAGGCGCGAGGCACCGGCCGCCTCGGCCGCCGCGACATAGTCGAGCGAGCGCACCTGCTGGGTCGCCGAGCGCATGACGACGGCAAAGCGGTCCCATTTGAGCAGCCCGAGCACCGCGATCACGATGAACAGCGTGCCCCCCACCATGGCCACCACGGCGAGCGCCACCAGAACCACCGGCAGGGCCAGGCGCGTGGTGATGAAGAAGGTGATCGCCATGTCGACCCGCCCGCCGAAATAGCCGGCGGCTAGGCCGAGCGCGGTCCCGATCGTGCCGGAGATCAGCATCACCGAGATGCCGATCAGCAGCGAGATCTGCGCACCGTAGAGCGTGCGCGAAAGATAATCGCGGCCGAGATTGTCGGTGCCGAACGGATGCGCCCAGGTGCCGCGCTCGTACCAGATGGGCGGCACGAGGCGGTTGTTGAGATTCTGGTCGTAGGGATCGTGCGGGGAGACCAGCGGCGCCAGCAGCGCGATGGCCAGGATGGTGCCGAAAAGGCCGAGGCCGATCAGCAGCCCCTTGTGGCCGCGGATGCGCCGCCACATGCGGGTGGCGGCCGAGGGCTCGGCGACATCGAACGTGTCGGCGCGGACAGCATCGGTCATGTCAGGCCACCCGGATCCTGGGGTCGAGCCAGGCATTGAGAAGGTCGGCGCCAAGCGTCAGCGCCACATAGCTGACGGCGAGCAGCATCAGCACGGCCTGGATGACCGGGAAGTCCTTCTGGGAAATCGACTGGTAGGCCAGGTAGCCGAGCCCGTCGAGGGCGAAGACCGTCTCGATGACGATCGAGCCGCCGAGCAGGAAGCCGAGCTGGACGGCGGTCAGCGCCACGACGGGCACGAGCGCGTTGCGCAGGGCGTGCTTGATCACGACGGTACGGGTCGGCAGGCCCTTGGCCCGGGCGGTGCGGACATAGTCGGAGCCGAGAACCTCCACCATGCCGGCCCGCACCAGCCGCATGAAGGGCGGTGTGACGTAATAGCCGAGTGCAACGGTCGGCATGACGAAATGCCACCAGGTGTCGGTGCCGGAGACCGGCAGCCAGCCCAGCGTGATCGAGAAGATGATCACCAGACAGAGGGCGAAGAAGAAATTCGGCAGCGCCTGGCCGACCACGGCGAGGCCGAGGCAGAGCCGGTCGATCCACGAGTTCTGCCAGATCGCCGCCATGACGCCGAGCGGAATGGACAGAATCAACGCGAAGCTGATGGACAGCACGCCGAGGATCAGGGTGGTGGAGATCTTCTCGCGGATCAGATCGACCACCGGCGTCTTGAAATAGAGCGACTGGCCGAGATCGCCGGACGCCGTGCGGCCGAGCCATTCCAGGTACTGGACGATGATGGGACGGTCGAGGCCGTATTGCTGGCGGACGGCGGCGATGTCCTCGGCGCGTGCGCCCTCGCCCGCGATGGCGATGGCGACATCGCCCGTCAGCCTCAGCAGGATGAAGGCGAGCGCGGAGACCGCAAACGCCACGAGCGCGGCCAGACCCAGCCGCTTGAGGGTATAGAACAGCATGTGCGATGCGCTTTCCGGTTCATCCCGGCCGCCACCCGCGGGGGCGACGGCCGGGATGATGCGTTATTTCCAGCGCATTTCCCAGAACCGCGGCAGCTCGTCGGGATAGGCCGCGAACTCCAGGTCCCGCGAGGCCACGTAGAAGGTCACGAGGTTGTACAGCGGCACCGAATAGGCCTGGTCTGTGATGATGGCATGGGCCTCGCGATAGGCGGCGATGCGCTGCTGCGGATCGGTCACCGTGTCGCCGCGGGTGAGCAGCTCGATCACCTTGGGATCGCGCGAGATGTCGTCGTCCAGGCCCTTGTAGTAGACGGGCGTGGAGGCCGACACGTCGTTGATCGAGAACGAACCCCAGGTCTGGTGCGCCATGGACGCCCGGTGCGAGCGGATCTGGTCGCGCATGGCGGCATACTGGCCGAAGCGCAGGGTCGCGCGAATGCCGATGGCGCGCAGGTAGTTGATCATCGCCTCGGACTGGTTGCGCTCGCGATAGGCGTGGAACTCGACGTCGAAGCCGTTCGGGAAGCCGGCCTCGGCGAGGAGCTGGCGCGCCTTGGCCGGGTTGTAGTCATAGACCGTCGCCTTGGAGTCATCGCAGCCGAACTGCGTCGGGAAGCAGATGGCATTGATCAGGTTCGATCCCGGCCCGACAAGCTGGGTCGCCATGGTCTGCCGGTCGATGGCATGGGCGATGGCGCGGCGCACGCGGACGTCACGCAGCTGCGGGGCCGGCGAGCGCTCGGTCGTGGCAAGATTCAGGAAGACGATGCGCATCGTGCCGCCGGAGACGACCTGGAGATGCGGCACCGCGCGCATCTGCTGGGCCTGGTCGGGCGCCACGTTCATGACGAAATCCAGCCCGCCCGACAGCATCTCGGCAACCTGGGTCTGCCGGTCCGGGATGAAGCGGATGACGATGCGCTGGATGGTGGGCTGCGGCTTGGGGCTGTCGCGGAAATAGTCGGGGTTGCGCTCCAGCGTCACCGAGCGGCCGATCTGATGCTCGACGATCCGGTAGGGACCCGAGCCGACCGGCTTTTCGTTCATGCCGCGCGGACCCACCTGCTCGTAATACGCACCCGGATGGATGACGATCGGGCCGGCCAGATATTCGATCGCGGCCGGGAACGGACGCTTGGTGATGATCCGCACCTTGTGGCTGTCGACCTTCTCGACACGGTCGATCCAGTTGACGTTCGACTGGGTGGTCGAGCGGTTGGCCGGATTGGAGACGTAGTTGAGGGTGAAGACGACGTCGTCGGCGGTGAACTCGGCGCCGTTGTGGAACTTGACGCCGCGGCGCAGGTCGAGCTCGAGCGTCGTCTCGTTGACCCAGCGCCAGGCGGTGGCGAGCTGGCCCTTGTACTCGTTGGTCTTCGGGTCGCGGTAGATCAGCGTGTCCCAGACCTGGTGGGCGATGATGACGCCGATACGGACATTGTTGAAATAGGGATCGACGTTCTCCGGCACCTGGTCATAGGCGAAGCGGATGGTGTTGGCGCGCTTCTGCGCTTCAGCCGGAGCGGCGAAGCTGAACGCGACGGCAGCGCCGATGGCCAGACCGAAAACCGGCCGGACGACCGAACGCCAGATGGACGACCGCAACATGGCCCGTTCCTTCATTGGTGGGAGGGATCTCAAGTGGCGGGGATCGTCGCGCGCCGCGCTCAATTGTGTCAAGACTTGGACAGCTCGCGAGCGGGTGCCATGCGCTGACCCATTCAGGCGCTGCGGAAGGCGACGAAGCGGGCGGTTTCCAGCAGAACAGCCGCCTTCTCCCCGAAGGGCGCCAACTGCCCGGACGCGGTGGCCAGCAGGCGCGTCAGTTCGTCACGCGCCCAGTCGGCCCCCTTGATTGACACTAGCGTGGCCTTGCCGCGGGCAGCATCCTTTCCCGTGGCCTTGCCGGCGCTTTCGGCATCCCCCTCCAGGTCGATCAGATCGTCGGCGATCTGGAAGGCGAGGCCCACGGTCTCGCCGAAACCGGTGAGCGCTGCCCGCCCCTGCCCGTCCGCGCCGCCGATGAGCGCCCCGGCCAGGCAGGCAAACCGGATGAGGGCGCCGGTCTTCATCGCCTGCAGGCGGCGGATATCGGGGTCGGCAAGCGGCAGCGGTGCGCCGTCGGCGAAGCGCCCCTCGGCGGCAAGGTCCAGCATCTGGCCGCCCGCCATGCCGCCGATGCCGGAGGCGCGGGCCAGTTCCAGCACGAGTTCGCAGCGGACCGCCGGATCGGGATGGCAGCCGGGCGCGGCGACAAGCGCGAAGGCCAGCGTCTGCAGCGCGTCCCCCACCAGGATGGCGGTAGCCTCGTCGTAGGCCTTGTGGACTGTCGGCCGGCCACGACGCAGGTCGTCGTCGTCCATGGCCGGCAGGTCGTCGTGGACCAGCGAGTAGCAGTGGACCAGTTCGAGCGCGGCTGCGGCCGCCACCGACCGCTCTTCGGGCACGCCGAACAGCCGCGCCGATTCCATGACGAGGAAGGGCCGGAGGCGCTTGCCACCGGCCAGCACGCCGTGACGCATGGCGGTGAGCAGACGATCCGGCCGCACGATCTCGCCGGACAGCGGTGCCTCTGCCAGCGCCTCATCCAGAACGGCCTCGACCAGCGCGGCGGCGTTGGCAAGCCGGGCTTCGAAGTCGGCAGACGGCAGGTCGGCAGTCATCATCGCCGAGCCGTGGCCGAGGCCGAGGGCGCCGTCAAGGCCCGGCGTCAGCCGCCCCGCTCCTTGCGCAGCCTCGTCCACCATTCCATGCGCTTCTGCACTTCCCGCTCGAAGCCGCGCTCCACCGGCCGGTAGAAGCTCTGCCGTCCCAGGGCCTCGGGCCAGTAGTCCTGGCCGGAAAAGGCATCGGGCTGGTCGTGGTCATAGGCATAGCCGTCGCCATAGCCTTCCGACTTCATCAGCTTCGTCGGTGCGTTGAGGATGGCTTTTGGCGGCATCAGGCTGCCATGGGCCTTCGCCGTGGCACTTGCCGCCTTCCAGGCCGTGTAGGCGGCGTTCGACTTCGGGGCGGTGGCGACATAGAGCACGGCCTGGGCGAGCGCCAGTTCGCCCTCCGGCGACCCCAGGAAATCATAGGCATCCTTGGCGGCGTTGGCGACGACCAGCGCCTGCGGATCGGCGAGGCCGATATCCTCCACGGCCATGCGCACCACGCGGCGCGCGATGAACAGCGGGTCCTCGCCGGCATCCAGCATGCGCGCCAGATAATAGAGCGCGGCATCGGGATCGGAGCCGCGAACGGTCTTGTGGAGCGCGGAAATGAGGTTGTAATGGCCCTCCTGAGCCTTGTCGTAGATCGGCGCCCGGCGCTGGACGACGGCGGCAAGGCCTGCCGTGTCGAAGACCTCGCCCTCCCCGGCCGCGCGCCAGACCTCCTCGGCGAGCGTCAGCACCGCCCGGCCGTCGCCATCGGCCATGCGGATCAGCGCGGCGCGGGCATCGGCATCGACCGGCAGCGGTCGACCGTCCAGTGCCTCGGCGCGCGCCACCAGCTTCTCCAGCGCCTCCGCGTCGAGCGCGCGGAAGGTCAGCACACGCGCCCGCGACAGGAGCGCGGCATTGAGCTCGAAGGACGGATTCTCGGTGGTGGCGCCGACAAGGATCACCGTGCCGTCCTCGACGACGGGCAGGAAGGCATCCTGCTGCGAGCGGTTGAAGCGGTGGATCTCGTCGACGAAAAGCAGCGTGCCACGGCCCTGCATCCGGAGGCCGCGGGCCTGCTCGAATACCTTCTTGAGATCGGCCACACCGGTGAAAATGGCCGAGATCTGCGTGAAAGCGAGATCGGTCTCGCCCGCCAGCAGGCGCGCAACCGTGGTCTTTCCGGTGCCCGGCGGCCCCCAGAAGATGAGCGAGCCGAGCGAGCGGGTTCGCAGGAGACGCGTCAGCGCGCCGTCCGGCCCGGTCAGGTGCTCCTGTCCGGCGACCTCGGCGAGAGTCGTGGGCCGCAGCCGGTCGGCAAGCGGCCGCGGCGCGCGCGGGTCGGGGCCAGCGGCCTCAAAGAGGTCCACCTCACCCGCCCAGGATGGAGTTGATCACCTGGCCCTGCCGGTCGATCTGGAAGCGCCAGAGACGGGACCGCTGGGCGGTCGCCTGCTGGAGATCCTCGGGCGCGGCGATCTCCCGGCCGTTGACGCCGACCACGACATCGCCGGGCTGGAGACCGACCTGCGCGGCCGGCGAGCCCGGTTCGATCGCGATGATGACCACGCCCTGGTCGCGATGGCTGATCCGCAGTTCATCGGCCATGCCCGGCGAGAGGGTCGCCACCCGCGCGCCCTGGAACGGTGAGGCGCCGGTGATGGTGAGCGCATCCTGCCCGCCGCGCGGGGCCGGCTCGAGCGCCACGGGCACCACGAGATTGCGGCCGGCGCGGGTGACGGCGAGGCTGGCATTGCCGCCGATGGGGCGGATGCCGAAGCGATAGCCGAAGCCGTCGGGGCTCTCGACCGGATGGGCATCGACCGCGGTGATGAGATCGCCGACGCGCAGGCCGGCGCGGGCCGCCGGCGAATTGGGAACGATGGAGACGATCAGGGCGCCGGCCGGGCGTGCCAGGCGCAGGCTCTCGGCGACATCGGGCGTCACCTGCTGCAGGCGGGCGCCGAACCAGGGGCGCTGGACGGTCTGGCTGCCGGCGCGGGCCGATTCGATCACCACCCGCACCATGGCGGTCGGGATGGCGAAGCCGATGCCGTGGCTGCCGCCGGAACGGGAGAAGATCGCCGTGTTCACGCCGACGAGGCGACCGGCCATGTCGACCAGGGCGCCGCCCGAATTGCCGGGATTGATGGCGGCGTCGGTCTGGACGAAGGACTGGTAGTCGGTGACGCCGACCTGGCTGCGGGCGAGCGCCGAGACGATGCCCTGCGTCACCGTCTGGCCGACGCCGAACGGATTGCCGATGGCCAGAACGATGTCACCGACCTCGAGGGCATCGGAATCGCCAAGCTCCAGCACGGCCAGATCGGCCGGCGGCGTCCGGATGCGCAGCACGGCAAGGTCCGTGCGCGGGTCGCGAAGCACGATATCGACCTCGAACTCGCGCCGGTCGGCGAGCGCGATCTTCACCTCCGTCATGTTCTGGATGACGTGGTTGTTGGTGATGACGAGGCCGCTGCGGTCGACGATCACGCCGGAGCCGAGGGAGCGTGCGACCTCGGCCCGGCCGGGCGCCTGCTGGCCGCCGCGATCGCCGAAGAATCGGCGGAACATCGGGTCGTCGAAGAAGGGGTGGTTCTGCACCTGCTCGACGCGCGCGCCATAGACATTGACGACCGCGGGGGCCGCGCGCCGCACGACGGGCGCGAAGGAGAGCTGCACCTCGGCCCGGGACTGGGGCGCCTGGCGCTGCACCGGCTGGGAGGTCGCCGGGGCGAGGGTTGCAACAACGAGGCTGGCGGCGAGAAGGAGCGAGGATCGGGTCATACCGCCAATATAGATGCCGCTTCCCCCGGCCGGAAGGGACAGGCCAGGCACTGCGTTGCCCAGGGGTCACAGGTCGCGTGCAAGCTGCTCCGGCCGCGCGGCGGGGCCTTGCCGCTCGGGCAGGCCTTCCGCTATCAAAATCATGGCTCAACGTCGCAACAGGGAGGGCCGAATGCAGATCGCCACGCTCGCCGCTCCCGCAGGCCGTCCCCGCCGCTAGGCCGGACGCTGCCGAGGACCACCGAAGCCGGTCCCGAGCCCCTTTTCCAGTTCTCATCCTTCCGCTCCGGCCCTGCGCCGTGATTCGCACGGGCCCCTTCCGGAGCCGGCCACCCTCGGGTGCCGGGCACACATCATGTCAATGCGATCCGAAACCGGGCGGCCCGAGCCGTTCCGTGCCGTCTTTGCCTTCACCTTCCGCCACTGGGCGCGGGCGCCGCGGCAGACCGCCATGGTGGCCGGCGCCTTCCTGGCCGCGACGACGGCGGAGTTCCTGATCCCGGTCTATGCCGGGCGGCTGGTCGATGCCGCTGCCATGCCCGCCGGCGGGCTTGAGGCGGCCCTGTGGGCGCTTGCCGGCATGCTGGCGCTGGGCGTTGTCATGGTCCTGTTCCGCCATGCCGCGTTCATCGCCATCACCGGGCTGACTCTGAAGACCATGAGCGCCACCGCCCAGGATGCCTTCGCGCGGCTCCAGCGATTCTCGACCGACTGGCATGCGAGCCATTTCGCCGGCTCGACCGTGCGCAAGATCACGCGCGGCATGTGGGCACTCGATCTCCTGCACGACACGATCCTCGGCGCGCTCTGGCCGTCGGTGGTCGTTCTGGTCGGCACGACGGCGCTGCTGGCCTGGCGCTGGCCGGCCATGGGCCTGGTCGTGCTCGCCGGATCGATCCTCTATGTGGCGCTGACGGTGGTCCTGTCGCTGAACTACGTGGCGCCGGCAGCCCGGCTCGCCAATGCCTGGGACACGCGCGTCGGCGGCGCGCTGGCCGATGCCATCACCTGCAATCCGGTGGTGAAGGCCTATGGTGCCGAGGCGCGGGAGGACGACCGGCTTGCCGATGCGCTGTCGCTCTGGGCCCGCAAGACGCGGCGCGCCTGGGTGCGCGGGACCTTCTCCGGTACAGCGCAGCAACTGGTGCTGCTGGGGCTCAGGGCATCGGTGGTCGGCCTGGTCATCTGGCTCTGGGCCAAGGGGCAGGCGACACCGGGCGAGGTCGCCTTCGTGCTGACCTCCTATGCGGTCGTCCACGGCTATCTGCGCGATGTCGGCCAGCACGTCCACAACCTGCAGCGCTCGGTGAACGACATGGAGGAACTGGTCGCCATGGACGCCCTGCCCTTTGGCGTGGCGGACAGGCCGGGAGCCGAGCCGATCGCGGTGACCGCCGGCGCGATCGTCTTCGACCGCGTGACCTTCCACTATGGCGGCCATGCCGAGCCGCTGTACCGTGATTTCTCGGTCCGGATCGCGGCCGGCGAGAAGATCGGCCTTGTCGGCCATTCCGGGTCCGGCAAGACCACCTTCGTCAAGCTGGTGCAGCGGCTCTACGACGTCACCGCCGGGCGCATTCTGGTCGATGGGCAGGAGATTGCCGGGGCGACGCAGGACAGCCTGCGCGCGCAGATGGCCATCGTCCAGCAGGAGCCGATCCTGTTCCACCGCTCGCTGGCCGAGAACATCGCCTATGGCCGGCCGGGCGCCAGCCAGGGCCAGATCGAGCAGGCCGCCCGCCTCGCCAACGCGCACGACTTCATCGCGCGCCTGCCGGCCGGCTACCAGACGCTCGTCGGCGAACGCGGCGTGAAGCTGTCGGGCGGCTAACGCCAGCGCGTGGCACTGGCCCGGGCCTTTCTGGCCGATGCGCCCATCCTGATTCTCGACGAGGCCACGTCCAGCCTCGATTCGGAATCGGAGGCGGTCATCCAGCAGGCGGTCGAACGGCTGATGGCAGGCCGCACGACGATCGTCATCGCCCACCGGCTCTCGACGGTCAGGGCCATGGACCGCATCCTCGTCTTCGACCGCGGCAGGGTGGTCGAGGAAGGCCGGCACGAAGTCCTCCTGCAGCGACCGGGCGGGGCCTACCGGGCCCTGTTCGAGCGGCAGGTTTCGGAACTGGCCAAGGGCCTTCAGGAGCCCTGATGCGGCGCGGCCCCCCTCCCGGGGCGGGCCGCTGCGGCATCCGCGCGATGCATCCGTGCCAGTTGACCATGAGCTGCCGGACCGTGACGCTCCCGGTCCAGTCATTGCGAGGAAAACCCATGTCCACCCCCATCGACTTCACCGCCGGCAATTATCGTTACGTGCCGAGCGTCTTCCAGTATTCGGCGGGTGCAGAGGCCCTGCCCGGCTTCCATGTCGAGCGGGTGATGTTCCGCAAGCCCGTGCCGCTCAGGCAGGGTTTCGAGCGCATCGCCGCCCATATCCAGGCGGCCGGACGGCCGCTGACCGCCTTCTGTGCCTGCGAACTGCGGTCCCCGGCGCCGTTCGACGATGCCGGCTTCAAGGCCTTCAACGAGATCTATGTCGGCACGCTCAGCCAGTGGGGCATCTACGATGCGGCCACGAAAGCCAATCCGGTGGCGCGCTCCAATGTCTGCCCGGAGATCGGCGGGCCGCCGGAGCCCTCGTTCCACGCCTTCTCCTTCGTGGCGGCGGGCGATGCCGCCGGCCCCCAGTTCGTCATCTCCGGTTCCGGCGAGGCGCGCGAAGGGGCCGGCTCCTATGCCGAGCGCATCGTCCGTCTGAACGAGACGACACCCGATGCCATGCGCGAAAAGGCCGTCTTCGTGCTCGGCCAGATGGAAAAGCGCATGGGCGCCTTCGGCCACGGCTGGGACGCAACCACCGCGGTGCAGGCCTATACGGTCCATGACCTGCATTCCTACATGGCCGAGGAGATCGTCTCGCGCGGCGCGGCGCGGGCCGGGCTGACATGGCACTTCAACCGGCCTCCGGTCATCGGTCTCGACTACGAGATGGATTGCCGCAGCGTCGCCGTCGAACGCGCCCTCTGATGGCCCCGGCGCGGACCTGGCGCGATTTTCTCGCCCCGGTCCTCGCCGGCTATTGCGGATTGCTGATCGGCGTCGGCATGGGCCGCTTCGGCTATCCGCCGCTGATCCCGGCCATGGTGGAGGCCGGCTGGGCGACGCCGACCGAACTGCACCTGGCCGGCGCCTTCAACCTCGCCGGCTATATCGTCGGGGCGGGAACGGCGCTGGCCACGGCCCGCGCGTTCGGGGTGCGGCCGGCGATCGCGCTGGCCGCCCTCGTCTCGGTGCTGAGTTTCGCGCTGTCCGCCATCCCCCTGCCCGGCTGGGCCTTCATCGCGCTGCGGGCCCTGTCAGGCGCCACGGGCGGGGTGCTGATGATCGTCATTCCGCCGGTCATCGCCAATGCGGTCGCGCCGTCCCACAAGGGGCGCGCGAGCGGGCTCGCCTTTGCCGGCGTCGGCACGGGCTTCGTGCTGTCGGGCACGGCGGTGCCAGCCTTTGCCGCCTCGGGACCGGCCCCGGCCTGGCTCGCGCTCGCTGCGGTGCTGGCCGTGGCGAGCGTGGTGATGCTGGCCCTGCTGCCCCGCTCGGCCCCGCCGCAGGCCGCCCGCCGCGGCGATCCCGCGCCGGCCTGGCGCCGGGAGCCGGCCTTTCTCGGGCTAGCTGCGGCCTATTGCGGGGCGGCCGTCGGCTATGTGCCGCACACGATCTTCTTCGTCGATCACGTCGCCCGCGATCTCGGCTTCGGTCTTGCGGTCGGGGGCTGGATCTGGGTCGCGGCCGGCATCACCGCCGTCTGCGCGCCGATGGTGGCCGGCATCGCGGCCGACCGGTTCGGCTATGCCCGGGTGCTGCGGGTGATCGTGGCGCTCATGGCCATCGGCGCGGCCATTCCGGCGCTGAGCCACAATCTCGCGCTGCTGACGCTGTCGGCGATGATGGCCGGCGGGCTGATGATCGGGCTGGGCGCCTCGACCGCCGGCCGGACCCGCGAGATCGTCGGTGCTGAGGCGCACACCGCCGCCTGGGCCCTGCAGACGGTCGCCTTCGCCATCGTCCAGGCGGCAGCGGCCTATGCCTTCACCGCCCTGCTGGCGTCGACCAGCAGCCACAGCCTGGTCTTCGCGCTTGCCGCCGCGATCATGGCATCGGGACTGGCGGCGGAACTGGCGACTGCGCGGCAACCGCGCAAGTCCGGCCCGTAAGCCAACCCTTGACACAGAAAAAGGGCGGCCACCGGGCCGCCCTCGACAGGCCCGCGCCGAAACGCGAGCCCTGACTTTCCTGAGCGCAGGCGGATCAGGCCGCTTCCTGCTCCGTCGAGCGGGCCTGGACCGGACCGGAATCCTTGCCCTTGGCCTCGACGTCGCGGTCGACGAACTCGATCACCGCCACAGGCGCATTGTCGCCATAGCGGAAACCGGCCTTCAGCACGCGGGTGTAGCCACCCTGGCGCGACTGGTAGCGCGGCCCGAGAACCTCGAACAGCTTCTTGACCATGTGGATGTCGCGGATCTGCGACACCGCCTGGCGGCGGGCGTGCAGATCGCCGCGCTTGCCGAGCGTCACCAGCTTCTCGACGATCGGACGCAGGTCCTTCGCCTTCGGCAGGGTGGTGACGATCTGCTCGTGCTTGATCAGCGCCGCACACATATTGGCAAACATCGCCTTGCGATGCTCGGCCGTGCGGTTGAACTTGCGGTGGGCTTTGCCATGACGCATCGCCTTGTCCTCCGATAGCCCGCGGACCTCACGGTCGGCGGGGGAATGATCAGTAATGGTCCTCGAAGCGCTTGGCGAGCTCTTCGATATTCTCCGGCGGCCAGCCCGAAACCTCCATGCCGAGGTGGAGGCCCATCTGGGCAAGCACTTCCTTGATCTCGTTCAGCGACTTGCGCCCGAAATTCGGCGTGCGGAGCATTTCCGCCTCCGTCTTCTGGATCAGGTCACCGATATAGACGATATTGTCGTTCTTCAGGCAGTTGGCCGAGCGGACCGAAAGCTCCAGCTCGTCGACCTTCTTGAGGAGCGCCGGGTTGAACGCCAGGTCCGGGATCGACTCCTGGACGACTTCCTTGCGCGGCTCCTCGAAGTTCACGAAGATTTCGAGCTGGTCCTGCAGGATGCGCGCGGCATAGGCGATGGCATCGTCCGGCGAGACCGAGCCGTTGGTCTCGAGGGAGAGCGTCAGCTTGTCGTAGTCCAGCACCTGGCCCTCGCGGGTCGGCGAGACCTGATAGGACACCTTCTTCACCGGCGAATAGAGGCTGTCGACCGGGATGAGTCCGATCGGGGCATCCTCGGGGCGGTTCTTCTCGGCCGGGACATAGCCCTTGCCGGTGTTGACGGTGAACTCCATGCGGATGGAGGCCCCCTCGTCGAGCGTGCAGATCTGCAGATCCGGGTTCAGCACCACCACGTCGCCGACCGTCTGGATGTCGCCGGCGGTCACCACGCCGGGGCCTTCCTTGCGCACGACCATGCGCTTGGGGCCCTCGCCCGGCATCTTGATGGCGATGTCCTTGATGTTGAGGATGATGTCGGTCACGTCCTCGCGCACGCCGGCAATCGAGGAGAACTCGTGCAGAACGCCGTCGATCTGGACGGCCGAGACGGCGGCGCCCTGGAGCGAGGACAGGAGGATGCGGCGCAGGGCATTGCCGAGCGTCAGGCCGAAGCCACGCTCAAGCGGCTCGGCCACGGCGGTGGCAAAGCGCTTGGGATCATCACCCGGAGTGATTTCGAGCTTCTCCGGCTTGATCAGTTCCTGCCAGTTCTTCTGGATCACGGTTTTCACCTTCGCTTGGACTGGCCGCTGTCTCGTCCCCTGCAGGACCTTGACGGCCGGGTACCCTCGACGTGGAGGGGCATGACATCGCCGGCCGCTACAGGCCGGGCCGGCGATGGCGAGAGAGGGTTGTCGTCAGACGCGGCGGCGCTTGCGCGGCCGGCAGCCATTGTGCGGGATCGGCGTCACATCGCGGATCGAGGTCACCGTGAAGCCGGCAGCCTGCAGCGCGCGCAGGGCCGATTCGCGGCCCGAACCGGGACCGGACACCTCGACCTCGACGGTGCGCATGCCGTGCTCGGACGCCTTGCGGGCAGCGTCCTCGGCCGCGACCTGGGCGGCATAGGGGGTCGACTTGCGCGAACCCTTGAAGCCCATGGTGCCGGACGACGACCAGGCGATGGTGTTGCCCTGCGCGTCCGTGATCGTGATCATCGTGTTGTTGAACGAGGCGTTCACGTGGCACACGCCCGAGGCGATGTTCTTGCGCTCGCGGCGGCGTACGCGGGTGGCTTCCTTGGCCATAGATTTCTCTGTCCTTGTCCTTCAGGCGCGCCCGTAATGCCAGGCGCTCGGGAAACGTCCGGGGCGGCAGGCCCCGCAGCCGGGATTACTTCTTCTTGCCGGCGATCGGCTTGGCCGGGCCCTTGCGGGTGCGGGCATTGGTGTGGGTGCGCTGGCCACGGACCGGAAGGCCCTTGCGGTGACGCAGGCCGCGGTAGCAGCCCAGATCCATCAGGCGCTTGATGTTCATCGACACTTCGCGGCGAAGGTCGCCCTCGACCATGTAGTCGCGGTCGATGGTCTCGCGGACGGCCAGGACTTCCTGGTCGGTCAGCTGGTTCACGCGGCGATCGGCCGGGATCTTGACCTTGTCGCAGATCTCGGCGGCATACCGGGCACCGATGCCGTGGATGTACTGCAGCGCGATGACCACGCGCTTGTTGGTCGGGATGTTGACACCCGCGATACGAGCCATGTCTCGTCTCCATGTGACCGCGCCAGTGGCGCGATTGAGATGAACCGGGCGTCCGGTGGAGGCCGGCCCTTGCCCAGTGTCCGAAAACGATCAGGTTCCGCCTGCTGGGCAGACAGAACCCTTCGAGAGCCGTCGTTCGGACGAGACGGGCCGCATAGCGGCTCCCGCCCCGTCCGTCAACTGCAAAATGCCCGAAGGGCTCAGGCGGGGCCGGTTCCGAGGATGCGGGCGATGGCGCCCGTGACCTCGTCGATCGGTGCCATGCCGTCGACCGACTGCAGTGCGCCCCGGCCGGCATAGTAGGCCGAGACCGGAGCGGTCTGGGCCCGATACGCATCGAGCCGCTTTTTCAGGGCCTCGGCGTTGTCGTCCGCACGGACCGGCTCGCCGCGGGCCTGCATCTCCGCCACGCGCCGCTCGATCCGGCCGACCAGAGCGGCCTCGTCGACCTTGAGCTCGATCACCACGTCCAGCGCGATGTCCTTGCCCGCCAGCATGGCGTCGAGCGCCTCGGCCTGGGCGACCGTGCGCGGGAAGCCGTCGAGAATGAAGCCGCGCGCCGCGTCCGGCTGGCCGATCCGGTCCGAGATGATCCCGACCACGATCTCGTCGGAGACGAGTTCGCCCCGCGCCATGACATCCTTGGCCCTGAGCCCGATCGGCGAGCCCGCCGCGACGGCTGCGCGCAACATGTCACCGGTCGACAGCTGCACGATTCCGTGCCGATCGACCAGCCGCTGGGCCTGGGTTCCCTTTCCGGCCCCCGGTGGCCCGAGCAGTATGAGCCTCATCTGCGTTTCCCCCGAAGTTGCGATTTCTTGATGAGCCCTTCGTACTGATGGGCCAGCAGATATCCCTGCACCTGCGCCACGGTATCGAGCGTGACCGTGACCACAATCAGCAGCGACGTGCCTCCCAGCAGATAGAAGCTCTGGCCGAGTTGGGAAATCAGCATTTCGGGCAATAGACAGACGACCGTGATGTAGGCCGCGCCGATGACGGTGACGCGGGTCAGCACGTAGTCGATATACTGCGCGGTCTTCTCGCCCGGCCGGATGCCCGGGATGAACCCGCCATACTTGCGCAGATTGTCGGCCGTCTCGGTCGGATTGAACACGATGGCCGTGTAGAAGAAGCAGAAGAAGATGATCAGCAGCGCATAGAACGCCATGAACAGCGGCTGGCCGTGGCCGAGCAGCTGGGCGGTCAGGCGCAGCCACTCCGCCGGATTGGTCTGGAACGACAGCGCGGTCGTTGGCAGCAGCAGCAGCGAGGAGGCGAAGATCGGTGGAATCACGCCCGCCGTGTTCAGCTTCAGTGGCAGGTGCGAGGAATTGCCCTCGAACACCTTGTTGCCCTGCTGACGCTTTGGATACTGGATGAGCAGCCTGCGCTGGGCGCGCTCGAAGAACACGATCACGGCGATCGTCACCGCCACCATCAGGAGCAGGGCCAGCAGCAGCGGCGTGGAGATGACGCCCTGCCGGCCGAGTTCGAAGGCCTGGGCCAGAACGCTCGGCAGCTCCGCCACGATACCGGCAAAGATGATCAGCGAGATGCCGTTGCCGATGCCGCGCTGGGTGATCTGCTCGCCGAGCCACATCAGGAACATGGTGCCGCCGGTGAGCGTGATCACCGTGGTCAGCACGAAGAACAGGCCCGGACTGGTCACCACGGTGCCGGAGGACTGCAGGCCCACCGCGATCGCCCACGACTGGAACACGGCCAGCACGACGGTCAGATAGCGGGTGTACTGGTTGATCTGCTTGCGGCCCTGCTCACCGTCCTTCTTCAGCTTCTCAAGCTCGGGAACAACGGCTGTCAGAAGCTGGATGATGATGGAGGCCGAGATGTAGGGCATGATGTTCAGGGCGAAGATCGCCATGCGCCCGACGGCACCGCCGGCGAACACGTTGAACATGGCCAGCACGCCGGTCTGCGACGAGAAGATCTGGCGCAGCGCCTCGGGATCGATGCCCGGCAACGGGACATAGGTGCCGATCCGGTAGACGATCAGAACGCCGAGCGTGAACCAGATGCGCTTCTTCAGGTCCTCGGCCTTGGCCAGGGCGCCGAAGTTGAGATTGGCTGCCAGTTGTTCCGCTGCCGATGCCATGGTGGCTCCGATGCCTGAATGATGCGGGCCGGGCGGACCGGCCAAAGTCGCTTTCACTTAACGATCCGGGAGCCGGGACGCCAGCCCCGCCGGAGCGTTGCCCGGTCGCATGGGACCGGATCGGCACGGGGCGGGACAAGAAAGGGCCGGTCCTGTCAGAACCGGCCCTCGTGTCGTCTCGTCTCATGCGGCCGCCTGGCCGGGGTCAGGCCGCAGCTTCGGCCTTCGGCTTGATCACCGCGACCGAGCCGCCGGCCTTCTCGATGGCGGCAACCGCGCCGGCCGAGGCACCGTGGACGGTGAGGTCCAGCTTCGCCGTGATCTCACCGGTCGCGACGATGCGGATGCCGTCGCGCGCCCGGCGCACCACGCCGGAGGCGACGAGGCCCGCCTCGTCCACCGAACCGGCGGCAAGCTTGCCGGAATCGACGGCACGCTGCAGGCGCGCCAGCGTCACTTCCACCAGCGAGGGCCGGAAGATGTTGTTGAAGCCGCGCTTCGGCAGGCGCCGATGAAGCGGCATCTGGCCACCCTCGAAGCCCTTGATGGCAACGCCGGACCGCGACTTCTGGCCCTTCACGCCCCGGCCGGAGGTCTTGCCCTTGCCGGAACCGATGCCGCGACCGACGCGCATCTTGCGATGCGTCGCGCCGGTATTGTCCTTCATGTCGGTGAGTTTCATCGGTTTCACTCCTCGACCACTTTCACGAGGTGAGCCACCTTCGCGATCATGCCGCGAACGGCCGGAGTATCCTCCAGCGTGGCGCGACGGTGCAGCTTATTGAGCTTGAGACCGATCAGGGTGGCCCGCTGCGACTGCTCGCGGCGGATCGGCGATCCGGTCTGCTCGATGGTGACGGTTGATTTGCTGGCCATGGGTCCGATCCTTACGCGTCGCCCTCGCCTTCCTCCTGGCGGCGGGCCTGGAGGACCGACACCTTGAGGCCGCGGCGCGCCGCGACGGAGCGCGGGCTGTCCTGATTCTTCAGCGCGTCGAAGGTGGCGCGCACCATGTTGTAGGGGTTCGACGAGCCCATCGACTTGGCGACGACATCGGCAAGGCCGAGCGTCTCGAAGACGGCGCGCATCGGACCGCCGGCGATGATGCCGGTGCCGACCGGAGCCGAGCGCAGCAACACCTTGCCGGCGCCGTGGCGTCCGTTGACGTCGTGATGGAGCGTGCGCCCCTCACGCAGGGCCACGCGGATGAAGCCGCGCTTGGCCGCTTCCGTTGCCTTGCGGATCGCCTCCGGCACCTCGCGGGCCTTGCCGTGGCCGAAGCCGACGCGGCCCTTCTGGTCACCCACGACGACGAGTGCTGCAAAGCCGAAGCGTTTGCCGCCCTTCACCGTCTTGGAGACGCGGTTGATGTGCACGAGCTTGTCGACGAATTCGCTGTCGCGCTCTTCGCGGTTACGCTCGCGTTCACGTTCCCGAGCCATGTTCAGTCCTTTCGGCGGCCAGGCCGCCCGTATCCCGTTAGAAGCTCAGGCCACCCTCGCGGGCGCCGTCGGCGAGCGCCTTGACGCGCCCGTGGAACAGATAGCTGCCGCGGTCGAAGACCACCGTGTCGACGCCAGCCTTGACGGCGCGTTCCGCGATGAGCTTGCCGACAGCGGCGGCTGCGGCCTGGTCGGCGCCGGTCTTCAGCGACGTACGCAGATCCTTTTCCATTGACGAGGCACTCGCGACCGTCACGCCCTTCTCGTCGTCGATCACCTGCGCATAGATGTGCTTCGACGAACGGAAGACAGACAGCCGCGGACGCCCATTTGCCGCCCGGCGGAGCGCCAGACGGACACGCGCCTTGCGACGCTCCGATGCATCCTTCGTATTGGCCATAGCCAGCTCCTTTGAACGGGCACGACGGGATCCGGGAGGCGGCCGAGGGCCGTCCGGCATCGCGCCCCGCAGGACGAACAGCCCCGGACCGGGGCCGGCGCCTTACTTCTTCTTGCCTTCCTTGCGGAAGATGAACTCACCCGCGTAGCGGACGCCCTTGCCCTTGTAGGGCTCCGGACCGCGATAGTCGCGGATCTCGGCGGCGACCTGGCCCACCTGCTGCTTGTCGATGCCGGAGATCACGATCTCGGTCGGCTTCGGCGTCACGACAGTGATGCCTTCGGGCACGGGGTAATTGACATCGTGACTGTAGCCGAGCGCAAGGTTCAGCACCTTGCCCTGGGCCGCGGCACGATAACCGACACCGGTGATCTCCAGCTTCTTCTCGAAGCCCTGGGTCACTCCGGTGGCGAGATTGGCGATGCGGGTGCGCGACATGCCCCACATGGAGCGGGCGCGCTTGCCCTGGTCGCGCGGGTCGACCGTGATCACGTTGCCCTCGACCTTGACGATGATGTCGTCGGGGCAGGTGAAGGCCAGTTCGCCCTTCGGGCCCTTGACCTTGACGGTCTGCCCGGAGAGCTGGGCGCTGACGCCCGCCGGCAGTTCGACCGGCTTCTTTCCGATACGGGACATGGGTTCGATCCTTGATCCTTGGGGAGAGCGCTGCAGGTCAGAAGACCGTGCAGAGCACCTCTCCGCCCACGTTCTTCTCACGAGCCTCGTGATCGGCCATCACGCCCTTGGGGGTCGAGATGATGGTGATGCCGAGGCCGTTGGCCACGCGCGGACCGCCGCCGACACCCGCATAGACCCGACGTCCCGGCTTGGACACGCGGGCGATCTCGCGGATGACCGGCGAGCCGTCGAAATACTTGAGTTCGATCTCGAACTCCGAGCGGCCGTTCGGATGGGTGACGGTCATGTAGTCGCGGATGAAGCCTTCCGACTTGAGCACGTCGAGCACACGGGCACGCAGCTTCGAGCCCGGCGTGATGACGCGGGTCTTGCGGCGCATCTGCGCGTTGCGGATGCGGGTCAGCATATCGCCGAGCGGATCGTTGAGAGCCATGATGGGTCCCCTCCTCTCACCAGCTCGACTTCAGGAGGCCCGGAACGAGCCCCTTGTTGCCGAGTTCACGCAGAGCCACGCGGCTCATGCCGAGCTTGCGATAGAACGCCCGCGGACGGCCGGTCACTTCGCAACGATTCTTGATGCGGACGCGCGCGCCGTTGCGCGGCAGGCTCGCCAGCTTCACGGTGGCCGCAAACCGCTCCTCGATGGAGAGCGACTGGTCCATGACGGTCGCCTTGAGCGCAGCGCGCTTCTTGGCGTCCCGCGCGACCAGTGTGCGGCGGCGGTTGTTCTTTTCGATGGAGCTCTTTTTCGCCATCGGTTTCTCCTGGTTTCCGCGTCTGGGACGGGCTTCTAGGACGATCTAGGAACCCGGCTCACTGCCGGAACGGGAAGTTGAAGGCCTTGAGGAGAGCGCGAGCTTCCTCGTCGGTCTTCGCGGTGGTGCAGACGATGATGTCCATGCCCCAGATCTGGTCGACCTTGTCGTAGCTGATCTCGGGGAACACGACGTGCTCCTTCAGGCCGAGGGCGAAGTTGCCATGGCCGTCGAAGCTCTTCGGGTTCAGGCCGCGGAAGTCGCGGACGCGCGGGAGCGCAACCGTGACCAGGCGGTCCAGGAAGTCGTACATCCGCTGCTTGCGCAGGGTGACCTTGCAGCCCAGCGGCATGTTCTCGCGAACCTTGAAGTTCGAGATCGCCTGCCGCGCCCGGGTGATGACCGGCCGCTGGCCGGCGATCAGGGCGAGATCGGCGGCCGCGACGGTCGCCTTCTTGGAATCGGCGGTGGACTCGCCAACGCCCATGTTGATCACGACCTTCTCGATCGTCGGCACTTCGAGCGGGTTCTTGTAGCCGAACTGCTCGACCAGCGTCTTGCGGACGACGGTGTCGTAATGCGTCTTGAGACGCGGGGTGTAGGCCGCCTCAGCCATCGATCGTCTCCCCGGACTTCTTGGCCACGCGGACCTTGGTGCCGTCGGTCAGGACCTTGAAGCCGATACGGGTCGGCTTGCCGGTCTTCGGGTCGGCATAGGCCAGGTTGGACAGGTGGATCGGGCTCTCCTTGGAGATGATCCCGCCTTCCTGGGTCTGGCTCTGGCGCTGGTGGCGCTTGACGACATTGACGCCGCGGACGAGCGCACGCTCTTCCTTCGGCATGACCTGGATCACCTCGCCGGTCCGACCCTTGTCGCGACCGGTGAGGACGACCACGCGGTCACCCTTCTTGATCTTGGCGGCCATTACAGCACCTCCGGCGCAAGCGAGATGATCTTCATGTGGTTCTTGGCGCGCAGCTCGCGCGGAACCGGTCCGAAGATGCGGGTGCCGATCGGCTCCTTCTGGTTGTTGATCAGCACGGCCGCATTGCGGTCGAAGCGGATCACCGAACCGTCCAGGCGGCGGATATCCTTGGCGGTGCGCACGACGACCGCCTTCATGACGTCGCCCTTCTTCACGCGGCCGCGCGGGATCGCCTCCTTCACCGACACCACGATGATGTCGCCGACATGGGCGTAACGGCGCTTGGCACCGCCGAGCACCTTGATGCACATGACGCGGCGTGCGCCCGAATTGTCCGCCACATCGAGATTGGTTTGCATCTGGATCATGACGCAACCTCTTCCTTTCGCGCCCGTCTCGGGTCACCCCGACGGCGGCGCGCTGTTCTCAACCACGCCGGGAGCTCACGCCCTCGGCAGCACGACCCAACGCTTCAGCTTCGAGAGGGGCTTGCCCTCCTCGATGCTCACCACGTCTCCGACCTTGAACACGTTGCCCTCGTCGTGGGCGTGGTAGTTCTTGGTCCGGCGAACCGTCTTCTTCAGCAGCGGATGCGTGAAGCGGCGCTCCACCTTCACCACCACCGTCTTTTCCTGCTTGTCGCTGACGACAATGCCCTCGAGCACACGCTTCGGCATATGCCCTCTCCTTATTTCTTCTCGCCGCGCTTCTGCGCGGCGACGGTCTTGACGCGGGCGATGTCGCGGCGAACCTGGCGGACGCGCGCGACGTTCTCAAGCTGACCGGTGGCCTTCTGGAAGCGCAGGTTGAACTGCTCCTTCTTCAGGTCCCCCAGCTGACCCTCGAGCTCGTCGAGGGTCTTGGTCCGGATCTCTTCGGCCTTCATGACCCTCTCCTCACTCGGCGATGCGCTGGACGAAGCGCGTCTTGATCGGCAGCTTTGCGGCGGCCAGTTCAAGCGCCCGGCGCGCGACATCGGCGGCGACGCCGTCGAGCTCGAACATGATACGGCCGGGGGCCACGCGGGCCGCCCAGTACTCGTTGCCGCCCTTGCCCGATCCCATGCGGACTTCCGCCGGCTTCTTCGACACCGGAATGTCGGGGAAGATGCGGATCCAGACGCGACCGGCGCGCTTCATCTCGCGGGTCATCGCGCGGCGGGCCGCCTCGATCTGACGCGCGGTGATCCGCTCGGGCTCCATTGCCTTCAGGCCGAACTGGCCGAAGTTGAGTTCGGTGCCGCCCTTCGAGGCGCCGTGGATACGGCCCTTGAACTGCTTGCGGTACTTGGTTTTCTTGGGCTGAAGCATGGCTCTAGACCTTCATCCTCACGCCGCTTCGCGGTCCTGGCCGCGCGAACGGCGGGTCGAGCCCTCGCCCTCGGCCAGTTTCTTGTCCTGGGCCATGGGATCGTGCTCCATGATCTCGCCCTTGAAGATCCACACCTTCACGCCGCACGTCCCGTAGGTCGTGTAGGCGGTGGCCGTGCCGTAATCGACATCGGCACGCAGGGTGTGAAGCGGCACGCGACCTTCGCGATACCATTCGAGGCGAGCGATCTCGGCGCCGCCGAGACGGCCCGAGCAGTTGATGCGGATGCCTTCGGCACCCAGCCGCATCGCCGACTGGACCGCACGCTTCATGGCGCGACGGAAGGCCACGCGGCGCTCCAGCTGCTGGGCGATCGAGTCGGCCACCAGCATGGCATCCGTCTCCGGCTTCCTGATCTCGACGATGTTGATGACGACCTCGGCATTGGTCATCTTCGCCACCACCTTCTTCAGCTTGTCGATGTCGGCGCCCTTCTTGCCGATCACGATACCCGGACGGGCCGAGTGGATCGTGACACGGCATTTGCGGTGCGGACGCTCGATGATGATCTTCGAGACGGCCGCCTGCTTGAGGAGCTTCATCAGCTCGCGCCGGATCTTCAGGTCCTCGTGCAGCAGCCGGGAATACTCGCCCTTGTTGGCAAACCAGCGCGAGTCCCAGGTCCGGTTGATGCCGAGGCGAAAGCCGACCGGATTGATCTTCTGACCCATCGTTCCCTCCTCAGGCCTTGGCTTCCTCGACCTGACGAACAACGATCGTCAGGTGCGAGAACGGCTTCTCGATCCGGGCACCACGACCGCGGGCGCGGGCGTGGAAGCGCTTCAGGACGAGGGCCTTGCCGACATGGGCCTCGGCGACGATCAGATCGTCGACGTCGAGGTCGTGGTTGTTTTCGGCATTGGCGATGGCGCTCTCAAGACACTTCTTGACATCGCCGGCGATACGCTTGCGCGAGAATTCGAGGTCCGCGAGGGCATTCTCGACCGGCTTGCCGCGGATCAGCGCGGCAACCAGATTGAGCTTGCGCGGCGAGACGCGCAGCATGCGCGCGATCGCCTTGGCCTCGTTGTCCTTGAGCGCGCGGGGAGTGGCTGGCTTACCCATGGTTCACTCACCTCCGCTTCGCTTTCTTGTCGGCCGCATGGCCGTAGAATGTCCGGGTCGGCGAGAACTCGCCGAACTTGTGGCCGACCATTTCCTCGGAGACCTGCACCGGGACATGCTTCTGGCCGTTGTAGACGCCGAACGTCAACCCGACGAAATGCGGGAGGATCGTAGAGCGGCGGCTCCAGATCTTGATGACCTCATGCCGTCCCGACGAGCGGGACGTTTCGGCCTTCTTCAGGAGGTATCCGTCGACGAACGGACCTTTCCAGACGGAACGTGCCATGACGGGCCTCTGTTACTTCTTCTTCGAATGACGGCTCGAAACGATGAACCTGTCGGTCCGCTTGTTCGAGCGCGTCTTCTTGCCCTTGGTCGGGAAGCCCCAGGGCGTGACAGGGTGACGGCCGCCCGAGGTGCGGCCCTCGCCGCCGCCGTGCGGATGGTCGATCGGGTTCATCGCGACGCCGCGATTGTGCGGACGCCAGCCGAGCCAGCGGTTCCGACCGGCCTTGCCGATCGAGACGTTCATGTGGTCCGGGTTGGACACCGCGCCGACCGAGCCGAGGCAACGGCCGTGGACCAGACGCTGTTCGCCCGAGTTCAGGCGAAGGATGACATAGCCCTCGTCGCGACCGACGATCTGGGCATAGGTGCCGGCCGAACGGGCCATGGCGCCACCCTTGCCGATCTTCAGTTCGACATTGTGCACGATCGTGCCGACCGGCATGCTGAACAGCGGCATCGCGTTGCCCGGCTTCACGTCGACGCTCTCGCCGGCGATGACCGTGTCGCCGACAGCCAGGCGCTGCGGCGCCAGGATGTAGGACAGCTCGCCGTCGGCATATTTGATCAGCGCGATGAAGGCCGAACGGTTCGGGTCATACTCGATCCGCTCCACGACGGCCGCCACGTCGAACTTGCGACGCTTGAAATCGACCAGGCGGTAGGACCGCTTGTGACCACCGCCACGAAAGCGCGTGGTGATGCGGCCGAGATTGTTGCGGCCGCCCGTGGACGACTTGCCCTCGGTCAGCGTCTTGACCGGCTTGCCCTTGTAGAGGCTGGAGCGATCGACCAGGACGAGCTGGCGAAGGCCCGGCGTGATAGGTTTGAAGGTCTTGAGTGCCATGACTGATACCCCCGCCTTACAGACCGGTCGTGATGTCGATGGAGTGGCCCTCGGCGAGGGTCACGACCGCCTTCTTCACGTCCGAACGCCGGCCGAGAACGCCCTTGAACCGCTTGGTCTTGCCCTTCTGGACGAGCGTGTTCACGCTCTTGACCTTCACGTCGAAAAGCTTCTCCACCGCCGCCTTGATCTGCGGCTTGGTGGCATCGATGGCCACCTTGAAGACAACCTGATTGTGTTCCGCGACCAGCGAGCCCTTCTCGGTGATCAGCGGCGACTTGATGACGTCGTAGTGACGCGGATCGACGGTGCTCATTTGAAGCGCGCCTCCAGCGCATCAACGGCCGCCTTGGTCAGGACCAGCGTGTTGCGGCGCATGATGTCGTAGACGTTGATGCCCTGGACGGGCAGCACATCGACGAGGGGGATGTTGCGGGCAGCCAGGGCGAAGTTGCGATCGACCTCGGCGCCGTCGATGAACAGCACGCTCTTGAAGCCGAGCTTCTCGAACTGCGCCTTCAGCGACTTGGTCTTGCTGGCCTCGGCGGCGGCGCTCTCGATCACGACGATCGAACCGGCCTTCACCTTGCTGGACAGGGCATGCTTCAGCCCGAGCGCGCGGACCTTCTTCGGCAGCGCATGTTCGTGGCTGCGCGGCGTCGGGCCGAACGAGCGACCACCACCGCGGAAGAGGTTGGCACGCGCGGAATGGTGGCGGGCCGAACCCGTTCCCTTCTGCTTGTACATCTTCTTGCCGGTGCGATGGATCTCGGCGCGGTTCTTGACGTCGTGCGTGCCGGCGCGCCGCTTGGCGAGCTGCCAGCGCACCACGCGGTGCAGGATGTCGGCGCGCGGCTCCAGGCCGAAGATCTCGTCGGAGAGATCAACGGAGCCGGCGTCTGCGCCTTCGAGGGTCTTGACTGTCAGTTTCATCTCAACCCTCCGTCGTCTCGGCGGCGACAGGAGCGGCTTCGGCGCCCGGCAGCTTGAAGCTGCCCGGCATCGGGACGTCCTTCGGCAGCGGCTTCTTCACCGCATCGCGCACGAGGATCCAGCCGCCCTTCGAACCGGGAACGGCGCCCTCGACCATGATGATGCCGCGCTCCGTGTCGGTGCGGACAACCTTCAGGTTCTGGGTCGTGACACGGACGACGCCCATATGGCCGGCCATGCGCTTGTTCTTGAACACCTTGCCCGGATCCTGGCGGTTGCCGGTGGAACCGTGCGAGCGGTGGGAGACCGACACACCGTGAGTGGCGCGCAGACCGCCGAAATTGTGCCGCTTCATGGCACCGGCAAAGCCCTTGCCCTGGCTGGTGCCCGTCACATCGACGAACTGGCCGGCGATGAAATGGTCAGCCGAGATGCGGGCACCGACCGGCAGCACTTCCTGCTCGCCGACGCGGAACTCGACGATCTCGTGCTTCGGCTCGACCTTGGCGACGGCAAAATGGCCGCGCTGGGCCTTCGACGTGTTCTTCACCTTGGCCAGGCCCGCGCCGAGCTGCAGGGCGGTATAGCCGTCCTTCTCCGCCGTGCGGTGGGCGACGACCTGACAGTCGTCGAGCACCAGCACCGTCACGGGGACGTGCTCGCCTCCATCGGTGAAGATGCGGGTCATCCCCATCTTCTTGGCAATCACACCGGAACGCATCGCGCGCATTCCTCGTTTTGGGGTCGTCCTGACGTCCGTGACCGGACCGGAGAGGACCCTTGGGGTTCAATGGTGATGCGCCTTGCGGTGCATCGGCACTTCATGCGGCGGACCTTCAGGCCCGCCTTCGCATCACAGCTTGATCTCGACGTCGACACCGGCGGCCAGGTCGAGTTTCATCAGCGCATCGACCGTCTGCGGGGTCGGATCGACGATGTCGAGGAGCCGCTTGTGGGTGCGGATCTCGAACTGCTCGCGCGACTTCTTGTCGATGTGCGGCGAGCGGTTCACCGTGAACTTCTCGATCCGCGTCGGCAGCGGGATCGGCCCGCGGACCTGGGCGCCCGTGCGCTTCGCCGTGTTGACGATCTCGCGCGTCGAGGTGTCCAGGACCCGATGGTCGAACGCCTTGAGGCGGATCCGGATGTTCTGGTTCATGGGTTCGCCCCTTCAAGGCAAAACGAAAGGGACGCGCGCTGACGCGCGTCCCTGCGGATGACGGTCACTCGATGATGGTTGCGACGACGCCGGCGCCGACCGTGCGGCCGCCCTCGCGGATGGCGAAGCGCAGCTTCTCCTCCATGGCGATCGGCACGATCAGGTTCACCGTCATGGCGATGTTGTCGCCCGGCATCACCATCTCCGTGCCCTCGGGC
>NZ_JBHYDR010000015.1:0-69743 GCF_051860605.1 Phreatobacter sp. | reverse complement strand
CCGTTTCGCTTCATGACTCCGGGGTGCCATCCACCACCCTCCTCATCCTGAGGTGCGAGCGACAGCGAGCCTCGAAGGACGCAAGATCGTGATGCAGGGCGTCAGGGAAGCCACCTCACGCCACCCTCAGCCACAGCCTTGGGTCATGGCTGCGGTCGATCCGGCGCGCATCGAGTGCCTGCACCAGATCCGCCACCGCCGCGATATTGTGGATGGTCCGGAACTCGTCGACATGCGGCAGCAGCGCGCGGATGCCCTGCGCCTTCGCCTCGAACCCGTCCCAGCGCAGCAGCGGATTGAGCCAGACCAGCCGCCGCGAGGAGCGGTGCAGGCGGTCCGCCTCCCGCGCGAGGTCGCTGGCGCCATCCCGCTCGAGCCCGTCGGTGACAAGCAGCACGACCGCCCCGCCGGCCAGCACCCGTCGCGACCAGAGCTTGTTGAAGGCATGCAGCGAGGGGGCGATGCGCGTGCCGCCGGACCAGTCCTCGACCGCCGCCGTGCAGGCGGCCAGCGCCTCGTCCGGATCTTTCGCCTTGAGCATGCGGGTGATGTTGGTCAGCCGCGTGCCGAACACGAAGGCATGGACATGCCGGCGCTTCTCCATCAGGGCATGGACGAAATGCAGGATCACGCGGGTGTACTGGCCCATCGAGCCGGAAATGTCGCAGAGCACCACCAGCGGCGGATGTTTCTCCTTCGGGCCGCGCCTTGCCAGATCGATGATCGCCCCGCCCCCGGCAATGGACCGGCGCAGCGTGCGCCTGAGATCGATGCGGTGGCCCTGCGGGTTGGGCGCCAGCCGGCGCGTCGGCACGGCATCGTCGGGCAGCACCAGGGCCGCCACCCGCCGCTTGGCCTCGGCGATCTCGGCGGCGGTCATCTGGGCAAAGTCCTTCTTCTGCAGGACCTCGATGTCGGAGACCGTGAATCGCGCGTCCACCTCGATCTCCGGCCGCTCCACAGGCACGCTCTCGGCCTCGCGGAAGAAGGCTTCCTGCAGGCGCAGCGAGACCGGATCGGGCTTCGCCTGCGGGGCATGGGCCACCGGCATCAGGATGGACAGCAGCTTTTCCATCAGGTGCCGGCGCATGAAATAGATCTCGAAGGCCGTACGGAACAGGATGGACTGCTCGTGCTTCGTCACGAACACCGCGTGCAGCGTCCAGTAGAAGTCCTCGCGCGAGCCGATGCCGGCCGTCTCGACGGCCGCGATGGCGTCGAGCACCGTGCCGGGGCCGACCGGAAGGCCCGCAACCCGCAGCGCGCGGGCGAAATGGGCGATGTTCTCGGCAAGCGCATGGGCCATCAGACGGGCCTCAGCAGGAGCATCCAGAGCGGCGCCAGCGCCAGCGAACCGGCATTGTAGACAGCATGGGCAAGGGCCACGCCGGGAAGCGCCACGCGCCAGCCCGATGCCGCGAACCAGCCGGCATATTGAAGCGAGAAGACGAGGAACAGCACCGCCGTCACCGGCGTGCGCACGAGCGTGACGGGCAGATGCGCCAGAACTGCCAGAACCACCGCTGCCGCCACGAACAGCGGCACCGCGACCTTCAGCCGGACCACCGCGAGCCAGTGGACCAGCGCCAGCACCGCCGTCTCGATCAGCGGCGCGATCACCACTGCCGACACGACGATCAGCGCCAGCGGCGCAGCGGCTGGCGCGGGGGCCGGCGCCGACACGCCGGCAAGGCGCAGCAGGCTCCACCAGACCAGCGGCACAGCCAGCAGGCCCGCACCGATGGCGGCGGCCTTCGCCCAGGGCAGCCGGCCCGGATCGGCGAGGAAAGCGACCCGGTTCATGCCGGCTGGCGCCCCGCCTTCACCTCGTCGAGGATGGCCTTCGCCTCGCCCGCCTGCATCTTCTGGATGTCGTCCTGATATTTGAGCAGCACGCCCAGCGTGTCGGTTACCGCCTGCGGGTCGAGGCTGACCGCGTCGAGTTCGGTCAGGGCGGTCGCCCAGTCGATGCTCTCGGCCACACCCGGCACCTTGAACAGGTCGGATTTGCGCAGGCGCTGGACGAAGGCGACGATGTCCTTCGTCAGCTTTTCGGGTGCTTTCGGCGCCTTGGCCCTGAGGATCGCGAGTTCGCGCGCGGCATCGGGATAGTCGACCCAGTGGTAGAGGCAGCGCCGCTTCAGCGCGTCGTGGATCTCGCGGGTGCGGTTGGAGGTGACGATGACGATGGGCGGCGCCGGCGCGCGCATCGTGCCGAGTTCCGGCACCGTCACCTGGAAGTCGGACAGAACCTCCAGCAGGAAGGCCTCGAAGGCCTCGTCGGTGCGGTCCAGTTCGTCGATCAGCAGCACGGGGGGCCCGCGCGGGTCGGGCTCAAGGGCCTGCAGCAGCGGCCGCTTGACCAGATAGCGCTCGGAGAAGATGCCGGCGGAGAGCCTCTCGCGATCGACCGCGCCCTCGGCCTCGGCGAGACGGATGGCGATCATCTGCGCGGCATAGTTCCACTCATAGACGGCGGCCGCGACATCCAGCCCCTCGTAGCATTGCAGGCGGATGAGATTGCGGCCGAGCGTTGCCGCCAGAACCTTGGCGATCTCGGTCTTGCCGACGCCCGCCTCGCCCTCGAGCAGGATCGGGCGGCCCATTTTCAGGGCAAGGAACAGCACGGTGGCGAGCGACCGGTCGGCGACATAGTCGCCACGCTTGAGCAGCGCCAGGGTCTCGTCGATGGTGGTGGGAAGCGATAGGGATGGCGGGACGGCTTTCACGAAGGCACTCCGGTGAGTGCCCGCATCATAGCCGCGCCCCCGCCATTGGCCATGGCCGATAAGTCGGAGCGGGCTGGCTCTGAAGGCTGGCCTGCACCAGGGTCATGCGTCCTTCGAGGCTCGCCCTCCGGGCTCAATCCGCGGAGGCGCGTCGCGCAGTCGGCGGACCGGGATCGAGCGCCAGGCGCGTCGCACGCGCAACGCCGGTGCCATAGCCGGTCGACAGCGTGATCCGCGCCGGGATCAGCGCCCTGCCCCAGGTGACCGGCACGAGCACCACCTCGGCGGAGCGCTGGCGCGCCGCCCGGATATCGCCGCGGTCCGGGCGATAGCCGGCCACCGGCTCGAACCGCACCCGGCAGACGGCCGCCTCGCCCTTGTAGCCGGCGATCTCCACCTGCTGGGTGGCCACGAAGGAATAGATCAGGTCGAACCGCTGGTGGCCGGTATAGATGCGCGTGCGCCGCTCGCAGGCCGCAGCCCCCGTCACCGGGCCATTGCCGCCGGCGATGAAGATGCCGGCCGAAAGCGGATCCAGCACGCCGCGCAGATGCTCGGGCAGGACCGGCGTGGCGCGGGGATGCGGCGGCTTGTCGGGGTCGCGCACGGTGGAGGCGATATTGCCGCCGGCCATGCCGATGCGCACCGTCTCCACCTTGCCGCCCGAGCGCACCTCCAGCCGGTAGCTGGTCGGCACGGGCTGGCTGCCCTGGAAGCGTCCCTCTGCCGTTGCCGTGCCGGAACCTCCGGAGAACATCGCCGCGACACCGGTGACACGGGCGTTCAGCGTCGTCGAATAGGTCGCGCCGTTGGTGGTCGAGACCATCTGGCCGCGGCCGATGGTCAGCCCGAGGAAGGTGACGGCATAGTCGGCCGAGACCTGCCCCGCTTGTGGCCCGCCCTGCTGGGCAGCCGCAGGCCCGGCCAGCAGGGTGGCAGCCAGCATCACGGCGGCAGGGGCGGTCGGAAAGCCTGGAAGCGGGCGCAGGATCATCGGGGGTCTCCGCGTCTGTTGCGATCCTTGTCGGCAGGACAGCGGGCGATTTTGCGGCGGATCGCGGGAAACTTCCGAGCGCCCCGATGAACCGCTGGCAACACGGGGCCTGTGTCAGCGCAGGATCAGGCGCAGCACCATCCGCCCGCCGAACAACACGAAGAGCGCGCCGATCGTGCCCTCCAGCACGCGGCGATAGCGCTGGTAGAAGGCGGCCACGGCCCGGCGGCGGAACAGCCAGGCGAGAAAGCCGAGATAGGTGGCATTGCAGGTGATCATGATGGCGATGGCGACAAGGCCGGTCGCGACATTGGCCTGCAGCACGCCGGAGACCGCGAAGATCGAGGTGATGAAGATGATCGCCTGCGCGTTCGACAGGGCCGTGGCGAGCCCCAGCGCCGCCATCCTGCCCGCCCCGGCCGCCCCCGACGCGGCCGCAGGCGGCGCCTGCTGCGGGCCGCCCTTCAGGCTGCGCAGGAGCAGCCTCAGGCCGAAGACGATGAGATAGAGCGCACCGAAGACCACGACCGCCGCGCGCATCCATGGCAGGGCCTGCAGCAGCGCCGCCCACCCGAGCAGGGCGAGCAGCGCCAGCGCCGCAACGCCGGCCAGGTTGCCGGCGAGCGCGAAGGCCACGTCCCGTCCCGGACGGGTCACGGCCAGATGCGAGACGAGCAGAGAGTTCGCCCCGGGCGTCGGCACGATGGCGAGCCACATCAGGGTGAGGGTCAAAAGGACGGAGGTGTCAAGCGCGGGCATCGGGTCAATCTAGCGGCCTCGCTGACCGGCACAACGGGATCGCGTCCCATGCCCCACGGACAAGGGCCGGAGCGCTTGGCCCCGGCCTCAGAAAGTCCTCGCAATGCGTGCGGTCAGGCCGCTGCAGCCACCGCGCGCTTGGCGATGACGCCGACCAGATGCGCGCGATAGTCCGGCGAGGCGTGGATGTCGCCGTTCATGTCGGCGGCCGGCGTGGTGATCCCGTCGAGCGCCTTGGCGTTGAAGCGCTTCGACAGCGCGTCCTCCATGGCCGCATGGCGGAACACGCCGCCGGACCCGGCACCCGTGACGGCGACCCGCACCGAGCGGCCCTTCTTGGCGACGAAGACGCCGACCAGCGCATAGCGCGAGGCCGGGTTGGGAAATTTCACATAGCCCGCCTTGCCGGGAATCGGCAGGGCGATCCGGGTGATGATCTCGTCCTCCTCGAGCGCCGTGGAGAACATGCCGGCGAAGAACTCGTCGGCCGCGATCTTGCGCTTGTTGGTGTGGACCGTTGCGCCCAGGGCCAGAAGCGCCGCCGGATAGTCGGCCGCCGGATCGTTGTTGGCGACCGAGCCGCCGATCGTGCCGCGATGGCGGACATGGGGGTCGCCGATATGGCTGGCGAGGCTCGCCAGCGCCGGAAGCGCCTGCTGGACCACCGCCGAGGCGGCGACCTCCGCATGGGTGGTCATGGCGCCGATCAGCAGCGTACGGCCCTTCTGCTCGATGCCCGCAAGGCCGCAGCCGGCGAGGTCGATCAGGTTCTTCGGGCTGGCGAGGCGCTGCTTCATGGTCGGGATCAGCGTCTGGCCGCCGGCGAGCAGCTTGGGCTCCTCGGCCTTCTTCATCAGCGCGACCGCGCCGCGGACGGTTGCGGCCTTGTGGTACTTGAAGGGATACATCGCTTCTCTCCTCGAACCTTACTCGGCCGCCTTGGCGGTCCTGGCCTGCTTCTGGACGATCTGCCAGACGGCCTGCGGGGTGGCCGGCATCGGGACGTGCTCGGTGCCGAGGGCATCGGTGAGCGCGTTGATGACGGCGGCGGGTGCGGCAATGGCGCCGGCCTCGCCGCAGCCCTTGATGCCGAGCGGGTTGGACGGGCACGCGGTCACGGTCATGCCGACATTGAACGAGGGCAGGTTGTCGGCCCGCGGCATGGTGTAGTCCATGTAGGAGGCCGTCACGAGCTGACCGTCCTTGTTGTAGACCGTGCCCTCCAGCAGCGCCTGCCCGACGCCCTGCGCAATGCCGCCATGGACCTGGCCCTCGACGATCATCGGATTGATGACGTTGCCGAAATCGTCGACCGCGGTCCAGTTGATGATGGTCGAGACCCCGGTCTCCGGATCGACCTCCACCTCGCAGATATGGCAGCCGGCGGGGAAGGTGAAGTTGGTCGGATCGTAGAACGAGCCTTCCTTCAGCCCCGGTTCAAGCTCCTGCGGATTGAACTTGTGCGCGATATAGGCGTTGAGCGCCACCGTGCCGAAATCGACCGCCTTGTCGGTGCCCTTCACGGTGAACTGGCCGTCCTTGAAGTCGATGTCGGCCTCGGCGGCCTCCAGCACATGGGCGGCGACCTTCTTCGCCTTGGCCTCGATCTTGTCGAGCGCCTTGGAGATCGCCGACATGCCGACGGCGCCCGAGCGCGAGCCATAGGTGCCCATGCCGAACTGCACCTTGTCGGTGTCGCCATGGACGATGGAGACATTGTCGATGGAGATGCCGAGCCGCGAGGACACGAGCTGGGCGAAGGTCGTCTCGTGGCCCTGCCCGTGGCTGTGCGAACCGGTGAGCACTTCCACCGTACCCACTGGATTGACTCGCACTTCCGCCGATTCCCACAGGCCGACACCGGCCCCCAGCGAACCCACCGCCTGGCTCGGCGCGATGCCGCAGGCCTCGATATAGGTGGAGTAGCCGAGGCCCCGCAGCTTGCCGCGCCGGGCCGCCTCGCGCTTGCGCTTGCCGAAGCCCTTCACGTCCGCCATGTCCATCGCCTTGACCAGCGAGGCTTTGTAGTCGCCGGCGTCATAGGTCATGATCACCGGCGTCTGGTGCGGGAACTTCGTGACGAAGTTGCGCTTGCGGAAGGCCGCCGGATCCATGCCGATCTCGCGCGCGGCAACCTCCACCAGCCGCTCGACCACGAAGGTCGCCTCCGGCCGCCCGGCGCCGCGATAGGCATCGACCGGGGACGTGTTGGTATAGACCGCGTCCACCTCGGCATAGATGTTCGGGATGGCATACTGGCCCGACAGCAGCGTGGCATAGAGATAGGTCGGCACCGACGACGCAAAGGTCGACAGGTAGGCGCCCATATTGGCGATGGTCTTGACCCGGAGCCCGGTGATCCTGCCTTCGGCATCGGTGGCAAGCTCGGCGCGGGTGACATGGTCGCGGCCATGGGCGATGGCGAGGAACTCTTCCGTCCGGTCCGCGGTCCATTTCACCGGGCGCCCGCACTTGCGCGAGGCCCAAAGGCAGACCGTCTCCTCGGCATAGACGAAGATCTTCGAGCCGAAGCCGCCGCCGACATCGGGGGCGATGACACGCAGCTTGTGCTCGGGCGCGATACCGAGGAAGGCCGACATGATCAGCCGCGCCACATGCGGGTTCTGGCTGGTGGTGTGCAGGGTCAGCACGTCGGTGCCGGCGTCGTATTCGCCGATCGCCGCGCGCGGCTCCATGGCGTTGGGCACGAGGCGGTTGTTGACGATGTCCAGCTTCGTGACGTGCTTGGCCGCCTTGAAGGCGGCCTCCGTCGCGCCCTTCTCGCCGATATGCCACTCATAGACCGTGTTGCCCGCGATCTCGTCATGGACCAGCGGCGCGCCCTTGGCTTGCGCCGCGGCCGTATCGACATTGGCCGGCAGCACCTCGTAGTCGACGACGATCGCCTCGGCCGCATCCTTGGCCTCGGCCAGCGTGTCGGCGATCACCACCGCCACATGGTCGCCGACATAGCGCACCTTGCCCTGGGCGAGCACCGGATGCGGGCCGGCCTTCATCGGCGAGCCGTCCTTGGAATGGATCATCCAGCCGCAGATGAGCCCGCCCACCTTGTCGGCAGCGACATCGTCGCCGGTATAGATGGCGACCACGCCCGGCATGCCCGAGGCCTTGGAGATGTCGATCTTGCGGATCCTGGCATGGGCGTGGGGGGAACGGTGGAAGACGGCGTAGGTCTGGCCGGGGCGGTTGATGTCGTCGGTGTACTGGCCCTTGCCGGTGATGAAGCGGAAATCTTCCTTGCGACGCACGGCTGAGCCGATGGCGGTCACGGTCATGGGGTCCTCCCTCAGGACGGCAGGCGGTTTTCGGGCGATGGGTGGAAATGCGCCGTGGCGCCGCTTATTCCGCGGCTTGCCGTGCCGGCGCCTTGCCGGTCATCGCCTGAGCGCCGGCTTCCACGGCCCTGACGATGTTGTGATAGCCCGTGCAGCGGCAGATATTGCCTTCGAGCTCGGCCCGGATGGTCGCCTCGTCCACCGCGCCCTTGCGGTTCACGATGTCGATGGCCGACATGATCATGCCGGGCGTGCAGAAGCCGCATTGCAGGCCATGATGCTCGCGGAAGGCCTCCTGCATCGGGTGCAGCTTGCCGTCCTGGGCAAGCCCCTCGATGGTCACGACCGACGCCCCGTCGCACTGGACGGCGAGCGCGGTGCAGGATTTCACGGCCTTGCCATCGATATGCACGACGCAGGCCCCGCACTGGGACGTGTCGCACCCGACATGGGTGCCGGTCAGGCGCAGGGTCTCGCGCAGCAGCTGGACCAGCAGCGTCCGCGCATCGACGTCGGCCGAGACCGATCGTCCGTTGACCGTCAAGGTCACCGTTGGCATGGGCGTTCCTCCATCAAAAACGGTCCAGATTGGGCGCTATCGGCCTGTTTTTTGTCTGGCCACTCGAAACTCAAGGCCGAAAACGGTGCGTTTTCGGCCTGTTTGCAGTTTGGACCCGTTCTGAACGGGGCGTCAAGCCGGAACCGCCCCGATGCGGGAGACTACGGCTGTCCCGATCCCTGCACCGGCGGTGGTTGCATTGTCGGGCCGGCCACCTAGTGTTCGCCCGAACGCATGACGAGGGAGCCTGCGGAGCATGCCACGCTTTACCACGACCGACGGCCTGTCGATCCGTTTCGCGGACACGGGCGGCGACCGCCCCGTGCTCCTGCTGTCCAATTCGCTCGGCACGCGGCTGGAAATGTGGGACGGGCAGATGCCGGACTTCACGTCCCGCTTCCGCGTGGTGCGCTATGACAAGCGCGGCCATGGCGAGAGCGAGGTCCGCGTCGGCCCGACCAGCTTCGCCCGGCTGACCCGCGATGCGGTCGAACTGCTCGACCATCTGGGCATCGCCAGGGCCCATTGGTGCGGCCTGTCCATGGGCGGCATGAGCGGCATGTGGGCCGGCACCCACCATGCCGCCCGCTTCGACCGCATCGTGCTGTGCAACACGGCCGCCTCCATGCCGACCGCCGACATGTGGAACCAGCGCATCGCCCTGGTGAAGCGGCAGGGACTCGGCCCGCTCATCCCCACCATTGTCGACCGCTGGTTCACCAAACGCTTCCAGGAGGCGGACAAGGCGGCGGTCGCGCGCGTCGTCGGCATGCTCGACACCACCCCGGCCGAGGGCTATGCCGCCGCCTCCGCCGCCATCCGCGACATGGACCAGCGCTGGCCGATCCGTTCCATCGCCGCGCCGGTCCTGGTGATCTCCGGCACGCATGACGGCTCGACGCCGCCGGAGCGCGGCCGGGAGATCGCCGCCGCCATTCCCGGCGCGCGCCATGTCGAGCTCGACGCGGCGCACCTCTCCAATATCGAGCAGGAAAAAGCCTTCACCGCCGCGGTGATGGATTTCCTGAAGGATTGAGACGTTTCTTTCCCCACCCTCACCCTCCCCGCTGCGCGGAGAGGGGGACTACCGCGTCGCGGTCGTTCTGACGCGTGGTGCCTGGCTCAACCGATGTCGGGGACGCGCACGGTCATGGTCTCCCTCTCCGCGCAGCGGGGAGGGTAAGGGTGGGGTCCACCGGACCGACCGGCGCCCGGCCGCAATGCTTAAGGAGACCCCCATGGACGAGAAAGATCGCTTCGAAAAAGGCCTGGCGGTGCGCCGCGCCGTGCTGGGCGATGCCCATGTCGACCGCTCGCTGGCCGCCCGCGACGGCTTCACCACCGAGTTCCAGGACCTGATCACCCGCTATGCCTGGGGCGAGATCTGGACCCGGCCGGGCCTCGACCGCAAGACGCGCAGCTTCCTCGTACTGGCCATGACCGCCTCCCTCGGCCGATGGGAGGAGTTCCGCCTGCATTGCCGGGCCTCCTTCGCCAACGGCGTCACCACCGACGACATCAAGGAGGTCATCCTGCAGATCGCCGTCTATGCCGGCGTTCCGGCTGCCAATACGGCGGTGAAGGAGGCGAAGGAGGTGTTTGCCGAACTCGGCATCAAGACCTGAGGTGGCCAAACGATCTCGGCCCCGTCAGCCCGGGCCGCCTGCCTCAGAGCGGGATGGTGCGATAGGCGCGGGCGAAATAGGCCAGCGCCGGACCCTCGGCCCCGAAGCGCACGGCTTCCACCCGACCGATGAGGATCGTGTGCGTGGCCATCGCCTTGGCCTCGACCAGCCGGCAGTCGAAGCTGGCCAGCGCCGTATCGAGGATCGGCGAGCCGGTCTGCATGGCGATCCACGAGCCGGCGCCGAACCGGGCCGCACCGGCAAGTCCCCGCCGGCCGGCAAAGGTTTCCGCAAGCGCCTCGGCGCCTGCCGGCAGGGCATTGATGGCGAAGACGCCGTTCGCCTCGATCAGTCCGCCATTGGCGGATTTGCGGTTGAGGCAGACGAGCAGCGTCGGCGGATCGTCGGACACCGACGCGACCGCGATGGCGGTGAAGCCGCTGATGCCGGCCGGGCCGGCCGTCGTCACCACATGGACGTGACCGGCGAGCCTTGCCATCGCATCGCGATAGGTCTGCGGCGTGACGCCGCTGCCTGCCACCATCGGGCTGTCTGTCGTGCCGTCCATGCGCTTTCCCTTGCCGGCAGAAAATATAAGGGTTCGGCCGCCGGCCGCCACCCGTTTCCAGAGCCATGATGAACGGCGGCGGTTAACGCCCGATCGCGGCTGCAACGCCAGGCCGTTCCCGCCTGCGCCGCCACGGCGCGGTGTGGACTGTGAAAAACCCGCCCGGCTCCCATTGTCGCCGCCCGAGCCGCTTGCTACCCATCGGAAGGATCGCAGCAACCGGACAACGCCCGCAGATGGCGGCCGGGGTGCTGCTGGCGCGCCCGACCGGCGCGTCGAGGGGAACAGGACGGCAGGCGCGGATGGAAGTCTTCTTCCAGCAGCTCATCAACGGGCTGACCCTCGGGTCGATCTACGGCCTCATCGCCATCGGCTACACGATGGTCTTCGGCATCATCGGCATGGTGAACTTCTCCCATGGCGACGTGTTCATGGTCTCCACCTTCATCGCCCTGATCGCCCTGATGGTGCTGACCACCTGGCTCGGCGTCGGCTCGGTCATCGTCGCCCTGTTCATCGTGCTGATCATCGCCATGATCTTCACCTCGCTGGTCAGCTGGACCATCGAGCGGGTAGCCTACAGACCCTTGCGCGGCTCGTTCCGCCTCGCCCCGCTGATCTCGGCGATCGGCATGTCCATCGTCCTGTCGAACTTCGTCCAGGTCTCGCAGGGCCCGCGCAACAAGGCCATCGACCCGATCCTGAACACGGTCATCGTGCTGTTCGACAACGGCACCTATGCGGTGACGCTGTCCTACAAGCAGATCCTGATCATCGTCGTCACGGCCGCCCTGCTCACCGCCTTCTGGTGGGTGGTGGCGAAGACGCCGCTCGGCCGGGCGCAGCGCGCCTGCGAGCAGGACCGGCGCATGGCGTCCCTGCTCGGCGTCGATGTCGACCGCACCATCTCCATCACCTTCGTCATGGGCGCGGCGCTGGCCGCGGTCGCCGGCACGCTCTACCTCGTCTATTACGGCGTGGTGAACTTCGCCGACGGCTTCGTGCCGGGCGTGAAGGCCTTCACGGCGGCGGTTCTGGGGGGCATCGGCTCGCTGCCGGGGGCTGTGCTCGGCGGGCTGCTGATCGGCCTGATCGAGACCATGTGGTCGGCCTATTTCTCGGTCGAGTACAAGGATGTCGCCGCCTTCTCCATCCTCGCCATCGTGCTGATCTTCATGCCGCAGGGCATCCTCGGCCGCCCCGAAGTCGAGAAGGTCTGAGGACGTGGCCGCCACCTCCGAGCCCGCCACGCCCGCCCCTGCCCGGCAGGCCGCCCTGCCCCGCGCCTTCAGGGACGCGGTCTTCGCCGCCATCATCGCGCTCGGCGTGTTCGGGCCGCTGCTCGGCTTCAACACCACCCAGGACATGCAGAACCGGCTGATCGTCGAGTCGCGGTTCCAGTTGCTCGCGCTGTTCGTGGTGGCGGTCTTTGCCGGCCGCTTCCTGATCTCGCTCTTCATGAACAGCCGGCCGGAACGGGTCGAGCCGAGGGTGCCCTTCCGCCTGCCGGCGGTGGTCTCGAAGGGCCTGCCGCCCGCCGCACTCGTCGTGCTGATCGTCTATCCGCTGATGATCTATTCGCTGGTCGGCGGCTCCGGCTCGTTGAAATGGATCGACAATTTCGGCGTCCAGATCCTCATCTACGTGATGCTGGCCTGGGGGCTGAACATCGTGGTCGGCCTCGCCGGCCTGCTCGACCTCGGCTATGTCGCCTTCTATGCGGTGGGCGCCTATGCCTATGCCCTGCTCGCCACCCAGGTGATCCCCTCGACCTTCCCGCAGCTCGGCCCCTGGGCGTTCTGGATCTGCCTGCCGGTCGCCGGCATCCTCGCCGCCTTCTGGGGGGTGCTGCTCGGCTTTCCGGTCTTGCGATTGCGAGGAGACTATCTGGCCATCGTGACGCTGGCCTTCGGCGAGATCATCCGGCTGGTGCTGATCAACTGGAAGGAGTTCTCCAACGGCTACGAGGGCATTTCCACCATCCCCCGGCCGTCCTTCTTCGGCACGCCGTTCAACGCCTCCGACACCGGCTTCGCCGCGGTCTGGGGGCTGGAATTCACCCCCGTCTACCGCACCATCTTCCTGTTCTACGTGATCCTGGCGCTGGCGCTGCTGACCGCCTGGGTCTCCATCCGCCTGCGCAAGCTCCCCGTCGGGCGCGCCTGGGAGGCGCTGCGCGAGGACGAGATCGCCTGCCGCTCGCTGGGCATCAACACGGTCAACACCAAGCTGACCGCCTTCGCCGTCGGCGCCATGTTCGGCGGCTTCGCCGGCTCCTTCTTCGCCGCCCGCCAGGGATTCATCTCGCCGGAGAGCTTCACCTTCATCGAATCGGCCATCATCCTGGCCATCGTGGTCCTTGGCGGCATGGGCTCGCTGATCGGCACGGCCATCGCCGCGGTGGTGATGATCGGCGGCACCGAGCTGCTGCGCGAGCTGGAATGGACCAAGGCGATCTTCGGCAGCGCCTTCGACCCGGCGCAGTACCGCATGCTCATCTTCGGCCTCGCCATGGTGACGATCATGGTCTGGAAGCCGCGCGGCTTCGTCTCCAGCCGCATGCCCACCGCCTTCCTCAGGCAGCGGCGCGCGGTCTCCGGCTCGCTGGTCAAGGAAGGCCACGGATGAGCGCGCCGATCCTGACCGTCGAACACCTGACCATGCGCTTCGGCGGCCTCGTTGCGGTCAACGACCTGTCGTTCCAGGCCGAGCGCGGCAACATCACCGCCGTCATCGGCCCGAACGGCGCCGGCAAGACCACCGTCTTCAACTGCATCACCGGCTTCTACAAGCCGACGCTCGGCCGCATCGCCATGCGCCATGGCGACGGCGCCGAACATCTCCTCGAGCGCCTGCCGGACTTCCGCATCTCGCGCGAGGCGAGGGTCGCCCGCACTTTCCAGAACATCCGCCTGTTCACCGGGATGACCGTGCTGGAGAACCTGCTGGTCGCCCAGCACAACCCGCTGATGCGCGCCTCGGGCTGGTCGATCGGCGGCATTTTTGGCCTGCCGGGCTATCGGCGGGCGGAGGCCGAGGCGGTCGAAAGGGCGGCCTACTGGCTGGAGAAGACCGGGCTCATCGACCGCGCCGACGATCCGGCCGGCGACCTGCCCTACGGGCCGCAGCGCGCGCTGGAGATCGCCCGCGCCATGTGCACCCAGCCGGAACTGCTCTGCCTCGACGAGCCGGCCGCCGGCCTCAACCCGCGCGAATCCGCCGTCCTCAACGACCTGCTGCGCTTCATCCGCGCCGAGCACGGCACCTCGCTGCTGCTGATCGAGCACGACATGAGCGTGGTCATGGAGATTTCCGACCACATCGTCGTGCTCGACTACGGCATCAAGATCGCCGACGGCACGCCGGCCGAGATCCGCGAGGACCCGAAGGTGATCGCCGCCTATCTCGGTGTCGACGACAGCGAGGTGGAGAAGGTCGAGGCGGAGGTGGGCCTGTGACCGCCCTGCTCGCTGTCCGAGGCGTCGAGACCTTCTATGGCGCCATCCAGGCGCTGAAGGGCATCGACGTCGATGTCCATGCCGGCGAGATCGTCACGCTGATCGGCGCCAATGGCGCGGGCAAGTCGACGCTGATCATGACCATCTGCGGCAGCCCCCAGGCGCGCCGCGGCACCATCGTCTATGACGGCACCGACATCACCCGCATGCCCACCCACCAGATCATGCGGCGCGGCATCGCCCAGTCGCCCGAGGGGCGGCGCATCTTCCCGCGCATGACCGTGTTCGAGAACCTGCAGATGGGCGCCTCCCTCACCGACCCGGCGCATTTCGAGCAGGATCTGGAGAAGGTCTTCTCGCTGTTCCCCCGGCTGAAGGAGCGGCGCGACCAGCGCGGCGGCACGCTGTCCGGCGGCGAGCAGCAGATGCTGGCCATCGCCCGCGCGCTGATGAGCCGACCCAAGCTCCTGATGCTGGACGAGCCCTCGCTCGGCCTCGCCCCGCTCATCGTCTCCGGCATCTTCAACGCCATCCGCGCGCTGAACCGGGAGGAAGGCCTGACCGTCTTCCTGGTCGAGCAGAACGCCTATCACGCGCTGAAGCTCGCCCACCGCGGCTATGTTCTGGTCAACGGCGCCGTCACCATGTCCGGCACCGGCTCCGAACTGCTCGCCCGCGAGGAGGTCCGCGCGGCCTATCTGGAAGGGGGACGCCACTGATGCAGGGCATCCTCTACGAAGAACCGTCGGTCTGGCTGTTCCTGCTGGTCACGATCGTGCTGGGCGGCGGGCTGGCCTATCTGACCGGCAAGGCCTGCGCGGAGACCTGGCGCGGCGTTCCCGTCACCCTGTTCTACCTGTTCCTCGTCGGCCTGGCGGTGCGCTTTGCCCATTTCGCGCTGTTCGAGGGCACGCTGCTGTCGCTGCGCTTCTTCGTCGTCGACACCGTGGTGGTCGTCGCCATCGGCCTCGGAGCCTGGCGCCTGACGCGCGCCGGCCAGATGGCGACGCAGTACTGGTGGCTTTACGAGCGCACCGGCCCTTTCACCTGGGCCGAGCGGCGCGAACCTTTGTCGGTCCCTCCGGGCTATTCCTGATGCTGCATCGGGACGGTGCGGAACGGGCTGACAAGTCGCCCGAAAGGGTGTTCGATCCCCTCCAAGGACGGCTGCGGCCGTCCCCACAGGGGCGTTCAGCCACTCGTGTCCCCTCAACCGGGAAGGATGAGAGATGAAGACGAAACTGCTCGCCGGGCTTGCGCTCGGCATGGGTCTGGCAATGGCGGGTCCCGCCGACGCCCAGATCCGCATCGGCGTGGGTGGACCGATCACCGGCCCCAACGCCTCCTTCGGCGCCCAGCTCCGTCACGGTGTCGAACAGGCGGTGGAGGACATCAACGCGGCCGGCGGCATTCTCGGCCAGCGCCTCGTCCTGTCCGTCGGTGACGACGTCTCCGATCCGCGTCAGGGCGTCAGCGTCGCCAACAAGTTCGTCGGCGACGGCGTCAAGTTCGTCATCGGCCACTTCAATTCGGGCGTGTCGATCCCCGCCTCCGAGGTCTATGCCGAGAACGGCGTGCTCGCCATCTCGCCGGCCTCGACCAATCCGCGCCTCACCGAGCGCGGCCTGTGGAACGTGTTCCGCACCTGCGGCCGCGACGACCAGCAGGGCGCGGTGGCCGGCGCCTATCTTGCCCGCCAGTTCGCCGGCAAGCGCGTGGCGATCGTCCATGACAAGACCACCTACGGCAAGGGCCTGGCCGACGAGACCCAGCGCGTCATGAACGCGGCCGGCCTCAAGGAAGTGCTCTACGAAGCCGTCAACACCGGCGAGAAGGACTTCTCGGCGCTGATCTCCAAGCTGAAGGCGGCCAATATCGACGTCGTCTACTGGGGCGGCCTGCACACCGAGGGCGGCCTGATCGTCCGGCAGATGCGCGACCAGGGCCTCAACGCCCCGATGATGTCGGGCGACGGCATTGCCGACAACGAGTTCGCGGCCATTGCCGGCCCGGGCGCCGTCGGCACGCTGATGACCTTCCCGCCCGATCCGCGCAACCGCCCGGAAGCGCGCCAGATCGTCGACAAGTTCCGCACCGCCCGCCGGTTCGACCCGCAGGCCTACACGCTCTACAGCTATGCGGCGGTCCAGATCCTGCAGCAGGCGGCGGTTGCCGCCAACTCGCTCGATCCGAAGAAGATCGCCGATTTCATGCGCACCGGCCACGTCTTCAAGACGGTCATCGGCGACATCTCCTACGACAAGAAGGGTGACATCACCCGCGCCGACTACGTGACCTACACCTGGCGTCCGGGGCCGGATGGCCGCGTGACCTATCTCGAGAACACCGGCACGAACTGAGCCCCGCGCTCATTCTGCCCGTCGAGACGACCTGCGAACCCGCCCGGAGCGATCCGGGCGGGTTTGTCGTTCAGGTCTGCGTCAGATCGCGGCTCAGCCGAACGTCGCCAGAACCGGGAAGGTTTCCAGAATCCAGAACGCCATCGAGGTCATCTTGCCGGTGAGAAAGGCGATGCCGGTGACCACCAGCAAAAGGCCCATGGCCATCTCGATCAGCCGCAGCCGGTGGCGCACCGAGGCGGCAAAGCGCAGGAACGGCTTGATCGCCACCGCCGCCAGCACGAAGGGAATGCCGAGGCCTGCCGAATAGACCGCCAGCAGCCCGGCGCCCTTGTGGACCGTCATCTCGGAAGCCGCGACCGCCAGGATCGCCGCCAGCACCGGCCCGATGCACGGCGTCCAGCCGAAGGCGAAGGCAAGGCCCATGACATAGGCGCCGACCGGACCGGCCTTCGGCATCACCTCGACCTTCGCCTGCCGGTAGAGCAGCGGAATGCGGAACAGGCCGAGGAAATGCAGGCCCATGATGATGATCAGGACACCCGCCACCATGGCGAGATTGGCCGAATGGACCCGCACCAGATGGCCGATCACCGAGGCCGAGGCGCCGAGTGCGACGAAAACCGTCGAGAATCCGGCAACGAAGACCAGCGCCAGCAGCACCGCGCGGCGCACCAGCGCCGGGTCGGTCTCCGCCTCGGCGAGGTCGTCCAGCGTTGCCCCGGTCAGGTAGACGAGATAGGGCGGCACCAGCGGCAGGACGCAGGGTGACAGGAAACTCACGAGCCCCGCGAGCAGGGCCGCTGTGATGGTCACGTCGGGCATTCTTGGGTCCGCCTGGGAACGCCGGGCGGGCCAGCGGGCCGCCTTCGCTTCCCCTCTAGCTGGCCCGATGCCGGCGCGGAAGCACTGATATCCGTCAATCGCACAGGCGTGAACGGCCGTGATGGCGGGCTTCGGCTGCCGCAACGCAATCCGGACGGGCCTGCGCACCGCCTTCCCGGTCGCGCCCCGCTGCCTTGCTGCATCCGGGTCTTGCGTCCTTCGAGGCTCGCTCCGCTCGCACCTCAGGATGAGGAAGGTGGTGGACTGCATCGGCCCTGAGGCAGGCGTGGCGCGAGCGCTTTCGCGGCCGATATGCAACCCACATCCCTCCTCATCCTGAGGTGCGAGGGCCGTGGCCCGAGCCTCCAAGGACGCAGAACGGCCATGCCACCTGCCCGACTACGAAACCGCCCGCCGTTCACACACCGTTAGCCATGCCGGCCGCTGCCCTGCCCGCTGGCGGAACATTCCGGCTAACCTCGGCATTGGGACGGGAGGCATCGCAACCAACGGTCACGCCATGATCGCAATGGTCAACGGCTATCCCTGTGCCACCCCCACCGAGGTCTCGCGCGCCCGACACGGGCTCGACCCCGAAAACCCGACCGGCGATCAGGCGAAGGCCGACCAGATCGCGACCCGCGCCGGCCGTGCGGTCATGCCGGCCGCGGTCTTCGACGGCGTCCTGGCGCCTCAGGAGGAGGACCGCATCCGGTCGTCAGCCAAGGCGGGTCCTGTCGCCCCCCCGGCCTGGCGGCTGGTCGACATCACGGCATGAGCGCGCGCCGCCCTCACCCCCACCGGTCGATCTTGTAGGGCGACAGGTCGAGCGGCATCGGCTCGCCGAGCATGGCGGCGGCCAGCGCCCGGCCGGTCGCGGGTCCCAGCGTGAAGCCCCAGTGGCCATGGCCGAAGGCGAACCACAGCCCCTCGTGCCGCGGCGCCGGCCCGAGGATCGGCCGCGAATCCGGCGTTGCCGGCCGCCGCCCCATCCACGGCACGGCCTCCACCGGCTCGCCGAGATCGAACAGGTCGCCGGCGGCCTTGAACGCCCGGTCCACCTGCACCGGCGTCTTCGGGGCGTCGCGCTCGGCGATTTCAACGCCCGTGGTCAGCCGGATGCCCTGGTCCATCGGGCAGAGCACATAGCCGACATCCTCGTCGCAGACCTGCCGGTTCAGGAAGCCGTTGCCCTTCGGCTGGTAGTGGCGGTGGTAGCCGCGCTTGACGCCGAGCGGGGCGCGATAGCCGAACCGGCCGATCAGGTCGCTCGCCCAGGGGCCGAGCGCGATCACTGCCTGCCGGGCCATGATCCGGCCCTCGCCTGTCTCCACCGCATAGCCGCCCTCGACGGAGGTCAGCGTCAGCGCATCGCCGATGACGAACCGGCCGCCGCCCGCCACGAACGCCGCCGCATAGGCCTTGGTCACGCCGCCCGGACTGGAGACGGTCTCGGCCTGCCGGCACCAGATCGAACCGGCAAAGGCCGGCTTCAGGTGCGGCTCCAGTTCCAGCGTCTCCTCGCGGGACAGCTTCACATTGTCGATGCCGAACTCGCGCGACAGGGCAAGGCGCGGCTCCTGCGCGGCAAGGCTCTCCGGCCGGCGGTAGAGCTCCAGCCATCCGGTCTGGCGGAAATAGCGCTCCGCGCCGGAAAGGGCTGCAAGCTCGCGATGCGTCTCCACCGCCTGGGCGAAGAACGGCCGCATCACGCGCGCGGTCTCCTCCAGCTTCGCCGGGGCCGACCAGCGCCAGTAGTCGAGCATCCAGGAGGCGACCTTGGGCAGGGCCGAGACGTGATAGTGCGAGGCGGTCTGGCCGTTCAGCGCGTGCTGGAACAGGGTCGGCAGGTCGCGCGGCATGGCCACGGGATAGAGATTGCCGCCGTCGATGACCCCCGAATTGCCGTAGCTCGTCTCCTCGCCCGGCTCGCGCCGGTCGAGCAGCACGACGTCGAGGCCGCGCCGGCGCGCGTGCAGCGCCGTGGAGACGCCGACCATGCCGGCGCCGAGAACGAGAACGTCGTGGATGGTGGACATGTCCGGCCCTTGATTGCGCGGCCGCACATTGCAGAGGTGCCCCCCGGCCCGCAAGCGATGGCGGCCATGCAGCGACCGCGGCGCCTGCGGATGATACGCAACGCAGACGCCCCCCTCTCCGCGCGACAGCGCGGGGAGGGTAAGGGTGGGGACCTTCCCCCGACTGCCGACGTAGCCGGCACCCTCCCGAATTGCCGCATCCACCCCGGCCGTGCTACCGCCGCGCGGCGGAGACACCCCATGACCCAGCCCATCCTGATCGCCCCGTCCATCCTCGCCAGCGACTTCTCGCGTCTCGCCGACGAGGTGAAGGCGGTGGATGCAGCCGGCGCCGACTGGATCCATCTCGACGTCATGGACGGCCATTTCGTGCCGAACATCACCTTCGGCCCGGACGTGGTGAAGGCGTTGCGCCCGCATACGGCGAAAGTCTTCGACGTCCACCTGATGATCGCCCCGGCCGACCCCTATCTCGAGGCCTTCGCGACCGCCGGCGCCGACATCATCACCGTCCATGTCGAGGCGGGGCCGCACCTGCACCGCTCGCTGCAGGCGATCCGCGGGCTCGGCAAAAAGGCCGGCGTCGCGCTCAATCCCGGCACGCCCGAGACCGCCATCGAGCACGTCCTCGACCTCGTCGATCTCGTCCTCGTCATGACCGTCAATCCCGGCTTCGGCGGCCAGGCCTTCATCGCCAGCCAGGTCGACAAGATCGGCCGCATCGCCCGCATGACGGCGGGCTCCGGCATCGTCATCGAGGTCGATGGCGGCGTGACGCCCGAGACCGCCCCGCTGGTCGCGGCCGCAGGCGCCTCGGTGCTCGTGGCCGGCTCGGCCGTGTTCAAGGGGGGCGCTCAGGGCTATGGCAGCCGCATCGCCGCCATCCGCGGGGCCGCCGGGGCCGCCCGCGGCACCATGGTCTGAGGCGAGCACAACCAGCCCGGCCGTCAGCATGGCGGCCAGAACCGCCCCGGCAACACGCCACCCGACCCCTTCACGTTTGCGTGAGAACCAACCGGTCATGGCGACTTATCCCCGTCCCAGGATGCGGTCGGCCACGCTCGCCAGCGGGAAGGCCGGGCCCGGATCGACTTTGCGGCCGGGCGAGACATCCTCGTGGCCGAGCACATCGCGGAAGCCGTAGGCGCGGTGCAGCGCCGCGCCGATCGCGGTGACGGCGCCGATCTGCGCGGCCGAATAGGTGTGCCAGCCGGCAGCCTCGCGCTCGTTCGGATGGCGGGCGACCAGCACCTGCTCGTTCGCGATCGCCTCGCCCGACCAGCTCTTCCAGCCGCCGCCCGATCGCACCAGCCGGCCGGCATTGACGATCTCGATGCCGATGGACCGGCTGTTCAGGCCGTCCACCCCCTTCCACTGGCTCTTTCCGGCGTGCCAGCAGGTGCGGTCGAAGGCCATGAGCTGGGTCGCGGCGCCGTCGCGCGCCACCACCAGATGCGCCGAGGCTTTCGACCGCGCATCGAGGAACCATGAAATCGCCGAGCCGGCGGTGAGGCCTGCCGTGTAGTGGATCAGGAGCAGCGACGGCTTCATCCGCGCGCCGCCATGCGGCGTCTGGCGGAAGGGAACCGGCACGCCGTCGCGGGCCAGGCGATGGCCGATGACGCTGTAGCCCTCTGCCGGCCGGGCGGGCTGGCCGGCAATTCCGGCGGCGGTCGAAGCGGTCGTGGCCGGCATGGTCATGGTCATGGTGCATCCCCGTGCTCTGGCCCCGGCGGGGCTCTGGTGCAGCAAGGATCGCCTGGTGCGGCCGACCGGGGAGAAGTCATCGGTCCCGGGACCTGGCCGCCACCCGGATTCAGCAGCCGTCAACCGGCGCCGGCCTAGTCTCGCTGCATGGCGGCACGGGCGACGGCAGAGCGGGCTGATTCGGCATCGGAGGAACGGGGCAAGCGGCGCACCGCTGCCACCGGCAAGCGGCCGGCTGCCCGGCGCAAGCCGGCCGGACAGGCCCGGCCGGCCCCGGCGGGCGGCGGCTGGCTCTCCGGCTGGCGCACGGCCGTGCTGGCGACGCTGCTGGCCGCCGCCGCGGCCCTTGCCACCGTCCATCTGGCCGGCCATGCCCCGTCCTGGCGCTCGCTCGCCGTCGTCAGCCTCCAGGCCGTGCCGCTTCTGCCTGGCATCGCGCTGCTGTGGTGGGCGCTGGACGCCGGCCGGCGCCGCTTGCCCGGCCTGCCGCTCGCCCTCTGGCTTGCTTTCGCGCTGGTCGGCACCGCCGCGGTGATGCTGGTCTTTCCCGGCATCGCCTTCGCCATCCACTCCCGTTCCGCTGCCATTGCCGACCATGCGGACACCGAGATCCAGCTGATCCACCACGCCTATGGCGTCGCCGCGGCTTTCTACCTCTATGTCACCACGGCGTTCCGGCTCTGGTGGCCGTGGGGAGCGGTCGTGCCGGCCTTCGTCGCCATCCGCTTCTGGCTCGCCCAGCGGCGCTGAGGCCCGGTTTGCCGGGCCGCGCCGTTCCTGCTAAGCCGCGCCCGTCCCACACCCGCCGAGGCTTTCCGCGATGATCCCGCGCTATTCCCGCGCCGAAATGACCGCCATCTGGGACCCGCAGACCAAGTTCCGCATCTGGTTCGAGATCGAGGCCCATGCCTGCGATGCGCTCGCAGCGCTCGGCGTCATCCCGCAGGAATCGGCCGCCAACATATGGGCCAGGGCGAAGGACGTCACCTTCGACGTCGAGCGCATCGACGCCATCGAGCGCGAGGTGAAGCACGACGTCATCGCCTTCCTGACGCATCTGGGCGAGTTCATCGGCCCGGACTCGCGCTTCGTCCATCAGGGCATGACCTCGTCCGACGTGCTCGACACCTGCTTCAACGTGCAGCTGGTGCGGGCCAGCGACATCCTGATCGCCGACGTGAAGGCGCTGCTGGCCGCCCTGAAGCGCCGCGCCTTCGAGCACAGGCTCACCCCGACCATCGGCCGTTCCCACGGCATCCATGCCGAGCCGACCACCTTCGGGCTCAAGCTCGCCCAGGCCTATGCCGAGTTCGACCGCTGCCTCGCCCGCCTGGAGGCGGCCCGCGAGGAGGTGCGCACCTGTGCCATTTCCGGCGCGGTCGGCACCTTCGCGCAGATCGACCCGCGCGTTGAGGAGCATGTGGCAAAGGCCATGGGCCTGAAGGTCGAGCCGGTCTCCACCCAGGTCGTCCCGCGCGACCGCCACGCCATGTTCTTCGCGACCCTCGGCGTGGTGGCGTCCTGCATCGAGCGCCTTGCCACCGAGATCCGCCACCTGCAGCGCACCGAGGTGCTGGAAGCCGAGGAATATTTCTCCGAGGGCCAGAAGGGCTCCTCGGCCATGCCGCACAAGCGCAATCCGGTGCTGACGGAGAACCTCACCGGCCTTGCCCGCCTTGTCCGCGGCATGGCGATGCCTGCCATGGAGAACGTGGCGCTCTGGCACGAGCGCGACATCTCGCACTCCTCGGTCGAGCGCATGATCGGCCCGGATGCGACCGTCACCCTCGACTTCGCGCTGGCGCGCCTCACCGGCGTCATCGACAAGCTGCTGGTCTATCCGGCGATGATGCAGAAGAACCTCGACCGGCTGGGCGGCCTCGTCCATTCGCAGCGCGTGCTGCTGGCCCTCACCCAGAAGGGCGTCTCCCGCGAGGACGCCTATCGGCTGGTCCAGCGCAATGCCATGCCGGTCTGGCGCGGCGAGGGCGAGTTCCTGACCCTGCTGAAGGCCGATCCGGAGGTGCGCTCCGCGCTGTCGGAAGCCGAGCTCGAGGAGAAGTTCGACCTCGGCTACCACCTCAAGCACGTCGACACGATCTTCCGCCGGGTTTTCGGGGAAGCGTGACGGGCGAGCGCTGGCATGATACTATCCAGACCAACTGGATAGGATGCGCCCGTGACCACCGTCGGCATCTTCGAGGCCAAGCAGAGACTGTCCGAACTCGTGGAGCGCGTGGAGCGCGGCGAGGAAGTTCGCATCACGCGGAACGGCAAGCATGTCGTCAGGCTGGTGCCCGACCGTGACGAGACGGCCAATCCCGGCATCGGCGCGCTGGAGCGCATTCGCGCCCGCCTTTCCGAGCCCGGCGTGCTCAAGGGCGGCGACGTCACGGTCGATGAGGTTCTGTCCTGGCGCGACGACGGCAGGCGATGACGCCGGTCGTCCTCGACGCATCCTGCATGCTGGCGGCCTTCCTGCCCGACGAGATGATCGGCGGCGCCGCAGATCTCGTGGCCACCGCACTGACAGCCGGGGCCGTGGTGCCTGCCATCTGGCGGCTGGAGGTGGTCAATGGCGCCCTTCAGGCCCATCGACGGGGGCGGTTCGACGGCGACGTGCTCGTCGCGCTTCTGGCTGATTTCGCCAAGGTCGCCGTGCTGGTCGATCATGACGGGGCATCATCGCCCTGGGGTGCCGTGGCAGACCTTGCGCGCAAACACCATCTATCGGCCTACGACGGCTGCTATCTCGAACTGGCCCGGCGACGCGGGCTTCCCCTCGCCACCCTCGATGCGAAGTTGCGCCGGGCCGCCGGCCACGAATCCGTGGAAGTTGTCTGACCCATGCGCACCGCCGACGCCGACATCCTCATCGTTCCCGGCTATACGAATTCCGCCGAGGACCACTGGCAGTCGCGCTGGGAGGCAAAGCTGCCGACCGCCCGGCGCGTCGCGCTTGGCGACTGGCACAGGCCGGAACGGGACCGCTGGGTCGACAATCTCGCCACCGCCGTGGCCTCCTGCACCAGGCCGGTCATTCTCGTCGCCCATTCGCTCGGCGTGGTCACGGTCGCCCATGCCGCGCCGCTGTTCCCGCCGCATGTGGTGCGTGGCGCCTTCCTCGTCGGCCTGCCGGACATCGAGGACAACGCCACCGTTCCCGAGGTCGAGCGCCCCTTCGCGCCGATCCCGCGCGATCCCCTGCCCTTCCCCTCGGTGCTGGTGGCCAGCCGCACCGATCCGCATTGCGATTTCCGGCGCGCGGAGGATTTTGGCTATGCCTGGGGCTCTGCCGTGTCGGATGCCGGCGATGCCGGCCATATCAACGCGGCATCCGGCCACGGCCCCTGGCCGGAGGGTCTGATGCGCTTCGCCGGCTTCCTGAAGGCGCTCGGCTGAGGGCTGCCGGGCGGCGCAGGCGCCGCCGCTTGTCGTCCGGGCGGCGCAGGCGCCGCCCCGTGTCGTCATGGCCATGCCAGAGATGACCCTGGGATGAGGCCGATCGGCGTGGGCGTCAGCCGCGCACGACCTTAAGGGCCGCCTGCGCGCCGGCCCGCACCATCTGCGTGTCGTTCACGAGGGTGATGAAGCCCCAGCCCTCGGCGGCCAGTTCCTTGGCCCGCTCGTAGCTCGGCGCGTAGCAGCCGGTCAGCTTCCCGGCCTTCTTGGCGGCCGTCATGATCCGCGCGAAGGCGTCCTTGACGATCTGGTGGTGCGGATCGAGCTTCTCGCCCTTCAGCAGCGTGATGGAGAGGTCCGACGGGCCGGCGAACACGCCGTCAATGCCCGGCACGGCGAGGATGTCGTCCACCGCGTCCAGTGCGGCGGTGGTCTCGATCATGGCGAGCGACACGGTCATGCTGTTGGCCTCGCGCAGATAGTCCTGCACGTTCATGCCGGTGAGCTGCTGGAAGCGGTTGCCGCCCCAGGAGCGGTCGCCGAGCGGGGGATATTTCACGGCCGAGGCGAAGCGCCTGGCATCCGCTACCGAATTGATCATCGGCGCGATGACGATCTCCGCGCCCACGTCCAGCAGGCGGGCGGCATCGCCGAAGGCGTCGAGCGCCACGCGCACGCCGGCCGGCTTGCCGGCATGGTTGACCGCCGAGATGCCGCGCATGGTGGCATTCAGGTCGATGGAGGAATGCTGCATGTCGAAGGTGACCGCGTCGAAGCCCTCGCGCGCGGCCATGTCGGCCAGCAGCGGCTCGGGAATGCCCATCCAGGCGGTGAACAGGCTCTCGCCCGCGCGCAGGCGCTTGGCAAGTTCGTAGGGCTTCGGCGGCTGATGCATGGATCCCTCCCCGGCGACGGTCTTGTCGGGTGTCGCAGGGGGCCTTGGTGGCCGCTCCCGGGCCTGCCGTCAATCATTCCCGGCGCGGGTCTGCTTGGCGGCTGCCGCCACGGTGCGGCGCACAAGACCGGACGGCTGCCCGCGCCCGCACTTGCGAAGAGTTAACGCTTTGCCGCCAGACTGCATCGCAGTGTCAGAATTGCGCCACGAGCGGCGTGAAGGTTTGTCATGCGTATCGCCTTCGATCGTCCCGCATTCGATCCCCTGGCTGGCATGAAGCACATCGTCCCGCCGCCCCCCGACATCGGCGGGCGGTCCCCCGTCATCCTGGTGTTCGATTCCGGGCTGGGCGGGCTCACCGTCCACCGGGAGCTTGTTCGGGCAAGGCCCGACGCCCGCTTCGTCTATTGCGCCGACGATGCCGCCTTTCCCTATGGCGCGCTCACGGAGGAGCATCTGGTGGCGCGCGTCATCGCGGTGATGGAACGCCTCATCGCGGCCCACCGGCCGGACTGCGTGGTGATCGCCTGCAACACCGCCTCCACGCTGGTGCTGCCGCACCTGCGCGCCCGCTTCGCCCTGCCCTTCGTCGGCACCGTGCCCGCCATCAAGCCGGCCTGCGAGCGCTCGGTGAGCCGGATGGTCAGCGTGCTGGCGACGCCCGGCACCGTGGCTCGCGACTACACACGGGCGCTGGTCGCCGAATACGGCGGCGGCTGCGCGGTCACGCTGGTCGGCGCGCGCCATCTGGCCGGCCTTGCCGAGGCCAGCGTGCGTGGCGAGCCGGTCGACCGCGATGCCATCGCCGCGGAGATCGCTCCCTGCTTCGTAGAGACGGGCGGCCGGCGCACCGACGCGGTCGTGCTCGCCTGCACCCACTATCCCCTGCTCGTCGACATGTTCGGCAAGCTCGCCCCCTGGCCGGTGGACTGGATCGACCCCGCCCCCGCCATAGCCCGCAGGGTGACGCAGCTTGTCGGTGAGGCCCAGGCCGCCGCGCCTTCCGCCTCCGGCCTTGCGATCCTGACCGGCGGCAGTGCCCGCCCGGTTCTGGCGCCGGTGTTCCGCGCGTTCGGGCTTGCCGAAACGGGCGTGGAACCGCTGCCTCTTCATTGACTTCGCAGGCGTCCATCGCTAAGGACGCCGCTTCCGACGGATCGCCCCCGGGCGAGACGGCGGTTTTTTGCGCACCCGCGGTCGGCCCTTGAGGCGGACCTGTCGTATCCCGCGAGGGGTAAGAGGAGGGCGCGTCTCCTGTCGAAAGACAAACGAACAAGGGACACGCGATGTCGAAGCGTCACGCAGCCAAATACAAGATCGACCGCCGGATGGGCCAGAACATCTGGGGTCGTCCGAAGAGCCCGGTCAACCGCCGCGAATACGGCCCCGGCCAGCACGGCCAGCGCCGCAAGGGCAAGCTCTCGGACTTCGGCACCCAGCTGAAGGCCAAGCAGAAGCTCAAGGGCTATTACGGCAACATTTCCGAGAAGCAGTTCCGCGGCATCTATGCCGAGGCCTCGCGCGTGAAGGGCGATACCGGCGAAAACCTCGTCGGTCTGCTCGAGCGCCGCCTGGACGCGGTCATCTACCGCGCCAAGTTTGTGCCGACGGTGTTTGCCGCCCGCCAGTTTGTCAACCACGGCCACGTCAAGATCAATGGCCGCCGCGTCAACATCCCGTCCTACCGGGTGAAGATCGGCGACGTGATCGAGGTGAAGGAAGCCTCGCGCCAGCACATTTCGGTGCTGGAGGCGGTCCAGTCCGGCGAGCGTGACGTTCCCGACTATCTCGAGGTCGATCACGGCAAGCTGGTCGCCAAGCTGTCGCGCATCCCGACCCTCTCCGAAGTGCCCTATCCGACGCAGATGGAGCCCTCGCTGGTCGTCGAGTTCTATTCGCGCTGATCTCTCAGCGCCTGCCGGAATGCCGAAGGGCCGCCCACCGGGCGGCCCTTTTGCTTGTCAGGTCGTGTGATGAACCGGCGACCGGGTTGGCGCGGCGATCACACCGACAGGCGCATCCGCTTGATCATCGAGGTGATCGCCTTGAAGGCGTCGCCGATGCCGCCCGAGCTGGTCACGTTGAAATACATGGACGGGTTGGTCGCGCAGTTCCTGAGCAGCGTCTCGTTGCCCTCGATGACCCGCACCGTGAACAGCGTGATCCCCGCCGCCTTCACTGCATTGCAGCCGAGCGTCGTGCGGGCATCGATCTGGCCCGAATTGGAGGTGAAGCGGTTCTGCGTGTTGTCGCCATCGGTGAGCAGGATCATGTAGCGCAGCACGTCCGGCTGGGCGCCGGTCTCCTGGAACGGCACGCCGGAGGAGAGCACGGCATGGCCCATCTGCAGGCCGATGGTGATGTTGGTGTTGCCGGCCGGCTGCATGGCGTTGATCGTGTTTCGCACCAGCGTGAAGTTGGTGGTCAGCGGCTGCAGCGTGGTGATCGAGTTGGAGGCGCATTTCGCGCCGCGATAGAAGGCCGCGGTCGATGTCGGCGCGCTGTCGGTGGTGTCATGGGGCTGGTCGCGGTCGGTGAGGCAGCCGGCCCAGGCGGCCTGCGTGGTGACCAGCGAGGCGGCAAGCCCGGTCGCGTCGTAGCGCATCCAGGTGGCGTTGCGGAACGCGGTGGGAATGCGCACCTGCGTGTCGAACGGCACCACGGCCAGCTTCACCTGGTCGGTGGAGACGCGGGTGGATTCCAGTTCGTTGACCAGATCGAGGGCGGCCGCCTTCAGCGCCGCCATCTTGCCGCTCCAGCCCATCGAGCCGGTATTGTCGAGCACCAGCGCGATCTCGATGCGCGGCTCGTTCCAGGACGTCTGCGAGACGACCCGCAGCGGGATGCGGTCGAAGCCGACCGCGGCCGCGATGGAGGTCTGCACCGCGGCCTCCACGGTCAGGCGAATGGTGTTGCCGTCCTTGGTGACGGCAATCGGCCCCATCGTGGTGTCGGTGCGCGACTGGTAATTGCCGGCGAAGGCCTTGTCGGCCGTCTCCTGCATGGCAGCGGCCGACAGCCGGCGCGAATCCCTGGCCACCGTCAGCGAGGCGGCATCCAGCGCCGACTGGATGCGCGCCTGCTCCAGCGAGGCGCGGGTATAGTCGACAGCGGCTCCCACGGCGCCGAACACGGGCACCAGCGAGATCGCGAAGATCACCGCGACATTGCCTTGGCTGGCGGTGCGAAATCGGGACAGAATCTTCATCATCTGTGTCGCTCCGGGACGCTCACCCCCTCCGGCGGCGCCTCCGCTGCCAACAGTTCAAGCCGCGTGCCGGTCCCCCCTGTCCGCAGGCGGCACGACCCGGCCCGTCCAGGCGCCTTCGCCGTTGCGAAAGCGTGGCGCTGGCCTTAAGTGCTGCGCTTCGATCACGGTGCCGGGACGGACAGGGATGAGCGCGAACGAACCGAAGATCACGCCGGACCTCGTCGCCAGCCACGGCCTGAAGCCGGACGAGTACCAGCGCATCCTCGACCTGATCGGGCGCGAGCCGACCTTCACCGAGCTCGGCATCTTCTCGGCCATGTGGAACGAGCACTGCTCCTACAAGTCGAGCCGCCTGCACCTGAAGACGCTGCCGACCAAGGCCCCCTGGGTGATCCAGGGCCCCGGCGAGAATGCCGGCGTCATCGACATCGGCGACGGCTGGGCCTGCGTCTTCAAGATGGAGAGCCACAACCACCCCTCCTATATCGAGCCCTATCAGGGGGCGGCGACCGGGGTGGGCGGCATCCTGCGCGACGTCTTCACCATGGGCGCGCGCCCCATCGCGGCGCTCAACGCGCTGCGCTTCGGCGACCCGGAGCATCCGCGCACGCGCCACCTCGTCTCCGGCGTGGTGGCCGGCGTCGGCGGCTATGGCAATTCCTTCGGCGTGCCGACGGTGGGCGGCCTCGTCGGTTTCCACACCCGCTATGACGGCAACTGCCTGGTCAATGCCATGGCGGTCGGCCTCGCCCGCACCGACGGCATCTTCTACGCCAAGGCGACCGGGGTCGGCATGCCCATCGTCTATCTCGGCTCCAAGACCGGCCGCGACGGCATCCACGGCGCCACCATGGCCTCCGCCGAATTCGGCGAGGGCGCCGAGGAGAAGCGCCCGACCGTGCAGGTCGGCGACCCCTTCGCCGAGAAGCTGCTGCTGGAAGCCTGCCTCGAGATCATGGCCAAGGACTGCGTCATCGCCATCCAGGACATGGGCGCGGCCGGGCTCACCTGCTCGGCGGTCGAGATGGGCGCCAAGGGCGACCTCGGCATCGAGCTGAACCTGGAGGACGTGCCGACCCGCGAGGCCGGCATGACCGCCTACGAGATGATGCTCTCGGAGAGCCAGGAGCGCATGCTCATGGTGCTGAAGCCCGAGAAGGAAGACGAGGCAAAAGCCATCTTCCGCAAATGGGGGCTGGACTTCGCGGTGATCGGCCACACCACCGACACGCTGCGCTTCGTCATCAGGCTCAACGGCGAGGTCAAGGCCGACCTGCCGATCAAGGAACTGGGCGACGAGGCCCCGCTCTACGACCGGCCGCATGTGCCGAGCCCGCAACTGCCGGTGATCGAGGCCGGGACGGTCGTGCCGCCGATGTCGAGCCGCGAGGCCCTGCTGAAACTGGTCGCGACCCCGGACCTCTCCTCCAGGCGCTGGGTCTACGAGCAATATGACTCGTTCATCCTCGGCAACACGGTGCAGCGGCCGGGCGGCGATGCCGCGGTCGTGCGCATCGAGCGCGGTCCGAAGGGCCTCGCCATGACCTGCGACGTGACGCCCCGCTATTGCGAGGCCGACCCGGTGGAGGGCGGCAAACAGGCGGTGGCCGAGACCTACCGCAACCTCTGCGCGGTGGGGGCGACGCCGAAGGCGATCACCGACAACCTCAATTTCGGCAATCCGGAGCGCCCGGAGATCATGGGCCAGTTGGTCGGCTGCATCCGCGGCATCGGCGAGGCCTGCCGGGCGCTCGACTTCCCCGTCGTCTCCGGCAATGTCTCGCTCTACAACGAGACCCATGGCCGCGCGATCCTGCCGACCCCGACCATCGGCGGCGTCGGCGTCATCGACGACGTGGCGAAGACGGTCTCGATCGCCCCCCAGGCGGCCGGCGAGCAGGTCTTCGTGGTCGGCAATACCGACGGCTGGCTCGGCCAGTCGCTCTGGCTGCGCGACATCTGCGGCCGCGAGGCGGGCGCCCCGCCGCCGGTCGATCTCACGGCCGAGCGGCTGAACGGCGAGTTCGTCCGGGCCGCCATCACCGACGGCCTCGTCGCAGCCTGCCACGACGTCTCCGACGGGGGCCTGCTGGTGGCACTCGCCGACATGGCGGTCGCCGCGCGCCTCGGCATCACCGTCGAGGCCATGCCGCACGACATCCCGGCCCACGCGCTGTGGTTCGGCGAGGATCAGGCCCGCTATGTCATCACCGTGCCGGCGGATCGGGTCGAGGCGATCGCCACCCGCGCGGCCGGGGCCGGCGTCATGCTGACGCGCCTGGGAACCACCGGCGGCGATGCGTTGACCCTGCCCGGAGAGGAACCCATATTGGTGAAGGACTTGAGCGCAGCGTTCGAGTCGTGGCTGCCGGCCTATATGGCCCGGGCAGCCTGAAGCGGGGAGCCACTTCCATGCCGATGGCGGCTGCCGATATCGAGCAGATGATCAAGGAAGCGCTGCCGGATGCGCGCGTGGAGATCAAGGATCTGGCCGGCGACGGCGACCATTATGCCGCCACCGTCGTCTCGGAATCCTTCCGCGGCAAGTCGCGCGTGCAGCAGCACCAGCTTGTCTATGCCGCCCTGAAGGGCAAGATGGGCGGCACCCTGCATGCCCTGGCGCTGACAACCAGCGCGCCGGTCTGAACGCATCCGAAAGCGGGCGAGCCCCGCGAGAGAGGCCCCATGAGCACCACCGCCCACGACAAGATCGACGCCGAGGTGAAGGGCACCGATGTCGTGCTCTTCATGAAGGGCACGCCGCAGTTCCCGATGTGCGGTTTTTCCGGCCAGGTCGTGCAGATTCTCGACTATCTCGGCGTGCCCTACAAGGGCGTGAACGTGCTCGACGCCGACGACATCCGCCAGGGGATCAAGGACTATTCCAACTGGCCGACCATCCCCCAGCTCTACGTCAAGGGCGAGTTCGTCGGCGGCTGCGACATCACCCGCGAGATGTTCCAGTCGGGCGAACTGGCCGACCTCATGAAGACCAAGGGCATCGCGGTCCGCGAAGCCACCGGCTGAGCCTCCGTCCGGGCGCGCAGCTGCCGCGCCCGCCGGCACCTTCCCTTGCCCGGAAGTTGCCACACTCGCCTGCGACAGGGCGATGCCTCGGGGGCGCGTGATGCTCCCTGTCCGTCACGCGGTGCCACCCGGCACTGCGCCAACCGGCCGGAACCGGCCAGCCCAGGATCGCCGCAAGGCGGTCGCAAGCCCGGGATCGCATCACTCCGCATGGCCAGCCCGCTCAAACCGCGCTCCTGTGCCCTTGCCGTCCTGTTGCTGGCCTCGGCCGCGCCGGCCGCATGGGGCCAGCAGGGCTTCGGCTTTCAGGCCGGCACGATGGCGGGTCCCTCGTCCTCGTCCGGCGGTCCGCTCAACCTGCTCTCGCCCACCTTCGCCGCTCCCGCCCTGCCCGCGCGTCCCGGTCGCCCCACAGCCGCGGCGCCGGCGGTTCCCCCGGCCACCGGCATGCGCATGGTGACCGCCCCCCTGCCGCTGCCCCGCCCGCCGGAGGCGCCCGGCGCGGTTGCGGCCCAGACCCAGACCGCCCAGACCCAGGCGGCCCTGCAGCCGGCCCCGCAGGAGGCTGCCCCCGCGCCGCTGCGGCCTTCCCTCGATGACTGGCCGCACGAGGAGAGCCGCGACCGGGTGATCCTGCCCGGCGCGCCGTTCTTCCGGCCGGCCTCGACCGGCGCCGAGGCCATTGCTGCCGCCGCGCCCGTCCAGCCATCGTCCCAGCCGGTCGTTCCCGCTCAGGCGGTCGCCTTTGCCGCTCCCGTGCCGCCGCTCAGGCCCGATGCCGGCGGCATGACCATGGTTCCGGCCAACACCGCGGCCGCCATGACCGGCCCGCAGCTCGCCTCGGCGGGCTCCGTACCGGTGACGCTGACGCGCGGCACGGCGACCACCACCGTCATGCCCGGCCTTGCCGCCGGCAGCATGCCGGGCGCGCGGCAGGCGATCACCGTGATGCCGACGCCGGCCAGCGGCCCCCAGCTCGCCGCCCTGCCGCCGGCCGGCCATACGCGCGACTGGCCGCGCTACGTGCCCGGCGCGCGCGGCACGGACCGCAACCTCGGCATTGCCGGCGAGCGCGTCATGCCCGATCCCGGCGTTCCGCTCACCTGCCTGCCGACGCCGGTTCGCCGTGCGCTCAACGACGTGGCCCTGCGCTTCGGCCCGGTCATCGTGCGATCCACCCATCGCGGCAACGGCCGCTTCGTGCGCACCGACGCCTGGCGCGGGTCCTATCACCGCGACTGCCGCGCCGCCGACTTCCGCGTCGCGGGCAACCCGGCGGCGGTGCTCGCCTTCCTGCGCGCCCGTCACGAGCTCGGCGGCATCAAGCGCTACCGCAACGGCCTGTTCCACATCGACAACGGCCCGCGCCGCTCCTGGTAGCGGATCGATCAGCGGCCCTGATCGCAGATGTCATCAGCCTGAATTTGTCGGACGGCCTGTTCTCGATCACGCTGCGGCGTTTTTCGAGGAGGTGTGGATGTTGCTTGTCGGCATGCTCGACAGTCCCTATGTGCGCCGCGCAGCCATTGCCGGCACCGTGCTCGGGCTCGCTTTCGAACACCAGTCGGTCTCGGTGTTCCGGCACATGGACCGGTTCCGCGCCATCAATCCGCTGATCAAGGCGCCCTCCCTGGTGGCGGACGACGGCACGGTGCTGATGGAATCCCAGCTCATCATCCAGCACATGGAGGATGTGGCGGGACGGAGCCTGCGGCCCGCCGATCCGGCCGCCCGCCTCGCGGACCTGCGCGCAACCGGCCTTGCCATCGTCACCTGCGAGAAAGCGATCGGCATCGAATACGAGCGCAAGCGGCCCGAGGCGATCCGCTACCAGCCCTGGCTCGACCGCGTGGGCGACCAGTTGCAGGAGGCGCTCGCGGCCCTCGACATGATCGCCGGCGAGCGCTGGCGCCAGCTTCCCCCTCAATGGACGCATGGCGCCATCGGCGCGGCGGTGGCCTGGGGCTTCATCCGCTTCACCATTCCCGACGCGGTGGAGGCCAGCGCCTTCCCGGCGCTCGCCGCCCACGCGGCGCGCTGCGAGGCGACCGACCTGTTCCGGCACTGGCCGATCGACCGCGAAAGCCCGTGAGGAAGTTTATTGCAGGCGAATGCCCGCGGGTGCGCCAGGCACCACGGAGACGGGCAGGCGGATCGTCATGGCCCCCTCTCCGCCCGATAGCGCGGGGAGGGTAAGGGTGGGGTCTTTCAGGGTCGCAGACGTTCGGGGCAGGCCCGGCAGAGGCTTCAGGCCCTCTGAAGAGCCTCGGCAAGGCTCTCGAACAGCGCGCGCCCGTCGGTCGGCCCGACGGCGGGGTCCACATGGTTCTCCGGATGCGGCATCATGCCGAGCACCCGGCCGTTATCGGAGACGATGCCGGCAATGGCGTTGAGCGCGCCGTTGATGTTGGCGTCCGGCGACACCGTTCCGGCGGCGTCGCAATAGCGGAACACCACGCGGCCCTCGCCCTCGATCCGCTTTAGCGTCTCGGCGTCGGCAATGTAATTGCCCTCGCCATGGGCCACCGGCACCTCGATCACCGCGCCCGCATTGTAGCGGCGGGTGAAGGCCGTCTCCGAGGTCTCGACGCGCAGGTGAACGGTTCTGGCGATGAATTTCAGCTGCGAATTGCGCATCAGCACGCCCGGCAGAAGGCCGGCCTCGCAGAGGATCTGGAAGCCGTTACACACCCCGAGCACGAGGCCGCCGCGGGCCGCATGGGCCTTCACAGCCGCCATCACGGGCGCGCGCGCGGCAATGGCCCCGCAGCGCAGGTAGTCGCCATAGGAGAAGCCGCCGGGCAGGACCACGAGGTCGGTGCCGGCCGGCAGTTCGGTCTCGGCATGCCAGACCATGGCCGGCCGGGAGCCGGTGGTCAGCTCCAGCGCATAGGCGATGTCGTGCTCGCGGTTGGACCCGGGAAAGACGAGGACGGCGGCCTTCATCGCGTGACGCCCCCGCTCACAGGATCTCGATGCGGTAGTTCTCGACCACCGTATTGGCCAGCAGCTTCTCGCAGGCCGCCCTGATCGAGGCCTCGGCGGCGGCGCGGTCCTCGCCGTCCAGATCCAGGTCGAACACCTTGCCCTGCCGCACCGCGCCGATGCCGCCGATGCCGAGCCCCTTCAGCGCTCCCTCGATGGCCTTGCCCTGCGGGTCGAGGACGCCGGTCTTGAGGGTGACGGTCACGCGGGCCTTCATGGGCGCACTCCCCGGCGGATTCGGATGGCAACGGAACGTTGGGGCCCGTCTAGACCGGACCGCGCCGGCGATCAATCTTTGCGGTGCAAAATGACCCCGCCATCCCGCCTAGCGGCGCGGCTGCGAGCCGCCGAGCTGGGTCTGCATCATCACGACGGGGAGGAACATGCGCAGCCCCGTGCGCGCGTCCGCCTCGGTGCGCCCGGTGGAGACCATCGTGAAGCGGCGCGGCCCGTCGGTCACCAGACTGCTCGCCATGAACTGCCGATCGCCGGCGGCCTCTTCCACGGCCTTCACCGCGGTCAGAACCTGCGCTCCCGCCTCGCTGCTCTGGGCGACCTCGATCATCTCGACCCGCACGAAACGGCCGCCGCTCTGCTCGACCATGCGGCGGTTCAGCACCTCGTGATGGGTGCGGAAGTCCTCCAGCGTCAGGGCCCGGTCACCGGGCTGCATCCGGTAGCTCACCGCCGCTCCCACCGGGCAGGTCGCCGCGCGGCAGTGAAAATAGACGGTGCCGGTCTCGGCCACTTCCCGCTGCCAGCCATCGATGGAAACCGCAGCGCCCGCCGGACGGTCCTGCGCCCCCGGGGCGGCCGAAAGGGCCGTCAGGGCGGCAAGGGCGAGGGCAAGGGTGAGGATTCGCATGGCGGGAGGGCTCCGGCGGGGGCGGCCACCTTGGGCGCCGTGCGTTTCCGCTTTGCGACGTGGGAGCGATCCAGAAGGCGGCTAAAGGTTGGCGGCGGCAACCACCTTCACCGCATCGGCCACCGGCCCGGCCGCCGCGCCGACCGCGATCACCACCCTGATGGTCGTGCCGCGCTGACGGGCAAGCACCGCCGCATGGGCCGGCCGCTCGCCCCGTTCCGCCCGGCTCATGGCCAGCGTGAATCCGGCAAAGGTCCCGTGGCGCAGCCGGCGCGCCTGCGCGGCCACGCGGCGCGGCATGCGGCGCGCTGCAATGGCGCCCGGCACCGACCGGTTGGCGGCCGCCACCAGCGCGATGCGCCGGCGATTGCCGTCGAGCATGAGGCGGGCGAGGTCCTGCGGTTGGCGCAGGCTGCGGGCGAGCGTGCGCGCCTCGCGGCCGCGCACATCCACCACCGCCACCGCGATGCGCTGCGGGCAGCCGGGACGGTCGCACAGGCCGACCGAGACCGGCGTGACGGTATCGCGTGTGATCCACGCGCGCACGGGCACGAAGAGCCAGGGACTGTCGGAGGGTTCGCTGCCCGCGACCGGGCGCACGTCAACGCCGTCCACGGTCACCGGCAGCCAGGCACAGGAGGCGAGCAGCAGCATCGCCACCGCCGCCAGCGCCCCACGCAGGACCAGGGCGAGGCTCTCGCTCATCGCCGGCCCTGCCCCATAGCGCCGCGGTCAGCCCCGGTCCGGCCGGCGGGTGCGGGTCACTGCACCAGCACCGGGCCGGTCGGCCGCTCGTTCTCGCCCATCACGCCGAGCCGGCGGGCGACCTCGGTATAGGCCTCGATCAGGCCGCCCGTGTCCTTGGAGAACCGGTCGCGGTCCAGCTTGTCGCTCGACTTGATGTCCCAGAGCCGGCACGAATCGGGAGAGATCTCGTCGGCCACGACGATGCGCATGACGTCGTTTTCCCAGAGCCGGCCACACTCCATCCGGAAGTCGATGAGGCGGATGCCGGCGCCGAGGAACAGGCCCGACAGGAAGTCGTTGACCCGGATCGCCAGCGCGATGATGTCGTCGATCTCCTGCGGCGTCGCCCAGCCAAAGGCGGTGACGTGCTCCTCGGAGACCAGCGGATCGTTCAGCGCATCATTCTTGTAGTAGAACTCGATGATCGAGCGGGGCAGCTGCGTTCCCTCCTCGATGCCGAGGCGCTTCGACAGCGACCCCGCTGCCACGTTGCGCACCACCACCGACAGCGGAATGATCTCGACCTCGCGGATCAGTTGCTCGCGCATGTTCATCCGGCGGATGAAGTGCGTGGGCACGCCGATGTCGTTGAGCTTGGAGAAGATATATTCGGAGATCCGGTTGTTGAGCACGCCCTTGCCGTCGATCACCTCGTTCTTCTTGGCGTTGAAGGTGGTCGCGTCGTCCTTGAAGTGCTGGATCAGGGTTCCCGGTTCCGGGCCTTCGTAGAGGACCTTGGCCTTGCCTTCGTAGATGCGGCGGCGGCGGCTCATGGAGGTATACCGTGTCTTGAGGAAGTCCATCACACACCAGGGTTCCGGTCTGCCGGCTTCCCGCGGCGGGACGGGCGGATCATGCGTCGCACCGGACAGGTGAATCAGGCGCGCGCACGCCAGTGCCCGCCCCGACTTCCTATCTGATCGTTCGCGATTGCACAACGCGATCGGGGCCAATGCCGCCGGAACGGCCGCAGCGCCTTTGCTCTCGCCAAGATGGGCGGCCAGTGCCTATATGCAAGCCTGTCGGAGCCTGTCGCGAACCCTGGTTCGCACAGGCTCCCCCCGTGATCGCCGATCCGTCGACCAACGCCTGATGTGAGGAACCGAGCCGCCATGACCACCTTCGACAAGCGCCAGGAAGGCTTCGAGAAGAAGTTCGCCCATGACGAGGAACTGCGCTTCAAGGCGACTGCCCGGCGCAACAAGCTTCTCGGCATCTGGGCCGCCGAGAAGATGGGCAAGACCGCCGAGGAAACCGAAGCCTATGCCAAGGCCGTGGTTCTCTCCGATTTCGAGGCGCCCGGCGACGATGACGTGCTGCAGAAGGTGCTGAAGGACTTCGAGGCGGCCGGCGTCGCCCAGACCGAGCACCAGATCCGCCGCACCATGGACGAACTGATGGCGGTCGCCGTCGAGCAGGTGAAGACGGCCTGACCCGGCCGGACCGGGGCGTCAGGCACGAGACGGGCGGCTCCGCGCCGCCCGTCCGTGGATATCGTCATGCCGCCTGGCGCGGCATCGGTCCGACATAGCGCGACTGCGGCCGGATCAGCCGCCCCGTCTGCTCCTGTTCCAGGACATGGGCCGCCCACCCGGCCACCCGCCCGACCGCGAAGACCGGCGTGAAAGCTGCGCGCGGAAGGCCCAGCGCCTCCAGCACCAGCGCCGTGTAGAACTCGACATTGGTCTGAAGCGGCCGCGAGCGCTTGCGGGTCGCCAGCACGTCGAGCGCGGCCTGCTCCACCGCCTCGGCGAGGCGGATGCGGTTTGCCCCGCCCCGAAGGCCGGCGGCAACGGCCTTCAGCACATCGGCCCTTGGATCGCGCACCCGGTAGACGCGGTGGCCGAAGCCCATGAGCCGTTCGCCCCGATCGAGCGCAGCCGCGAGCCAGTCTGCGGCCCGGTCCGCCGAGCCGATGGCATCGAGCATGTCGAGCACAGGACCCGGCGCACCGCCATGCAGCGGACCTTTCAGCGCACAAAGCCCGGCCACCACCGACGAGACCATGCCGGCCGCCGTCGCCGCAACCACCCGCGCCGCAAAGGTGGAGGCATTCAGGCCATGGTCGACGACCGTGACCAGATAGGTGTCGAGCGCCGACACCTCGGCGGGCGTCGCCGGCCGGCCCCGGACCATGCGGAGGAAATCGGCGGCCTGCCCGAGCGCCGCATCGGGCGCGACCGGCCCCTGCCCCTGCGACCTGCGGATCGCCGCGGCCGCGAAGACCGGCATGGCGCCGGTCACCAGATGATGCCCCGGCACTGGAGAGGCGTCCGGCAGGGCGGCGAGCAGCAGCCGCAGCACCTCCACCGGCGTCAGGTCACCGGCCCCCTGCAGGACGGGCGCGACCAGCCCGAAGGCTGCAACCCGCGCCCGGCCGAGCGCGGCTGCCGTTCCCTCCCCGCTGTCCGGCGCAAAGCCGGTCCAGAGCAGCGCAGCCACCTGCTCGTAGCTCGCCCTGCCCGCCAGCGTCTCCAGATCATGCCCGCGGATGATCAGGCGCCCGGCCTCCCCATCCACATGGCTGAGGACCGTTTCGGCGGCAATGACATCGTCAAGACCCAGGCTCATGGCTGTTTCTCCTTTGCTGCCCACGATCTTGATGGCATGATTGACAACATCAATCTTGATTCAATGAATCAACCAGCGATCGGCAGGGTTGCCATGTCCCGTCCGGGGTTCCTCGATGCAAAGGCGGCGGCCGAGCGGCTCGGCGTCACCCGCGCGACGCTCTACGCCTATGTCAGCCGCGGCCTCGTGCGCGCGGCCCCGGATGACGGCGGCCCCCACCGCAGCCTCTACAGCGCCTCCGACATCGAGGCGCTGGCCGCGCGCAAGGCCCGCGGGCGCAAGCCGGAGACCATCGCGGGCGGTGCCCTCGACTTCGGCCTGCCGGTCCTGACAACCGCCATCACGTCGATCGAGGCCGGGCGGCTGGCCTATCGCGGCACGGATGCGGCGGCAATCGCCGCCTCTGCCTCGCTGGAAGAAGCCGCGCGGTTTCTCTGGGGCTGCGGCGATGCCGACCCGTTCGACCGCCCTGCCCCCAGTGTCGATCCGGCCTGGCCGGGACTGATGGAGGCGCTCGGCCACCTGTCCCTGTTCGAACGGGCGGCCGCGCTCCTGCCCCTCGTCAAGGGCTCGACGGCGCTGACCTGGCAACGCGACCCGAAACGGCTGTGGCCGGCCAGCGCCGATCTCCTGCGTGCTCTGTCAGCCATTGCCTGCGGCGCGGAGCCGACAGGCGAACCCGTCCACCGCCGGCTTGCCCGCCACTGGGGCCTTGACGAGACGGGTGCCGGTCTCGTCCGCGCGGCCCTGGTCCTGCTGGCGGACCACGAGCTCAATGCCTCTACCTTCGCGGTCCGGGTCGTCGCATCGACCGGCGCCTCGCTCGCCTCGGCCCTCTCAGCCGGGCTTGGCGCGCTGAGCGGCCCCCTGCATGGCGGCCAGACCAGTCTGGTGGAAGCCCTGTTCGAGGAGGCCGAGCGGACCGGCGACCCCGACGCCGTCGTCGAGCAGCGCCTGTGGCGCGGCGACCGCCTGCCCGGCTTCGGCCATCCGCTCTATCCGGATGGCGACCCGCGCGCGATGGCTCTGCTCGCCATGCTGCCGCCCGACCCGCGGCGCGCCGGCCTGCTCGCCGCCATGGACCGGCTCGGCAAGCTGCCCAACGTGGATTTCGCCACCGTCTCGCTGCGGCGCCACCTCGCTTTGCCGCGCGGATCGGCCCTGACGCTCTTCGCGGTCGGCAGATCGGCCGGCTGGATCGCCCATGCGCTGGAGCAGCAGGCCGACGGCCGGCTCATCCGCCCGCGCGCCCGCTACGCCGCGGGCGGACCCGATCAGCCATAGAGAAAGGCCGGATCGTCGAGGTCGATGGCCGGAAATTCCTTCCGGTCGAGCCAGTAGTCCTGGCTGTGCCGCCAGGCGGTCGTCTCGCCGGTCTTCGGCAGGCTGTCGAGGTCGCGCAGGAGATAGCCGGGGTTGAAGTTCTCCGGATCGGTCCAAGGGCCGAGCGCCATGCCCTCCCCGCCGGCCGGCAGGCGAGGCTCCACCCGTGTCACGCCCCTGGCCGCCATATGCGGCAGCAGCCGGCAGACGAAGTCGGCGACCAGATCGACCCGCAGCGTCCAGCTGGCGCGGAAATAGCCGAACACCCAGGCAAGGTTCGGCACGCCGGTGAACATCATGCCGCGATAGGTCACCGTTCTGGAGAAGTCGATCGGCACCCCGTCGCGGCTGAACGGGATGTCGCCGAGCACCGAAAGCCGGAATCCGGTGGCGGCGACCACCACATCGGCGGCGATCTCCTCGCCCGAGCCCAGCCGGATGCCGCCCGGCGTGAAGCGCTCGATGGTGTCGGTGACCACCGAGGCCTCGCCGCGCCGGATGGCATGGAACAGGTCGGCATCGGGCACGAAGGCGATGCGCTGGCGCCAGGGCCGGTAGCTCGGCGTGAAGTGCCGGTCGACGTCATAGTCGGGGCCGAGGATCGCGCGGATCGCGCCGATCAGTTCCGCCTTCGCCTTGTCCGGCTGCGCGAAGGTCATGCGCGTGAACACGTCCTGCTCGAACAGGATCTTCCGCCGCACGATCTCGTGGATCCAGGCCTCGTCGACATCGAGCTGGCGCAGCGTCTCGGCCAGCTCGATGGCGTTGCGCCCCGTTCGGAAATAGGTCGGCGAGCGCTGCAGCATGGTGACATGGGCGCAGCGCCCGGCAATGGCCGGCACCAGGGTTGCCGCCGTCGCGCCCGAACCGATCACCACCACCCGCTTGCCGTCCAGGTCGACATCGTCGGGCCAGGTCTGGGCATGGACGATGCGACCGCCGAAATCGGTCGTGCCCGGCCAGTCCGGCATGTAGCCTTCGTTGTGGCGGTAATAGCCCTGGCACATCCACAGGAAACCGGTGCGCACGGTCAGCACCTCGCCGGTCGCGAGGCGGCGAACCTGAACGGTCCACTGGCGCCGCTCCTCCGACCAGTCGGCCGATTCCACGCGATGGCCGAAGCGGATGTGGCGGTCGATGCCGGTCTCCGCGATGATCTCGGTCAGATAGGCGCCGATCTCGGCGGCCGTTGCGATCGGCGGGCCGGTCCAGGGCTTGAAGCTGTAGCCGAACGTGTGCAGGTCGCTGTCGGACCGGATGCCCGGATAGCGATGCGTGCGCCAGGTGCCGCCGAAGCCCTCCTGCGCCTCGACGATCAGGAAGGACAGGTCCGGCAACCGGTGGAGCAGGTGCCAGGCGCTGCCGATGCCGGACATGCCGGCCCCGACGATCAGCACGTCGACGACGATCTCGGCGGATTCGGTCGCCGGACCGGCGCCGCCGGTCCCGGTCTCGCTGCGGAAGGCGGCCGCGTTCATCGGCGTCATCTCCTGCGGATGGACGACCAGCATAGACCAGCCCGGCCGCAGCCCAACCCGGCGGAACGGGAGAGGCCGGCGGCGGCCCTCGCGCCGCGCATGGCCGGCATGGCCGGCTGCCCTGCGGCAGCAAGGCTTGCCCGGCCACGACCGAGGCTGGCATATCCGCGCCCCCGACCGACCGCTGCCGCTGCCCGAAGGGGCCCGCCTTGAGCCTCGAAGCCGCACCGACGACCCCGCCCGCACCGGCCGCGACCCCTGTCCGCCCCTGGCTCGGCTTTGCTGCCGGCGCCGGGGCCGCCATCATCTGGGGCATCCAGTCGGTCGTCTCCCGCCAGTCGGCCGCCGACGGCCTGACCTCGGTCGATGTCACGGTGCTGCGCTTCCTCACCGCGGCCGTGGTGCTGCTGCCCTTCGCGCTGATGCGCCTGCGGCCGTTTCCCGTGGGCAGGATCGGCTGGCGCAAGGCAATGATCCTGACCCTGTTCGGCGGAGCGCCCTTCGCTGCGGTGCTGGTCGGTGGCTCGGCCTTCGCGCCGGCCCTGCACACCGCGGTGGTGGCGCCGGGCCTGATCCCGGTCATCACCGGCGCCCTGGCCTGGCTGATCCTTGGCGAGCGGACCCCGGCCGGCCGCATGGTCGGCCTCGGCCTGATCCTGGCGGGCATCGTCGTCTTTGCCGGACCCGGCCTGTTCGGCGCCGGCACCGAGGGCGCCTGGCGCGGCGACCTGTTCTTCGCCACGGCCGCGCTGATGTGGTCGATCTTCTCGATCCTCGCCAAGCGCTGGGAGGCCAATGCGCTGGACCTCACCATCACGCTGTCGATCCTCTCCCTCGTCCTCCTGCCGCTGATGTCGCTGGCGGTGCCGCTGCGGATCGGATCGGCGGCCTTTGGCCCGCTCGCCCTGCAGGCGCTCTACCAGGGCCTGCTGGTCGGCGTCGTCTCGGTGTTCTTCTATGCCAGCGCCAACCAGATCCTGGGCGCCGCGCGGGCCACCCTGTTCCTGCCGCTGGTGCCGGCGGTAGCTGCAATCTCCGGGGCGTTGCTGATCGGCGAATGGCCGTCCGTCCCGGAAATCGCCGGCATGCTGCTGGTCATGACCGGCATGACGGTGGCGCTCAGGAGCTGATGGCCGCAAGCCGGCCCGCGCGACCTCACTGCGTCAGGCGCGAGGAGGCCACGGCGCGGGCGAACAGCGCGTTCAGCGCCTGCGCGATGCCCTGCGTCGGGCTGACCTCGAAATAGAGGCCCGGCGAGGCGCAGGTCTGCATGTTGTTGCCGATTGTCGACTGGAACGGCGAGATCCAGGTGTTGTACCAGCTGTTGGTCGGCAGCGGCAGGTAGGTGGTGTAGAGCACGGCAATCTTGATGCCGCGGTTCTTCAGGGCCTGGCAATAGCTGGCGTTGAGCGGCTCCTGGCAGCGCCCGCCCGTGGTCTTGCGGGTGCAGCCGGTCGGGTTGTAGCTGTCCGTCACCCCGTCGGAGACGAAGAACATCACCTTCTGCGGCTGGGCAGCGGCCGAGCCGTCGCCGGGGGCCGGAATCGTCAGGTTCATGGCCGACAGGATGGCATTGTTGTCGGTGCACTGGTCGTTGTTGTAGTTCGGCTTGGGGATCGACATGAGGTCGATGGCATTGGAGGCCGACCGCACCTGGCCGTAATTGGACGTCAGCGTCTGGATGGTGGTGAAGGTCGACTGCGTGCAGGACGCGCCGAACGTATAGACGGCGAAGCGGAACTGGTTCTGCACCCGCTCGGCGGAATAGGCCTGGTCCATCAGGCCCTGCACGGCCTGGCGCACCACGTCGATGCGCGTGGTGACATTCAGCTTCTTGGCCAGCTTGTAGTAATTGTTGTTCGGATTGGACAGGTCGTGGCAGGCAAAGCCGCACTTGTCGGACGTGTTGGCCACCATCGTGGCAACGTCGGCCGGCGTGGCGCCGATCCCCATGGACGGCGTGTTGTCGAGCATCAGGTAGAAGTCAATATAGGCGGGCTTCGCCGAGGTGGCCGTGGCGGTGCCGGCAATGGCGATCGACTTCACGCCGAGCAGCCCCATGAACGAGGTCGGCACCGAGGCCGCGTAGCTGACGGTCGCCGCTCGGACGAGCGCGATGTCGCGCACCTCGACATTGACCCGGCCCATGCTGACATTGCGCATGGTGCCGGCATTGGCGTTGAAGCTGGAGGCGGCCGACAGCTTGGCGATCGCCTCCGTGGGCAGGACGCTTGAACTCTTCACGCCGGCCAGTGCGGCGAGGTCAGCTGCCGCGTCGAGCCGGGTCTTCACCTTGCTGGCGAACGTGTAGTCGATCGCGGCCCCGACGCAGGCGGCCGTCGGCACGAAGGCCATGGCGAAGAACACGGCGATGGTGCCGCGCCGGTCGTGGCGAAACCGCCCGGTCAGGCGGGCGAGCCGGGAGGCGAGCGACGAGAGGGTCAGGCGAGCGTCCAAAGCGGCATTCCATGCGGGTGTGGGTGTCACACTCGCGGGGCCGCCTGAACGGGACGTAAAGACCGGACCTCACCGGCGGGGATTCAGCCCCGGACGGTCTTTGGCTACCTGTCCATGGCCCGACATGGTCAATGCCGGCTTAGCAACGGCCGCCGTCAGCCCGCCGGCAGGCCCGCGGCGATGGTTGCAAGCGCAGCCTCCACGTCCTGCGCCACCACCCCCGCCTCCAGCCGCACGACCCGGTATCCGCGCTCCTCGAACCAGGCGAGACGCTCCGCGCGCAGGCCGGCGGCGGCCTCGTCCTCGCCCGGCGGGGCGAAGTCGACCACCACCCGCGTCGGGAACGACACCATGTCGGCGACATGCGGGCCGATCGGCACGGCACGCTTGAAGCCGAGGCCGGCAAAGCGCCGGTCGCGCACCAGCCGTTTCCACACGGTCATTTCCGCCTCGGTGGGGTTGCGGCGCAGCAGGCGGGCAAAGCCGCGCACCGGCGCCGTGCCGCCATCGACGGCCGTCGTCTCGGCCAGGAAGGCGCGCAGCACCTTGGCCCCTTCCGGCCCCATGGCGGCACTGCGGGACGGGCCGGCCGAGCCCTCGACGATGGCCACGATGGCGCCGTGCAGGGTGGCAAGGTCCTGCCGCGAGGGGTCCATGCGCTGGATGATGTTCCGCAGGTTGACGATCATGCTGTCGCGTTTTTCCGCCGGCCGGAAGAACTCGACCTTGTCGAGCTCGCGCTCCAGCATGGCGAAGAAGGCGGCCAGCTGCGCCCGGTTCGCCCGTGCCGAGCGCTCCATGGCCTGGAACGGCAGCGGCGCGCCATGGACCTGCGAGAACCATTCATAGCCGAGCACCAGCACGGCCTGGGCAAGGTTCAGCGAGGAGAAGTCCGGGTTCACCGGATAGGTCAGGATGGCGCTGGCAAGCGACACCTCCTCGGTCAGCAGCCCGTTGCGCTCGCGCCCGAAGATGACACCGACCGTCTCGCCGGCGGCCGTGCGCTCCGCCATGGCGGCCACCGCCTCCCGCGGCCCCGCCACCGGCTTGATCTGGTCATGCGCGCGGGCCGTTGCGGCATAGGTCAGCGTCAGGTCGGCGATCGCCTCCTCGAGCGTCGCGAAGAGCTGAGCCTCCTCCAGGATGCGGTTGGCGCCGGAGGCCGCCGGAAAGGCCTTCGGGTTCGGCCAGCCGTCGCGCGGGGCCACCAGCCTGAGGCCCGACAGGCCGAAATTGGCCATGGCGCGCGCGGTCGTGCCGATGTTCTCCGCCATCTGGGGCTGGACCAGGATGACGGCAGGGCTGCCATGCGCACGGGCGAGGCGGGTGATGTCGATACCGGGCATCGAGGCTCTGTCGGGGTTTGCGGGGCGGCACCTCTAGCGGCAAATGACCTTCGAGGGAATTGGCACCGCGCCGGGCCGCGCCCATGATGGCGCCCCGCCCCGCCAGAGGGCGGAGCGGAGGAATGCGCATGCGCCTGCCCGTCTTCTATGGCTGGGTCATCGTGGCGGTGACCTTCGTCACCATGGGCATCGGGGTGAATGCCCGCACCTCCTTCTCGCTGCTCTATGCGCCGATCATCGACGAGTTCGGCTGGGACCGCGGCGTCACGGCCGGCGCTTTCTCTTTCGGCTTCCTCGTCTCGGCGCTGTTCTCACCGCTGATCGGCCGGCTGATGGACCGCACCGGCCCCCGCGCGGTCATGGAGATCGGCGTCCTGCTGATGGGCGCGGGCCTGCTGATCGCCCCGCTCACCAGCCAGCCCTGGCACCTCTACCTGACCATCGGCGTGCTGGTCGGCTCAGGGTCCGTGTGCCTCGGCTATTCCGGCCAGTCGCTGTTCCTGCCCAACTGGTTCGTGCGCAACCGGGGCCTTGCCATCGGCATCGCCTTTTCCGGCGTCGGCCTCGGCTCGATCACCCTGCTGCCATGGGTCCAGCACCTGATCGACACGGCCGGCTGGCGGCAGGCGAGCTTCTCCATGGGCATCATCGTGCTGGTGGTGCTGGGGCCGCTCAACCTGCTGCTGCGCAAGCGTCCGGAGGACATGGGCCTCCTCCCCGACGGCGCGGCCGCGCCCGCCGTCAATGCCGCCCCGCCGCCGACCAATGTCGTCGATGCCGCCTGGGCCGCCACCGACTGGACGCTGGCGCGCGCGCTCGCCACGGCCCGGTTCTGGTGGCTGGCGCTGGGTTATTTCTGTGGCCTCTATGTCTGGTACGCCGTGCAAGTCCACCAGACCAAATATCTCGTCGAGATCGGCATCACGCCGATCGCCGCCGCCTGGGCGCTCGGCTTCGTCAGCCTGCTCGGCGTGCCCGGCGGCATCGTGCTCGGCGCGCTGTCCGACCGGATCGGCCGCGAATCGGTCTGGGCCGCGTCGGTCTCCGGCTTCGCCCTGTGCTTCGTCGCGCTGATCGCACTGAAGGCAAACCCAAGCCTCTGGCTGGTCTATGTCATGGTCGCCGTGCAGGGCTTCCTCGGCTACGGCCTCACCGCGATCATGGGCGCGGTGGTCTCGGAGATCTTCCAGGGCCGGCATTTCGGTACGATCTTCGGCACGCTCATGTTCGTGGCGCTGTCGGGCGGTGCGGCCGGGCCCTATGTCACCGGCCTGATCCACGACCTGACGGGCAGCTACACGCTCGCCTTCCAGATCGGCTTCGTCGTCGCCCTGGTCTCGGCAGCCGCCATCTGGATGGCCGCGCCCGGCAAGGTGCGGGCCGTGTCCGGGCGGATGAAGCCAGCCTAGCGACTGATGACCGGCCGCCGGGTCGGCTGCGGCGGGCTGAACAGATAGACCGCAAGGCTCGCGATCAGGCCGATCGCCAGCGCGCCGTGCATGCGGGCGAAGGTCGCCGCCGCATCGAGGCCCTCGGCACGGCCCTGGTCGATCAGCCAGCCGGACCCTGCCTGGATCGCCGCCGCCCCGGCGATGAAGATAAAGTTCATCAGCGTGATGCCCCGCCCGACCAGTTCGTCGGGAAAGAACGGCCGCAGATGCGCCATCAGGATCGTGTAGCTGAAACCGCAGAAGCCGATGGCGGTGAAGGCGAGCGCCGCCCACAGGGCCGGCTGCGTTCCAGTCAGCGCCAGCACCCCGAGAATGGTCGCAACCGCCAGGTTGCCCAGCAGGGTGAGCGTCTTGGCCAGGCCCCAGCGGCTCTCCACCCATCCGAACAGGAAGGCGCTGGCGGCCATGGCAAGCGCCATCGCCATGGCGACATGACCCTGTGCCGCCCGGTCGAGGCCGATGACCTGTTCCAGATAGGGCGCGACCCACAGGCCGCGCACCGTCACCGCCACCGCATAGCTGACGAAGACGACCGGAACGAACAGCCAGAAGACGCGCGTGCCGACGATCGTTCCAAGCCCCGCGAACAGGCTGCCCCCGCCGGGCTGGGCCAGCCGTGGCGGGTCGCGCAGGAACAGTGCGGCCATCGCCAGCGCCGCCAGATAGAGCCCGGCAATCGCCATCATCGCCGCCCGCCAGCCGAAATGGTCGGCCGCCAGCGCCAGCGGCGTGGTGCCGACAAGGTTGCCGATCGAGCCGAAGCCGATCAGCAGAGAGGCGAGGAAGCCGAAGCGGCGCGGGGGATGGCTGCGGGCGAACACATAGAGCGCGCCCATATACATCGGCGAGCAGCCGACCCCGATCAGCCCCATGGCGATGGCGCCGATCCGGGCATCCGGGGCAAACGGGAACAGGCAGGCGCCGATCCCGCCCACGACCATCAGCGGCAGCACCGTGCGCCGCGGCCCGTAGACGTCGAGCGCCCAGCCGACGGGGAACTGCATCAGCGCGAAGACGATGAACCAGGCCGAGCTCATCGCGGCAAGCTCGGTCGCGCCGATGCCCATGTCGGCCATCATCGGGCTCGCCAGCACGCTGAGGAACGAGCGGAAGAAGATCGAGATGATGTAGGCGAGCAGGAGGGCGAGGAAGGTCTGCATGGCAGGGGGCTGGCACCGGGACCGGGGGATTCGGCCGGGCACCGGGCATAGACCATCGCGGCGCCGGCGGGGAGCCGCGCCCGGCACGGGGCAGCTTCCCGTCCGCAATTCGGCGCGTCTTCGCCTTTCTTCGCCCTTACCCCCCGGCGCCTCCTCTGCTATGAGGCCCGCGCCAGCTGCGGTGGCACCGGGCGTCCAGGGGCGCGCGGCCGGACGCTCCGCAACCCGGTCCTCCACCGATCCAGCGCACCCAAGGCCGTTCCATGTCGAAGATCAAGGTCACGGGCACCGTCGTCGAACTCGACGGCGATGAGATGACCCGCATCATCTGGGATCTGATCAAGAAGAAGCTGATCCATCCCTATCTGGACGTGAACCTGGAATATTACGATCTCGGCGTGGAGCATCGCGACGCGACCGGTGACCAGGTCACCATCGATGCCGCCAATGCCATCAAGAAGCATGGCGTGGGCGTCAAATGCGCCACCATCACGCCGGACGAGCAGCGCGTCGAGGAGTTCAAGCTGAAGGAGATGTGGAAGTCGCCGAATGGCACGATCCGCAACATCCTCGGCGGCGTCATCTTCCGCGAGCCGATCATCTGCAAGAACGTGCCGCGCCTCGTCCCCGGCTGGACCCAGCCGATCGTCGTCGGCCGCCATGCCTTCGGCGACCAGTATCGCGCCACCGATTTCAAGTTCCCCACCGCCGGCACGCTGACCATCAAGTTCGTCGGCGACGACGGCAAGGTCATCGAGCGCGAGGTGTTCAAGGCCCCCGGCTCCGGCGTGGCTCTGGCCATGTACAATCTCGACGAGTCCATCAAGGACTTCGCGCGGGCCTCCCTGAATTACGGCCTCGCCCGCAATTTCCCGGTCTATCTGTCGACCAAGAACACGATCCTCAAGCAGTATGACGGCCGCTTCAAGGACATCTTCCAGTCGATCTTCGACGCCGAGTTCAAGGCCGAGTTCGACAAGCGCGGCCTGACCTATGAGCACCGCCTGATCGACGACATGGTCGCGGCGGCGCTGAAGTGGTCGGGCGGCTATGTCTGGGCCTGCAAGAACTATGACGGCGACGTGCAGTCCGACATCGTGGCCCAGGGCTTCGGCTCGCTGGGTCTCATGACCTCGGTCCTGCTCACCCCCGACGGCAAGACGGTGGAGGCCGAGGCCGCCCACGGCACGGTGACCCGCCACTACCGCGAGCACCAGAAGGGCAAGGAGACCTCGACCAACTCCATCGCCTCGATCTTTGCCTGGACGCGCGGTCTCGCCCACCGCGCCAAGCTCGACGACAACGCCCAGCTCAAGCGCTTCGCCGACGAACTCGAGAAGGTCTGCGTCGACACGGTGGAAGCCGGCGAGATGACCAAGGACCTCGCCCTGCTGGTCGGCGCCGACCAGAAGTGGCTGTCAACCACCGGCTTCCTCGACAAGGTCTCCGACAACCTGTCGGTCGCCATGGGCAAGTGGAACTGACGGTTCGGCCGGGCCGCGGGGTCCGCTGCTGACAGGCTTTCGGGCCGGCCGGCGTCATGCTGGCCGGCCCTTTTCCGTGCCCCCGCACGTTCCCCCTGAGCCCACCATGCCCGGCCAGCCGCCGCCCTCGCACGTCGCCCTGCTCTATTCGGTCGTGCTCGGCCACGGCCGCCGGGTGCTGATGGACGACCTGAAGGACATCGCTCGCGGGCTCGGCCTTGGCGCACCGCAGACGCTGGTGGCCAGCGGCAACCTCCTGTTCGAGGCGCCGGCGCAAACACCCGTCGCCATGCTGGAGCGGCAGCTGGAGGAGGCGGTGGCGACCCGCCTCGGCCGGCGCATCGACATCATCGTCAAGGCGGCGGCCACGTTCCGGGACGTGGCCGCGGCCAATCCCTTTCGTGCCGAGGCCGAGGCGGCGCCGGCAAGCGTCCATGTCCGGGTGATGCGCGAGCCGATGACGGCGGCGATGGTCGAGGCGCTGCGCCCCTGGCTGTCGCCGTCCGAGCGGATCGTGCTGGCGGACGGCCACCTGTGGATGCACCTGCCGGAGGGCGCCGGCATCTCGAAAGTGCCGGGCCGCCTCACCCCCCGGCACATGGGAGTGGGAACGGCGCGCAACTGGAACACGGTGCGTCGGCTCGAGGCGATGCTCACGCCCGAAGGCGCCTGAGCGGCAGGCGCAGAGATGTCATGGAGGGGCGCCCGTCAACGCGGGTCCCGAATGCGGGTTTCAGGCCAGCAGGTCGAACAGGGCGCCGAGGCCGCCGGCATCCTCGGCCAGCGCCGCCGTGGTGCGCTCGTCGGCCTTGGAGGGTGTCTCCTTCGCCCAGGCCGCACGCGCCATGGACACCGTCAGTGAGGATTCCAGCCCCTCGTTGGTGGCCGCGAACAGGCCGTCATGCGAGGAAGTATCGACACCGAAGATGGCCAGCGACGCATTGGTCGAGGCATCGACGCCCCAGAGCTGGTTGCTCATGTCGGAGGCCTGCGCCAGCGCCCGCGCATTGCCGTAGCCGCGCTGGGTCCGCATGGACTGCGACATGTCGAAGAAGCTCGGCGCCGATCCGATACTGGATACCATCCGGAAATCCTTTCCTTGAGCCGCATTCTGCCCCCGGGAGGCTTAACGGAAGGTTGCCGGCGCCGGGCCCATCAGCCGCGCTGATGGGCGCGATGAGCAATCCGCGCTTTGCACTGGCGGCCCCCGGCGCCAGACTGGCCGCGAGGAGCCTGCCATGACAGCCACGACCCGTCCGTTGACCCCCGCCGATCGCGCCCAGTGGGAGCCGCTCTGGCGCGGCTACCAGGCCTTCTACAAGACCGAGATTCCGGCAGCGACCAGCGAGGTCACCTGGGCGCGCTTCCATGATCCCGCCGAGCCCATGTGGGCCTTTGGTGCCTTCCAGGGCGACCGGATGGTCGGCATCGTCCACATAATCCTGCACCGCTCGTGCTGGACGGTCGGCGACTATTGCTACCTCCAGGACCTCTATGTGGACGAGACCCTGCGCGGAACCGGCGCCGGCCGGGCGCTGATCGAGCGGGTCTACGAGGAGGCAAAGGCCCGCGGTGCCAGCCGCGTCCACTGGCTGACGCACGAGTCCAACGACCACGCCATGCTGCTCTACGACCGGATCGCCGACCATTCCGGCTTCATCCAGTACCGCAAGCTGTTCTGACCCCTCAGGCGCCGGAGGCCTCGCCCGCCGCCGCCTGGTCGGCCTGCCACTGGCGCGCCGCCTCCTCGACCACGGCCGCAATCGCCGGGTTGCGGGTCATCAGGAGGTGCAGGTCCTCCGCGTCGAGGAGCAGCAGTTTCACACGCTCGCGCGCACGGACGGTGGCATTGCGCGGCTGCCTGTCCAAGAGCGCCTGGTCGCCGTACCAGCCCCCGGCACCGAGTGTCATGTGCCGGTCGGCAAACTCGACCGCCAGCTCCCCTTCCGCCACCACCACCATGGAATCGGCCGGCTCGCCCGCCCGGCAGATGACGGCGCCCGGCTCGTAGGTCTCGCTGCGCACCGCCTTCATCAGTTCGGCGACCGCGGACGGCTCGAGCCGCGCGAACAGCGGCACCGCGGCCATCATGCTCCAGGTGACGACGAAATCGCGTCGCTGGATATGCTGGGCGAAGGCGGTCGCGATGATGCCGACCGGCAGCGCCAGCATCACGATGCCGAGGATGGCCGCCATGCCGGCGAGCAGCTTGCCGAGCGGCGTGACGGGATAGACATCGCCATAGCCGACCGTGGTCAGCGTGATGACCGCCCACCACATGGCATCGGGGATGGTGGCGAACTTGTCGGGCTGGGCCTGCTGTTCCGCCAGATGCATGGCCGCGGCGACCATGACGAGCGCCCCGAGGAAGATGATCAACGAGGCCCCGAGCGCACGGCGCTCCGACCAGATCGCCTCGATCAGGCTGGAGAAGCCCGGCGAATAGCGCGCCAGCTTGAAGAAGCGGAACAGCCTCAGGATCACGACGAAACGCAGGTCGACGCTCAGCAGCAACCCGGCATAGAAGGGCAGTATCGTCAGCAGGTCGATGAGCATGCCCGGCGTCAGCGCGGTCTTCAGCCGCGCCCGCCAGGGCTTCAGGCCGGCCAGCGGCGGGTGCTCGACAGACGACCAGAGCCGTGCCGCATATTCGACCGTGAACACGGCCACCGACAGATATTCGAGCCAGCGGAACGGCGTCGCATAGGGCTCGCCGATCCAGGGCACGGATTCCAGGATCACCGCGATGACATTGGCCAGGATCAGCCCGACCACCACGCCATGCACGGCCGCGCCGGCCCCCGATCCCCCAAGGCCCTTGTCCAGCACCCGGTAGGTCTGCTGGCGCAGCGGCATGTCGGTCATTTCAGCATGTCAGTCATCGCGGCCCGGCCCTCACGCCTCTCCAAACCTACGGGAGACTGCCAAGGGCCGCACCGCCGGGTCAAATCGCCGGTTGCAGGGCCCGTCAGGCGGCGGCCAGCGCCGCCTCGATGGCCGCGAGTGCAGCATCCGCGCGCGCGCCGTCCGGCCCGCCGGCCTGGGCCATGTCGGGGCGTCCCCCGCCGCCCTTTCCGCCCAGCGCCTCGGACCCGAGACGGACGAGATCGACGGCGTTCAGCCGGTCGGTGAGGTCGGGCGTCACGCCCACCACGATGCCGGCCTTGCCATCCTCGGACACGCCGACAATGGCGACGACACCCGAGCCGACCTGCGCCTTGCCGGCATCGGCGAGGCCCTTGAGGTCGCGCATGTCGATGCCGGTGACCGAGCGGGCGAGCAGGCGCACCGAGCCGACGGTGCGCACCGGATCGGCGCCCGCAGGCCCAACCCCCATGGCGAGCTTCTTCTTCGCCTCGACGAGTTCGCGCTCCAGCCGGCGGCGGTCCTCGACGAGGGCCTCGACGCGCGCCTCGACATCGGCAACGGATGTCTTGACGAGGCCGGCGACCGCCTCCAGCCGGCGGGCCTGAGCCGCCAGGTGCCGGCGCGCGGCATCGCCGGTCATGGCCTCGAGGCGTCGAACGCCCGCCGCCACCGCGCCTTCACCGACGACGGTGACGAGACCGATATCGCCCGTGCGGGCAACATGCGTGCCGCCGCACAGTTCCACCGACCAGCCCGAGGCCGTCGAGCCCTCCGGCGCCGGCCCCATGGAAACGACACGCACCTCGTCGCCATATTTCTCGCCGAACAGCGCCCTCGCCCCCGATGCGATGGCATCGTCCTGCCCCATCAGGCGGGTGACCACCGGCGTATTGGCGAGCAGCACCCGGTTGGCAAGATCCTCGACCTCCGCCAGTTCGGCATCCGCGATCGGCTTGGGATGGGAGAAGTCGAAGCGCAGCCGGTCGGGCGCAACCAGCGACCCCTTCTGCGCCACGTGATCGCCGAGCACCTGGCGCAGCGCCTCGTGCAGCAGATGGGTCGCCGAATGGTTGGCGCGGATGGCCGCGCGGCGCACCGGGTCGACATCGAGTTGGACCGCCTGGCCAACGGCCAGCCGCCCCTCCCCGACCGTCACCGCATGGACCAGCAGGTCGCCGAGTTTCTTCTGCGTATCGGTGACGGCTGCCGTCACACCCTCGCCCGACAGGATGCCCCGGTCGCCCTGCTGGCCGCCGGATTCCCCGTAGAAGGGCGACTGGTTGACCACCACAAGGCCGCTCTCTCCGGCGCCGAGCGCGCCGACTTCGGCGCCGTCCTTCAGCAGGGCGAGCACCTGGGCCTCGGCCGTTCCGGTGTCGTAGCCGAGGAACTCGGTCGCGCCCGTCTTCTCGCGCACGGCGAACCAGACCGTGTCGGTCGCCGCCTCGCCGGACCCCGCCCAGGCCGCGCGCGCCTTCTCCTTCTGCCGCGCCATGGCGGCGTCGAAGGCACCGGTATCCACCGCGATCCCGCGCGGACGCAGCGCATCCTGGATCAGGTCGAGGGGAAAGCCGAATGTGTCGTAGAGCGTGAAGGCCGTCTCGCCGGAGAAGGTCGCGCCACCGGTCAGCGACCGCGATTCCTCGTCGAGAATGGCAAGGCCGCGCTCCAGGGTCTTGCGGAAGCGCGTCTCCTCGAGGCGGAACGTCTCGGTGATCATCGCCTCGGCCCGAACGAGTTCGGGATAGGCCTGGCCCATCTCGCGCACGAGCACCGGCACCAGCTTGTGCATCAGCGGCTCCTTGGCACCGATCAGCGAGGCATGGCGCATGGCGCGGCGCATGATGCGGCGCAGGACATAACCGCGACCCTCGTTGGAGGGCAGCACGCCGTCCGCAACCAGGAAGGAGGAGGCCCGCAGGTGATCGGCGATCACCCGATGGGAGACCTTGTGCGGGCCGTCGGGCTCGACGCCGGTCTCGACCGCGCTCGCCCCGATCAGCGCGCGCATCAGGTCGATCTCGTAATTGTCGTGGGTGCCCTGCAGGACCGCGGAGATGCGCTCCAGCCCCATCCCCGTGTCGATCGACGGCCGCGGCAGGTCGGTGCGGATGCCCCCGGCCTGTTCCTCGTACTGCATGAAGACGAGGTTCCAGATCTCGATGAACCGGTCGCCGTCGGCATCGGCGGATCCGGGCGGACCGCCGGGAATGCTCTCCCCGTGATCGTAGAAGATTTCCGAGCAGGGACCGCAGGGCCCGGTATCGCCCATGCGCCAGAAATTGTCGGAGGTCGGGATGCGGATGATCCGCGATTCCGGCAGTCCGGCGATCTTGCGCCACAGTGCGAAGGCCTCGTCGTCCTCGGAATAGACGGTGACGATCAGCCGCGAGACCGGCAGCTCGTATTCCTTCGTGATGAGGGTCCAGGCCAGTTCGATCGCGCGGTCCTTGAAATAGTCGCCGAACGAGAAATTGCCGAGCATCTCGAAGAAGGTGTGGTGACGCGCGGTATAGCCGACATTGTCGAGGTCATTGTGCTTGCCACCGGCACGAACGCATTTCTGAGCCGTGGTGGCACGCGAATAGGGCCGCTTCTCGATGCCGGTGAAGACGTTCTTGAACTGCACCATGCCCGAATTGGCGAACATCAGCGTCGGATCGTTGCGCGGCACGAGCGGCGAGGACTCGACCACGGCATGGTCGTTCCGGGCAAAGAAATCGAGAAAGGTCTTGCGGATCTGGTTGACGCCGGTCATGGCCCGAACTGAGGTTGCGGCGCAGGATCGGGTAACGGCCTGCGCCTGAGAGCTGGTCGGCGGTTGTTCTAGCCCATTTTTCGCCCGAGGAAACCGGATTCACCGGCAGTTCTGCCGATGCACGAACGGCCGGCCCCGGTCATGGAAAAGGGCCGGGCTTCTGACCCGGCCCCGATAGGGCGCCCGCCCGGCCAGTGCGGCCTCAGTCCGGGCTGTCCGCATCGCCGTCAGGCTCGACCTCGCCGAGAATCTTCTCGGCGATCAGGCCGGCATTCTGCCGGATGGCCGCCTCGATCTTGGCAGCCATGTCGGGGTTCTGCTTGAGGAAGGTCTTGGCGTTCTCGCGGCCCTGGCCGACACGCTGCGAGTCATAGGAGAACCAGGCCCCCGACTTCTCCACAACGCCGGCCTTGACGCCGAGGTCGATGAGTTCGCCCACCTTCGAGACGCCCTCGCCATACATGATGTCGAACTCCACCTGTTTGAACGGCGGGGCGAGCTTGTTCTTGACCACCTTCACGCGGGTCTGGTTGCCGACCACCTCGTCGCGGTCCTTGATCGCACCGATCCGGCGGATGTCGAGGCGCATGGACGCATAGAACTTCAGCGCATTGCCGCCCGTCGTCACCTCGGGCGAGCCATACATGACACCGATCTTCATGCGGATCTGGTTGATGAAGATCACCATCGTCTTCGACTTGGAGATCGAGGCGGTCAGCTTGCGCAGCGCCTGGCTCATCAGACGCGCCTGCATGCCGGGCTGGTTGTCGCCCATCTCGCCCTCGAGCTCGGCGCGCGGGGTCAATGCCGCCACCGAATCGACCACCACCACGTCGATGGCGCCCGACCGCACCAGCGTGTCGCAGATTTCCAGCGCCTGCTCGCCGGCATCGGGCTGCGAGATGAGCAGGTCGTCGAGATTGACCCCGAGCTTGCGCGCATAGACCGGATCGAGCGCGTGCTCGGCATCGATGAAGGCGCAGACCCCGCCGCCCTTCTGCGCCTCGGCGATGGTGTGCAGCGCCAGCGTCGTCTTGCCCGACGATTCCGGTCCGTAGATCTCCACGACCCGGCCGCGCGGCATGCCGCCGATGCCCAGCGCGATGTCGAGCCCCAGCGACCCCGTCGAGATGGCTTCGATCTCGATCAGCTTCTCGTTCTTGCCGAGCCGCATGATGGAGCCCTTGCCGAAGGCGCGCTCGATCTGGGAGAGAGCGGCGTCCAGCGCCTTGGTCTTGTCCATGGATGAACCTTCGACGAGTCGCAGTGCGGCCTGACTCATGGCTGAGCCTCCTCAAGGCTGGCAAGGGCTTCCGCCCCATTCGGGGGATAAATCGACTGTACATGGTTTGTTCTTTTTCGCAAGTTCTTTTTTTGTTCCGCCCGGGGTATTGCGACGGGAGGCCAGACGGGCCGCTTTTGACCAGTTAATCGTTTGGGCTTATGGAATGCCCGCTATCGGGCCCATTGTTGACGTCGACTACATCTGCAGGTGTTTGCCTGGGTAACTGATGGGCCTCTTTCGCCTATATCCGGACAAAATATCGGTTTAGATTGGCCTAGAAATTTACAACTAAAGCAGAGAGGTCGGTGCAGGTCGTCTCGCTATCTTGAGTTCACGACGATCCACGCATCTTTTCAAAACCAAAGAAGATGGGTTCAGGCACACCGCTCCCAAATAGCTTATCTTTGCGCTTGTGCTGCCATTTCTCAATCCGGCGCTGAATCCCGTTGCGGATTGTCAAACGGAAGGATGCAAACGTATCGGTGCCCGCTCCCAGTTTTGTCTCCCAAATATCGAAGCGGGCATCCACGACCTTCAGGAAAAGAACCGACGCTTGCCAGAAGTCCTGCGGTTCCGCTGCTGACCGCATCCGTTCAAACCAGAATCGTGCCCAGCCGTTGCGCTGATAGGCATTTTTGGCGGTCTTATGCGCCATGCCGATAAATCCCTTGGTTTCCTCATAACGAGCGATGATCGCTTCTGCATGATCGGTCGCGTCCGAGTAGCCGGACAACATCAGGGCTCGACAGATGTTGGCTGGTTGGTCGGTAGCGATAAGCTCGTCCGCCACTTCGGCAACCAGTTCATGCCTACCCGAAAAAAAAGCTGCGTTCACCTCCATAGCAATCTCGGCATCAGACCTTGCCGCCACAAGGCGGCGCTTGCAGATGGCGCGCAATGGCGCGCTGCCGGCTTCACGCCACAAGGCCAGAATGATGGAAGGAGATTTTGCCTTGCCCTGAACCCAATGCACGGTTGGATTGAGTGACAGAACGCGGTTCAACAAAGTATCAGCCCCAGGCATATCCAATGCCACCGCCGCAATCGCCAGCTCAGCTGCAAACTGATGAAGGTGTTGCAACTGGCGGTAAGGAGCCGAGGCCAGCATTCCCAGCCATCGTCGGGCGAGGCTCGGATTGACCTTAGTCAGAGACTTCATGCCCTCAAACGTGAGGTCGGACAGCACGAGCATCGCATCGGCTCTCGACAGCTCGTTCTTGAATTGCCGGAAGGCCTCGCTCATGCGTTCCTGTCGCGCATCAAATGCCGCCTCGGTCTCTTGCCAGCGATCAAGCTGCGCATGAATGCCCTGAGGGGGCATAGATTCGGCCAAGGAGACTAGCGGAGGGTGCCTGTCCAACGCCTCCGGAGTGTCCAGAGTGATCTCGGGAAGATCGGAAACGGCAGTATATCTCAACGACGCGGTTAGGGCTGCATCCACACTCGCCGCCACTATCGACGCACCGCGCTCTCCCAACAACGCCGCTGCGAAACCGTAGTGATCGGCGGCGATGCGATCCAATGTTTCGTCGACCTCAATCAAGCCTAGTTCAGCAGCCTTCAAAAGCGCAAATGAGCCATGCCAGGCCTCATAGCTATGTTTCTCTTCCCTCAGAGCACTAGCTCTCCAATCGCTTTTGACCACCGCCCGAAGGAGGTCGCCATTCCCAGTCCAAGCGGCAATTGCAAGCGCATAGGCACGCACAGAGCTGCGTCCTGAACTGAGAAAGCTTCTGATCAGCTCCAATGCTGCCTCGGACAATGGGGCACCAGACCAAAGAATGGTAGCCAGCACCGCCGTCACCGACGCCGTATCATCGTCCTTCGATACTCGCATCAGTGTTCTCTCGACAGCCCCCCGTGACGCTGGCAAAGCAGCCCGGGCCAAATCCAGTAAGACGTTCTCGCACCTGATGTTCGCAATCGCTTCCAATTGCTCATCTGGCGCTAGATGCGGCAGGGCAAGAAGAATGGAATACTGCGCGGAAATCCATTCATCGCGCTCAGATTTGTCCGCGTCTTTACCGGCAGTGCTTACCAAACCAGCCGCAAGCAGGCGGTCAGCTTGATCCTTGTTCAGGGCCGCGCTGTGATCCCGAAGCCGGAACATGGCGTACCGAAGTGAGTGTCCATTTCGCTCCAGGGCGTGACTAGCCAGCGCGCGATGCGCCGCAATGGCATCTTCAAGGTAAAAACGTGCCACACCCGCACAGGCCATTTTCATAAAATGGTCCTTGCTGGTCTGGCCGTTGTGATTGGCAATCGTCGCAGGATCGATGTCCCGGTAAGAGGACGCGGTCGCCTCCACGTTGTCGGGCTTAGGCGCGTCGGGATCGCATGGATCGGTCGCACAGTATTTTTCGATCAGGGACCATCCTGGGCGTCGGTCACGATCCCTCGTCAAACAGTCAACAAGCTCACTGGCGACAGCCGCGTCATCAATAGCACCAGTAGCCCTCAATACCTCAACCCTGGCCCAGTTGCCTACGATGGATGAGTTGCCATGGAAACCCTCAAGTTCCCGCAACAGCGCTGTTCTTGTATCGGCCCAGTCCAGTTGGTTGAACCGGATCAATTGCCGGAACTCTTTATCCGGAGCCTGTATTGCCGGATTGAGGGCGTCGCAGAACGCCCACCGCACCAACTCGGGTGCGAAACTGGTCAATGGCTTTCCCGCCAGTAGATAGAAGGTCGTCCGGTGCAGTGGATCGAAGTGCGGACGGGGGCTTTCGACGAGGTTTGTGTCGATATACACCCGTTCCACTGGTGTGAGGTCACCGAGTTTCCTTTTGATCTCCGCCTCGCGCTTCTCGCGCTCCTGCGCGATCTCCTCGGGTGTGCCCTGCCCACGAACGCGGAACATCCTTCGCTCAGGTGATACGGAATACCACGACAACCACCGCCGCGCCGAAGTCTCAATGGCTGGCCAGACGGCCTTGTCGTCGCGAGAGTTCAGCAATCCATTCAGGAGCCAACTGGCATTAGCGAAGTATCCTTCCGATGTATCCACATACTCAATAGCATCGAGAAACGCGGTCGGCGCTTTTCGAGCCAGATCAAAAAACACCAACTGGTCACCATCGGGCAGGTTCTGGAGCGAAATGAAGTGCACCAGCAACGCTGCCTGAACCTCTCGACTGACCTCCTCGTCCAGGCAAGCGATCTGTGTTGCCAGAAACGCAATCTGGGCTGTTTCATCGAGTGCGCTGACTGGCTCCAGAATCGCTCCAAGTCGCTCGGCAGGGTTTCTTCCGTTACGAAGCTCCCGCTCGAGAGCGTCCACCAGCCATAGGGCTAGACCCAACCTCAAGCCCGAAGCATTGATTCCGTAACGTGAGGGTTGGCGAGGAACAGCCTCGAAGAAGCGGCAGGTGGCCACAGCCTCCAAATCAGGCTCCACCCGCAGGTCGAAGAGATTCACATCATCGTTCTGTTGTTCCACTCTGCGATCGAGCACCTGTTTGGCCAGGCCTGAGAGCAACACGGCAAAGTCAGCCCCCGACAGCGGAGCAACGCCCATACTCTCCGCCCGTCGCATATGCTCGAACATGAGTCGATCAACCCTCAGATCGTTGACACGCTCAATTTCTCTGGCGCCCACCAGTTCAATCGCGAGACTCAGTATTCGCGGATTCCTGAGCGATGTCAGAACATCTAGGTGGACATTTGCTGGATCGATCCCGCTTTTGAGCAAAAGAGATGCCAACTGGGTCTCCGTCCAGATCGGAACCTCGATCTGCCTGACTCCTGAAACCAACGATCTGCGCAGCCGGCTCCAGTGATTGGACCTCGTGGTGACAACGATGCAGCCTCCGATGGCGCGCAAAGCGCCAGCAGCTGCGTCAAGCCACGCCCCCCAGTTCGCTCCGTGCACCTGATTGAGACCATCGATAACCAGCGTCACCCGCACGTTCTCCGGCTGGGGATCGGCACGCCACGCTCTGAGGCGTCTGGACCATCGTACCTCTGCGATTTTCGTCTCTTCCCCGCCAGTGCTCTGGATCAACTGGGTAATCAGAAATTTTTCGAAACTCGCTGGGTCCGAACGCACCGCCTTGTCGGCTGGGCAGACAATCAAAATCGATTGTGGGTCGCAGGACAGCCAGGCTGTCACAGGAAGCCATGACTTCCCTACGCCTTCTTCACCAATCACCGCGTACAGATCCCCGGAAGGGCGACCGGAAACCGCTCCTTTCAGGGTTTCCTCTTCTCTCCGCGATGCGGTTTCAAGACCGGACGTATCGAGCGGAGCCAAGGGCTGACCGAACGTGACACGGGCCCGCGACCGGCTTCTGAAAACTCCGTTCAGCCAAGTACGGTTCAGCTGTTTGGCTTGGCCAAGTCCTGAAACTTCCGCGGATAGCGCGTGTTGGAGCGTTTCAAGCCGACTCGGAAAGTCTTCATGTCGGCGAAAATGATCAATAGCCTCCAGAGCGTCATCGATAAGTCGGGCGTGATCTGTCCCCGCGAGCCTCTGTCGAATGAAGTTTTTGGATTCTTCGGGAGTAGCCGCAACACCTACAAGCAGAGCACCAAGGTCATTTGCCAACCAATCCAGGATCGCAACGCCGATACCCGCCCCCTCCGCCATCTTTCTGATGTCTGTCGCGAGTTGAGCTCCAACTTCGCACGTTGCGCCAAGAATCCAGAGATCAACCTTGCCCGCATCGTCATTCCAAAGGTCAAAGAACTTGCTCGCAATATCTGATTTGATAACCTCGTCCCTATAGCGTTTGGCTTCGAAGTATGTGGCGCCTCCATCGAAGGCGGAATCCCCATCGCGGCCCCGCTGCGCACCCGATGTGGCGAGGCGAAATGATTGGCCGGTCAGGCGGCCCAGGATGATGCCTAGAAGGCCCTCGAAACCGCCGGACCCTGAAGGTGGGAGTGCCAGGAGTGCAGCGCGTAAATTTTCGGCTTGGCTTCGGTCGGCTGCAACCATGTCCTTGACCGTTCCCTACATCTGATGTGCCGAGAGAATAATAAACATCGAAATCATACCTAGTAATCGTATTTATCGTAGTCAAAATGAAACTAACGAGCGCGAAATCGAAGGTGTGCCCGGGGCGCGGCGCCAGGGGGGTGGCCAGGGGTCGAAGCTGCATGTCCGCTATCGGGTGCCGTATAGATAGGCGCGAACAGGCATTGAGCTGCCTAAGTCAGGCCGTCGAAGCTCCCACGTCGGGCATCGATATCTGAGGACACAGCGCGATGGCCGGTTTGAGCGTGCATAGCCACGGCTCTTGCGAGTTGAGGATTCAACCGGCAAATGCCGTCCTCACGAACAATGAAATCCCCCGCATGCAGCGGCTCCCGCTTAAGGAGGCCGATGATCTCGCGATCGACCTCGGCCCGATATGGCTCCATCGCGTCGAATACGAACGGCGTGGCACCCGGCGACGCCTCATGCATAATCCCGCGTGTAGGGTCATAGCCTTCCCTTACCGCCTGGATGTGCACCTGGCTTTGCAGAACGGTGTAGGCGTAGTTGAGCAAGGCCTGCACCGGGTGCCCGGCATTTCGATTGCCGGCGATCCCGAACGGTGAGGTCCGCGCTCCAACGGTTCGCCAGCTCTCAGGGATCGGGCGATTGCCGGTCCCCTGCCATTTGAGCCGTATCGACCTCCAGGCTCGGAAATAGCGGGCGGCGCTGTTCGCCTCGATGGTACGAAGGGTTTGAATGTCCCTCGGCGGATCAAGCTCCAAGCGGGTGAGGTCGGCATAAGCGCGCCTCATCGCCAGTTCCCATGCCGGCGATTTCGGGATGACCTTCTCAAGGGTCTTGATGCAGCCTTCGATCTTCCTGGCGATCAAGGCATTGGACCACGCCATACGCTTGTCATTGTCAGCCCTCGTTTCGAGCTGCCACTGCACGCGATAGGGATTGGCCGCGTACCCGTTGCCGCCAATCGCACAGACGACGTTGCCGCGCCAATCGATGCGAACCAGCGGAATGCCCTGCCTTGATAGCCAGTCCAGCACGTCAAAGGTCAGCGCGCCCGACCCTTCGAGAAGCACGATGCGTTCGGGCAGATTCGGATCGCCCGGAAAGAGACGGTGCTCTTCGCGCTGCTGCGGATAGTGCGTGAAGCCGTTTCGGATTAGCAGGCAGCCTTGGTTGATCCGAAGCGAGACCCCATGTCCATTCAGCACCATGGGCTTAGGCTCAAGGCTCCGAACTTGCTTGCCCACTTTGAGCGCACACTTTTCGAGCCAGTAACCTGAGCGCTCTACCCATTCAACGTCGTCAGTTTTCGGTTGTTGATGTGCCTTCTTCGTCCTGCTCGTCATCCCGCAAAATCTCCGAAATCAGTTGAGGCGCTATCAGAATGCACGCTGCAAGGAACGGTGTGTGCCATTCGGGCCGGTAGAGTGTATTGAGAATTTTCTGCTCAAGCAGGCGTATCTTATCAGCCAGCACTGGGATGTGAATCCCCGCCAGGGCTCCGCAAATGCCAAAACAAGACTCGATAAGCTGAAAGCAAGTGCGCCCCTGCAAAAGCTGCTCTTCGGACAACGATAACAGGCGCTCCAGACCGCTGCCCTCATCTTCATCGTCCAAAGCCAACAGGCCAGCCGATCCTCCCACGACTTTTTCTAACCAGTCGCTCTGCGAGCTCGGACAAGCCTTGCTGCGTGTATGGGGTTCAAGGCTTCCGTTGATCACGAACGAGCCAGTGATGAGCAGCGCTTCCCGAGTGAACTGGATGCCGACTGACGCGATGTCCGGGTCGAGTTCTCCCAGCGACTGACGGTAATTCCGGATCGCCTGAATCGAGCTGTTTCGCGCCTCCCGGTGATCGAAGTTCCAGCGCGCCATCCGTCGGAAGAATTTGACGAAACGCTCAAACTCGCGTTGCAACGCGTCCATGATTTCGTGAATTGGAAAGTCATGACCTCGCGACCACAGCTGAAGCCGGAGTGAGTCAGTACGGTGCCGGCCGAAACGCCTAATCCTGATGATGGCGACCAGGCGGTCGGCTGCTGCATCGGGATAAACCCAATCGGGGCTTCTACCTCGCCCTCTCCCTCGGGCTTCGGCCCTCGGCAATAAACCTTCGTCTACCCAATCGCGGATCGTGCGTTCAGAAACAGGCGGCCCACCCGAATTCGAGACTTCTCGCCGCGCGATCTCGACGAGATCATTCCGCGTCAGACCCATGGGTTTATGTCTCCCGCCGGAAGTGTATGAAGAATCACGCGACAGCGGGAATCTATAGCCGCCAGCACCACGAGGGCTGGCGATGCCAAGGGATTTTAGAGCTGAATACCGCCGCCGCATCGAGCGTGCGCTATCCCGAGGCCTGACGCGGTCTCAGGCACGCGGCCACGCTAAGGCCGGCGAAGTGCCTCTCCGCAAGCCGCGCGACTCTGAGGACGCCCGCGATCGGCTTGAGGAAGCTCTTCGCATCTTACGCGCCAAGGGCAATGCCCAAAAGGCCGCTGCTGAAGCCAAAGTGTCCGCGGAGCGGTTTCGCCGGTTCCTTCGCGACGAGGCCATTGCCGCCCGCCAGGCGCGATCGTGGGTGATCTCAGACCAACGCCCACGAAACGTCCAGGCGCTCACCAGCAACGGCGTTGTGCAGCTGGAGGTTCGCGGTTTTGAAGCGGCCTCTCTCGTCTATCGCCACCGACAGGCCGTTAAGCAATTTCTCGAAACGAATGACGCCTCGTTGCTTGCCCCGTTTGCCGGCGCATCCGTCGGGGATGTGATGGGCAGAACCCACCTCCTCGAAACCCGCCCCAACGCGCTCTACCGCCTCGCGGCGATGGGGGGCGACGGCTTTGAGCACGTCTATCGCATTTCACATCAAACGTAAGGAGATTAGACATGAGCAGCGATAGCCATAACGCTGAACGGCGTCGCCAGAAGGCTTTGACGAGACTGGGGGACCGGAACCCGCGCTGCGTCGTCTGCGGCGAGGATTTTCCGAAATGCCTGGAGGCTCACCATATCGCCGGGCGTAAGCACGACGAAGCAACCGTCTTCGCATGCCACAACTGCCATCAGAAGCTCAGCGATGCGCAGCTCGATCAACCGCGTGTGCCGGATCGGGAAACTACGCGCGAAGAACGGATCGGCTATTTCCTCCTCGGGCTGGCCGACCTGTTTGAGCTGTTGATCAAGAAGCTCCAGGAATTCGGCCGCCATCTGTTGGCTCAGGGTCATTCCTCCAAGGCACAGGGGGATCGGTCATGAACAAACATGTCACCCGCCAAGCCCTCGGCAGCCAAGATCGCGATCGACTCGAAATCTCTATTCGTAGCTATGTGGCCAAGCCTTCTTCAGGGAAGAAGAAGGCGACGCGCAAGCCGCCTCCCCCGCCAAGCAAACCGTCCGAATGGACGCTAATCTTCGATACAGAGACCACCGTCGACCATCGGCAGCGCTTGCGGTTTGGCGCGTACCAGATTCGACATGGCGACCAGCTCGTGGAACGGGGCCGCTTCTTCGATCCCGACGCCATGACAGCCACCGAAATTGCGCTGCTGAAAAGAACGGCCGAGGGAACCGATATCCAAGTGATGCCTGTCCGGCAGTTTGTGACGAAGATACTGTTTGGGATCGCCTATGACCTCGATGCGACGGTGGTTGGGTTCAACCTGCCCTTCGATCTTTCGCGCCTAGCCATCCATGCCTCGCCGGCCCGGGGTACCATGAAGGGCGGCTTTTCGTTGAAGCTGACCGCCGATCCGCATTTGCCAAACCTGCGGATCAAGAGTTTGTCGTCGAAGGCCTCGTTGATCCAATGGACTGCAACAGGCGAGCGGCGCGATACCCGCAGCATGAGGCGCAAGAAGATCGCAGCGCCGGTCCGACGCGGCTATTTCGTCGACGTCAAAACGATCGCGGCCGCGCTTCTGAGCCGTTCATTCTCGCTGGCAGACCTCGCCGAGTTTCTCGGCACGGACGCCAGAAAAGGGAAGACCGACGAACACGGCGACAGGCTGACGGCAGACTACATCGCCTATGCCGATCAGGACGTTGAGACCACCTGGCAGGCCTACAAGGCGCTCCGAGACAAGTACCGCGGCTATCGGCTCAGCACCCCCCTTCACCGCATCCTCTCAGAGGCCAGCCTCGGCAAGGCCTATCTCAAGCAAATGAATATCCGGCCCTGGCGCAAGGTGCAGCCGGATTTCTCGCCCGACCTGATCGGCATCATCATGAGCACCTATTACGGCGGCCGAGCCGAAGTTCACTTGCGGCGGGACATCGCGCAGGTCCTCTATTGCGACTTCCTGTCGATGTACCCGACTGTTTGCACCCTGATGGGGCTCTGGCGCTATGTCATCGCAACCGGTGTTGACTGGAGCGACACGACCGAGCGGACGCAAGAGTGGCTCGACAGGGTGACGGAGGCCGACTTTCAAAGGCAGCCGACCTGGCGAAAGCTGACAACTTTGGTTCAGGTCTTGCCGGACGGTGAAATCTTCCCCGTTCGTGCCCAGTACAGCGACGACGCCCAGGCGACCATCGGCCTCAATCACCTTCACAGCCAGCAGCCGCTCTGGTTCACCCTCGCCGATTGCGTCGCTGCGAAATTTCTGAGCGGGAAGACGCCGCGGATCATTCAGGCCGTTACCTTCAAGCCGAAGGCTAAACAGACGGGCTTGGAACCTGTCGCGATCGGTGGTTCGCAGGATTTCGTGGTCGATCCCGCGCGAGGAGACTTCTACCGCTCAGCGATCGATCAGCGCAGTGCCGTCAAGGCCCGCATGAAGCAGGCGACCGGCGCAGAGGCGAACGGGCTGGAAGCTCAGCAGATGGCCATCAAGCTTCTCGCCAATTCGACGAGCTACGGCATCTTCATCGAACTCAACGTGCTGGACCTCGAAGAGCCGACTGAGGTCGAATGCTATTCGCCGTCCGCCGGCGTCTTTCAAGTCAAAACACAAGCCATCGAACAGGCCGGCTCCTACTTTCACCCGCTCCTAGCAACGCTGATCACGGGTGCAGCGCGCCTGATGCTGGCGCTTGCCGAGCGCCAAACGCTCAGCGCCGGCCTCGATTGGTGCTTCTGCGATACCGACAGCATGGCCCTGATCAGACCGAAGACCATGACAGAGGGGCAGTTTTACGAAACCGCAAAACGGGTCTGCGCGTGGTTCGAGCCGCTGAACCCTTACGCGGTCAAGGGACCGCTCTTCAAAATCGAGGATGCGAATTTCGATTTCCGCACCGGCGAACTGGCGCCGCTCATGTGCCTGGCGATTTCGTCGAAGCGCTACGTCCTCTTCAACGAAAATGCCTCCGGCTCCGCGATTATCCGAAAGGCCTCGCTGCATGGGCTCGGCCATTTGCTTCCACCCTATGAGCGGCGGGAATTCAGCGATCGCGACGATGCCGAAGATGCGCGCCACCGACCGGGCATATTGCCTTGGCAACACGATCTCTGGCTGGAAATCATCAACGCCGCAAAAGGCCCTCATCCAGAGCAAGTGCGGCTGAATTTCCATCAGAACATGAACTACCCCGCCGTCAGCCGTTACGCGGTGACGACCCCCTCGCTCCACAAAATGTTCGCAGAATTCAATCGCGGGAATAGCTACGCCGAGAGCGTCAAACCATTCAATTTCCTGCTGGCACTCCAGGCGGAAAATATTGTCTGGAAACCTGATCCACCGCCGTTTCCCGGCTCGAAGCGGAAAATCGGGACCGTGACATTGTCTCTGCGGCCAGTTGCTCCCTATTCCAGAAATCCGCAGGACGCCGCAAGAAACAGCTTCGACCGCGTCAATGGGCGGCCCATCGATCGGCAATATCTGAAGACCTATCGCAGCACATTGGCGCAATACCATTTGCGCCCGGAAATGAAATTCCAGAACGGCGATTATCTCGACCGCGGTTTAACCATACGCCGGAACGTCGAAGTCGCCGGAATTCGTCATATTGGCAAAGAGGCAAACCGGCTCGAAGAGCAATATTTTATGGGTTTGCAGCCGGACGCTCAGGTCAATTACGGTTTAGGTCGGCTTGGCCTCACCGAACTGCTCAGCGAAGTTCGCAATATGGTCCGAGCATTGGGTCAGCGCCGTGTTGCGGCGGACCTTGGAATTTCACGCGGCTGTGTCGGTAAACTGTGCAAGGGGGATTTCGAGGCCATTGCGCCGCAAGTGCTGAACGCCATTGAGCGGGGTATACCAAGACTGCGCACGGTGCTGCTGGAAAAAAACCAGCGCACTCGCTCCCTGCGGCAGATGGTCAAGTCGGCGATTGACGATGTCGGATTATCGGCTGCCGCGAAATGGCTCGGCAGCGACCCGTCGAACTTGCGCAAATTCGCGACCGGCCTGCGCGACATGAGTGAAGAACAAATGACACGGGTAGAATTCATATTCCGGGAACGCGTCCGGACGGAATATGGCGTCTAGTCTTCTTTGGGTTTCCGACCCCTGCGGAGCCCTTCGGGCGGCGTTCTGCCCGAGGGAGTCACGAACAATTGGCCAATCGGAACTTCCAGCACCAATGCCAATCGGTCGAGCACATCAATCGTGGGGTTTTCTACACCACGCTCAATACCGCTGACATAAGAGCGATCCATGCCGGAATCGTACGCGAGGCGCTCCTGCGAAACCCCCTTCGCCACGCGAATTCGGCGCAAATTCAAGCTGAGAATCGTGCGGCCATCCATGCCCCACGAGGTCGAATTTGGAGGCAATCAAACCACTGGCTAACGCCCACATATTTTGCTTGAATCCCATTGAGCCAAAGCGTCTCTTGGGGGCAGCGGAAGGCATGACCGTCAGGGCATTCGGGCAATTGCTGGCTGTCGTCGGGGGCCTCGGATCGGCTGCCTCTGTCACGTACTGGTACTGGTTCTACCTGAACGTCATCCGCTTTCTCGGGGAACGAGGAACGCCCCCATCCGAATACCTGTTCACGAGCAATGGCCCCTGCGGGTTTGTCGCGGGTGCAGCGTGAATGATGGGGCAGGTTCCTACGAGCCACTTTTTCTATGGGCAAGTATCACCCTGTTCGCGATCGGGCTCATAGTAATCAACCTCTCGCCCAGAGCAGAAACCAGCGAAGAGCACAGCGACAATCGCTGCGAGCCAACCTTCTGAGCGGCAAGAGGATGCCATGCGCGCAACGGTCATCGCTCTCATCGGCGTCATCGCATCAACACAGGTGGCCGGCGCGCAATATCTTGCCGATGCGGGTGCGCGTTTGCCGAATCCAGCCGAACAGCACATCTGGATGGAAGTGACGCGCCCCATGCTTGGATGCAGCGCAGCCCAGGACGATCCGGAGTTGATCCCTCGTCTCCATAACGCATTCGCCGATTGGATGGGAGGCCAGCAGCTACCCCCTGGCTGCTCGGCAATCCGCGTCGGGACGAAGCTGCTGCTGGACTACGTTCAACCAACCGGTGCGCTGCGGCTGATCGAGGTTTGTTCGGGCGGCTGCTCGCCGTTCATGTGGCCCGTCTACATGCCGCAGCATGGGTTCGTCGGCGCTTTTCTGAGGCCGACGCAACCGCCCGCCTATGCGCGCCGGCTCGGCCTTTGATGATAGCCTACATCATGCCGAGCCAACCTCGGGGCAGGCGCGTCAACCATCCTAGCGAACTCAAGGCTGGACAAAGGCGGGGGGACCGTACCTGAGCATTTGCCATAAACCCGTCCAAGGCTCGGCGAATAGCTCAATCGCCGCGGATTGCGCAACTGCAATGAAGTCACGTTCAAGTCTGAGCCACCCCGAGGCGTTGGAGGGCAATCTTGCTCGATCAGGACCAGCAATCTAGCGGCTCACCTGCGGGACGCTGCCGGCCCGCTCTCCACGCATTTCGACACTCCATTTCCATGAACGGCCATAGTTCGTCAGCTTCTCCTCCATGAAGCGGGTCATGGCCCAGCCTACGAAGACCGAAACGAACAGCGCGGTTACGGTGATCGCCCATTGTGCTGGCGAGCCAAGGCCCGGCTTCAGCCCAAGCATCAGTCCGTGCATCAAACCTAGGACTGCTAGATGGGTGAGATAGACGCAATAGGAGATATGACCGAAGAAGTAGAGGAACGGACTCTCAAACCGCCGACCCTCCGGTGCGCCGCGCGCGATGGCGAGCAGAAACGCGGCGCAGGCGACCGATACGAAGAGCGGACCGACGATGTTAAAGAGACGACGCTCGCCAGGATCGATCAGCCCGGTGATGGCGGTCGCGGCCAGAAGCACAATGGGCAACACCCTCAACGTCAGGTCGTAGCGGGCTAGGCTGGCACTGTGGTGCTTGAAGAGGATCGCTGCGATGACGCCTGCCACTAGCACGTCGCCGCGCGTCGGCAAGACGACGAGTCCCCAGTTGCTGTTGGCAAGGCCGGCGCCGAAGACTAGGACACGCGCCACCACTGCGGCCGCGGCGACCAGAAGGAAGGTAGCCAACCACAGCCGCCGCGGCAGCAGGAAGAAGACTAGCGGCAGCAGGATGTAGAGTTGCTCTTCCAGCGCGAGTGTCCAGGTTGGGGCGAGCCAGTAGGCGCCAACATCGTTGGTGGAGGCCATGAAGATG
>NZ_JBHYDR010000014.1:0-78490 GCF_051860605.1 Phreatobacter sp. | reverse complement strand
AACGACAGGCCGCCTAAGGCCATAAACGAAACCCAGGACTCTCCCTCAGGCCGGAGGAGAAGAGGGTCTCAGGTCAGCGCATATCGTTCATCTCGACCTCCTCGCTCGGCGAGGGGGTCAGATCCTCGTGGCGTCAGGGGGTCAGTTTGTCGTGTCGCCCGACAGGAGGAGAAGAGGGTCTCAGGTCACCAGGCCCCGCGGATGAGCTCGGTCTGCCTCCGGTCTTCCCGTGCACGTCGGCTGAGCGGGTCCTTGAGCCAGGCGTAGAAGCCGCTCGGCTCCACCGACAGGCAACGGCATATGGCGCGGATTGAAAACAGCAGGCGATGCTCGGCGATGAACGCTTAACCTCACCTTGCATCCTTGGCGAAGTACGCGGCCGCTTTTTTTAGGATGTCGCGCTCCACGGTGATTTGCTGCAGCTCGCGCTTCAGCCGACGCACCTCGGCGGCGTGATCGTCGTCACGGGCCGCCGCCGGCTTCGCGTACCGCTTCTTCCACTCGTAGAGCGAGTACTTGCTGATCCCCAGCCGCGCCGCCACCGCGGCAACAGGATAGCCGCGCTCCGTGATCTGCAAGACCGCGTCGCGCTTGAAGTCCTCGGTGAAGTTCGCTTTGCCCATCGGGGCCTCCTCGCCTCAAAAACTAGGGGAGAAGGCGTCCAGGAATCTAGGGGCGGTTCACTCACGTCAAGCCCAATGCTGCCACAGTCGTTCACGCCGGCTGAACGCGGATGCTGCGCAACGTCGTGCACAGGGTGACAGGTAGTTGCCTACGGCATCTGAGGATGAGCATCGGGCTTGGCGTCATCCTGTTCAATCCAGGAGCAAACCAGCCGCGGAACGGTTGGCGTTCGCCCTCCGCCACATGGACTTCAAGCGACGGTTCGTCGGCCCAAGTGATTTCGAGCTGCGCGACGCCTCGAACGCATCGGAACAGACCGGGTTGCAGCGAGAAGGGGCCAGGGCTAACCTGCCATTGCAGCTCGATGTCGTGCTCGCCATCCCCCAACAGACAGTCGCTCACCTCTACAAGCAGGCCCTGGTTGCTGACGCCAATCTGCCTGTGGTGAAGGACATGCATGCAATCAGGTCCGTATCCCTGATTATAGGTGGCCGAAAGCACGATGCCGTTTGCATCGATATCTAGTCTAGGCTCGCCGGACGTCTGTCTGCGCCAGTCTGCGGCTGTGGCGCGTGCGTTCTGGTCCAGCCCGTCGATGCGGACTGTCGAATGTGCGGCTGTCGACTTCAGGTAGGCCCAGGGTCGATCCGCCTCCATCTCGTAGAGGTAGCGTCCGGGATCGACGATCAGGTCTTCGCCGAAACACGACAGGCTGAGGCTGAGCGCATCTTCATGCTGATGGGCAGTTCCAAAAGGACCGCCATCGAAAACGAGGAGGCTACCTGTTGACGGGTGGCGGATGCAGGCGAGGCCTGCGTAGGGAAAGAGCTTGATGTCCGGTTCAAGCGTCGGGACGACCTTCTGTGCTTGCCCGGCATCCGCGGCTAACTCGTCCGCCCGGTCGAACTGCGCCTCCCCCCGCGTGCGAAGCGAGGCCAAGAAGCGGGCAATCCGCGCGCCATTTTCGGGATCACTGTCGCCCAGGGCGATGACCGCGCCGCTTGGCGACATCACCGACGCCAGAAAGTCGGCCATGGAACTGATCGCGTCGTCAGCTTGCGGATCGGGAGCCCCAAGCGCATCCGCAAGCAGGTCGCGGATTGACGCGATCAATTCGAGAACCACCCAGTGATAGTGCGGCACCAGTTCCTGCTGCACCCCATCAGGCAGGATCTGCTCCTCAACTACGCGGCGCAGATAAGAGCGCGCGATCTGAAGATGACGTTCCCTGTGCGGGAACCCCTTGATTGCGGACATGATGTAGACAGCCGAACGAAGGCCGATGACGGACCAGTTGTCCTTGAATCCTCGAGAGCGGACGAGACGGAAGACCAGCCGCGCCTGCTGGACGACGGAGCGCGCGATGAGCTGGGTCCGGGGTGCTTCCAGCTCACAGTGCGCATTCCCGACAGCCTGGGTGACGAACCGCCACCAGTTCTCCGTGCGGATTGCCACGTTCAGTAGATTGCCCCAGGGGTAACCCGAACCGATCGTCGCCTGGTCCATATTCTTTGTGAGCCAGTCTTTGATCAGGCCGAACAGCCGCTCGGCTGTCTGCCGCGATGACGCATCGCCGTACAAAACGAGAAAGCCGAAGCGGTTGAGATCATGACCCCAATGCCAGCTTCCCGGATTGGCGCGCCAGTCGATGTCTGGTCCGCATTCGTGTCGTTCGCCATAAAATGAGAACGCCATCGTCTCAAAGCAGGTCCCTGCAAAGCTCTCCACGGGCACAAGAGGCTCGGGCGGCTTCACCCTGAGCGCCAACTCAAGCGGGGCGTGGGACTTGCGAGAGCGCGAAATGCAGCTTGACATGCCAGTCAATACCTTTGCGATAAGCGCAGCGTCAACGGTCGGGATGACCAGCCGGGAGCGACCCGTCGCAGTCGGTTGGAATGCGCGAAGGAAAAGCCGATGCCGCCACGTGAACAGCCGATGGTTTGCGTGATCATTTGCACCAACGGTCGCGCAGCGAGCCTTGAGCGCACCGTTAAGGCGTTGCAGGCGCAGACGCATCGGTCGTTCGAGCTCTGTATCGTCCACGGACCGGCCAATGACGGCACGCGGGAACTGGTGGAATCCCTCGCGGCCGCGCGGTACGCCAAGGGTATTTCGTGCCCTGCCGAGAACATTGCAATGGCGCGCAATCTGGGACTGCGGGCTACCGCGTCTCCTGTCGTCGCCTTTCTGGATGATGACGCGCTGCCAGAGCCGAACTGGCTCGAAGCGCTGGCCGCGCCCTTCTCTGACGGAACGGTCGGCGCAGTCAGCGGTGTCGTGATTGGACCCGACGGCGAGACGCCGCAGTTCCGTTTTTCCGTGGTGGACCGGGCGGGACGCGCCGATCATGCCCTCCAACAGCCGGGCGATGCCGGTGCCTATCCGCTTAGCGGTCGCTTTCCGCATGTGATGGGGGCCAACTGCGCCTTCCGCCGGCCAGCGCTGGTTTCGCTCGGCGGCTTTGATGAAGAGTATGACTATTACCTTGATGAAACCGATGCATGTTGCCGGCTTGTCGACTCCGGCTGGGGAGTCCGCCAACTCGATGGCGCAGTGGCGCATCACAAGTTTTTGCCTGGCGCCGTGCGCGACGGATCGGGAATGACCACGCGCTATGAGCGCATCGTCAAGAACCAGCTCTACTTCTCACTGATGAACGGGCGGTGTCATCTCGGACTCGAGGCCATTCTGACTGCATCAATGGCATTCATCGCCCACCATCGCCGCGACGTGGGCCGCCGCATAGCGGGTGGAAGCAGCAGTTCCGCCGCCGCGGCGGCGTTCGAGCATGAGGTCGAGCGAGCGCTTGAGCTCGGCCTCGCCCGCGGGCTGTCGGGCGTAAGGCGTGTCCGGCACCCCGGCTGGTTCGACGAGGCGGCGCCAGAGCCCTGTCCTTCGGCTCACGAAGGTTTGTCGTCTTTCGCCGCGCAAAGCGTCATGATCCTTCCAAGCCGCGACATCGATGCTGCCGGCTTCATCGCCGGGATAAAGGCCGCGCGCGCCCGCGTCGCGGGAGGCGAATGGATGCGCGTGATCACCGTGCTGCCGGCCGGCGCTGACGACTGGCGGGGCGTGGACTTGGACAACGGCGTCTGGATGCACTGGTTGACGGCGCCCCGCGATGCATCAGGGGGGCTGCGCGCTGATCTGGCGGATCTGCAGATCGAAGCGGCCCTGACGCGCATCGCACGTCATGCCCCAATTCACAAGATCGAGCGTCATGGCGGCGCTGGGCCTGCAGGCGCTGGCTGACGCGATTGCCGATGCGACTATCGGGTGCGACGGCCTCAGGTACGCGGGATTGCAGCCCCTTGACGCAGCAGTTGCAGGACGCAAGCCACATCCGCCGCCGTCAAGCGCTTTGCGGACTGCGGCGTCAGACTCTTGGCAAGGGTCTTGATCATCCGCGGCGGAAGATCGATCGCGCCGAGCGAGCGTCGTAGGAATACTTGGTACTCCTTCGCGACGACCTCAACACAGGGTGCGAATGCCTGCAGGAACAGATCGATACCGGCCCTGGTGCTCTCATTGGCCTTGCCGTAATCGTCCAGCACGATCGATGCGCCCGGCTTCGCGACCACAATAGCGTTGATGCAATCGCGGAACACACCTGCGGCAGAGTGGTCGCCATCGACATAGATGAAGTCGAACTGGGCGGGCGGCAGCGCCGGCAGAACCTCCGCCGAGTCGCCCAGCGTCAACTCGATCCGGCGGCCATGGCGGGACCGTGAGAGGTTGCTAATTAGGTTCGGGCGGAACTCAATGTCGTTGACGATGAGCTGTCCCTTCGGTGACAGAAGATGCTCCGCGATCCAGACCGCCGACATGCCCTCCATGCTGCCTATCTCGAGGGCGCGGTCGACCTTGCCGAGGATCGGACCCAGTTTGCTACACCAGTTGGGAACATGTGCGAGGAACCACGGCTCTTGCGCGAAGGTGAGCCCGTCCTGCCGCGGCGTCGCCCACCCGAGAGCTGCTGCGTAGTCATTGATCGCGCGGGCGGCCTCTTCCATCCGGGCGAGGCCCCACAGGGCCCGGGCACGCCACAACTGCACTGTCCGATCCTTGCCGCCGAGCGCCAGATAGGCGTCGATCTGTTCGATGGCCGGCGCGTGATCGCGGCTTGCGATCTGCGCCTTGGCTAGAAACATCCGCGCATCGGCGAAGTTGGGAGCAAGTTCGACGGCCTGGGCGAGCATATCTCGCGCCGTCGCGTAATCGGCTTGAAGCCAACTGAAGAAACCCAGATTGAAATAGGGCCGGAAATATTTCACCTGCGCTTCGATCAGCGGCCTGAGAAGGGCGATGGCGCCGGGCAGGTCCTGCTTCGCGTAAAGCCGGTCCGATTCTGCCACGCGGGCTCGCAACGCTTCGATATCATCCGACATGTCGCTCTCCGGGGAATGGCGCCCTGTAGCGCGCCGACAGATGATGTAACTTTAGCAGAGCTGGCCGCTTCCACCGGTGTCATGCAAGCGACCTTCAGTCCTGTCAAGGCAGCGGAAAGCCTGCTTGCGGTCCATTGCTGTCGTGGAAGAAGCGGCCAGCTTCCAGTGTGCGGTCGCAGCTGAGGTGGTCCCCATTTCGCGGACAGATTGGCGGCTTAGCTAAGCTTGGTTCTGATCTCCGGTAAGCATCCGCCGAGGGCCGCGGCTTCTGCGCGGTAAGCATCCGGCGAGGACCGCGGGCGCCGAGTGCCCGATCAGTGGACCTTGTTCTGGCTCTTGGCAAACGCGGCTTTGCCTATGGCGCGGCGTCTGGCCAGTTTCGCGAGACGGGCTTGGATGCCGGGCTGATCAACCCGCTCTGGATCGAAGGGACGGCCGTGCCAGCGCATGAGTTCGCCGTGCTGATCATGGTCGGGATCGCCCATGGCCGCCAGGAAGAGTTCGAAGCCTGGAAGCCCCCCAACATCCTCTGGCGGGCCGCACCGGGCGCCGTCGATGTATCGGGGGTAGTCAGCACCGGGGACGGCATCCAGGGCCTTCTCGACGGTGATGGTGTGTCGCCAGTCGTCGCCAAAGTCGTAGGTATAGGAGAGTTTGTGGATGCCACGATCAACGAGGGCGCCGAGCTTCGTGGTCTTGGCGGAGAAGGTCCTGTGACGCAGGCCGTCCCACTCCGGATCCGGGATAGCGAAACGCTTCCCCTCGGCGTGGAACTCGAAGAGATGGTCGTCCTCGAACGGCATGACGGCCTGGATGACGTCGTGTAGGGCCTTCAGCGACGAGGTCAGCGGCACCTCGACACGCCGCCAGATGATTGGCCTCCAGTCGTCGAGTTCGATCATCAGGCGTGCAATGCGATCACCATGGCTCATGCCGCAAGAACCTCGCGATCCCGGGGTTCCCGCCAGTTCCATGGCAGCAGCTCCGTTAGTCTGGACTGCGGGATGGCGGCGATGCGGGCGAGGACGTCGGCGAGCCAGGCCTGCGGATCAACGCCGTTGAGCTTGGCCGTCTCGATCAGTGTCGCCATGGCGGCAGCACGCTCGGCGCCGCGAGCGGAGCCCGCAAAGAGCCAGGCCTTGCGGCCGAGTGCAAAGCCTCGGAGCGCTCGCTCGGCGGCGTTGTTGGTCAGGCGGATCCGGCCATCGTCGAGGAAGGCGGCGAAGCGATCCCAGCGCTTCAGCATGTAGTCGATCTGCTTGGCCACCGTCGCCGAGCGGGAGAGCGTGCCGCGCTGGGCCTGGAGCCAGGTCGCCAGGTCATCGACGTGCGGCTTTGCGGCCTCCTGACGGGCTCGGGCCCGCTCCTCCGGCGACCTGCCATTGATCTCCCGCTCGATGGCAAAAATGGCGTCGATCCGCTTCACCGCCTCGAGCGCGATCGGGGAGACGGCGGCGGCGGAGCCGCGGCGCGCCTTGGCCGCAATGTCGGCGAGCTCATGGAAGCCGCGCCGGACGTGGCTCCAGCATAGGGCGGACGTGACCGGCCCTTCCGGTCGCCGCGGATCATAGAGCCCGTTGTAGCCCCCATAGGCATCGGCCTGCAGGATGCCTCGCCACCCCCGGAGATGGCCATTGGGATGCTCCTGTCGGCGATCCTTCGAGGCGAAGTACAAGGCCGCCGGCGGATCGCTTCCACCAAAGGGCCTGTCGTCGCGCACATAGGTCCAGATCCGGCCCGTGTCGGTCTTGCCCTTGGCGAGGATCGGCACCGTCGTGTCGGTCTTGCCCTTGGCGAGGATCGGCACCGTCGTGTCGTCGCCGTGGAGCCGTTCCGCCGCCAGCACATGCGCCGCGATCAGAGCGTGCAGTGGCTGCAATGCCGATGTTGCGGCTCCCACCTGGTCGCCAAGCGTCGAGACGGAGAGGTCGATCCCCTCCCGGGCATAGCGCTCACTCTGCCGGTTCAGCGGTTGATGCTGTCCGAACTTCTTGAACAGGATCGTCGCCAGGAGGTTCGGCCCCATAAAGCCGCGCGGCGTCGGATGGAACGGGGCTGGTTCCTGCGTGATCGTCTCGCAGGCCCGGCATGCGAACTTCTCCCGCACCTTCTGGATCACCTTCCACTGGCGCGGCACGAGCTCCAGCGTCTCCGTAACGTCCTCACCGAGCTTCGACAGCCGCGCCGATCCGCAACACGGGCAGGAGGTCGGTGCCGGCAGCACCACCCGCTCCCGCGGCAGATGATCGGGGAAGGGTTTGCGCACCGCTCGCCGTCGTGGCGTCGCCGTGCTGGAGGCCAGGATCGCCGCAACCTCGTCCTCGGTCGCGGCCGCCTCGCACTCCTCGAGCTGCAGCTGCAACTGGTCCAGCTTCTGCGTGCCGCGCTCGGAGCTATGGCCATAGAGCTCCCGCTTCAGCTTCTCGATCATCAGCTGGAGGTACGTGATCATCGCCTCGTTGGCCGAGGCGGCGCTCTTGGCGAGGCTCGCCTCAGCTTCAGCAAGATCGGCACGTGCCGCGGCGCTGGACGCTTTCTCTTCGGCCGCAATCCTCGCACCATGCTCTGCCAATCGCGCCGCGCGCTCCGCCAGGAACATCGCCGCAAGCGCCGCCGGATCGGTCGGCAGTTCCAGCGGTTCAGAGGGGTCGGAGGTCGTGGTCACATGAGGATGGAATCACAGAACACCGCCTCCCCAAAGCAAATTCCGAGGAGCAAATCCCATCAGCCGATCGAGGTCGGACGCCACGTCTCCTGCGGGTTCCGCCAGTCAATTCCGGACAGCAAATACCCCATCTGCGCCGGCGTGATCGTCACGATCCCGTCCGCAGGCGAGGGCCACAGGATCCGTCCGCGCTCCAGCCGCCGCACATAAAGGTTCGCTGCCTGCCCGTCGTGCCAGATCACCTTGATCAGGTCTCCGCGCCGGCCACGGAAGCAGAAGATGTGGCCGCCGAGAGGATCGCGCTTGAGCACCTCCTGCACCTGTAGCGCCAGCGAGGCAAAGCCCTTCCGCATGTCCGTATGGCCCGTCGCAAGCCATACCTTCACGCCCATCGGAACCGGGATCATCGCGGCACCTCAAGGCCGCGTGCCAGGCGCAAGATCACCTCAACGTTGATCGCGCCCTCAACGATCAGCCGACGACCATCAACGAGGACAATCTCGACCCGAGCTCCCCGCCGCTCTCGCGGAAGCGGTGCCGCCGTCGCCGCCTCAGGAACGACAACCGCAGGCACAAACCCGTTCGGCATCTCGCCGACCATCAGCCGGCGCCAGGTCAACAACAGCGTCCGGGATATGCCGTGGCGCCGAGCGGTCTCAGACACGAGACGCGGCCCGCTCATGCTCTCCAGCACGATCCGGCGCTTCTCCTCGTCCGTCCAACGACGGCGACGCCCGGTCTCGACGATCTCAAGCCGCCCAAAGGCACTGTGCGTATGGCTGTCCATACCGACAGTGCTCAACGATTTGCCTCAGCTCCCGCAAGGTGGCCTTCGCCGGATGCGTACGATCTCCGTCACGCCGCCATTTCGATGCCGGCGAAGGCCATATGGACTGAACCGCCCCCGGTTTTGTCGGAGGCTCCAACTTCCAAGTAGGATGGAGCCATGACGAGCAAGACGACCAACAAGTTTTCACCTGAGGTCCGCGAGCGGGCGGTGCGGCTGGTGCTAGATCAGGAGGGCGAGCATTCCTCGCGCTGGGTCGCCTGCGCCTCGATCGCCGCCAAGATCGGCTGCTCGACCCATACGCTGCTGGAGTGGGTCAAGCGGGCGGAGGTCGATGGCGGGAAGCGTGCTGGTGTTCCCTCCGATGTCTCGGAGAAGCTGCTCTTCTTCGTCTTGAACCGCTCCGAGAAGGAGTGGAAGATGGGGCCCCGTGAGTGGGTCATGGCAAAGGCGCAGTTCGCCGTCATGTTCGGCGAGCGCTTCACAAGGGCCATGGTGGCCTGATGTTCAACACGCCGCCCACACACGAAAATCCTGACAGTCCCACGAGCGGACCTTGCCGTCACGCTCGACAAGGGACATCACGGGCTTCTTGGGTGCAGGATCGCGAGTTACGCGGTTCTTTGCCTTGCCGCCAACCCACGTCTCGTCCGCCTCCACGGTCTTGCCGCCCCCGCCGAGGGGTCCGGTGTGGACCTCGCGCAGGCTCTCACGGATACGGTGGCAGAGGAACCACACGGTCTTATACGGCTTGCCGATCATGCGGCTGATCTGGAGGGCGCTCATGCCCTTCTTCGATGCGATCATGAGGTGGGTGACGGCCAGCCACGTATGCAGCGGAACCTTGGAGCGCTCATAGAGCGTCCCCACGGTGACCGTGAACGGCTCGCGGCAGGCATTGCACTGGTAGAGGCCGGGACGGTGGCTCTTGCCCTTCATGAGGTTGGCGCGGTTGGCCTCTTTGCAATGAGGACAGACCGGGCCGATCGGCCAAACCCGTGCTTCAAGCCACTCGCGGGCTTTGGTCTCGTCGTGAAAGATCGGGTTGGACAGATTCGACATGGATGGTCTCCTGTATTGAGCCCATCATACAGGTAGAGCTTACTACGCCAAGGTGATAATTGCCAATGGTCCAGTTTGTTGGTCTTAGATCAGCCAAGTCAAGCTCGCCACTGAAGAACAAAACTCTACCTAAACGGTCGTGTGTAGCCACTAGGTCTGGCGGGCCGTTCGGGACGTTTTCTGGCGGGCCCTTTCCCCGGTTCTGTTCGCATGCTGGCCGATCGTTGCAGGTGGTCGAGCGCCTGGCTAACAGAATCAACTTGATCGTCATGGCGACCATTTGGGAAGGACAGAAGCTCATCAACGAAGGCACCGAGCCAAGGGACTTCTTCCGGTAGCCAGACTTGACCAGCCTCAAATCGTGTCACCTGTGCAACAAACCGTGTTTGCTTGTCGAACCTGGGCTTTTTCAGGATCGGCCGCAGTTCGCCGGCCCGCCGAAGGTCCTGAGACAATGCCCTCCCAAGTTCGCTGTCCTCGATCAGTATCGCATCCGCGCTCCAGGACCGGTTGAGATCGATCATGCGCTGCCTGAGCGCAGGGAACTCCATGCGATCGCGCACAACATCCAGCAAATAGAAGTCCTGTCCCATTGCGCCCCAAACGGTCGCTACCGACCAGTCGGACGCCTCGCCAAGCGTTGATGCCGTATCCCAGCTGACCATTGTGAGGTCGAAGGTCTTGGGAACCGTCGCATAGAACCGGAGCCAGTCACGCTTCAACACGTTACCGTCGGCTGGAACGGGCTGTTGCTGGTACTGGGCGGAAAATTGCAAGGATCCCTGCTGCTGTCGGACTTTTTCCAGGATGGGAAGTGGCTCGCGCTCAGGGTGGAGAACGGAGCCTTTCCGGCGCATAAACACCTTCTGGGGGTTGTCGCTTAGCTGGAACGACGCATCCTCGGGAGCAATGGCAGGCAAGACCACGTGTTCCCAATCGTCTCGCTCCAGCACGTGGCCCACCAGATCATCCTGGTGCAACCGTTGCATGATCAAGATGATTGCACCGTGCCGTTTGTCGTTCAGGCGCGTCACCAGAGCATTGTCGTAGAATTCGCGCGCTTGCCTGCGCCCAGCCTCCGAGACACCCTGAACGGCCTTCTGGGGATCATCAATGATGATGAGGTCAGCGCCCCGGCCGAGGATGCTCCCACCCATCCCCGCGGCGAGCCGATACCCTCCCTGCCGTGTCTGAATTTCAAGAACCCGCTGGCGATGCCTTGTGAGTTCAGTTTCGGGAAACGCTTCCTGATACCAATCGCTCGTCATGACGCTGCGGGTATCGATCGACAGCTTTCGAGCAAGCGCCTCTGCGTAAGATACGCACAGGATTCGTGCGGTCGGATCGTGCCCGAGAGCCCAGGCGGAAAAAGCAATCGATACCTGGATCGACTTCATCGAGCGGGGAGGGACGTTGATGATGAGGCGGCGAATGTCGCCGCGCGCAAGGCGTGTCAGCTGCCAGGAAATATGGTCAATATGCCAATTGTGCAGGTAATCGTTGCCTTCTTCCAGGTGGAGGAAGGCCCTATGGGTGAACGCGCTGAGGTCACCCCTCAGCGCGTTCAGGAGCTGTTTTCGCTTAAACTCCACGAGGCTATCTAGAGCTTGCGGAACTCGATTGCGCCATCCCCCTTGTAGAGAATGGCCGTAACGGTTTCGGTGAACGTCGCCGCCCCCGAATTCGGTTCGGGGGCGGGCGTATCGATGCACGCGAGTGCCTCCAGCGCCTTCAGCACTTCGTCGAGACACCCATCACCCGTCCGGGCCTCCTCGATAAGGTGCTCAAGATGGGCAAGATCCGTCTCGTCGATCCCTTCGGATGCTTCCTCGACCACACCGTTCGCGCCAACAACGATACGATGCTCGCGGCAAGCGGTCAGGGGCAGGTTCTGCCGGGCTGCCAGCCCGGCGAGCACCTCTTCGTCATGGCGCGACAGCGAATCGATCCGCTCGGCAGCAGAGGCAGGTCCGAACTTCTCAAGGAGATGTATGATCTGAGAGGCGGCCGGGGCTTTGCCTGCGGCCGCATCGCTGGCCACACGGATCAGAATCGCTTCGCCGAGGGGGACAACCTTCTTCTCGCCATCGATCGTGATGGTGCAGAAGCGGTCGTACAGAACCTTGCGAACCAGTTCAGCAAGAGTGAGCCGCCGCTTACGCCCCCCGTCCTTGTTTCCGGAGATCCCCTTCTGAAAGCGCGTGTGCAGCGGGGGCTTACCCTTGCCCACCTTATAATTCTTCGGGCCGTTACCGTCGTCATTGTCATTGGACATGGCGTTTACTCCTTTACTGTTGCCATTCGAAATCAAGCGCCGGACCCGGGCGTTTGCGGATCCGGATCGGCGGTGTGCCTTCGCCCCCGTCGCTCACGATCTGGGTGGGGGACGGTGTCGTTCCGACAAACGACACATCCTTCTCCAGCGCTTTGGCCTTCAGGGCATTGAACGTGTTCCCGGAGCGCTCCATCAAGGCCTCACCCCCGGTCGAGGCCTGCCAGCGCTCGATGGTGACATCGGCGAACTTCGGGTTGAGTTCGATAGCCCGGCAGATCCTTCCTGTGCGTTCCGCAGCAATCAGGGTCGAGCCGCTGCCGCAGAAGGGATCGAGGACGATCTCTCCGCGCTTGGATGCGTCGCGAATGGCATCGGCGATCATCGCCACGGGTTTGACGGTGGGGTGCTTGTCGAGCAACTGCGAGCGACCGCGGCTGTTCGTGGTCATCCCGGGATAGGCCCAGACATTGGTCCTGTTACGCCCGAACCGGCCGAGCTGCACATTGTTCAGGTGTTTCGCCTTGCCCGACTTGAACACGAAAACCAGTTCGTGCTGGGAGCGATAGAACGACCCCATTCCGGCGTTGGTCTTCGCCCAGACCACCAGGTTCAGGAGGTCGCTATAGGCTTCCGAGCCGGCGGCGAGGATTTCCGGCATGTGCCGCCAGTCCATGAAGATGTAGTTCAGTCCACCTGCCTGGGTATAGGTCGAGCAGAGCGTCATGAAGGCGCGCAGGAAGGCTGTGAACTCCTCAGGTGTCATCTCACCGGATGCCATGAGGAACTCCTCATGCTTCGTCCGGCCGTTGGAAACGACGTCCTCGATGCGAACGTTATAGGGTGGGTCGGTGATCGCCATGCGCGCACGCTCCGATCCCATGAGCGTCTCGTACGATCCGGGGTCGGTTGCGTCACCGACGAACAGCTTGTGCTCGCCGAGGAGCCAGACATCGCCGACCTTTACTACGGCGACCGGAGGCGGGCTCGGAAGCGCTTCCTCGGTTTCCGCACCATCCTTGGCCATGGCGCGATCACAGATGAGGTCGATGTCAATGCTCGAAAAGCCGGTGATCTCGGGGGCGAACGAGACGTCGGCTTTCGAGATCGCATCGAACTGGACTGCGAGCGCCGCGAAATCCCAGGCGGCGTTCTCCGGAAGCTTATTGTCGGCGATGGCGAATGCCTGGCGGTGCACACCGTCCAGGTGAGAGACGTCAACAACGGGAACCTTTGCAAGTCCAAGACGCTTGGCAGCCTCCCAGATCGCGTGGCCGGCAACGATCTTTCCGCCATCGGCTACGAGGATAGCTCGCAGGAAGCCGAAGGCGGTGATGCTCTGGGCAATCTGGTCGATCTGCTCGTCCGGGTGAACCCTCGACCGGTCGTCTGAGGGGATCAGCGTCTCGGGGGCGACATAGGTGATCGACAGCACCAGATCCCCGAAGGCTGCCTGATGGTTGTTACCAATCTCGGCGGGCCTACCCGGCCACTTGGTACGAGAGAGTGAAGGCGATGTAATGGTCAAGATTCTACTCCGTTTGCTTGGGTCATGTTGAGACGAACAGTCTCTGTTTCGTCAAAATGAACACAGCTATCCATTTCGACGAACATCAGCCCTAACAATCGCGAGGGAACCTCCGGTATGTGGCCGCCGCTTTGACATGGCGTCAAGGGGGGTAGAGATATCAGTTAGAATTAATTCAAGTCATTGAAATAGAAAAGCAAATCGAGATCCCCCAAAAAAGCTTCGGTTCGCATTTTGCACCCAGTTGCAAAATTACGCGCAAGGATTGCACGAGACCAAATGAATGCAATCAATACGTTAGAATCAGCGCTTGGTACCTCGGCGCAAATGCCAGCGCTTGACGGCGGAGGGGAGGCGAGCGCGGCCAGGAACCTTGGCCTCCATGGCGAGGCGGTGGTCCGCCTGTTGGGCGGACAGGCGTCTCGCTTTCGCGATCTGCCGAACGTCCGCTCCCGTCTTGGTGCGATGGCAGGGGGTGCAGAGCGCCTGCAGCCTCTCTGGATCGTTCGGGTCACCTTCGGCCGGGCGCAGGGCGAGAGGCGGATCATGATCATATTCGGTGAAGCCCGGGCTCAAGAGGCAGCCGCAGAGGGCACATGCCCCGTCCTGGCGATCGACGATCTGTTCCCTTAGCCTTGCAGGGAGGGGATGTCGGGCGGCGCCGAAGGGGTGCTGGACAGGTCGAATGAACCAGGACTTCTTAGCCATCGCCGTCAGTTCCTGACGCCCTGGGGTGTAGCCGATGAAGTCGGCGCGGCTTTGCGCGCTCGGGCCCGCCCAGTCGTTTGATCCGCTTTGCCGTCTGCGGGATCTGTTGCAAGCAAGAGAGTTCCGTTGAGCTTAGGTACGGCGCCGGGGGGCTGGTCATCGGCTTCCCCTGCTTTGTCGAAAGGAGCGGATCCATTTGCCCCATCGCCACCTGCTCGCTGGCGAACCTGGCTGCATCGTACGGCGAATGCAGCCCTGAGCTGATGACGCTCTTCCGGTGCGAGGGCTTCTAGGGCCTTGATGCGATCAATCGCCCAACGCCTAAGGCACGTGATGGAACCAAGGCCCATCAGTTCCTCTTCGAGCACTTTCGGGTCGGGTCTAGCAATTGTTCGTTGCGTCCCCTCCTTCCGATCGCCGACCGGCCTCAAAGGGACCGCATCGAGCTCCCGGTCAGGAATGTGGACCGCTTTGTGGTGTTCTGCGTAAGCCTCCGGGGTTTCGTCCAGGCCCTGTGTCCGTCTCGCCCACGGCAACCGCTCGGCGCCAGAGTTGTCGCCGCGTTCTGACGAGAATTCCGGATCTGCCGGGACGGTTCCCGTCCCATCCGTATCGGCCTGGGGCGCAATTCCGATCAATGCGAAGAGCGATTGGCGACGGGCATAGGTCAGTGCTGCGCCGGTATCCCTAGGATCGCTTCCAGCGGGAATGAGCAAAGGGGATACCGGGTATTCAGCACCAATCCATTCGCCGGAGTTGTGGATGATGCGCGTTTCCAGGATCAGCAAGGCTAGGGCCGGATCGATCCTCGTCGCCTGGATCACGGATAGACCATGGCGCCCAAGGATCGGCCGCAACAGCGCAAGGCCGTCGCCGAGGCTTGCGAACCTATAGGGGGCGATCAGCGCAAGGCCGGAGGAGAGTTGGCGACGGATCTGACCTTGGTGCCGCGCGGGCGGGTTCTCGATTTCCTGCTGCGCTGCGGCAAGAGCAGGCGCGACCAAACGGATCGAGTCGGATGAACACGTCATGGCCTCACCTATCCGCCAGAATCTCAAAGGAGACCGCGCCTGTCTTGCTGCGCTTTGCGCGCAAGCCCTTGCCGATGGCTTCGGCAGCATCGGCGGGAATCAACGCCTTCAATCCCTCTTTGGCGGCAAGATGATCGTCATAGTACCGCTTTGTGGACCTAAACGTGGCCGCAAGGACGGCCCATTCATTGCTCGTATTCATATTGACGATACGGATTATCTCGGCCTTGGGCGGCGGCGGCGCGGCTCCCAAGAGACGGGGTGGGCGCCCTGATTGAACACAGTCCCAGAAGCGCAATTCCGCTTCGACCATGGCTGCCTGATAGATAGGATCAGCTTCAGCTGTGATGAGGACCCATTTGCCTCCGCCTGTCAGGATCGAGAGCCGGGCGCTGTGGCGCCCTGCTACCTCCATGTTGTGCTGGAGTTGCGGCATATGCTTTGCCGCGGCCGCCTCTTCCGAAAACGACCAAGGAAGCATGAACTTCGCTTCAAATACGGATTGGCCGTTATCAGTCAGCCCATCCAATGTCGCAGCAATGAAGTCGTAGTCGGAGTGAAACATTCGCTGTTGGCTATCGGTTACTTGGTGACCCGTGTTTTTTTGATACCACTCCAAATTCAGTGGCTCTGTTGCATTCCCTAAAGCGACAACAAGATTGTTGGAATAATCATCAGAAGGGCGCTTGCCCGATTTGAATTCCCAGAGCCTTATTAGGGCGGTTTCGTCAGTCCCCATGATGATCTTCGCGTCCGATCCACCTATGAATGCTCTGCGCGCTGCATCACTGTTGATATTTTGGGTGAAGTGAGAGAACTCAGGCGTGTGATGCATGGCATCCATTGTAATCTCCAGTACAATATTTCGTAGACGATTTATCATTTATCGCCGTCTCCACCAATGCTCGATTTTTCTGATGCATCAAGCAAAAAGCCGAGGTTTGATATTGTTTTTTGACTTGATCTTCAGAAGATATGGTTCAATGAAATTCGCATGATGGAGTAGGTGGCATGCATGTAAACATCACTTGCAAACGGGAGCTCTGGCGGAAGCGGCTTGCGGCCGTTCGCCCCGGTTGTGCTCAAGCGACGCCACGCCGAGGGACGGCGGCCTGCGACGTCATGGTTCGGTGAGGCGAGGGATGACGGCCCGCGATGTCATGGAACGGTGAGCCGCCCTTTCCCTGCTCTTTTCCCTGCAGCAGGGAAAACTGTGGCGCTCAGTCGATGGCCAAGCCGAGGGATGGAGGCCCGCGATGTACTGGTTCGGTGAGCCGCTTTTTCCCTGCTCTTTTCCCTGCACCAGGGAAAAAAGGCTTTGCGCTGAGCGCAATGGGTCGTGGCCTTGAATGGCTTGTATATTAGGTGTACCCAGATGCCCGGAGGAAACGATGCTCGCGAATGTGGGCAGCCTGACGGAGAGGCGGAGCGGGCGCAGCGGGACTGCGGCCGCGACCATTCACGCGCTCATGCGCGAAGAGATCCTGTCGCTCAGGCGCGCTCCCGGCTCCCAGATCAGCGAGAAGGGAATTGCGGCCGCCCACGGTGTCAGCCGCACGCCCGTGCGCGAGGCCCTGCTCAGGCTCGCCGATGAAGGCCTTGTCGACATCGTTTCCAAGTCCGGGACCTATGTCTCGCGCATTCCGATCAGTGCGCTTGGCGAGGCGATTGCCATCCGCAAGGTGCTCGAGCAGTTTGCCGTCAGGGCGGCCGTCGTCCATGCCACGCGCAGCCAAGTCATGGAGATGCGCGCCATCGTCGCGCGCATGCAGGAGGCCGCGGAGGCCGACGACCAGGATCAGTTCCATCGGGCCGACGAGGGCTTTCACGAGGCGATCGCGATCACCGGGCGCCATCCGGGCGTGTGGGCGCTGGTCCGGCAGGTCAAGCTCCAGGTCGACCGGTTCCGCCGGCTGACACTTCCGCTTCAGGGCCGCATGCTGCTCGCGGTGGCCGAGCACGCAGCAATCCTCGACGCCATCGAGGCGCGCGATGCCGAGACGGCCGCCGAGCGGCTCGGCGCCCATATCGACCGGCTGACGCTCAACCTCGGCGACCTCAACCTCTTCAATCCGGATTTCTTCATCGATGACAGGGCCCATCCGAAGGGGGTGCGCACCTGAATTCATGGCTCCGGCGGCCGTGCGCTGCCGGCAAGAAGCGACGGGGAAACCGTCCGATGCAGCATCAAATCGGTTCATGTCAGGGAGAGACGACCATGACCCTCAATCGCCGCAAGGCCCTCATCGCCGGCGCAGGCCTCGCGACCTTCGCCGCCACCCCGCTTCGCGCCCAGCAGACCAAGCTGAAATGGGCCCATGTCTACGAGACGGGCGAGCCCTACCACACCGAAGCGCAGTGGGCCGCCGCCGAGATCGCCAAGCGGACCAACGGCAAGTACCAGATCGAGGTCTTCCCGGCCTCGCAGCTCGGCAACGAGAACCAGATCAACGAGGCGCTCGGCCTCGGCACGGTCGACATCATCTATACCGGCGTCGCCTTCGCCGGCTCGATCCACCGGCCGATGGCGATCAGCAACGCCCCCTATATCCTGCGCGACTTCAACCACTGGAAGGCCTATCGCGACGCGCCGCTGTTCCGGCAGATCGCCTCCGGCTACGAGGGCCGCACCCGCCACAAGATCAATGCGCTGACCTATTACGGCGAGCGCCATGTCACGGCGAACCGCGCCATCAACAAGCCCGAGGACATGCGCGGCATGAAGCTGCGCGTGCCGCCGGCCCCGCTGTTCCTCATGTTCACCAAGTCGGTCGGCGCCAATGCGACGCCCATCGCCTTCGCCGAGGTCTATCTGGCGCTCCAGCAGGGTACGGTGGACGGCCAGGAGAACCCGCTGCCGACCATCATGGCCAAGAAGTTCTATGAGGTGCAGAGCCACATCATGCTGACCGGCCACATCACCGAGTCGCTGCTCTCCATCGTCGGCGGCCATGTCTGGGGCCGGCTGAACGATGCCGAGAAGTCGGCCTTCTCGGAGGTCCTGATGGAGGCGGCCTCGCGCGCCAGCAACGAGATCCGCTCGCAGGAGCAGAAGCTCGCCGACGAGTTCCGCAAGCTGGGCAAGACCGTGATCGTGCCCGACCGGGCCGCCTTCCGCACGGCCGCCGTGCCGCTGCACAACGATGCGGCATCGGGCGCCGGCTGGACCCGGGCCGAATACGACGCGCTGCAGGGGCTTGCCCCGGCCAGCTGACAACGGTGACCGGCGGGGCCGGCGGTCCCGCCGGCTCCGGCCGTTCCGCTCCGCGCGTTCCGGCGCCATCATGCCCGGCCGGGCCCCTCCCGGCCGGCGGCCTTTCTCGCACAGGGTTTGTCCATGACGTCCGATCCCCCCCGGCCCGATCAGGGCGAGGACCAGCTTATCGTCGCCTCCGACCCCGAGGTCGTGATCGAGCATTTCGTCGAGGACTGGATCGCCTTCACCCTGTTCTGGCTGATGGCCTTCGTGGTCTTCCTGCAGTTCTTCTCGCGCTATGTGCTCAACTCGTCCTTCGCCTGGACCGAGGAGATCGCGCGCTACCTGCTCATGTGGGTGACCTTCGTGGGAGCGGCGGTCGCCATGCGCCGGCGCAGCCACATCGCGGTGGAGGTGCTGCATGTCTTCCTGCCCATGCCCGCCGTCCGGGTGCTGAACTTCCTCATCGACGTGATCGTGCTCGGCTTTGTCGGCCTGCTCGTCTGGTTTGCCTGGCAGGTGACCGAGCGGATGGAGATCCAGCGCATGACGGTGTTCGACCTGTCGATGAGCATCGTCTATGCGGGCGTGCTCCTGGGCTGCGTGCTGATGCTGTGGCGGGCCGGGCAGATGTTCCTGGAAAACGCCCGGCGCGGCTGGCGCCCGGCACAGCCGCCGCTCGGCTGAGGGGACATCGTCATGCTCGTCTTCGTTGGCGGTTTCCTTCTCCTGCTGGTCATCGGCGTGCCCGTCTTCGTGGCGCTCGGGGTCGGCTCGCTCGCCTATATCAAGATCCACACGATGATCCCGGATTTCGTCGTGCTGCATCGCATGGCGGGCGGGGTCGATTCCTTCCCACTGCTCGCCGTGCCCTTCTTCATCCTGGCCGGCAACCTGATGAACACGGCCGGCATCACCAACCGCATCTTCGACTTCGCCGTCTCGGCGGTCGGGTGGATGCGCGGCGGCCTTGGCCATGTGAACGTGGTCGGCTCGGTGATCTTCGCCGGCATGTCCGGCACGGCGGTGGCCGATGCCGGCGGTCTCGGTAATATCGAGATCAAGGCGATGCGCGACCACGGCTACACGGACGAGTTCGCCATCGGCATCACGGCGGCCTCGTCCACGATCGGGCCGATCATCCCGCCCTCGCTGCCGATGGTCGTGTTCGGCGTGGTCGGCAACGTGTCCATCGGCCAGCTCTTCGCCGGCGGCCTCATTCCCGGCGTGCTGATGGCAACGGTGATGATGTTCTACGTCACCTGGTACGCGCGCCGTCACAATCTCGGCCGCGACCAGATGTTCCGCCTGACGTTGCTGTTGACCAGCTTCATCCGGGCGATCCCGGCGCTGTTCACACCGATCCTGATCATCGGCGGCATGTCGCTTGGCGTCTTCACCCCGACGGAGGCGGCGATCGCGGCCTGCGCCTGGGCGCTGCTGCTGGGCGTGCTGGTCTATCGGTCGCTGACCTGGAAGCAGTTCTACCGCATCACGCTCGACACGATCGAAATGACGGCCGCGGTGCTGGTCATCGTCGGGGCCGCCTCGCTGTTCGGCTGGGTTCTGACGACGACGCGGGTCACCGAGGCGATCGCCACCGGGCTTCTGTCGATCACCGACAACCCGCTGCTGATCATGCTGATCATCAACGTGCTGCTGCTGGTCGTCGGCTGCTTCATGGAGACCATCGCCGCCATCTCCATCCTGGTGCCGATCCTCATGCCGATCATCACCAAGGTGGGCATCGACCCGGTGCAGTTCGGCGTGGTCATGGTGCTCAACCTGATGATCGGGCTGCTGACCCCGCCGGTCGGCATGGTGCTGTTCGTGCTCTCGCGGGTGGCAAGGGTCAGCCTCGACCGGACCATCGTCGGCGTCATGCCGTTCCTGGCGCCGCTGTTCATCGTGCTGATCATGATCTCGATCTTTCCCTGGTTCACCACGGCCCTGCCGACGCTCTGGTATCGCTGACGGGGAACACCAACATTCGACAGCCCGGAGGGGACGGGCTGGGGGCCGGAGGGGCCCGTCGCCACTGGCGGCGGGCCCCTTTGCCATGTGCGGGGCCGCCATGCCGGCGCGTGCCGCGCGCTGCCTTGACAAGGACGCGCCGTGCTTTGTAAGTAACTGGTGAGTGAATTATCGGCTCCGTTCAGAAGGGCCGTTCAGGGACGGTCGCAGGGAGTGGACGGCATGGCACAGGCAGGGCCCGCCCGCATGGGCGCATCCGGTCCCATCGGGAGCGCGCGATGACCGCACCGCGCATCCGGATCCGCGATGTCGAGGTGTTCGGCCGGCCGACACCGTTCCGCCTGCCGTTCCGCTTCGGCCCGGTCACGGTGGACGGTGCCGTGCAGAGTTTCGTGCGCCTGACCGTGGAGGTGGAGGGTGTCGGCCAGGCGCGGGGTGCCAGCGCCGAGCTCATGCCGCCGAAATGGTTCGACAAGCGTCCCGGCCGCACGCCGCAGGAAACGGCGGCGGACCTTGCCGCCAGCCTCGTCCATGCCGCAGCGCTGGCCAATGCCGGGGCCGGCCCGGACACCGCCTTCGGGCATCACGCCCGGCACCATGGCGAGCAGCTCGCCTGGGCGCGCGAACAGGACGTGACCCCGCTTTCCGCCGGCTTCGGCGTGGCGCAGATCGACAAGGCCGTGCTCGATGGCCTGTCCAGAGTGCTCGGCCTCAGCTTCGTCGACGTGCTGAAGGCCAATGCCGTCGGTCTCGATGCGCGGCTGACCGCCGATCTCGACCAGCCGGCCATCGATGCGCAACTGGCGCGGCTGAAGCCCGCCTCGACGATTGCCATCCGCCACACGGTGGGCATGACCGACCGGATCGAGGGCAGCGACAGTCTCCGTGCCGAGATCGATGCGGCGGACCTGCGGTGGTTCAAGGTCAAGCTCTCCGGCGATCCGGCCGCGGACCTGATCCGGCTGGACTCCATCGCGCGCCTGCTGGACGGCCGCGGCATCGACTACCGGCTGACCCTTGATGCCAACGAGCAATACCGGCCCGAGGCGCTGGCGAGCCTGTTTGCCCTTGTCGCGGCCGATGCCGGGCTTGCGGCGCTGGTCGCGCGGCTTTTGTTTGTCGAACAGCCCTTCGACCGCGCCGCCACGTTCGAGCAGGCGCTCGATCCGGCGCTGGCGGCCCGCGGCGTGGTGATCGACGAGGCCGACGATGCCTATGACGCCTTCCCGCGCGCGAAGGCGCTCGGCTACCGGGGCGTCTCCTCCAAATGCTGCAAGGGCTTCTATCGCGCGCTGCTGAATGCCGCCCGCGCCGCGGCGTGGAACGCGGAGGCGGGGGAGGACGGCCGCTATTTCGTCACCGCCGAGGACCTGACCTGCCAGGCAGGCCTTGCCGTCCAGCAGGACACGGCCTTCGTCGCAGCACTCGGCCTCGACCATGTGGAACGCAACGGCCACCATTATGTCGATGGCTTCGGCCTTGCCCCGGTGTCGGAGGCGATTGCGTTCCGCGATGCGCATCCCGGCCTCTATGGGCGGACGGGCGGGCGCATCCGCCTGGCGACAGCCACCGGTTCCCTCGACATTTCAAGCCTTTACGCGCCGGGCTTTGCCTCCGGTGCCGAACCCGACTGGGCCTCGCTCCAGCCGCTCACCCATCCGACCCGTGAAGGACTGACCGCATGACCAAGACACTCGGCCTCGTGATGAACGGCGTGACCGGCCGCATGGGCACCAACCAGCATCTCGTGCGTTCGGTGGCGGCCATCCGCGCGCAGGGCGGCGTGAAGCTCTCCGACGGCACGCGCGTCCAGCTCGACCCGATCCTGATCGGCCGCAACGCCGACAAGGTAGCCCAGCTCGCGAAAGCCAATGGTGTCGAGCGCTGGGGCACCGACCTCGATGCCGCCATTGCCGATCCGGGGAACCAGATCTTCTTCGATGCGGCCACCACGCAGATGCGCCCGACGCTGCTGGAAAAGGCGATCCACGCCGGCAAGCACATCTATTGCGAGAAGCCGATCGCCACCAACCTGCCCGAGGCGATGCGGATCGTGAGGCTTGCCCGCGAGAAGGGCGTCAAGAACGGCACGGTGCAGGACAAGCTGTTCCTGCCCGGCCTGATGAAGCTGAAGGCGCTGCGCGACAGCGGCTTCTTCGGACGCATGGTCTCGGTGCGCGGCGAGTTCGGCTACTGGGTGTTCGAGGGCGACTGGCAGGAGGCGCAGCGGCCGTCCTGGAACTATCGCAACGAGGATGGCGGCGGCATGATCCTCGACATGGTCTGCCACTGGCGCTACGTGCTCGACAACCTGTTCGGCGCGGTGAAGGCGGTGTCCTGCCTCGGAGCCACGCATATTCCCGAGCGCTGGGACGAGAACGGCAAGGCCTATCCGGCCACCGCCGACGATGCGGCCTATGCGACGTTCGAGCTGGAGGGCGGGGTCATCGCCCACATGAACATGAGCTGGGTGACGCGCGTCTATCGCGACGACCTCGTCACGTTCCAGGTGGACGGCACGCTCGGTTCGGCAGTCGCCGGCCTGCATGACTGCATGATCCAGCCGCGCAACGCGACGCCCCGCCCGGTCTGGAACCCCGACCAGAAGCAGACCATCGACTTCCGCTCGACCTGGCAGAAAATGCCGGACAACCAGACCTACGAGAACGGCTTCAAGGCGCAGTGGGAGATGTTCATCCGTCACGTCGTGGAGGATGCGCCCTACCGCTATTCGCTGATCGAGGGGGCCAAGGGCGTGCAGCTGGTCGAATGCGCACTGCAGAGCTGGAAGGAGCGCCGCTGGGTCGACGTTCCCGCGCTGACGGTGTGACATCGATGGAGCGCAGGCTCCGTCAGAACCTCAACCGTCACCCCCGGCGAGCCCGAAGGGCGAGGGAAGGGGGCCCAGGAACGGGTGCCGCAGCCCATGGATCCCCTTCCCCTCGGCTTCGCCTCGGCCGGGGATGACGGACTGAGTGACGGGTCCGGCGACGGGCTTTCCGATACCAACGCTAAGAAGGAGCAGCACCATGCTCGACAAGCCGAAAACCGCCGTCACCGTGCGGCTGCCGACCGCCGACAGGCGGATCGAGACCTATGGCCTGTCCGTGCCGCGGAACTTCCCCGACCGGATCACGCGGCCGCTGAACCGCATTGCGCTGGCGGCCACCCACATGGTCGCCGACCCGCTGGCCGACACCGATCCCTGGCTCAAAAATGCCATCGACTGGGACCGGACCATGGCCTATCGCGACTATCTCTGGGGTCTCGGCCTCGGGGTGGCGGAGGCGATGGACACGGCCCAGCGCGGCATGGGGCTCGACTGGGCCGGCGCGCTCGACCTGATCGGCCGCTCGGTGCGGCAGGCCAGGGCCACCCCCGGAGCGGTGGTGTTCTCCGGCGCGGGGACCGACCATCTCGACCCCGCCGATGCGACATCCATCGACGATGTCATCGGCGCCTACGAAACGCAGTTCGAGGCGATCGAGGCGCTCGGCGGCCGCATCATCCTGATGGCCTCGCGGGCCCTTGCCCGGGTCGCCAGGAACCCGGAGGACTATGCGCGGGTCTATGACCGCATCCTGTCGCAGGCCGCCCAGCCCGTGATCATCCACTGGCTCGGCGACATGTTCGACCCCGCGCTCGCCGGCTACTGGGGCACCTGGGACCTCGATGCCGCCATGGACACGGCGGTCGATGTCATCAACCGCAATGCCGCCAAGGTCGACGGCGTCAAGATCTCGCTCCTCGACAAGGACAAGGAGATCGCCATGCGACGGCGCCTGAAGCCGGGCGTGAAGATGTATACGGGCGACGATTTCAACTATGCGGAGCTGATCGCGGGCGACGACAAGGGTTATTCGCACGCCCTTCTGGGCATTTTCGATGCCATCGCGCCCGCTGCGGCGGGGGCGCTCTCGGCGCTGGCGGATGACGACATCGCCACCTTCCACGACATCTTCGCGCCGACCGTGCCGCTGTCGCGGCACATCTTCAAGGCGCCGACCCGGTTCTACAAGACCGGCGTGGTCTTCGTCGCTTATCTCAACGGCCATCAGGACCATTTCACCATGGTCGGCGGGCAGGAGAGCACGCGCTCGACCCTGCATCTTGCCGAACTGTTCCGGCTGGCCGACCAGGCCGGCATCCTGCGCGATCCCGAGCGGGCCGCGGCGCGGATGGCGGCGGTGATGGCGACGCGAGGGGTGGCGTGATCAGGTCGTGACCTGCAGCAGCCAGGTGCGTCCTTCGAGGCTCGCTGCCGCTCGCACCTCAGGATGAGGAGGGATGTGGTTTGCATCAGTCCTGGATGAGACCTGACCGCCTCACCGCATACGGACCCTTGGTGCAGTCTGCCCACCTTCCTCATCCTGAGGTGCGAGCGTCAGCGAGCCTCGAAGGACGCTTTCGCCTGAAGCAGGGCAGCCGGCGCCCTTGCCCTGACCGGACATGACAAGGCCCTGACGACCATGCGTGATTTCTCCACCGACCATTCCCTGCTCTCGATCAACACCGCCACCGTGCGAAAGCAGGGTGACCTCGTCCAGATCATCGAGGCCTGCGCCCGCCACGGCATCCGGGCCATCTCGCCCTGGCGCGACCAGGTGGCAGCCGTCGGCCTTGAGGCGGCGGTCAAGGCGGTGAAGACCCACGGCCTCCGGCTCTCCGGCTATTGCCGCGGCGGCATGTTTCCGGCCGATGCGTCGAAACGGCAGGAGGCGCGCGACGACAACCGTCGCGCGGTGGACGAGGCAACGGCGCTCGGCGCCGTGTGCCTCGTGCTGGTGGTCGGCGGGTTGCCGCAGCACTCGCGGCCGGGTTCGGCGGTGTCGCATGATCTTGCCGGTGCGCGGGCGCAGGTCGAGGACGGCATTGCCGAGCTTCTCGACTATGCGCTGCAGGTGCGGATGCCTCTCGCCATCGAGCCGCTGCATCCGATGTATGCGGCCGACAGGGCCTGCGTGAACACGCTGGAACAGGCGCTCGACATCTGCGACCGGCTGGACCCCGGCCGGACCGGCGCGCTGGGGGTCGCGTGCGACGTCTATCACGTCTGGTGGGATCCGAACCTTTTCCGCGACATCGCGCGGGCCGGGCGCGAGCAACTGCTCGCCTATCACGTCTGCGACTGGCTGGTGCCGACCCGCGACCTGCTCACCGACCGCGGCATGATGGGCGACGGGGTGATCGAACTGAAGAAGATCAGGGCCGCCGTGGAGGCAGCGGGCTTTGACGGCTTCAGCGAGGTCGAGATCTTTTCAGAACTCGACTGGTGGCAGCGCCCGATGGACGAGGTGCTGAGGGTCTGCATCGAAAGGCACCGAAGCGTGGTGTGATTATCAGCGCGAGACAAATAAAATGTCTAGATGACCGGAAATCTGATCCGAAAGTCGTCAATGGCCTCTTCGAAGCGCCCAAATCCCTCCGCCCTCATTTGTGCGGCGAAGCCGATGCTTCGCTCGGTGCCAATCACAGCGGACCAAAAGTATTGGATCATGCCTCTCGCGTCCCGCTGTTCGAGCCGCGTTATTGTAAGGCGGACGCCTTGCTTCAGCCCCTTCGATGCAGTCGGGGAACTTAGAACGGGATCAAATACATTATCGTGCAGGAAATCCATGATCTCACGTTCCCGCGCACCTAGTAGTCTGGCCACTCGTCCCTCCCGGAATCCGGAAGCTGGTGATTGCATACCTATCATAGATCGCCAGCAGGCCGCCTATGGTGTCTAAAGCCGGCCAAACATCAATCGGATATGTTCGGCGCCTCAGGCCTTCACCCCCCTCAGCACGAACTCCACCACATGGGTGCGGCGCTCGGCGATCTGGTCGGGCTGTTCCATGTCGGCGTCGAAGATCACCGACAGGGTGTAGACGTTGGAGAAGAAGAAATAGCAGATGCCGATGATGGTGATCCACAGCTGCCGGGCATCGAGCCCCGGCCGGATCGTGCCGTCGGCCTCGCCCTTTTCCAGAATGCGCCCGATGGCGGCGATCACCGGCGAATTCATCGTGTTCACCTTGGCCGATTTCTTCAGCACCTTGGCGCGCTGGCGGTTCTCGGTGGCGAGCAGGTTGATGAAGGTGCGGTCGCGCACGAAGCTGTCGAAGGTGAACTCGGTGAAGCGCGCCAGTGCCCGCAGCGGCTCCAGCTGGTCGAGCTCGATCTTCTGCTCGGCCGAGCGGGCCCGCTCATAGGCCGATTCCAGCACGGCCAGGTAGAGCTGCTCCTTGGACGAAAAATAGTGGTAGATCATGCGCTTGTTGATGCGCGCGCGATCCGCGATGTCGTCGGTCTTCGCCCCCTCGTAGCCCTTGTTGGAGAACTCGCGGGTGGCGACATTGAGGATGCGCGCGCGGGTGCCGGCGCTGTCGCGCCGACGGATCGGCTTCGCCGCCGCGTCCGCTTCCTTCACCTCGTCCATCCGTGCTCCCCGTGCCGATTCGGGCCCGGCCTGACAGTCGCACGGGCGGGCCGGGCCGTCATGAACCCCGTGCCTCCATCAGGCCGCGCACATAGCCGGCGGCGCGGGCGGCGCAGGCCGGGCCGTCCGGCTCGTAGATGAACGGCTCGATGGCGATGTCGCCGGCATAGCCGGATTCCGCCAGCGCCCCGAGCACGGGCGCGAAACGGTCCCGGCCCTCGCCGGGGCCGCGCCGGTTGGCATCGTTGAACTGGACATGGGCGATGTGCCCGGTCGGCATCCAGCGGCGGATGAGGTCGGCCACCGGCTCCGCCTCATGGGCGGAGGCCGCCGAGGTGTCGATCATCGTGCGGAAGGCGGGATGGGCGACCGAGTCCACCAGCTGCGCCGCCTCGGCAAGCGTCGTGACGAAGTGGTTGTCGGGCGGGGCCAGCGCCTCGATGCAATAGGTGATGCCGCGTGCCCCGGCCTCGGGGGCGAGGGCGGAGAACAGGTCGCGGGCATGGGCGAAGGCATCCTGCTCGCTCTGGCCCCCGGCGACCTGCCTCTGGGCCGGCGAGCCATGGACCATGACCCGGCCGCCAAGGCCCGCACAGAGGTCGAGCAGGCCGAGCAGGATGTCGCGGGTGCGCGACCGGATCGCGGCGTCGGGGGCGGTGATTGACAGGCCCTGCGGCGTGACCAGCAGCCAGTGCAGGCCGGTGACGGCAAGCCCGTTGTCCTCGACGATGTGGCGCAAGCCCGCCGTCTCGGCTGCTGACAGCCGATGGGGTTCGGCCGATAGCGTGAAGGGGGCGATCTCCAGCCCGTCATAGCCGACCGCGCGGGCGAAGGCGCACTGGGCAGGGAAGGAGAGGTCGCGCAGGACCTCGTTGCACAGGGCAAGGCGCATGGGCCACCGATGGGCTTTCGACCCGCGCGAAGGCGTGCCGGGGCGGGCATTCCGCCCCGGCACGTCCGGATTACTGGATGCGGACGTTGGCGGCGCGGATCACGTCGCCCCACTTCTGCACGTCGGCGGCGTGGAGGGCACGCAGGGCATCCGGCGAGCGCTGGGCCTCGGGCGGGGCCTCGGCGCCAAGCTGCAGGAAGCGCGCACGGGCGGCCGGATCGTCGATCGCCTTGCGGAGCGCGGCGTTGAGCGCGGCGACGATCGGGGCCGGCGTGCCCTTCGGCGCGAAGACGGCGTTCCAGACCACCATCTCGGCGCCCTGCATGCCGGCCTCCTGGGCCGTCGGCACGTTCGGCAGCACCGGCGAGCGGGTCGGCGCCAGCACCGCGAGCGGGGTCACGGCGCCGCCCTGAACCTGGCCCATCAGGCTCGTCACCTGGTCGCAGATATAGCCGACATTGCCGGCCACGAGGTCCTGGATGGCAGGTCCCGTCCCACGATAAGGCACCATGGTGGGCGAGGCGCCGATCCGGTTGTTGAGCAGCAGGCAGGCCAGGTGCGAGGTGGAGCCGACGCCGGCATTGCCGTTGTTGACGGTGGTGGCATTGGCCTTCAGATGGGCGGAAAACTCGGCCAGCGTGGTCACCGGGATGCGCTTCGATGCCACCACGATGATCGGTGCGGAGGCCGCGACGCCGATGGGCTCGAAATCGGTCAGCGGGTTGAAGGCAAGGTTCGGATAGAGCGCCGGCGAGAAGCTCATGGTGCTCATCGGGCCCATCAGGATGGTGTGGCCGTCCGGCTCAGCGCGCGCGACGCGACCGGCACCGGTCGTGCCGGCGGCACCGGCGACATTCTCGACCACCACCTGCTGGCCAAGGCTGGTCGACATGCGCTCGGCGACCAGGCGCGCGACGATATCGGTCGGTCCGCCCGGTGCGAACGGCACGACCATGGTGATCGGCCGGCTGGGAAAGGTCTGTGCCGCCGCGGGGGCGGCGGCGAAGGCGGCGAGAATGCCGGCAAGGGCCAGCCTGGCAATGGTCATCGAATCCTCCCGGTGTCGTGCGGCGCCTGCAGGCACCATCGTTCAGGGTCCGCCCCGCGACCGGCAGGTCCGGGCGGTGCGGACATGGCGGGAGGATAGAGCCCGACAGCCCACGGCGTCAATCAAGTAAGTAACTGGTGAGGTGGTTACTGTGACGGTGCGATGGCCTGCGGGACCTCCGGCCGGGTGGCTCGTCGTCCGGGTCAGGAGGCCGGCGCGGTTTCCGGCGGGCGCGGCGGGGCGCCGATCTCGCCGGAGAAGATGCGGTAGATGGAGGTGGCGGTGAGGACCGGTTCGCCGGCCGCCGTCACCTCCGCATCGACGAAGGCCATCGAGCCGGTGAGCTTGCGGATCACCACCTTCGCCTCGATCCAGTCGCCGGGCTTGCCGGCGGCCATGAACTGCGAATTGAGCGCGATGGTGGCGCAGCGCCGGCGCGTCACCCTGACCACCTCGCGGCCGAGCACGGTGTCGACGAAGGTGAGGATGGCGCCGCCATGCAGCACGCCGTTGGGATTGCCGTGCCGGTCGTCGGACTGGAAGCCGTAGAGGCCGCCGGCCGCCCTGTAATAGGGGCCGGAGACGGCGATGTAGCCCTCGTTCGGCCGCAGCAGGGCAAAACCCTCCGGCGGCTGGAAGGCCTCGCCGGCCGGTCCGGTGTCGCCGGCGGTGGATGCGGTGCTGGATGCGGTCATGATGGTCGTCCCGTGGCCGCGCCAGTCTGTGGCCCGGCCGGGGCCGGCTCAAGACCCGCCATTCGGCGGTCGGATGTGCGGGGTCAGGCGTCCAGCGTCAGCCCGGCGGCCTTCGCATCGGCGACGAAGCCCTTGACCGTGTCGAGCGAGATGTCCTCGGGCGCGCGGCCGAGACCCTCCAGCTTCTTCAGGATGTCGGCCGGCGCGGTGATGATGTGGCAGCCGATCCGGTCGGCCTCGATGACGTTCCACACCTCGCGGGTGGAGGCCCAGATCACCTCGATCGTCTCGGTGCCGCGGGCAAGGCCGACGGCATAGGTCATGACCGGGATATAGTCGTGCCCGGCATCGCCGAGCCGGCCGGCGAACACCGAAATGATGGAAGGCGCCCCGCCGCGCAGCGCGTCGACGGAGGCCTTGACCTGCGCCTCGGTGTAGAGGGCGGTGAAATTGATCTTCACGCCCTCGCGGGAGAGCGTGTGGATGAGATCGTAGAGCGGTACGCCCTGCGAGTTGGTCACCGGCAGCTTGACATAGACGTTCTTCCCCCAGGTGGCGATGACGCGCGCCTGCGCCTCCATCTCCCTGAGGTCGTCGGAGAACACCTCGAACGAGATGTGATGATCCGGAACCGCCGCTACGAGGTCCTTCGCATAGGCCGCGTAGTCGGAGACGCCGGCGCGCTTCAGCAGCGAGGGGTTGGTGGTGAAGCCCTGAATCCACGGCTTCTTCGCCATCTCGACGATGGAGGCTTTCTCCGCCCCGTCGGTGTAGAGCTTGACCTTCAGATCGGCCAGGACCGGCATGCTTGTTCCTCCCGGATGTTCCGGCGGTTGTTTAGGGGAGGGGGAGGCGGGTGTCCAACGCGGCATCGCCTGCCCAAGGCTCGGAATGTGAATTGGGCATGAACGGGGCGATCCTGCGGCCCCGTTTGCCAATCGCGATTTCCGTGATGCCGGTCACATCGGCCAGGGCCGGGTGCGGGCAATGTCTCCCCATCAGGAAGCGAGGTGCTTCCGACCAACCCCGAGGAGACCTGCCATGACCAGCCTCACCACCAAAGTGCTTGCCGTCGCCGCCCTTGCGCTCGCCGGCTCCGTGTCCTTCGCCTCCACCGATGCCGAAGCCCGCGGGTTCCGCGGCGGCGGCTTCCATGGCGGCGGCTTTCACGGCGGAGCGTTCCGCCATGGCGGCTTCCGCCACGGCTTCCGCCCGAACATCCGTCCGCTCTGGGCGCGTCCCGGCGGCTGGCATGGCCACCGTCCGATGGGCTGGCACCGCCGCCACGTGCATATCGGCGTGATCGGCGTCGGCGCGGTCCTGCCGGCCTGCACCGTCATCCGCCGCTTCGATCCGGTCTATGGCGTGATCCGCCGCGTGACGGTCTGCAACTGATCCAAGCGATGTCGAAACCAGCGAGGGGCGGTCCTGCCGGGCCGCCCCTCGTCATGTCCGTTCATCCATCGTGATCGGCGTCGAATTGCCCTGGGGGCGCTGCGGGTCGTATACCTCCGCGCCTGAGGCGCGTGCCGCTCCGGCGCGAATCGCCTCCGCCATCGAGACCGATCATCATGTCCCTCATCCAGCCCGCGGCCTCTCCCCTTCGCGTCGGCGTCGTCGGCCTCGGCGTGATGGGCAAGAACCATGCGAGGGTTCTGGCGGAACTGCCCGGCGTCGTGCTGGCCGGCGTCGCCGATCCCGATCTCGCGCAGGTGGAGTTCGTGACCTCGCGCCTCGGCTGCCCCGGCTACCAGAGCCTCGAGGCGATGATGGCGGCCGGGCTCGATGCGGTGACGATCGCCGCGCCCACCCAGCTGCATACGCCGCTGGCGCTGGCCGCCATCGCGCAGGGCCAGCATGTGCTGGTGGAAAAGCCCATCGCCCAGTCGGTGGAGGAGGGGCGGCGCATCATCGATGCCGCCGGCCGCGCCGGGCGCGTGCTGATGGTCGGTCATGTCGAGCGGTTCAACCCGGCGGTCCAGTCGATCAAGCAGGCGCTGGAGGGCGAGGAGATCCTGTCGATCCAGATCACCCGCGTCGGCCCGTTTCCGCCGCGCATGTCCGATATTGGCGTGGTGATCGACCTGGCCGTGCATGACATCGACCTGATCCGCTGGTTCACCGGGTCCGAGATCGAGGACATCCAGCCGCAGACCAATTCGATCCACGCCGCCCGCGAGGACATCGCGCTGCTGCAGTTCCGCACCCGTTCCGGCGTGCTCGCCCACATCAACACCAACTGGCTGACGCCATTCAAGGCGCGGACGGTGCAGGTGGCCACCCGCGGCAAATATGTCGTTGCGGACCTGATCACGCGGCAAGTGACGGAATATTTCGACTACAAGCCCGATGGCAGCTATTCGATGCGCCATCTGTCGGTCGGCTATCAGGAGCCGCTGCGTGCCGAGCTGATCGCGTTCGTGGATGCCGTGCGCACCGGACGGGCGCCGCAGGTGGGCGGGGCAGATGGCCTTGCCAGCCTCGACATCGCCATGCGCTGCCTTGCCGGTCGCCCGACCGAGGTGCATGCGCTGAGAGTGGCGGCTGCGCGCGGCTGAGGCGGCCTTCCGGGCATTCTTTCTGCCGGCCGCTATTTCTGCCGGTCGCGCCAGATCTGCCAGAGGCCGGCGGCGAAGGCGAGCATGCCGGCATACCAGAAGGCCGGGATGTAGCGCGGCAGTGGCCCCCGGATCTGCTGCTGGAAGAACAGGCATTCGGTCGTCGGCCAGGCGATGCAGGCCAGCTTGAGGCCGATCAGGCCGAAGGCGCCGCCATATTGCGCATAATAGAAGAACCACCAGACCAGCGAGATGAACCACAGGCCGAGGCCGAGAAGGATCGTCGGCGGGGTGGATGGCGGTGTCGGCTTGTCCTGCTCCATGGGCATCGGCCTCCTGCATGCGGGGCTGCGGACTATCGACGTCCGGCGCATGTCAGGCAAACCCGGCCGTCACGGGACAGGTTCCGCCCGGGTCTGGACCCCGGAGAAGCCGAATCCGGCGGCAGGCGTTGAGGGCCTCTGCCGCCAAGGGCGCCAAACCCCATGATGGGGTCTCCGTCTGCCGTGAGGCCCCGGAGCACCGGCATGGTGGCCTTGCGGTTCGGCTGGCTTGCCCCGACCGGGCCGGCGCTCCATTCTAGAGCCCTTCTCAGGAGCACCCGACATGACGCCGATGAAGTTCGGAATGGGCCAGGCCTTGACCCGCATCGAGGACGCGCCGCTGCTGAAGGGCGAGGGCCGGTTCGTGGCCGATCTCGTGCCTTCCGGCGCGCTGGTGGGCTATGTGCTGCGCTCGCCCTTTGCCTTCGCCGATTTCGTCATCAGGGAGGTCTCGGCCGCCCGCGCCATGAAGGGCGTGAAGGCGGTGTTCACCGCAGCCGACCTTGAGGGCATCGGCAATCTGCCCTGCCTCAGCCAGGTCCCGACCAAGGGCGGCAAGACGATCCTCAACCCGCCGTGGGAGGTGCTCTGCTCGAAGACGGTGCGCCATGTCGGCGACGGCATCGCCTTCGTGGTGGCCGACACGATCGAGCGCGCGCGCGACGCGGCCGAGGCGATCGAGGTCGACTACACCTCGCGCGCGCCGATCATCGACGCGGTGGATGCGCTGAAGCCCGGCGCCGCCGAGGTCTGGGCCGAGGTGCCGGGCAACCTCGCCGGCGAGGTGGAACTCGGCGACGAGGCCGCCACCGAGAAGGCCTTCGCCAAGGCCCATCGCACGGTCGCCGTCACCATCGTCAACAACCGGCTGGTCACCAACTACATGGAGACCCGCGGATGCCTCGCCGAATATGATGCGAAGGAGAAGAGCTACACGCTCACCCTCGGCAGCCAGGGCTCGCACGGCATCCAGAACACGCTGGCGACCAAGATCCTCAACGTGCCGAAGGAGAAGATCCGCGTCATCACCCCCGATGTCGGCGGCGGCTTCGGCACCAAGACCTTCATGTTCCGCGAATATCCGCTGTGCCTCGTGGCGGCCCGCAAGCTGAAGAAGCCGGTGGCCTGGGTGCAGGACCGCTCCGACCATTTCGTCAATTGCAGCCAGGGGCGCGACAATGTCTCGACCGCGACCGCCGCGCTCGACCGGCGCGGCAAGGTGCTGGCGGTGAAGGTCGAGACGGTGGCCGACATGGGCGCCTATCTGTCCCAGTACGCGACCTTCATCCCCTATGTCGGCGCGCTCATGCTGGCCGGCGTCTATGCCTTCCCGGCCATGTATGTGCACCTGAAATATGCCTACACCAACACCGTTCCGGTGGACGCCTATCGCGGCGCCGGCCGGCCGGAGGCGGCCTATCTGATCGAGCGCCTGATGGACCGCATTGCCATCGAGACCGGCTCGACGCCGGCCGAGGTGCGCCGGCGCAACTTCATCCAGCCGGACCAGTTCCCGTGGAAGACGCCGGTCGGGCGCACCTATGATTCGGGCGAGTTCGATGGCCATATGACCCGCGCAATGGAGGTGGCCGGCTGGGACACGTTCAAGGACCGGCTCAAGGCGGCGAAGAAGGCCGGCAGGATCCGCGGCATCGGCATGGCTACCTATATCGAGGCCTGCGGCGGCGGCGCGCCCGAGAATGCCTGGATGAGTCTCGAGAAGGACGGGACCGTCACCATCAAGATCGGCACCCAGTCGAACGGGCAGGGCCACAAGACCGCCTATGCCCAGCTCGCCTCCCAGCATCTCGACATTCCGGTCGAGAAGATCAACGTCATCCAGGGTGACACCGCCCTGATCCCGACCGGCACCGGCACCGGCGGCTCGCGCTCGCTGCCCGTTGGCGGGGCGGCGGTGGATGTCGGCGCGCGGGCGCTGGCCGACATCATCCGGGACATGGCGGCCTCCGAGATGGAGGTCGGCGTCGGCGACGTGGAGATCCGCGACGGCACGGTGCGCGTGGTCGGCACCGACAAGGCGATTTCCTACGAGAAGATCGCCTCGCTCCCCGGCGCCGAGGACAAGCTGAAGAGCCACGGCACCTGGCGTCCGCCGGAGCCGACCTTCCCGAATGGCACGCATATCTGCGAGGTGGAGATCGATCCCGAAACGGGCGCAACCGAGATCGTCGCCTATACGGTGGTCGACGATTTCGGCGTGACCATCAACCCGATCATGCTGGCGGGCCAGGTCCATGGCGGGATCGTGCAGGGCATCGGCCAGGCGCTGCTGGAGCGCACGGTCTATGACAAGGAGAGCGGCCAGCTGATCACCGCCTCGTTCATGGACTACGCCATGCCGCGGGCCGACCACATCCCGAACTTCCACTTCGAGACGCGCAACGTGCCCTGCGTGACCAATCTGCTGGGCATCAAGGGCGCGGGGGAGGCCGGCACGATCGGCGCCTGTCCCTCGGTGATGAACGCGATGGTGGATGCGCTCTGGCGCGCCTACGGCATCCGCGAGATCGACATGCCGGCGACGCCGGCGCTCGTCTGGCAGACGATCCAGGAGGCGAAGAAGGCAAAGGCTGCGTGAGCGGCGCGTGCGCCGCTGCAATTGGCCGATTGCCTTTCTGCAAGCCGGGCTGGCGATAACGCATCCGTGACTGTGAAAAGTCGCCGAGGTCAGTGTGGAATGATTCCAGCCGGTCTTCCGGCTTTCATTCCAGACGGGAAACCAGGGTGTCACTCATGAAGCGCATCGCCATCGCCGCCGCCATTCTCGCGCTCGGCATTGCCGCCGTTACCGCGCAGGGGGGCGACCCCATTGCCCAGCGCAAGGAGGCCATGAAGGCTGTCGGCCAGCAGACCGGCCTTGGTGCGCGCATGGCGCGCGGGCAGGCGCCGTTCGATCTGGCGCAGGCCCAGCGGATCTTCGCAACCTATGCGGAGGCGGCCGGCCGCTATGGCAGCCTGTTCCCGGACAACAGCCAGACGGGCGGCGAGACGGCGGCGCTGCCGGCGATCTGGGCGAACAAGGCAGACTTCGAGGCCCGGATTGCCAAATGGGGGCAGGACGCGCGGACGGAGGGCGCCAAGGTGACCGACCTGGACACGTTCCGCGCTGCCTTCGGCGCCGTCACCCGCAATTGCGGCTCCTGCCACGAGACCTATCGCCGGCCCCAGAGCTGATCTGCGACCGCGAACGTGAGGCGCGGGCCCTGGCCCGCGCTTCCCATCATTCCAGCACGACAGGGGGCGGGCCATGATGCGGCGGCTCATCACGGTGTCCATCGTTCTCGCCCTGGTGGGTGGTGCGGCCTTCTGGTGGCTGACGCGACCTGACCGGATCGACGCCGCCGCGCTCGGCAGCCATACGCCGAATGCCGAGAACGGGCGGATCGTCTTCTTCGCGTCGGGCTGCGCATCCTGCCATGTCACCGAGGGGCTGACGGACCGCACCCGTCTCGGCGGCGGGCATGGGCTGCGCTCGCCCTTCGGCACCTTCTATGCGCCGAACATCTCGCCGCATGCCGAGCGGGGCATCGGGCGCTGGACGGAAGCCGACTTCGTCACAGCCATGGTCAAGGGGACGTCGCCCGCCGGCGACCATTACTACCCGGCCTTTCCCTACACCTCGTACCAGCGGATGACCGTGCCCGACATCCGCGACCTGTTCGCCTATCTGAAGACGCTGCCGGCCGACGAGACGGCCAACCGGCCGCATGATGTCGGATTTCCCTTCAATGTCCGGCGCGGGCTCGGCCTGTGGAAGCTCGCCTTCCTCGACGGCCAGCCGTTCCGGCCGGACCCTGCGCGCAGCGCCGAATGGAACCGCGGCGCCTATCTGGTCGAGGGGCCAGGGCACTGCGCCGAGTGTCATTCGACACGCGACTGGACCGGCGCCATCGCCGCCGACCGGCGCTATGCCGGCGGGCCCAATCCGGATGGCCGGGGCTGGGTGCCGAACATCACCCCGCACCGCGACGGGCTCGCCGAGTGGGAGGCCGGCGACATCGCCGCCTTCCTCTCGGACGGCCTGACCCCGACGGGCGATTCCACCGGCGGCACGATGGCGGCGGTCATCCGCAACACGTCCCAACTGCCTGACGCCGACCGAGCCGCCATGGCGGCCTATCTGAAGAGCCTGCCGCAGCGGGCCGGCCGGCGTCCGCCGCGGTCATGAACCGGCCGCAACGGGCGCCGGCAGGGTCACGCAGGCGTGAGTTCAGGACACGCGAACGTGTCCTGAAAAGCCCGACAGGCCAGGTGGTTGCCTGTAGGGAACCGGTTCCGGCGCGGCGCGAACCGCCGGAGCGATTCGCGTTGCTCCGGCCGGAACGCGGCCGGCGTCAGGGATTGGACGAACGCTGCGCGTCGACGCTCCACGGGCCGGGGCCTGCGAAGACCAGGTAGAGCGACACGAAGCAGAACATGATGGCGAGATCGCCGCGATTGAGCATGGGGAAGAAGTTCCCGCCGGCATGGCCGATGAAATAGGCGGCCGCCATGGTGCCGGCCAGCAGGAAGGCCGCCGGGCGCGTCAGAAATCCGATCAGAATCAGCGCTCCCGTCACCAGTTCGATGGCGCCCGCGATCCAGGACAGGGACAGGAAGGGCGGGTTCATGGTGCCGGGGAAGCCGAAGAGCTTGGTCAGCGGGTATTGCAACAGGACGAGGGCGAACATGATCCGCAGGATGGAAAGCATCCTCGGCGACCATGCGTTCAAAGTGGGGGTCAGGCTGTCCATGCGAAGGTCCGTCTCGCTGTTCATTTGTCGGGGGAGCGGCCGCCTGTTCAGGCCGGCCACCCCGACCTAGCGGGACGGGGACAGGGCGCGCAAGCGGGGGCGCGGCGGCCCCGGCGGCTCAGAACGCCTTGAAGGTGATGATCGTGTGGGTGTCCTGGATGCCCGGGATCGTCTGCACCTTCTCGTTGACGAAATGGCCGATATCGGTGCCCTGCTCGACATAGAACTTGACCAGCAGGTCGAAATTGCCGGCGGTCGAATAGATTTCCGAGGCGATCTCGCGGTCGGCGAGCGCGGCGGCCACGTGATAGGCCTTGCCGAGCTGGCACTTGATCTGGACGAAGAACGGGATCATGGCGGGCCTCGCAACTGCGCTGGCTCCTTCCTGCCATCAAAGGCGCTTTTCGTCATCCCCAAAGGGTCCGATCGCTGCACGGGAGCCATGACCCGGTCCCTGAGCCGGCCCGGCGGCCTTGCGCAGCGGCCCGCGCTGGCCTAGGTCTTCTCCCATCTCGTCGGGGTGCCCATTGCGGGCTGAGAGGCTTTGAGCCAACCCGTCGCACCTGATCCGGGTCATGCCGGCGGAGGAAACCGAGATGAGCGCTCCGGCGCCTGACAGGGGCATGTGATGCCCGCCAAACTCGCCCGCATCGCCGCCGACCGGCTTGGCCTTATCCGCGCTCGCCGTCCGCGCATCCATGTGGTCACCAATACGGTGGCGCAGACCTTCACCGCCAATGCCCTGCTGGCCATCGGCGCGGTGCCGTCGATGACCACCGCAGCCGACGAGATCGGCGCCTTCGTCGCCGGCGCCGACGGGCTGCTGGTCAATCTCGGCACGCTGGAGGCCGACCGGCGCGGGGCGATCCGCATCGCCATCGCAGCGGCAGAGGACAAGGGCATTCCCTGGCTGCTCGACCCGGTCTTCATCGATCGCTCGCCGGCGCGCGCCGCCTTCGCGCGCGAGCTTGCGGGCCTTGGCCCAGCCGCCATCCGCGGCAATGCCGCCGAGATCGCGGCTCTGGCCGAAGGCGAGGCCATCGACGCGCTGGCCCGCCGGCTCGGCGCGGTGGTGGCGCAGACGGGCGAGAGCGATCACGTCACCGACGGCACGCGCGGGCTGTCGGTGGCCAACGGCCATCCCCTGATGGCGAAAGTCACCGCCATGGGCTGCGCGGGCGCGGCCATCACCACGGCGTTCCTGACCTGCGGCGGGGAGGCGGCCGAAAGCGTCGCCGCCGCGCTGCTGGCCCTCGGTATCGCCGGAGAGGCGGCAGCAGAGGAGGCGCGCGGGCCGGGCACCTTCGCCGCCGCCTATCTCGACGCGCTCCACGGTGTCGACGCGCTCGAACTTGCCACGCGGGCCCGGCTCGGCCCCGACTTGCGGGAGAAGCGGTCATGACAGCCATTGCCGTCACCATTGCCGGCTCGGATTCGGGAGGAGGGGCCGGCATCCAGGCGGACCTCAAGACCTTTTCCGCGCTCGGCGTCTATGGCGCCAGCGTCATCACCGCGCTGACCGCGCAGAACACGCGCGGCGTTCAGGCGATCCACGACGTGCCGCCGGCCTTCATCGCGGAGCAGATGGATTCGGTCTTTTCCGACCTGAAGGTCGGCGCGGTGAAGATCGGCATGCTGTCGCAGGCCGCCGTCATTGAGGCGGTGGCGCAGGGGCTCGACCGCCACGGCGTCCGCCATGTGGTGCTGGACCCGGTCATGGTGGCGACCTCCGGCGACCGCCTGCTCAATCCCGATGCTGTCTTGGCGCTGCGGCGACTGCTCATCCCGCGCGCCAGCATCGTCACGCCGAACCTTCTGGAGGCCGCAGCGCTGCTCGATCAGCCGGTGTCCGGCACGGAGGACGACATGCTCGCCCAGGGCCAGGCGCTGATCGCCCGCGGCGCGAAGGCCGTGCTGGTCAAGGGCGGCCACGGCACGGGCGAGACGAGCACCGACCTTCTGGTGACGCCGGAGGGAAAGGTGCGGCTGGAGGCGCGCCGCATTGCCACGCGCAACACCCATGGCACCGGCTGCACCCTGTCCTCGGCTATCGCGGCGGGCCTCGCCAAGGGCTTCCCGCTCGGGCAGGCGGTGAGCGAGGCCAAGGACTATGTGACGGCGGCCATCGCCGCCTCCGACCGGCTGTCCATCGGCGCCGGCCACGGGCCAACCCATCATTTCCACGCCTTCTGGTGATGCCATGACCGTGCCCGTCCGCTTCCGCCCCCACCGCCGCGCGGCACTGGCAGCCGCTGCCGCCGGCCTCATCGCCAGCCCGTCCGTGGCACGGGCGCAGACGCCGCTGCGCTGGCGCATGGTGACGTCCTGGCCGCGCAACCTTCCCGGCCCCGCCTTCTCGGCCCAGCGCCTCGCCGATCGCATCCGCCTCTTGTCGGGCGGCCGCATCGTGGTGCAGGTCTTCGCCGCCGGCGAGATCGTGCCGGCCTTCTCCGTCCACGATGCGGTGGGCAATGCCACGGTGGAACTGGGCCATACCGCCTCGTTCTTCGCCATCGGGCGCGACCCGGCCTTCGCCTTCTTCACCTCCGTGCCGTTCGGCTTCACGCCGCCGGAGCATGGCTCGTGGATCTATAGCGGCGGGGGCCAGGCGCTGTGGGACGAGACGGCGGCCCGGTTCGGGTTCAAGCCGCTGCTCGGCGGCAATACGGGTGTCTCGATGGGTGGCTGGTTCCGCCGGGAGATCGCCTCCGCCGAGGATGTGAAGGGCCTGACGATCCGCATGGTCGGGCTGGGTGCGGAGCTGTTCCAGCGCATGGGCGCGACGGCGCTCGCCATCCCGCCGGCGGACATCTATCCGGCACTGGAGCGGGGCGCCATCGATGCCGCCGAATTCACCTCGCCGGGCTCCGATATCCAGCTTGGCCTGTGGCGGGCGGCGCCGTTCTATTACGCGCCCGGCTTCAACAAGCCGAACGGATCGAGCGAGCTCATCGTCAACAAGGCGCTGTGGGACGGCCTGCCGGCCGATCTGAAGGGCATCATCGACGCCGCCTCGCAGGCCGAGCAGGTGATCGCGCTGGCCGAGATCGAGAAGCTGAACATGGAGGCGCTGGCCCAGATGGTCGGGGTTCACGGCGTCAAGCTGCGCGGCTTTCCGGCCGGACTGGTCACGCTGGCGCGCCGCCATGCCGCTGACCTGATGCGTGATCTCGGCACGCGCAGCCCCATGGCCGCCAGGGTTCTGGCGAGCTATGGCACCTATCAGGCGCGCCTGTCGCCCTGGACGCGGGTGTCGCTGCACGCGGCGCTGGGTGCCCGGGAGGTGTAGGCAGGCCGCCCGACCTTGCACCGCAGGGGGCCGGTGCCTATGGTCGTTTCGACGAACGATCGTTCGGAACAACGCACGAGACGTCCTGACGCCCATGGCCGACCGCGACCCGAAAAAGCACGAATTCGATGCGGGGGTTCACGCCTTGTCGGGCAATCTCGGCAAGACGGTGCAGCGGCTGCGCAAGGCCTACAACCTGTCGTTGTCGGAGCTTTCCGAACAGTCCGGCGTCGCCAAGTCGATCATCAGCCAGATCGAGCGCAACGAGACCAATCCGACGCTGGCCACCATCTGGCGGCTCTCCCAGGCGCTCGACGTGTCGATCGAACGGGTGCTGGCCACCGGCACCGAGGAGCCCTTCCTCGAAAAGCTGTCGAAGGCCGATACGCCGCTGCTGGTCTCCGACGACGGGCGCTGCCGCCTGTCGATCATCGGCTGGATCAAGACGGTGGAATGGCTGCAATGGTATGATTTCCAGTGCGATCCCGGCGGGGTGCTGGAAAGCGAGGGCCACCAGCGCGGCTCGATCGAGAGCCTGTCCGTGCTGTCGGGCGCGCTGGAGGTCGAGGTCGGCGAGCGCAGCGAGACGGTCAGGTCCGGCGAAAGCGTGCGCTACCGCTGCGACGGCCGGCACGTGATCCGCAATGCCAGCGACGAGACCGCCCACGCGATCATGGTCTGCATCCTGAAGGCGGCGGTGATGGAGTAGGCGCCGGGCCGATGGCCGGACACCTATTCGCGCAGCACCATCTCGACGTCCGGCAGCCGCTCGATCTCGCGCAGCAGATCGGCCGAAGCGCGCACCTCGACCGCTCCGAGCGCGGTTGCTTCGCCGACGTTCAGGTCAGCCGCCCGGCCATGGTGGCGCACCCAGGCGACCAGCTTGTCCTTGTGCCGCTCGGTGAGCTGGCGTCCGGCCTGGACGCGGGACATTCCGGGGGCCTCCGAAGGTGTCCGATCGCGGAAGATGACCGTCGCGTGTTCGGTAGCGGCCATGGAAGGCAACTCCTCTCGGGAATAGCCGGAAGCAGGCTCATTTAGCATGCCCTCCGGTTGCTGTCGCCCCGTTCGGCAGGCTCAGGATTGTCGACGACCGAGCTTGGCACGTCGAGCCTGAACAAGTGGTTTCTCGACATGCTTGTAGGGGATATTTCTGGCGACCATAAGGTGCAATCGTCAGAGGCTCGCCGCAATTGCCGGATCGTAGCGGACCAGCCGGCCTCCATGCCCGTCGACCGGCAGGCCGCTCTGGCTGAGAACGTCGCGCAGTTCGTCGGCTGTCAGGTTCGGCTGGCGCGAAAGATAGAGCGCCGCGATCGCGCCCGCATAGGGCGATGCCATGCTCGAGCCCGAAAGGGTCTCATAGTGGGAGCCACCGTCGCAATCGCGATGGAGGCATGAGCGAACGGCGTGCCCGTAGCCGAAGAAATCCGGCTTTTCGCGTGCCGGAAGGCCTTCGGGTCCCTTCTGGCCGGGCTTGACGAAATTGCTGCCCGAAAAGCCAGCAACCTTGCCGTCGAAGTCAACGGCACCGATCCCGAACACCGATTCGAACAGTGCCGGATAGCCCGCCCGGCCGGCCCCGCCATTGCCGATGGCTGCGAAGATCATGGCCTCGCCGGTGACCGAGGCCTGATTGAGGATGAGGCGCATGCCCTCGATATGTTTCTTGAACCGAGCGTCGACATCCCGACGCAGTTCCTGATGGACAAGTTCCCGGTCGAAGCCGAGCGACAGGTTGATGATCCGCGGCTTGCCGCGCATGTCGTCGCTGTCGAACGTCTGGATCAGCCAGTTGAGACCCCTCAGGACCCTTGCAGCGCTGGTCAGCATCGTCTCGCTCTCGATGACGGACCCGACATGCAGGTTGACATCGGGCGCTATGCCGAATTGCCGGCCACATGCGTGCCGTGACCGCTGACGTCGAAGCCGCGAACGTCCCGGTGCGGCTGTTCGAAACGCAGCGGGAGATAGCGGAAATTGACCGTCCGGCTGTTGAACTCACAATGATCGGCATCGATGCCGGTATCGAGCATGCCGAACGCGATGTTGGCGCCGCGCACGCCATCCCCGTGGGCAGCCGCGATGCCCGAGGCCTCCGGCCAGCGGCCGTCTTGGCGGTGGTCCGACGACAACGTCAGTTCGTCGGGCGGCAGGGTCGGCGGAAGCCCGAGGGCGAAGTCTTCGATGACCTCGATCTCGTCGCCGATGAGCCCGTCGAGGCTGTTGAGCACATCGTTGCGTTGTTCGGACCGGGCGAAGTCCACCGTATAGGCGGCAATCCCATCGAGCCGGCGGAAATAGCCGTGCCTGACGGCCTGCTCGCGCTCCCGGCGGCCATTGATGCGGAAGATGTCGACAAGCTTGCGGTCGCGCAGCCTGGGTTCGGCGACCTGTTGCAGGTGCTCGAACCTGCCGCGGACCTCGTCCCGCACTTCTCCCATCTCGGCTTCCGAGAGGGCGATGCCCGATCCGCTCAGGCCTTCGGCGCGCGGCACAAGGATGACGCGGTTGGCATGGTGATGGCGAATGGTCGTCGAACGCGCCGGCCCGAATGATGATGTCATGTGTCCCCCCGCCGATCGATGGCAGGGAAGCCTAGCGAAAGACCCTCTAAGGTTGCAACAGAATTAAAAAGCAACCTATCGGAGTAGTGCCGTCCCCGTCTTTCAGGCCCTCAACCCTGCGGAGTGGCAACCTTGCGCTGGCGGGCTCGTTCCAGCCCGAGCTTCTGCTCGCGCCAGATGACGAAGATGCCGGAGGCCACGACGATGCCGCCGCCGGTGATCACGAAGATGCTCGGCAGGTCGGCAAAGACCAGGTAGCCCATGATGATCGCCCAGATCATCGAGAAATATTCGAACGGGGCGATCAGCGACGTGTCGGCATGACGGTAGCTGATGGTCAGGAAGATCTGGCCGAGCCCGCCGAACACGCCGACCATGACCAGGATGAAGGCCTGCCAGGGCGTCGGCACCACCCATTGGCCGATGAACGGCACATAGTGCCCGAGCGGCCAGGTGAGGAGGGCCAGAACCGCGCAGAGCGCCATGAAGGTGAAGACGATCGAGGCCGTCGTCTCGGTATTGACCAGTCGCCGCACCTGGATGGTTGCGAAGGCCGCGCAGACGGCGCCGCCGAGCGCGAACATGGCGCCCTGGCGCTGGGCCTCGCTGCGGTTCGACAGGGCGGTGATGTCGAGATGCGGCCAGAGGATGACCAGCACGCCGACAAAGCCGATGGCGACCGCCGTCCAGCGATAGACGCGCACCTGCTCGCCCAGCAGGAAATAGGCGAGCGGCACGACCATCAGCGGCGCGGCATAGCTGATTGCGGTGGAATCGGCGAGCGGCAGCAGGGTCAGGCCGACGAAGCCGGAGAACATGCCGGTGGCGCCGATGACGCCGCGCTTCATGTGGGAGCGGAAGCTCGTGTACTGGAACGCCTCCATGATCTCGCGGCGGAAGGCGAGCATCAGGAACAGCGGGATCAGCGCGAAGAACGACCGGCAGAACACGACCTGGCCGACCGGCACGTCCCGGCCGGCAACGCGCACCAGCGTCGACATGCAGGTGAACGCCATGGTCGAGAGCAGCTTGAGCAGGATTCCCGTGGCGGCGCGGGACAGGACGGGCATCGTGCGGGGAAAAGCCGGGGCGAGGGGAGCGATGTTCCTTCAACCACGGCGCGCGGGATTTGACGAGACCCTGCGATGCAGGCATGCCCTGTCCTGAACGGGCGGCGGGCGCGGGCGTGGCTGTTTGCGCGCTGAATCACCGTGCGGGCGCATGCTGTTGAGGCGACGTGGGAAATCCGGCTGATCCTCATGCTGAGATTCCGAATCCGCCAGCTCACGTGCCGATTCAGGCGCGCGCCGCCCGCCGCCGCTCGCCGGCCAGGATCGCGAGCGCGATGCCCGCGATGATGCCGGCCGAGGCAAGCACGATGCGCGCTGTCAGAGGCTCGCCGATGAACAGCACCGCGCCCGCCGCGGCAATGGCCGGCACGGTGAGCTGGACGGTGGCGGCCGTCACCCGCGCCAGGTGCGGCAGCACCGCATACCAGACCGCATAGCCGAGGCCGGAGGCGATCACCCCGGAGGCGAGCGCATAGCCGAGCCCGGCTGGCGAGGGCGGGTGGACATGCCAGCCCCAGGCCATCATCGCCAGCGCCACGGGAAGGCAGCGGGCGAAATTGCCGGTGGTGTCGGCGAGCGGGTTGGTCGAGCCGCGGCCGATCAGCGAATAGGCGGCCCAGCAGAGCCCGGCCGCCGCCATCAGGATGACGCCCGCGGGCGACGGCGCGCTTGCCCCCGGCGCGACCAGCCAGACCAGCGCCCCGAAGGCGAGCGCCAGCCCCGCCCATTCGACGGCGCCCGGCCGGTCGCCGGCAGCCAGCGCCGCGCCCACCATGCCGGCCTGCACGGCGCCGAACAGCACGATGGCCCCGACCGCGGCGCCCAGCCACAGATAGGCGATGGAGAAGCAGATGGCATAGCCGAACAGCGCCGCCGCCTGCGCCCAGCTTCCGGCGAGGCGGAGCGACGCGCCGCCCGCGCCGATGAGGCGGGAGAGGATCAGCAGCGCCACCGCGCCGGAGGCCAGGCGCCAGCCGGTATAGCCCATGTCGTCGATGGCCGAGCCGGCGAGCGCCAGGCGCGCCAGGATCGAATTGGCCGCAAAGGCGACCATGGCCACGGCCGTGAGGACGGCAGCTTTCAGCATGGCCCCTCCGGCCGCAGAGGGAGCAGAGGGGCGGCGCGTGCCGCCCCCTGTCGCCTCACTTCCAGGCGACGACCGTCTGCTTCTGCTCGCCGAGACCCTCGATGCCCAGCGTCATGACGTCGCCGGCCTTCAGGAATTTCGGCGGCTTCATGCCGAGGCCGACGCCCGGCGGGGTGCCGGTGGTGATGACATCGCCCGGCTCCAGCACCAGGAACTCGGAGATGTAGGAGACGATCGTCTTCACGTCGAAGATCATGGTCTTGGTCGAGCCGGTCTGCATGCGCTCGCCGTTGACGTCGAGCCACATGCCGAGCTTCTGCACGTCCTTCACCTCGTCGGCCGTGACCAGCCAGGGGCCGAGCGGGCCGAAGGTCTCGCAGCCCTTGCCCTTCATCCACTGGCCGCCGCGCTCGATCTGGAAGGCGCGCTCGGAGACGTCGTTGCAGATGCAGAAGCCGGCGACCACCGACATGGCATCCTTCTTCGACACGTAGCGGGCGCGCTCGCCGATGACGATGGCCAGCTCGATCTCCCAGTCGGTCTTGACCGACTTCTTCGGCAGCATCACGTCGTCGTTCGGCCCGACGATGCAAGAGGGCGCCTTGTTGAACAGGATCGGCTCGGTGGGAATGGCCGCGCCGGTTTCGGCGGCGTGATCGGCATAGTTGAGGCCGACGGCAATGAAATTGCCGACCCGGCCGACCGGCGAGCCGAGGCGTGGCCGGCCCTTGACCAGCGGCAGCTTCTCCCAGTTCGCCTTGGCGATCTTTGCGAGGCCCTTCTTGGAGAGCACGTCTCCGGCGATATCGGAGACGAGGCCGGACAGGTCGCGGATCTTGCCTTCCGGGTCGACCAGCCCCGGCTTCTCCTTGCCCCTGGCTCCGTAGCGGACGAGTTTCACGACAGCCCTCCCTCGTTTTTTCGCGTCGTCAGTGGATGATGCAGTCCGTCTCAATCGTTTCGCAAGGCCGCGGGACGCATGGCGGCCGGCTCATTGGCGGCTGACCCGATCCGCCGGCGCCACGGCCGACAACGGCGCCGTCAGGCAGCGGACCCCGCGAGGATCGAGGCGACGATGTCGCGGGTGGCGCGGGCGCGGCCGAGCGAGCGGGCCGCAGCGGCCATGGCCGCGAGCCGGTCGCGCCCGCCGGTCATCAGATGCGCGATCTCGGCGCCGATGCGCTTCGGCTTCGGCTCGAACAGGCCCGCTCCGGCATCGACGACATGGTCGACATTGGGGGCCTCCTGGCCGGGAATGAAGCCGTAGAGCAGCATCGGCAGGCCGCGCACGCTGGCCTCGGCGATGGTGCCCGGCCCGGCCTTGGTCACCAGCAGGTCGCTGGCATGCATGAGATCGGCCATGCGGTCGATATAGCCGAGCGCAGTCAGCGGCACCGGGAAGGGGCTGGCCTCCAGCGCCTCCTTCAGCCGCCGGTTGGTGGCGCAGACGATGGCCAGCTGGGCGGCCGGCGCATCGGGCGAGGCGACGGCGAGCGCCGAACCCGCCTCCCGGGCGATGGCCTCCATGGGACCGATGCCGCCGCCGCCGCCCATCACCAGCACCACCGGCAGGTCCGGAGCGAGGCCGAAGCTGGCGCGTGTCGCGCCGCGGTCGGCCGTCTCGCGGGCGAAGTCGGCGCGAATCGGCAGGCCATAGGCATGCAGCCGCGTGCGGGGCAGGCCGCGCGCGGCGGCGATCTCCACCGCCCGTTCGGTCGGCAGGTAGATGGCGGCGTTCTTCGGGTGCAGCCAGGAGGGATGGATGCCGCCGAGATCGGTCACCACCGTGACATAGCGGCTTGCCGGCGACAGGCGGGCCAGCACCGGCAGGACCAGGTCGTTGACCAGCGGATGGACCGAGACGACGAGGTCCGGCCGGGTGGCCGTGACCAGCCGTTCCAGCTTGCGCCGCGACAGGCGCCGCACGAGCGCGGCCGAGGGGCGCGCGACGGCGCGATGGGCCGTCGCCCTCCACATGGCATGCCACAGCCGCGGGGTGCGGTTGACCAGCCCGTCATAGCCTTTCGGCAGCCGCGAGAAGGGAAAGCTCAGGTGGTCGGTGAGCACGTCGACGATGGTAACGGTGAGCCCCTGCCTCTGGGCATGAAACTCGGCCTCCAGCGCCCGCGCACTGGCCAGATGACCGCCGCCGGTGCGGCTCATCAGGATGAGGATGCTGCGCGGACCGTCGCCCGGTGCGGCCGCGGCCTCGGCAGGGTGGATGCGGGCATCGGTCACGCGGTTCTCCCGGCGCGCTCTCTAGCCTGCCGCCCGGCCGAAGGCGAGGGGGCCGGGCGGCGCCTCGTGTCGCAGGGCAGCGCCGGTATCAGCGGCGGTGATGGCTGGGGCAACAAAGCCTTGCTTGCCGTCGCCGCTGCCACGCCGTCATATGGTCCGCCTGATCCGGAGACCGCCATGCCTGCCCTGCCGACTGCCGCCGATGTCGCCGATGCCGCCCGCCTGATCGCACCCGTTGCCCGCCGCACGCCGCTGCTGAGCTCGCCCGAACTGGATGCCCTCACCGGCGCGCGGGTGTTCCTGAAGGCCGAGTCGCTGCAGCGCACCGGCTCGTTCAAGTTTCGCGGCGCCTACAACCGGCTGGCGCGCCTGAACGCTGACGAGCGCAGGACCGGTGTCGTCGCCATGTCCTCCGGCAATCACGCGCAGGGCGTGGCAACCGCCGCGAAGCTGCTCGGCATGCCGGCGCTGATCGTCATGCCGAAGGATTCGCCCGCCCTGAAGCGCGAGCGCACTGCGGCGGCCGGCGCCGAGATCGTGCTGTTCGACCGCGAGAAGGACGATCGCGTCGCCATGGCCGCAGGGATCGCGGCCGAACGCGGCGCGACGCTGGTGCCGCCTTTCGACGATTTCCACATCATGGCCGGGCAGGGCACGGTGGGTCGCGAGATCTGCGAGGACCTGGCGGGGCTTGGCCTGAAGCCGGATGCGGTCATCGTGCCGGTTTCCGGCGGCGGGCTTTTGGCCGGGGTGGCGCTGGCGGTGCATGAGGTGGCTCCTGGTGCAAGGATTTATGCCGGCGAGCCGGAGGGTTTCGACGACCACACCCGCTCGCTCGCGGCCGGGACGCGGCTCGGCAACGAGAAGATGGGCGGGTCGATCTGCGACGGGCTGCTGGCGCCCATGCCGGGCGAACTGACTTTCGCCGTGACCCGGCCGCTGGTGGCCGGCGGTGTCGTGGTCTCCGACGAGGAGGTGAAGCGTGCGGTGGCCTTTGCCTTCCGCGAGCTCAAGCTGGTGGTCGAGGCCTCGGGCGCGGTGCCGCTGGCGGCGCTGCTGTCCGGCCGTCTCGACGTGAGGGATCAGGTGGTCGTTCTGGTGGTGTCCGGCGGCAATATCGATCCGGCCCTGTTCGCCTCGATCGTGGCGTGAAGCGCGTTCGGGGTGCGCCGGGCGCAGCTTTCGAACATGCCTGAATCATGCCCGACCAGCGTCACGCTGTCAAGGACAAAAATCCTCTAGAGGAAGAAAGCCCTGATTGCAGTACCCCGCTCGCATGGCGGGGTTAAAGCGCCGCCCCCGCCGTCAGCTCGTCAGCGCGACCTTTTCCACGAAGCTCAGCTTCTCGATGTCCTCGATCGAGGGCAGGCGACCGGCGCCCGTTTCCCGGGCCGCACGCGGCGAGGGGCTGAGCGCGCGTTCGTCGGTCGACAGCGCGGCGGCTGCGGTGGCGCGCGCTTCCAGTGCCACGCCGGCAGGTTCCGGCTGCACGGAGGCCACCGCGTCGAACAGGAGGTCGGCGGCATCGCCATCGGCTCCGGCGTCGCCATCGCCACCTGCTTCCTCCGCCACCCCGGCGCCAGCATCGGCGAACAGCGCCTCGTCCAGCATCAGGTCGACATCGGTCTGGGCGAGGCCCTCGCCCGGTCGGGCCGGGCCGTTGAGCAGGGAATCGCCGCCTGCGGCATCGGACGGCCTCGGCGGCGCGGCCGGGGGCACGCCGGCATCGCCCCAGATGGCCATCATCGTGTCGATGCGCTGTTCGAGGAAGCGCAGCACGCCGATCACCTTGCGCGTCCGCTGGCCGGTGATGTCCTGGAACGAGCAGGCGGTGTAGATGTCGGTCGCCTTGGCGTCGATCAGGTCGCAGACCTCGTCCGGCGTACCCTGCTCGCGCAGGGTCCAGGCGATCTCCTGGATGGTCTCGGCCGCCCCCAGAATGTCGCCGGTGGCGGTGGCTGTCGCCTGAACGATGGCATCGAGCTCGACCGAGGCCTCCTCGAAGCGGCCGCCGTCGGAGCCCTCCGGCTTGATGGCGGCGATCTCGGCCTTGGTCTGGGCGATCGCCTGGGCCATCTCGCGGATGTCCATGCGGATGCGGTCGATCTCGGGGGCCGGGGCGCGGGCCACCGCGAGCGTGCCTTCCAGACGCTGGATGGCGCCGAGCACGGCGGTGGTGTCGGCGTGGCGGTTGCGCCTTGCATATTCGGCCAGGAACCAGCGCCCGCGCGCGGTCTCCATGACCGCATCGGCAATGGATTCGTAATCGGCTTCGCTGATCGGGGCCGGGGGCGCCGGAACGGGAAGGCGGGGCTCGTCTGACATCGGCGGGGTGCTCTCGCGGCACGCGGACAGGCAGTCTAGAAACGCATGGTCTCACCGATTCTCGTCGGAAATCCTAATGTCGCGCGGGCCTGACGCCAAACCGGATGACGCCAAGCTCTTCGCGACGCGCCTCGCGCTGTTCTATGCGGCGCTGTTTATCGGCTTCGGGCTCTACCAGCCGTTCTTCCCGATCTGGCTGAAGGCGAAGGGCCTGAGTGATGCCGAGGTTGGCACCGTGCTCGCCTGCGGCATGATGATCCGCATGGTGGCGACGCCGACCGTCACTTTCCTCGCCGACCGCAGCGGCGTGTTGTCGCTGGCCATCGTCATCTGTGCCAGCGCCACCATGGTGGCGTTTCTCGGCATCGGCATGGCCGAGGGCTTCGCCATGATCCTGGTCGGCGTGCTCATCACCTCCTTCGTCTGGAGCCCGATGGTGCCGCTGGCCGATGCCTATGGCCTGGCGGGCGTTGCCCGGCGCGCCCTCGACTACGGGCGCATCCGGGTCTGGGGTTCGGTGGCCTTCATGGTGGCGAACATCGTCGGCGGCGTGGCGCTGGTGATCATCCGGCCCGAGCAGATCGTCTGGATGATCTGGCTGAGCCTGGTGCCTCTGGCGGTCGCCTCGCTCATGCTGGTGCGCGACCAGAAGGAGGTGCAGACCGGGCCGAAGGGACCCTCGTTCTTCAACCGCCGCTTCGTGCTGATCATGGTGGCGGTCGCCTTCCTGCAGGCGAGCCATGCCGTCTATTACGGCTTCGCCTCGATCCACTGGAAGGCAGTCGGCTATTCGGGATTCGTTGTCGGCCTGCTCTGGGCCGTGGCGGTGCTGGCCGAGATCGTCATGTTCTGGGTGGCGACGCGCTTTGCCCGTGACTGGCGGCCGACCACCTACCTTCTGATCGGCGGGGCCGGGGGCTTCCTGCGCTGGGCGCTGATGGCGTTCGACCTGCCGCTGATCGTGCTGGCGCCGTTGCAGGCGCTGCATGCGGCCGGCTTCGGCCTGGTCCATCTCGGCACCATGGCCTATCTCGCCGCGCGCCTGCCGGCACACGCGCGGGCCAGCGGGCAGGGCACGGTCTCGGTCGCCATCGGCGCGACCATGGCGATGGCGACGCTGATCGCCGGCTGGCTCTACGCGCGCGTGGGCGCCTATGCCTATCTGGCCATGGCAGCGCTCTGCCTCGTCGGCCTTGCCGTGACGCTTGTCGCGCGCGCGATGCCGATCGAACGGCCCGGACTCCCCGCCGGAGGCGAGAAGGATGCTCCTCAGCCCCAGAGGGAGGGGGCCGGCGGATAGACGGTGGCGCCGTCGTAGCGCAGGCCCACCGGGCGGTCCTCGCGCAGGAGCAGCGGGCCGTCGAGATCGACCAGGAAGGCGCGCTGGGCAATCACCATGGCGGGGGCCATGGACAGCGAGGTGCCGACCATGCAGCCGGTCATGATCTTCAGCCCGAGGCGCTCGGCCTCGTCGGCCAGCATCAGCGCCTCGGTTAGCCCGCCGGTCTTGTCGAGCTTGATGTTGATCGCGTCGTATTTGCCCTTGAGGCCGGCCAGCGAGGCGCGGTCGTGAACGCTCTCATCGGCACAGATCGGCAGGGGGCGCCGGATGCCGATCAGCGCCGCGTCGTCAGCGGCCGGCAGGGGCTGCTCAACCAGCGCGATGCGGAAGCGCTCGCAGATGGCAAGGTTTGCCTCGAGGTTGGCCGGCGTCCAGGCCTCGTTGGCGTCGATGACCAGCGTGGCATTGGGCACCGCCTGGCGGATCGCCGCGAGCCGGTCGCCGTCGCCCTCGCCGCCGAGCTTGATCTTCAGGTGCGGCCGGCCGCAGGCCTTGGCCTGCTCGGCCATGGTCTCGGGCGAGCCGAGCGAGATCGTGTAGACCGTGGTGAGCGGCTTCGGCGCGGGGAGGCCGGCCAGTTCCCAGGCCCGCTTGCCGGCCTGCTTGGCCTCCAGGTCCCAGAGCGCGCAGTCGATGGCATTGCGCGCCGCGCCCGCCTTCATGGCGGTGAGCAGGCCCTGCCGGTCGAGACCACCGGCCAGCGCCTCGGTCATCGCCTCGATCTCGGCGGCAACCCCCTCGACCGTCTCGCCATAGCGCGGATAGGGCACGCATTCGGCCCGGCCGATGGCCGCGCCGTCGCGAATCTCGCAGACCACCACCACCGCCTCGGTGCGCGAGCCGCGCGAGATGGTGAAAGTGCCGGCGATCGGCCAGCTCTCGATGGAGACGGTCAGCGAACGGGACGACATGGGCGACACTCCGCGGGCGAACGGGAACGATGACGGGTCACGACCGGCGCAGGCCGGGCCGGGTGGCGTGCAGCCTGCTCAGGCGTTCACTTCGCCTTCCTGGCAGCCTTCGCCTTCTTCGGCTCGGGCACGGGTTCCGGCATGGGCTCGGGTTCCCCATAGAGCTCGGCGATGGCATCGACCAGCGGCTCGACACCGAAGCGCACGGGGTCGGTCGCCGGCAGCTCATATTCGCGCGACAGCCGGTCGAGGCAGGTGAAGGCCGCATCCTCCGACAGGTGCTCGGTGTTGATGGCAAGGCCGACGCAGGTGATCGCCGGATTGGTCAGCCGGCCGAGCGAGGTGGTCATCTCGATGACCTCGCCGATGGAGGGCAGGGCCGTCTGGACACCGCGCATGGTGCGCCGGGTCGGCTCGTGGCAGACGATGAAGGCGTCGGGCTGGGCGCCGTGCAGCAGGCCGAGCGTCACGCCGGCGAAGGAGGGGTGGAACAGCGAGCCCTGGCCCTCCACCACGTCCCAGTGGAACGGGTCGGCGGCCGGGGTCAACCATTCGGCGGCACCGGCGATGAAGTCGGCCACCACCGCATCCACCGCCACGCCGCGGCCGGAAATGAAGATGCCGGTCTGGCCAGTGGCGCGGAAATCGGCATCGAACCCGCGCTCGCGCATGCCCCTTTCCATGGCCAGGGCGGTGTATTTCTTGCCGACAGAACAATCGGTGCCGACCATCAGCAGGCGCTTGCCGGAGCGCAGATTGCCCTTGCCTGTGGGAAAGGTCTGGGTCGGATGGCGCACGTCATGCAGCTTGCGCCCGTGCTTCCTGGCCGCCGCCGCGATCTTCGGGTTGTCGGCCAGCTTCACATGGAGGCCGGTCGCGACATCCATGCCGGCCTCGATGGCCTGCACGATGGTGTCGATCCAGTGGGCCGGCAAAACGCCGCCGGCATTGACGACGCCGACCACGAGGGTCTTCGCGCCTGCCTTCGCCCCTTCGGCGATGGACACGTCCTTCAGTCCGGTATCGGCCTTGCAGCCCTCCAGCCGGAGCTGGCCGACGCACCAGTCGCGGCGCCAGTCGACGATGCCCTGGGCCGTCTTGGCGGCCAACTGGTCGTGAACGTCTCCCAGGAACAGGAGATAGGGCTTGGCGATGTCCATGGCGGGGTCCGGAAGGCAGGAATGGGGCAGGCCGACCTCGACGGGGCCGGGCGCGCCCTTTATGAAGAGGAGTGTTGCGCGTGCCAAGCACCGGTCGTGCATGGCACCCTGCGCGAGCGCGATTGATCGACATGACGCCGTGAACGAGCCGAGCCCTATCCCCACCGCCCAGATGTCGAGCCGTGTGGATGGCAGCCGGCTGACGATCGCGCTTGCCGGCACCTGGACAGCCGTGACCGCCGGCACGATGGAGCCGCAGATGCGGCGTCTGGTGGCCGATTCCGGCGCGCCGGCAGCCGTCCTGATGGATTTTTCCGCCGTCGATCGGCTGGATACGATCGGCGGCGCGCTTGCCAAGACCGTCGAGGCCGCGTTCCGCGCGCGCGGCATCCCGGTCGAGGTGGAGGGCCTGTCCCCGTCCGCCGGCACGATCTACCGGGAGGTCGGCGTCGGCCTCGACGAACCGGCCCCGCCACCGGCGAGGGAGCCGCCGGCGATCATTCAGGGCCTGCGCAAGATCGGCGACCAGATGCTGGACGCGATGGCCGACACCAGGGCCCTCGTGTCGTTCTTCGGCGAGGTGGTGGTCGCCGGGCGCTACCTGGCCATCGGCCGTGCGCGGTTCCGCTTCGCCGCCGTGGTGACCCAGCTCGACCGCGTGGCCTTCCGGGCCGTGCCGATCATGTTCCTCATCACCTTCCTCATCGGCGGCATCATCGCCCAGCAGGGCATCTTCTTCTTCCGCAGCTTCGGCGCCGACACCTATGTGGTGGATCTCGTCGCCATCCTGACGCTGCGCGAGATCGGCGTGCTGATCGTCTCGATCATGGTGGCGGGCCGGACCGGCTCGGCCTTCACCGCCGAGATCGGCTCCATGAAGATGCGCGAGGAGATCGACGCCCTGCGCGTCATGGGCCTCAATCCGGTCGAGGTGCTGGTCCTGCCCCGGCTGATCGCGCTGGTCATCGGCCTGCCGCTGCTGACCATTGTCGGCAATCTGTCGGCGATCGCGGGCGGGGCCATCGTCGCGCAGGTCTATGGCCAGATCCCCCTCGACATCTTCCTGTCGCGGATGCAGGAGGAGGTCGCTCACCGCCACGTCTGGGTGGGCCTGGTGAAAGCGCCGTTCATGGCCCTGATCATCGGGCTGGTGGCCTGCGTGGAGGGCCTCAGGGTCAAGGGCTCCGCCGAGAGCCTCGGCACGCAGACCACGGCCTCGGTGGTCAAGGCGATCTTCCTCGTGATCGTGGTCGACGGCCTGTTCGCCGTCATCTTCGCAAGCCTTGGATACTGACATGGCAGTCAACCCGGCCACGATTCCCCAGGGCGAGGTGATCATCGCCGCGCGGGACGTTGCCATCGGCTTCGGCGACCACATGGTCATCGACGGGCTCGACCTCGACGTCTATTCGGGCGAGGTGCTCGGCGTGGTCGGCGGTTCGGGCACCGGCAAATCGGTGCTGACGCGCTGCATCATCGGCCTGGTGCCGAAGCGGCGCGGCACGATCACGGTGTTCGATCAGGATCTGGACGAGACCACCGACCAGGATCACAAGGCCATCGAGCGGCGCTGGGGCGTGATGTTCCAGCACGGTGCGCTGTTTTCCTCGCTCACCGTGAAACAGAACATCCAGGTGCCGCTGCGCGAATATCTGAACCTGTCCGTGCCGCTGATGGACGAGATTGCCCGGCTCAAGATCGCCATGGTCGGCCTCAATCCGGACGCAGGGGACAAATACCCTTCCGAACTGTCGGGCGGCATGATCAAGCGCGCGGCACTGGCCCGGGCGCTGGCGCTCGATCCGGAAATCGTCTTCCTCGACGAGCCGACCTCGGGCCTCGATCCGATCGGGGCCGGGGAGTTCGACACGCTGATCAGGACGTTACGGGACACTTTAGGGTTGACCGTGTATATGGTCACCCACGATCTCGATAGTCTGGTGCGAATCTGCGACCGGATCGCAGCCCTCGCAGACGGACGCGTGATCGCCACGGGAACCATGGCGGACATGGTCCGCCACGATCATCCGTGGCTCAGACGCTACTTCGGCGGCGAGCGGGCGCGCGCGGTCGGAATCAGGGCATGACGAGGCGGTTCGGGGCGCCTCGCCGGAGAGGGTTTCCATGGAGACCAGAGCCAATACCACGCTGATTGGCGCCTTCACGCTGGCGGTGCTGACGGTATTCGGCCTGTTCCTGTGGTGGTTCCTCAGGGCGGGAGAGAGCTCGAATCGCGACAATTACCGCATCGTCTTCAACGGCCCTGTCGGGGGCCTGAGGACCGGCGCCAATGTCTTCTACAACGGCATCCGCAAGGGCGAGGTGCGCTCGCTCGACATCGACCCGGCCGACCCGCGCAAGGTGGTGGCGGTCATTGCCGTCCAGCAGGGCACACCCATTTCCAGCGCGACGCGGGCCAGCCTCAATGTTCAGATCCTGTCGGGCATCGCGTCGGTGGCCCTGACCAACGGGCCGGGCCCGACCCAGCCGCTGGCCCGGATCGCCGGCGGCCCGCCGCCGCAGATCGGCCCCGAGGTCCATGGCGGGCAGGACCTGCTCGCCGGCGCCCAGGAGACGATGAACACGCTCAACGGGCTGGTGCGCCGGCTCGACGACGTGCTGGCCACGGGGCAGGGCTCGTTCCAGCGCAGCCTCGAGAATGTCGAGAAATTCACCGCCGCGCTCGGCGACAATTCCGACAACGTCCGGGACTTCCTGAACCAGACGGGCGAGGCGGCCCGCCAGATCGGCGCGCTGGCCCAGCGGCTGGACCGCGTGACGACCCAGGTCGAATCCATGATGGAGGGTGCCCAGCCCGGCCGGATCACCTCGATCCTGCGCAATGTCGACGAACTGACCGCCGGTCTGAACGCCCAGCGCGAGAGCTTCGCCGACCTTTTGCGCGATGCCCGTCAGGCGGCCACCTCGCTGACCCAGACGCTCGGCTCGGTGAACCAGACCGTGACCGCCTTCGACGTGCAGCGGCTGAACCGGGTCATTGCCAATGCCGACCAGGTCACCACCCAGGTGCAGTCGTTGATGGAGGGCGCGACCCCAGGTCGCATCACCTCGATCCTGCGCAACATCGACGAGTTGTCGACCGGGCTGAACGCGCAGAGCCAGTCCTTCGCCGATCTGCTGCGCGATGCCCGGCAGGCCGCGAATTCGCTGACGCAGACGCTCGGCTCGGTCAACGAGACGGTGACGACCTTCGATGTCCGCGCCCTGAACCGCACCATCGCAAATGCCGACCGGGTGGTGGGCGCGCTCGACAGCGAGCGAATCGGCCGCTCGATGGAGAATATCGACCGTTTCACCCAGGCGCTGGGCCGCAATGCGGAGAGCGTCGATCTGCTGCTGCGCAATGCCGGCGAGGTCTCGACCAAGCTGAACACGATGGCCGACCGGATCGACAACCTTCTGAAGAGCTTCTCGGGTGACGGGCAGAACAACATGTTCGCCGAGTTCACCCAGACGGCGCGGGCAGTGCGCACGCTCGCCGAGCGGCTCGACACGCGCACGGCGCAACTGACCAACTCCATCTCCGGCTTCACGGATCGAACGATCCGGGATATCCAGTCACTCTCCGCGGACGGACGCCGCACATTGACCGAGCTCGAGCGCACGCTGCGCTCACTCGAGCGCAATCCGCAGCGCTTCATCTTCGGCGGCTCCGGCGTGCCGGAATTCAATCGCCGCTAGGCTCATGCCTCGACCGGCACAGGAGACAGACGGGTGAGGCGTGACTGAAGCGAGGCGCAGATTGCGGATCGGGGTGGCGTTTGCCGCCGTTCTGGTGCTGTCCGGCTGCTCGTCGGTCGGCTCGACGGTGCCGCGCGGCTACGACATCCTGGCGCCCACCGCGTTCCCCGGCCGCGCCGGCTCGGTTCGCGGACAGCTTCTGGTCATCGAGCCCAAGGCCATTGCCAGCCTCGATACCGAGCGGATCGCCGTGCGCGGGCCGGGCGGGGCCTATTCCTACCTGTCGGACGGGTCCTGGGCCGACCGCCTGCCGAAGCTGCTGCAGGCGCGCATCATCCAGGCCTTCGAGAATGCCAACCGGCTGCGTTCGGTCGGCCGGCCGGGTGACCGCCTCGCCTCCGACTGGCAGCTTCTGGCTGACGTGCGCTCCTTCGAGGTGGTGGCGACCGGCAGCACCGAGGTGGTCGTCGAGCTCTCCGTAAAGCTGGTCAACGACCGCTCCGGCCGCATCCGCGCGGCCCGGGTCTTCTCGGCCCGCGCCCCGGCTGCGGGCACCGATGCCGCCAATGTCGCCAGCGCCTTCAACCAGGCCAGCGCGAAGGTGCTCGCCGAGATCGTGATCTGGTCGACCGGCCAGATCTAGGGCCCGCCGCCACCCTTTCCGGACATGAAAAAGGGCGCCCGCAGGCGCCCTTTGTCGTTGGTGAGGAGCCTTGCGGCCGCGATCAGTCGAACCGGCCCGAGGCATGGGCGAGCAGCGTGAACACCTTGCCCGTTTCCGAGGTCAGGTAGCTGCGCGACAGCGAGCCGTCGCGGTCGTTGCGGTCGACATCGGCCAGCAGCCGCTGGAACTCGTCGATGTAGCGGTCGACGGTCGACTGGAACTCCTCGTCCCGGCGATAGCGGCGGCGCAACTCGTCGAAGGTCTGCTGGCCCTGGGCGGTATAGAGGCGGCGCGAGAAGACATTGCGCTCGCCGCGGCGCCAGCGGTCCCACAGGTCGGCGACCGCCTCGTGCTCGACCATGCGGGCGATATCCGAGGACAGGGCGTCGAGATTGTCGAGGGCCGCCGGGGCCGGAGCGCGCCGGGGAGCGGCCGGCCGCATGGGCTGCTCGTCCTGGCCCTCGGAGGTCGAGGCGCGGGCGAGCAGGTCGGAGAGCCAGCCGCCGCGCTCGCCGGTGGTGCGGGCCGGTTCGGCGCGCGGGGCAGGGGCCTCGCGACGCGGCTCGGCGGCCGGCCGGCTGCGGGCCGGCTCGGGGCGGACCGTCTCGGCAACGCTGCCGCGCAGCGGCAGGGCCGGTTCCTCGCGCACCGGGCGGCGGGCGGCGGGGGCCGCCGCGACCGGAGCAGGAGCTGGAGCCGTCGGCTCGGCCACGTCGAAGGCGCGGCCGGACTTTGAGACGATGTCGTTCAGCTCGGCCAGCGCCTTGATCTGGTCGGCGACGACCTTGCGCATGGCGGTGGCGTTCTCCTGCGTCTCGCGCGGCAGTTCGACCAGTCCGCGCGACAGCTCGGTGCGGGTCTCGGACAGTTCGCGCTGGATCTCGGAGGTCATGCTCTTGACCCCGGAAATCAGCGTCTCGAACCGGTCCGCCGCCTCGCGGAACAGGGAGTTCATCTCGCCGGTCGCCTGCTCGTAGGCGGCCCGCATCGCATGGGTGGTGCGCTCGCGCTCCTTGCCGGTGGCGAGGCGCAGCGTTTCCGCCTGCTCGCCGATGGCGCGCGTGGTCTGGTCGGTCGATTCGACCAGGACGCGGCCGATTTCGCGGGCACGCAGCTCGGCCGAGCCGAGATTGTCGTCGAGCAGGGCGGTGAAGCTCTTGACCAGGTTGTCCATGTCCTCGGTCTTGCCGACGAGATTGCCGACCAGCGATTCGATGGCTTCACGCCGGCCCTCAAGGCTCGCGTCCAGGCGGCCCTGCAGATCCTCGATCTGCTCGGCCGCGCCGGACAGCATGCGGGCCTGGATGTCGAAGCGCTCGGTGAGCTGCCCGATATCGGCCAGCACCGTGCTCGCCACCTGGTTCAGCTGGCCGACCTGGCCTGCCAGCATCCGCGTCGAGGTCTCGGCGGTGGAGGAGGCCGCATGCGCCGAGGTGGAGAACTCGGTGATGCGCCGGCCGAGCTCGCCATTGATCTCGACGAGGTTGTTCTCGGTCTGGCCGGCAAGCTCGCGCAGCGTGCGGTTCGACTCGGCGAGGCGGTCGAGCAGGCCGACGATCTCGCCGCTGAGCTGGTCGGAGGTCAGCGACATGCTGGCGACCGAGGCGCGGGCGCCGTCCTCGATGGAGGTGCGGAAGCTCGTCGAGCTGTCGGCGAGCAGGCGGGCGGCCTCCTCGCTCGATTCCGAGATGGTCCGCGTGACGTCGATGCCGGTCTCCGACAGGCTGCGGGTGATCTCGGCGCCCTTCTGGCCGATGACCTCGGCGATCGCCGTGCCGCGGTTGTCGAGCGCGCGCACCACGAGGTCGCCGACGCGGCTCAGCTCGTTGGTGATCTGCTGGCCGTTCTGGCCGAGGCTGGAGACCAGGTTGCCGCCGCGCTCGTCGAGCAGGGAGGCGAGTTCGTGCGAGCGGGCGCCGAGCACGGCGTTGATCTCGTTGACGCGGGTCGACAGGCCCTGGGTGATGTCGCCGGAGATGGTCGAGAGCGTGCGCTCGACATCCTCGGCATTGGCACGCAGGGTCGCCGTCACGGCCTCGACGCGCTCGGTGAGCGTCTCGGCGATATGGGTGCCGCGCTCGTCGAGGGCGGCGGAGACCGTCTCCATGCGACCAAGCACCGCCTCCTCGAACCGCTGGACGCGGGTGTCGAGCGTCTCGGCCACCTCCAGCGCCCGGATGCCGAGCGTCTGGTTGATCTCGTCGGCCTTGACCGAGAGGGTGGTGGTGATCAGGTCGGCGCGGCTGGTCAGCGTATAGGTCACCTCTTCCGACTTGTCGGTCAGAAGGCGGCTGATCTCGCTGGACTTGGCGGTCAGCGTGTAGGCCACCTCCTCGGACTTTTCGGTCAGCAGGCGGGTGATCTCGCCGGACTTGGCGGCCAGCGTGTAGGTCACGTCGGCCGACTTGTCGGCCAGCGTGCGGGCGATCTCCTCGGAGCGGTTGCCGAGATTGGCGGCGATCTCTTCCGACGTCACGGCCAGCGTCTGGGCGATGGCCTCGGACCGCACGTTGAGGTTCGTCGCGATGTCCTCGGATGTCGCAGCGAGCGACTGGGCGATGGCTTCCGAACGGACGTTGAGATTGGCGGCGATGTCCTCGGAGGTCGAGGCCAGCGTCTGGGCGATGACCTCCGACCGTTCGGTGAGGTGGCGGGCCATCTCGTCCGACCGGCTGGTCAGGTTGATCGCGATCTCGTCCGACTTGGTGGCGAGGATGCGCTCCATGTCGTCCGACTTGGTGGTCAGGTTGACCACGATCTGCTCGGAGCGGTCGGCCAGCAGCCGCGCCATCTCGTCGGACTTGGAGGTCAGGTTGTAGGCGATCTCCTCCGACTTCGAGGTCAGCGTGTGGGTGATCTCGTCGGACTTGGCGGTCAGGTTGGCGGTGATCTCCGCCGACTTGTTCTCCAGGGCCTCGGTCACCGCCTTGCCGCCGTCGCCGAGCACCTGGGCAAGCTCCAGGGTGCGGCTGGCGAGCGTTGCGTTGAACGCCTGCGCACGGGTGTCGAGCGCCGTGTCGATCCGCTCCAGACGGCCGTCGAGGGCCTCCGTGATGGCCTGCGACTGGGTGGCCACCCGTTCGGCGAACTCGCGTGAATCCGCATGGATGCGGTCGGCCAGTTCCCCGCCCTTGCCGGCAATGGTCTGGTCGAGCGCGGCGATGTGGCCGCTGAGCTTGTGGTCGATGAGGGCGGTCTGGCTGGCGACCGATTCGATCAGCGTGGAGGCATGGGTGCCCACGCGGTTCTCGAAATCGCTGGTCAGGCGGCCGACGGCATCCTCCAGATTGATCGAGTGGCGGCTGACCACGTTTTCGAGGCTCGTCGCGTGGTGGGCGACGCGGTTCTCGAAGCTGGCCGCATGGCGAACGATGATGTCCTCGATGGAGCCGGAATGGCGGCCGAAGGCATCGTCGAAGGTCGCGACGTGCTGGGCGATCCGGCCCTCGAAGCCGGAGGTGTAGCGGCCGAACGCCTCCTCCAGATTGCCGGCATGGGCGGCGACGCGGCTCTCGAAGGTGGTCGAGTAGCGGCCGATCGCCTGGTCGAGGCTGGTCGCGTGATGGGCGACGCGGTCCTCGAAATTGGTGGCGTGGCGGCCGATGATCTCGTCGAGTGCGCCGGAATGGCGGCCGAATGAATCCTCGAACGTCGTGACGTGATGGGCGATGCGGCCCTCGAAGCCGGAGGTGTAGCGGTTGAACGCGTCCTCCAGGCTGCCGGCATGGCCGGCGACGCTGGCCTCGAAGCCCGTGGTGTAGCGGCCAATGGTCTCCTCAAGGCTCGTCGCATAGTGCGCGACGCGGGTCTCGAAGCCGGAGGTGTAGCGGTTGAACGCCTCCGCCAGGTTGCCGGTATGGCCGGCGACGCTGGCCTCGAAGCCGGTGGTGTAGCGGCCGATGGCCTCGTCGAGGTTCGTCGCATGGTGGGCGACACGGCTCTCGAAGCCGGACGTGTAGCGGCTGAAGGCCTCCGCCAGGTTGCCGGCATGGGTGGCCACCTGCGTCTCGAAGGTCGCCGAATAGCGGCCGATGGCCTCGTCGAGGCTGGTCGCGTGGTGGGCGACGCGACCCTCGAAGCCGGAGGTGTAGCGGGCGAACGCCTCCTCGAGATTGCCGGCGTGACCGGCGACCTGGGCATCGAAGGAGCTCGTGTAGCGGGCGATGGCTTCCTCGAGACTGCCGGCATGACCGGCGATCTGGGCCTCGAAGCCGGAGGTGTAGCGGCTGAAGGCCTCCTCCAGATTGCCGGCCTGGCCGGCGACCTGGGTGACGAAGCCCGAGGTGTAGCGGTTGAAGGCCTCCTCGAGATTGCCGGCATGGCCGGCGATCTGGGCCTCGAAGCCGGTGGTGTAGCGGTTGAAGGCCTCCTCCAGATGGCCGGCCTGGCCGGCGACCTGGGTGACGAAGCCGGTGGTGTAGCGGGCGAAGGCCTCTTCCAGATTGCCGGCATGGCCGGCGACCTGCGTCTCGAAACCGGTCGCGTAGCGGGCAATGGCCTCCTCCAGGTTTCCGGCATGGCCGGCGACCTGGGCCTCGAATGTCGAGGCATGGCGGGCAATCGCGTCGTCGAGGCTGGCGCTGTGATGGGCGATGCGGGTCTCGAACCCGGAGGCCTGGGCCGCGACCCGCCTCTCGAACCCGGACGCATGGCGCTCGAACGTATCGCCGAGCCCGGCCACATGCTGGACCACCCGGTCCTCGAAGCCGGCGGAGTGACGGCCGATCGAGTCCTCGAACTGGCCCATGTGATGGGCGATGCGGGTGACGACCTGTTCGCCGTGGTGGCTGACCGTCTCGGTGATGGCGGCAGTGGTCTCCTGGAGCTGGCGCGCGACGACGTCGCCGCGCGTGGCCAGCGCCTCGGTGATCTCGGTGCCGATGGCGCCAAGGCGCATGGTGAGATCGGTGCCCTGGGTCGCGAAGGAGGCGAGCACGTCGGTGCCGGCCAGTTCGATCTCCTCGCGCAGATTGGCCGTGCGCTCGGAAATCGCGGTCGTGACCGTGTCGCTGGCCCGGTGCAGGGCGAGCTGAACGTCCTGCGCCTTCTCGGTGAGGCTCTCGACCACCTGGATGCCGACATCGCCGATGGCCGACTTGGCCTCCGCGGTGCGCTGGGTGATGGCCTCGGCGATGAGCTGGCCGGTGACGGCGAGGCGCTTGTCCAGCTCCTCGCCATGGGTGGTGACGGTGTGGTGCAGCCTGTCGCCGGTCTCGGCGATGCGGTCGGCAAGGGCGCCGCCGCGCACGGTGATGGTCTCGGCGACAAAGCCGCCGGTCGCTTCCAGCTTGCCGACCACCTCGGTGCCGCGGTTGGTGAGTTCGCCGACGAGCGTCTCGCCGGTGTCGCGCAGGCGGGTGGTGACCTCGTTGCCGCGCAGCGACAGTTCCGAGACGAAGGCCTCGCCGGTCGCGCGCAGGGTGGAGGTGACGTCGCCGCCGCGGGTGGCGAGTTCGTGGATCAGCGTCTCGCCGGTGGACTTGAGCACGGCATTGACGTCGTTGCCGCGGTTCGACAGCTCGTAGACGACGTGTTCGCCGGTGTCGCGCAGGCGGGTGGTGACCTCGTTGCCGCGCAGCGACAGCTCGGAGACGAAGGCCTCGCCGGTCTCGCGCAGGGTGGAGGTGACGTCGCCGCCGCGGGTGGCCAGCTCGTTGATCAGCGTCTCGCCGGTGACCTTCAGCACCGTGTTGACGTCGTTGCCGCGCGCCGAGAGCTCCTGGATCAGGGTCTCGCCGGTGACCTTGAACACCGTGTTGACGTCGTTGCCGCGGGTGGACAGCTCGTAGACGACATGCTCGCCGGTGTCGCGCAGGCGGGTGGTGACCTCGTTGCCACGCAGCGACAGCTCGGAGACGAAGGCTTCGCCCGTTTCGCGCAGGGTGGAGGTGACCTCGCCGCCGCGGGTGGCCAGTTCGTGGATCAGGCTCTCGCCGGTGTCGCGCAGGGTGGAGGACACCTCGTTGCCGCGGCTGGTGAACTCGGTGATCAGGCTCTCGCCGGTATCCTTCAGCATCGAGGACACGGCGCCGGAGCGCGTGACCAGCTCGGAGATCAGGCTCTCGCCGGTGGTCTTGAGCGTGGAGGAGATCTCGCCGGACCGCTCGGACAGTTCCGAAACCAGGCTCTCGCCGGTGTCGCGCAGGCGCGTGGAGACCTCGTCGGCGCGGCTGGCAATGGCGTGGGTGATCTCGGCGCTGGTGGCGGCGAGATGGTTGGTCATCGCCGTGCCGGTCTCCGACAGCTTGGCGGCCATGGTGGTGCCGGTCTCGGCCATGGTGACCGTGACGATGTTGCCGGTATCCGTCAGCACGGAGGTGACGCGGTCGCCGGTGGTCGACAGGGCGCCCGTCACGTCGTCGCTGGTCGCGGCGAGGCGGTCGACGATCTCGGCGCCGCGCACCTGGATCTGGTCGATCATGGAATCGCCGGCGCGGCCGAGCGCCATGGTGATGGCTTCCGCCTTCTCGGCGAGCGTTCCGGTGACGCGCAGGCCGGATTCGTCGATGCGGCGGGACAGCTGGTCGCCGGCCTCGCCGATCTGGCTGGCCAGCTGCTCATGGATGCCGGTCATGGAGGAGCGGACACGCTCGGCGTTGACGACGATGGCCTCCCGCTGGGTGACCAGTTCGTCGATCAGCGCGCGCACGCGCACCTCGTTGTCGCCATAGGCGCGCTCGAGCGCGGCGACCTCGTTGTGGACCAGGGCTTCCAGCTCGCCCGCGCGGGCGAGCGCACGCTCCACGCCGTCGCCCATGGCCGCGACCTCGCGGCGGATGGCCTGGCCGACCGTGACGACGGATTCGCGCGCCAGCCCCTCGGGCTCGGCAAGGCGCAGGGCGATCTCGCTCATGCCGCGGGCGACGATGCGCATTTCCTGCGACCGGCGGATCAGCGCGGCCATCACGAAGAAGAACAGGACCGGGAGGAACAGGATGGCGGCGAAGGTGAGGGTCGCGGGCGAGGCGAGATCGATGGCGGTGGTCATGCCGAAGACCTGCGCGCCGATGAACAGGCCGGCGCCGATCCAGGCGAGCGACACGAGGGCGGCGAGCCAGAGAGGCGCCGTGGACGGCCGGCGCGACAGGCGCTCCAGCATCTGCGCGACATCCCGGCGGTCGTCATTGGCCGCGGGCTGGCTGGGTGCCACCACCGCCTCCGCGCGGCGGGTATCGGCGAAGAGGTCGTCGTCGACCCGGACCCCCGACGCTTCCGAGCCGCGGGCCGTCCCGGAGGTGCGGGTGGTCTGCCGCGCCGATTCCTGGTTGGCCAGCTCAAGCGCGTCCTGGATCGCCGCCAGGGCCGCCTCGGCCGGATCCTGGGTCTTCTTCGGAGTGTTCGCCATGGTGTCGCCCGCATCCTTTGACCAGCAGACAGGCATCAGCCAATCGCGGAGGCGGCGCCCGAGGGCCTCTAGGACGCAACACCACGACTGGCGCGACAACAGTCCGCCGCAGCGTGTAATCTACCGGCGCCCCTTTAGGAATGAAACCTGCCGGGGTCGCAGTTTCCGAATCATCGTTAACGGATGAGTAACCATGATCGACGGCAACAGCGGCGGAAGGGCTGGACAGCGTGGCGGCAAGCCTCGCGCGAAGCGTGCCGGTGTGGACGGGCAGGGCGCCCCAAGGCCGAGCGATGTCCAGCGCCGCTGGCTGCTGCGCGGCACCAGCCAGCCCGGCGGAAAGCTGCCGCTGTTCGATGCCGCGGGCCGGGACGTGCCCCGCGCCACCATCCGTGCCTGCATCGAGGCCGGCTGGGCCGAGCCCTGGTTCGCCAACCCGGTCAAGCCCGACTGGCTGGTGTGCCGGCTGACCGCGGAAGGCTACCGGGCCGTGGGCCGCGAACCGCCGGACTGACCCGTGCGCGCGGTCACCTGATCGATGTAGCGGTCCATGCCGGCGACGACCACGCTGTTGACCATCGCTGCCCTGACGGGGTCGAACTGGGCGTGAACCGCCTCGATATAGCCCTGGGTGTGACAGGCGAAGGCATGGGCCTCCCGGCTGGTCTGCGGGTGCTGCGCGGCCAGCGACAGGCTGCGGGCCGCATCCCGCTCGCCGCGCAGTTCTGGGCCGACCGGTAGCCTGACCGCCGCGAGCGCGTCGGCATAGAGCTCGGCGTCACTGTGTCGGTCGATGAGCCAGCCCACCGAGAAGGCGAACACATCCACCAGCCAGACCGCTGCGCGCGCCAGGTAGATCGCGATCATCAGGACGACGATCGTCAAGAAGGGCTGGCTGGTGCCCATCGCCAACGTTGCGAGCACCGAGCAGGCCAGTTCCACGCCGATCCGGATCAATCGCGTCCGAAGTGCCCGTCCGCGCGTGCGCTGGAACACCATCGCCTTCTCCCGCTGCTCCGTGCTTGCCGTGTCCCCCTGCCGTCCTGGCGGGACGGGACGCCGGTCACCGGCGGCCGGACCTTGCCTGCCGCCTTTACCGCACGTCAACCGCGCCGCCGGATTCCGCCATGCTCTTAACTCCGGTTTGCCCGAGCGGCGTCCACCATCCGCCGTGTCGGGGAGAGAGGAGGGACAACCTCCTCCGGGGCGTGACGGCCCCATCAACAGGGACGCGAAAGACAATGGCACGTATGATGAGCGACGACTTCACAGGGGGCGGCGGACGGCCCGTCGACCTCGTCCACCTGTCCCGCCAGACCTTCGGGGATCGCGATCTGGAACGCGAGGTTCTGGCGCTGTTCGAGCGGCAGTCGCGGACCATGGTGGCGCGGCTCCGCGAGGCGACCAACGCCAAGACCTGGGCGGACGCCGCCCATACGCTCAAGGGATCGGCGCTCGGGATCGGTGCCTTCGCGGTGGCCGAGGCCGCCGGGCGCGTCGAATGCGACCAGGTCGATCACCTGTCCTCGCGCGCCTGGGACGACCTGAACCGGCTCGAGAAGGAAGTGGAGGCGGTCAACGCCTTCATCGCCAGCATCCTCCAGGCAGCCTGAACCGGCGCAGGACGGACTCACGGACGCGCTACTGGCGGAGCGGCACGGCTTTCGCTAAGGGATCGGCAGTTTTCCGGGCCGCTGCGTGAAGGCGTGGCGGCCTTGTCTCGTGCGGGCGTGTCCAGCGCCCGCAGCCGGGACGCCTGCCGCCATGCGAGGAGCCGATGCCGCAGATCACCTTCATCGACCACAAGGGCGAGCGCCGCACCGTGGCCGGGGATACCGGCGCGACGGTGATGGAAGCCGCGATCAAGAACGGCGTGCCCGGCATCGTTGCCGAATGCGGCGGGGCCTGCGCCTGTGCGACCTGCCATGTCTATGTCGACGAAGCCTGGACGGCGGTCGTGGGCGAACCCTCCCACATGGAGGAAGACATGCTCGACTTCGCCTTCGATGTGCGGCCGAACTCGCGCCTGTCCTGCCAGATCAAGATCACGGCCGCCATGGACGGGCTTGCCGTGACGACGCCCGAGCGGCAGGGCTGAACGGCGGTCCCGAAGGGCTGAAGCGCGCCAACGGCCTTTTCGCGCCTGCCGCATCGCGATAGAGACAGGCGTCTTCACTTTTTGAGGCGCCCATGTCCGACGCGCTTGCCGACACCCCGTCCCCCGTCGAGGTCGACTGCCTGATCGTCGGGGCAGGCCCGGTCGGGCTGTTTGCCGTGTTCGAGCTCGGTCTGCTCGACATCAAGGCCCATCTCGTCGATATCCTGCCGAAGGTCGGCGGCCAGTGCGCCGAGCTCTACCCGGAAAAGCCGATCTACGACATTCCCGGCTTCCCCTCCGTGTCGGGGCAGGGACTGGTCGACAATCTGATGCAGCAGATCGAGCCCTTCGGCGCGACCTTCCATCTCGGCCAGCAGGTGGACGCGATCGAGGTTCTGGGCACGGCGGAGAAGCCGCTGTTCCGGGTGGTGACCGATGCCGGCACGGTGTTCATGGCGAAGACCATCGCGATTGCCGCCGGCGGCGGCTCGTTCCAGCCGAAGCGCCCCCCCGTTCCCGGCATCGAGGGTTTTGAGGGCAGTTCGGTGTTCTATTCGGTGCGCCGGATGGATGCCTTCCGCGACCGCGACGTGATGATCGTCGGTGGCGGCGATTCCGCTCTCGACTGGACGCTGAGCCTTGCGCCCATCGCGCGTTCGCTGACCCTGATGCACCGGCGCGACGAGTTCCGGGCCGCCCCCCATTCGGTCGAACAGATGCGGGCCCTGGTGGCCGAGGGGAAGGTGAACCTCGTCTTCGGCCAGATCACCGGACTGGAGGGCGCCGCGCCCGCGCTTGCCGGCGTCACCTGCCGCGGGCTCGACAATCAGCCTTTCACGGTGCCTTGCGACCGCCTGCTGCCGTTCTTCGGGCTGACCATGAAGCTCGGACCGATCGCCGGCTGGGGCCTGAACCTTCACGAGAACCTGATTGCCGTGGATACCGAGAAGTTCGAGACCTCGGTGCCCGGCATTTTCGCCATCGGCGACATCAACTGGTATCCGGGCAAGCTGAAGCTGATCCTGTCGGGATTCCACGAGGCCGCGCTGTTCGCCCAGAAGGCGCATCGCTATGTCTATCCGGACAAGCGCCTGACCTTCCAGTACACGACCTCCTCCTCCAGCCTGCAGAAGAAGCTCGGAGTGTCGTAAGGCGGGTGTCCGGGCAGGTCTGATCCGGCCTGCATTCCGGTCTGTGCGTCTTTCGAGGCTCGGGCTCACGCCCTCGCACCTCGGGATGCGGAAGGAGGTGAGCTGCCATTCGCCAGAAGCTGCGGCGTGGTGCCAGTCCCGTTCCGCGCCGATGCCAGGCACATTCCTCCTCATCCTGAGGTGCGAGCGACAGCGAGCCTCGAAGGACGCAGGAACCGGTTGCCGGCGAACCTGGCCAGCCCCGTTCTCCGGCCCCGCCAGCCTCCGGAACGGCCCACGCAGGGCCCCCATGCCGGCGCGCCCCTTCGTTTTCGCGCCGGATGGCTTAAACGGGTCGGCCACGCGCGGAGAAACAAGCGCCATGCCCCCCCAGACGGCCGAGCGGCCGCTTCCCGCCATCGCCGCGCAGGCTGCCTGCTTCTTCCTCATCTCGATCAATGACGTGATCCTGAAGATCATCGTCGCCGAGATGCCGAGCTGGCAGATCATGGCCATCCGCTCGGGCTTCAGCCTGATGATGCTGATGCCTTTCGTCGCCTGGCAGATGGCCAGAGGCTCGGGCACCATCGCCACGCGCCGGCCGGTCGCGCATCTGTTCCGCGCCTGTCTGTCGGCCGTGTCGATCTTCGCCTATTTCGAGGCGCTGCGCGAACTGGACCTGCCGGTGGCGACCGCCATCCTGTTCGTCACGCCGTTCTTCGTTGTGGCGCTGTCCGGCATCGCTCTCGGGGAGAAGGTGACGGCCAACCGCTGGATCGCCGTGGCGATCGGCTTTGCCGGGGCCCTTGTCATCATCCGTCCCGGTCCGGCGGGGGTCTCGATCGCGGCGCTGCTGGCGCTGCTGTCGGCAGCCACCTGGGGCGCGGCCATGGTTGCCATGCGCAACCTGGCCAGGACCGAGGGCACGCTTTCGGTGATCCTCTATTTCAACCTGTTCATCTGCCTCATCGCGGGTGCCATGGCCCTGCCGGGCTGGCAGCCGGTGCCGGCGCGCACCATCGGCATCCTCGCGATCATCGCGGTGATCCAGTTGTCCGCCCAGTTCTTCATGATGACCGCCTTCCGCTTCGCCTCGGCATCGGTGGTCGCGCCCGTGCAGTACAGCCAGCTTCTCTGGTCGGTGCTGGCGGGCTGGCTGGTCTTCTCCGTGATTCCGGGCCCGAACGTATTCCTCGGGGCGGCGGTCATCGTGGCGAGCGGCCTCTACCTCATCCTGTCCGAGCGGCGGGCTTCCTGATCGACCTTGCCTCCGGCCCCCGGAACACGCACATCTGCGGAGCGAAAGGGAGTGTGATGCGCCGGCTGATCCTGCTCAGGCACACCAAGTCCGACTGGCCGGCGGGATTGCGCGACCGCGACCGGCCGCTGGCCGCACGCGGGCGGCGCGCCGCTCCGCTGATGGGCCGGGTGCTGGTGGAGCGCGGCCTTGTGCCCGACCGCGCACTGGTGTCCACGGCAAGGCGCACCACCGAGACATGGGACCTGGCGCGGGCCGGCCACCCGGACCTTCCCGCAGGAACGGGGGAACCGCGCATCTACGAGGCGCCGGCGTTCCAGCTTGCCAATGTGATCCGCGAGGTGCCGGACCCGGTCCAGACCCTGCTGATGGTCGGTCACAATCCCGGCATGGAGGATCTGGCTTTCGAACTGGTCGGCTCGGGCGACGAGGCGGCCCGCGCGCGCCTCGGCCGCAAATATCCGACCGGGGGTCTCGCCGTCATCGCCTGTGCCATCGACAGCTGGCGCGACCTTGCCCGCCATTGCGGCCGGCTGGACGCCTTCGTCGTGCCCCGCGACCTCGATGACGAGGCCGAATAGATGGTCTGGACCGGATTGTGGAACGAGACGCGCCTCGCCGCCCGTTCCATCGCAAGCTATGCCACCGACTGGGTCAACCCGACGCTGAGGCTGGGGGTCACCGGGCTGTCGCGCTCCGGCAAGACGGTTTTCATCACCGCGCTCGTCCATGGCCTGATCGCCGCCGCGCGCTGGCCGGTGTTCGAGGCGCAGGCGCAGGGCCGCATCGCGCGCGTGCGCCTGGAGCCGCAGGCCGATGATGGCATTCCGCGCTTTCCCTACGAGCAGCACCTCGCCACGCTGACCGGCGAGCGCATCTGGCCGGAAGGCACCCGGCGCATCAGCGAGATTCGCCTCGCCATCGACTTTGCCTCCAATGCCGGCCTGATGCGCGGCACCTCGCGCACGCTCACCCTCGACATCGTCGACTATCCCGGCGAATGGCTGCTGGACCTGACCCTGCTCGGGCAGACCTATCCGGAATGGTCGCGGCGGAGCATCGACCAGGCCCGGTCGCATCCGCGGGACGGCCTCTCCGGGGAATGGCTGGCCGCGGCGGCGGCGGTGGACCCGTTCGGACGGGCGGAGGAGGGCGATGCCATGCGCCTTGCCGCCCTGTTCACCGCCTATCTGAGGGCCTGCCGCGACGAGCGCGTGTCGCTGTCGACGCTGCCGCCGGGGCGGTTCCTGCTGCCCGGCGAGATGGAGGGTTCGCCCGCGCTCACCTTCTGCCCGCTGGACCTTGCCGGCCGGGCGCCGGCTGGCGACAGCCTGGCCGCGCTGATGGAGCGGCGCTTCGAGAGCTACAAACGGCTGGTGGTGATGCCGTTCTATACCCAGCATTTCGCCAGCCTCGACCGGCAGGTCGTGCTGGTCGATGCCCTGGCGGCGCTGAATGCCGGCCCGGCAGCGCTCGCCGATCTCGAACTGGCGCTTGCCGACGTGCTGACCGCTTTCCGGCCGGGCAGCAATTCCATCCTTTCCGCCATGCTGTCGCGCCGGATCGACCGCATCCTGTTCGCCGCCACCAAGGCCGACCACCTGCACCAGACCAGCCACGACCGGCTGGAGGGGCTTTTGCGGCGGCTGACCGACAGGGCGATCCGCCGCTCCGAGTTCGCGGGCGCGCGCGTGGATGTCGCCGCCATCGCCGCGCTCCGCGCCACGCGCGAGACGATGGTGTCGCGCAAGGGACGCCCGCTCGCCTGCATCGTCGGCACGCCGCTCGCCGGGGAGGTCGCGCTGGGCGAGCGCTTCGACGGCGAGGGGGAGGTCGCCATCTTTCCCGGCGAACTGCCCGCCGATCCGACCGGGCTGTTTGCCGGCCCCGAGGCGTTTCTCGGCGAGGACTACCGCTTCGTCCGGTTCCGCCCGCCTGTGGCCGACCCGCGCCAGCCCTTGCCCCATATCCGCCTCGACCGCGCGGTCGAGTTCCTGATCGGAGACCGGCTGGCATGAGCAAGCGACCGGAAAAGCCGCAGGTCTTCCGCCTCGGCCGCGACGATGTGGAGATGGCGCCGCCGAGCGATGCACCGGTGCCGACCCGGTCGGGGCCTGAGCCGGTGGCGGTCGAGATCGCCGCAGCGGCGCCGCCGAAGACCGGGTTCTGGACGAAGCTGTTCTGGACCGGGGCCGGTGCGCTGGTCTCGCTCGGCTTCGGCGTGGCGGTATCGCGCCTGATCGACGATCTGTTCGCGCGCACCCTGTGGCTCGGCTGGCTGGGCGTTGCGGCGGCCGGCGTCTTCGGCCTTGCGGCACTCGTCCTGATCGCCCGCGAGCTGCTGGCGCTGCGGTCTCTCGCCCGGCTCGACATGCTGCGCGAGATGGCGGCCGAGGCGGTGGCGCGCGGCGATGGGCGGGCCTGCGGCCTTGCCGCCGATGCGGTCATTGCCGCCATGGCCGGCAACGCCCGCACGGCGCGCGGGCGGGCGGTGGTGGCCGAGGCCTTGACCGGCGGCATTGTCGACGGGCCGCAGAAGCTGCGCATCGTCGAGCGCGAACTGCTGGAACCGCTCGACCGGGAAGCGACGCGGCTGGTCGCCGAGGCGGCGCGCCGCGTGTCGGTGGTCACGGCGGTCAGCCCGCGCGCGGCGGTGGACCTTGCCGTGGTGTTCGGAACGGCGGTGCATCTCATCCGGCGTGTCGCCGAGGTCTATGGCGGCCGGCCGGGCACGCTCGGCATGCTCAAGCTGACGCGCCATGTCATGGCCCATATGGCGCTGACCGGCGGCATGGCGGCGGGCGACACCGTGCTCGACCAGCTTGTCGGCCATGGCCTCGCGGCCCGGCTGTCCGCCAAGCTCGGCGAGGGCGTGCTTAACGGATTGCTGACCGCCCGGCTCGGCATCACCGCCATCGCCGTGACGCGGCCCTTGCCCTATATCGGCTCGCCGCGCCCCGATGTGCGCGATCTGGTCGGCGATGCCCTGTTGCGCCCGGGCCGGGAGGACCCGCCGCGGCGCGCTTGACCCGCCTCAAGGACGCGATGCGCGTCAGCCGTCAGGGTGCTCGCCAGACAGGGAGAGCACCATGTTCAAGACCATTCTGTGCCCGGTTGATCCGGTGGAGCCGGGGCTCGAGGACAAGGCGCTGGCGGTGGCGAAGCAACTCGTCGGGGCCGGTGACGCCAAGATCGTCCTGCTCGCCGTCGTGCCGGACATGCCGGCTTTTGCGGCCGAATATATCCCGATGGATTTCCGCCAGGCGCAGGTCAAGGACGCGAAGGAGACACTCGCGGCCCTGTCGGAGAAGCTCGGCCTCGGCGAGGGGCAGGTGACCGCCAGGGTCAGGATCGGCCGCCCCTATCACGAGATTCTGGAAGAGGCCGCCGAGGCCGGGGCCGATCTGATCGTCATGGCCTCGCACCGGCCGGGCCTTGCCACCTATCTGATCGGCTCGAACGCCACCCATGTCGTTCGCCACGCCCGCTGCTCGGTCATGGTGCTCAGGTCCGGCGCGTGACCGGCTTCGGCAGGAGCGCGGCCGGGGGATCGAGCGGATCGAAGGTGCCCGGCCGGTTCTTGGTCAGCCAGAGCGACATCTGCCAGACCGTGTAGCCGCCGACGAAGGCGACGAGCCCGAGAAGGCCCCAGTTGAGGGCCTGCAGGCCCTGCACCGCGAGATAGGCGAGGCACAGCGCGAGCAAGCCTGTCGTCAGCGCCACGACCGCATAGCGCCAGGAGGGTTCGCCGGCGAGGAACCGGGCCTTGGGCGAGGCCTTGGCAATCGCAGCCAGAAGGACGCGCACGAAGGCATGGAAGGCCGGGTCGTTGGCCTCGATCTCGGCGACGCCGCGCCAGGAGATATTGGCGAACCAGACCTTCTGGCCGAGCCTCTGGCGGATGTCGACGCGGTAGCGGTGCGTGTAGAGGTTGGCCGGCCGGAAGGCGATGCGCACGCTCTCGATCTGGTGCAGCGGCAGGCGGCCGGTGGCGCGCCCGTCCGACCAGACCAGGTCGCGGTCCTCCAGGGTGAACGACACGTCCATGCCGATCAGCTTCGGCCGATGGCGGTAGGTCGGGTGATCCTCGTGGTCGCGCATGAGGCCACTGAGGTGAGCGCTGTCGTCTGCAAGGGTCATGACGCCGTCTCTACAGGGTCGCGGCGCCCCTGCCAAAGGTCACAGCGCGGCGCCCTCGCGCAGGATCGCCTCGGCTTCCGGCGTCGTGCGGCCGGTCGCATCCTGGAGGACGAGGCCGGGCAGGATGGTCACGGGCGCGCGCGACCCCTTCACGGCATTGACGATCAGGCGGATGGCCGGCGAACTCGGGCGCGGGTGGACCGGCCGCAGCGTGACCGCGCCGAAGCGGCCGCGCAGGGCGGCCAGAAGAGCCTCCGGCTGGTCGGCCCGGTGGATCATGGTGAGCGAGCCGCCGGGACGCAGCACCGAGACGGCGGTGCGCAGGAACCCGGCCAGCGCATCGTCGCCGGCCAGGTGCGCGAGCCGCCGGCCGGGCTGCGGCGAGCCGCGATGGCGGGCGGCGTCGTGAAAGGGCGGATTGGTCAGCACCCGGTCGATCTGGCCGAGGAGCAGGCCCGACCGCTCGCGCATGGACCCCCGCGCGCGGGCGTCCATGATGATGACGCGGGTCCGATCCCCCACACCGTTGAGAGCCGCATTGGCTTCCGCAAGCCGTGCGAGAATGGGATCGATCTCCACCAGCGTGAGAAAGCCGAGCGGCACGCGCCGCGCCAGGGCAAAGGCCGCGGCGCCGACGCCCGATCCGAGATCCAGCACGCGTTCGTCCGGGCCCGCCGGCACGGCGGCTGCAAGCAGCACGGCATCATGCCCGGCGCGGTGACCGCGCTCGGGCTGGATCAGCGTCACCCGCCCGCCGAGAATGGCATCGCGCGTGACGGGAATCTCCGCCGTCTCGTCCATCGACCATCACTGGCACGGAATGGCCGGTCAGCCCATCCGCCACTTTCCGGAAGCGGACGGTTCAGCCGGGCAGGGGGCGCAGTTCCTCGCCCCAGCCGGCCTCGCGAATGAGCCGGCGGGCCCGGTCGGCCTCGTCGGGGGGAACCAGGATGCGCATGGGAAAGGCGGCGATCCGTGCTTCCAGCGCGGATATATGCCGGTCGGCGACGAAATGGGTCACGCCCTCGCCCGAAAGCAGGGCCTCGACCGCCGAGACGAAGACGGGATCGGGGGTGCGGACGATCTCTTCCAAGCCCCTGCATCTCCCCGCTGCGGCGGCAGGCCCTTGCAGGCTGCGACCTTTCGTGATGGTTGCCAGCCTTGAGAAGGACCGAGGCCCTGCCTATTGTCCAGAAAAATCCGGGCAAACGGTCCCAAGCTTGCGGAGTGCTGCGTGGCAGTCGTCGTCCCATTCGAGAAGGAGCAGGCCTCGATCGAGGCCCTGGTCGGTGCCACGCGGGCCGACATGGAGCGGGTCAATGCGATGATCCTGTCGCGGACGGGCTCGCAGGTGACCATGATTCCCGAGGTGGCGAACCATCTCATCTCTTCCGGAGGCAAGCGGCTGCGCCCGATGCTGACGCTGGCCACCGCAGCGCTTGCCGGCTATCGCGGCGAGGGGCATGTCAAGCTGGCGGCAGCGGTGGAGTTCATGCACACCGCCACGCTGCTGCACGACGATGTCGTCGACGAGAGCGACATGCGGCGCGGCCGGCCGGCGGCCCGCATGGTCTGGGGCAACGAGGCCTCGGTGCTGGTCGGCGACTTCCTGCTCGGCCAGGCCTTCAAGATGATGGTGGAGGTCGGCTCGCTGCGCGCGCTCGACATCCTCTCCACCGCAGCCGCCGTCATCGCCGAGGGCGAGGTGATGCAGCTTGCTGCCGCCAAGAACACGGCGACCACGGAGGACGAATATCTGGCCGTGGTCCGGGGCAAGACGGCCGAGCTGTTTGCGGCCGCCTGCGAGGTCGGCCCCGTGATCGCCGACAGCCCCAAGGCGGAACAGGCCGCCGCCCGCGCCTATGGCATGAATCTGGGCATCGCCTTCCAGCTGATCGACGATGCGCTCGATTATGGCGGCAAGGCCCAGAAGCTCGGCAAGAATGTCGGCGACGATTTCCGCGAGGGCAAGATCACGCTGCCCGTGGTGCTCGCCTTCCGCCGCGGTTCGGGCGAGGAGCGCGCCTTCTGGAAGCGCACGCTGGTGGAGGGGGCGGTCGCCGCCGGCGATCTTGAGGCCGCCATCGGTCTGATGACCCGGCACGGGGCGCTGTCCGACACGATCGAACGGGCCCGGCACTATGGCGACATGGCCGTGGACGCCCTGGCGCTGTTCCCCGACAGCCCGCTGAAGGCGGCGCTGAAGCAGGCCGTCGATTTCTGCATCGCCCGGGCGCATTGAGGCGGGCGAAGGCGGCTTGATGGGCCCCAGCTGGTCAAAGCAGCTCAAGCCGTGAGAGTGCTCCACCCATGACTGAAACCGGCGCTCTCGTGCTGTTCTCCGGCGGGCAGGATTCGGCCACTTGCCTCGCCTGGGCGCTCGACCGGTTCGACCAAGTGGAGACGCTCGGCTTCGCCTATGGCCAGCGCCACCGCGTCGAACTCGACTGCCGTGAGGGCCTGCGCGTTGGCACGGCCGCGCTCGATCCCCGCTTTGCCGCGCGGCTCGGCCCGGACCATACGCTCGACCTCGGCGTGCTGGGCGAGGTCTCCGAGACGGCGCTGACCCGCGACACGGCGATCGCCATGGGCGCGGAGGGTCTGCCCAATACCTTCGTGCCCGGCCGCAACCTCGTGTTCCTCACGTTCGCCGCGGCGCTGGCCTATCGGCGCGGGCTCAGGCACATCGTCGCTGGCATGTGCGAGACCGACTATTCCGGCTATCCCGACTGCCGCGACGACACGATCAAGGCGCTGCAGGTGGCGCTCAATCTCGGCATGGACCGGCGCTTCGTTCTGGAGACGCCGCTGATGTTCATCGACAAGGCCGAGACATGGCGGATGGCGGAACGGATCGGCGGGGCGGAGCTGGTGGAGCTGATCCGCACGCAGTCGCATTCCTGCTATCTCGGTGACCGGACGCAGGAGCACGACTGGGGCCATGGCTGCGGCACCTGTCCGGCCTGCGAGCTCAGGGCAGCCGGCTGGCGGCGCTACCGGGGCGGGTGAAAACGCAGCGCGGACGGCTTGCAGGACCGAGTTGCCTCCTTCGAGGCTCGCCCTTCGGGCTCGCGCCTCAGGATGAGGAGGACGAGGTTGGCATTTCGGGTGTGCGGGCCCCGGCCGCCTGACGCATCTGACAGCGATGCAAGCCTTCACCCTCCTCATCCTGAGGTGCGAGCGGCAGCGGGCCTCGAAGGACGCAAATCCCGTGGTGCAAGCCGCGTTGGCGCCGGATGGCGTCCACCCGCCGGATGGTGCTACCGCACCAGTTCCTTCATTGCCTTGTCGAGGCCGCTCAACGTCAGGGGATACATCCGGTTCTCCATCAGGTCGCGGATGACACCGATGGAATGGGTGTAGTCCCAGTGCTTCTCCTTGACCGGATTGATCCAGACCATGGAGGAGTAGATGGAGGCGATGCGCTTCAGCCAGACCGCGCCGGCTTCTTCGTTGAAATGCTCGACCGACCCGCCGGGCTGGACGATCTCGTAGGGGCTCATGGACGCGTCGCCGACGAAGATCACCTTGTAGTCGCTGCCATATTTGTGCAGCACGTCCCAGGTCGGCGTGGTTTCATCAAAGCGGCGATGATTCTTCTTCCACACCTTCTCGTAAAGGCAGTTGTGGAAGTAGAAATATTCCATGTGCTTGAATTCGGCCTTGGCCGCCGAGAACAGCTCCTCGCAGAGCTGGATATGCCAGTCCATCGAGCCGCCGACGTCGAAGAACAGCAGCACCTTGATGGAATTGCGCCGCTCGGGCCGCATCTGCACGTCGAGAAAGCCGTGGCGCGCCGTCTCGCGAATGGTGCCGTCGAGGTCGAGCTCGTCGGGTGAGCCGGTCCGGGCGAATTTTCGCAGGCGGCGCAGCGCGATCTTGATGTTGCGGGTGCCGAGTTCGACCGTGTCGTCGTAGTCCTTGAACTCGCGCTTGTCCCAGACCTTCACGGCGCGGAAATTGCGGTTCGAATCCTGGCCGATGCGGATGCCTTCGGGATTGTAGCCGTTGGCACCGAAGGGCGAGGTGCCGCCCGTGCCGATCCACTTGTTGCCGCCCTGATGGCGCCCCTTCTGCTCCTCGAGGCGCTTCTTCAACTCCTCCATCAGCTTGTCCCAGCCGCCGAGCGCCTCAATCTGGGCTTTCTCTTCCTCGGTCAGGAACTTCTCGGTCAGCTTGCGCAGCCATTCCTCGGGGATGTTGACCTCGAGGCCCTCGGCCAGCGTTTCGAGACCCTTGAAGGTGGCGCCGAACACCTTGTCGAACTTGTCGATGTTGCGCTCGTCCTTCACCAGCGTGGCGCGGGACAGGTAGTAGAAGTCGGTCGGGGAGCGCTCGATGATGTCGGCGTCCAGCGCCTCCATCAGCGTGAGATATTCGCGCACCGTCACCGGCACGCCCGCCTTCTTCAGATCGTGGAAGAAATTGATGAACATGGCGCCAGTCTAGTGTCAGGGGTGGCTGCCGTCACCCGCCCTGTTCGGCGGATCAGCCATTGCCGCCGCTGATCGACGACGAGCCGAGGCCCGTGCCCCCAGACAGCCGGTCGATCTTCGCCCTGTGGTGCTCGCCCTCGCGGACCTTCGGGTCACGCCAGCCGCGCCCGACCAGCCACCACGAGAGCGGAAGGGAGACGATGATCGCACCGGCTGCGACATAGAGCAGGGCCGTTCTCATGGGGAAGAGACTACGCTCGATGCCGCAAAATGACAATCATTGCCACATCCGGACACTGCCACGGGGACGCTGGTGCCATTCCCAAGCGGACACTAACATCCGTTGGGAGGAGAGCCACCATGGCGCAGATGGGTGCTGTCAACAGCGGTCAGCCGCACTTTTCCGCTATGGAGGACGGTGCCTATGGGCTCCTGCGAAAGCTGCCGCCGGGCCTGTGCGTCGATTGTGGCGCGGCAGCCGGCGTCACGGTTGGCAGGATCCTGAAGCACAGCCCGAACTCCCGTGTGATCGCCTTTGAGCCCTTCCCCGGCAACTGGCCGCGCTTCGAGGAGGCGTGGGGCAGCGACAGTCGCTGTGAGCTGAGGAAGATCGCACTCGGGGCCAGCGCGACGATTGCTCCCTTCTACGTCGCGCACAGTGCCACTTTGGGCGGCCATGCCGGTGCCTCCAATGTTGGGACTCTGGTTGGTCGTGGCGATCTCCAGTGACCTGAGACCCTCTTCTCCTCCGGCCTGAGGGAGAGTCCTGGGTTTCGTTTATGGCCTTAGGCGGCCTGTCGTT
>NZ_JBHYDR010000013.1:0-142462 GCF_051860605.1 Phreatobacter sp. | reverse complement strand
CGGCAATCCGGTCGACATCCTCGTGGCCCATTCCGGCCATCGGCTCGTCGAGCAGCATCATCTCCGGGTCGAGCGCCAGCGTGGTGGCGAGTTCCAGCGCGCGCTTGCGGCCATAGGGAAGCTCGACGGCCGGAAGCCGAGCGAAACTGGAAAGGCCGACGGCCTCCACGAGGCGTTCGGCCTCGCTGTTCAGGCCAGCCAGAACGCTCTCAGAGGTCCAGAAGTCGAAATTGTCGCCCCTCTTGCGCTGCAGGGCGATCCGGACGTTCTCGAGAACATTGAGATGCGGGAAGACGGCCGAAATCTGGAACGAGCGGACAAGGCCCAGGCGGGCGATGTCCGCCGGCTTGAGCGCGGTGATGTCGCGGCCCTTGTAACGGATGCTGCCGCGCGTCGGATCGAGGAACTTTGTCAACAGGTTGAAGCAGGTGGTCTTGCCCGCGCCATTGGGCCCGATCAGGGCATGAATCGTGCCCTTCCGGACCTTGAGCTCCACGTCGCTCACAGCCGTGAAGCCTTTGAAGTCCTTGGTCAGTCCCTCGGTAGACAAAATGATATCGTTGGCTGCTTCGGCCATGCGTTCTCGTCGTTGTGCGTTCCCTGGTGCGGCATTGCTGCATGGCAGTTCCGCAGTGTCAACCGCAACATGAACCGTGCGTCAGGTTATCCGTGTCACAGGGGACTGTCCTTTCGACAGAGGCCCCGGGCAGGATGTCGCAGACCGGCAGTGGAGGACAGGACCGTGTGGCAGCCAAGTGCGATCTATCCCGATCCGGCCGTCGAGATTCTCGATGAGCGATTCCTGAAATACCGGCTGTTCAACGCGGCCGTCGAGCGGCTCGCCGAGGGCCTGCGATGGGGCGAGGGACCGGTCTGGTTCGGCGACGGCCGTTATCTGCTGGTCAGCGACATTCCCAATGACCGCATCCTGCGATGGGACGAGGAAACCGGCCAGGTTTCCGCCTTCCGCCGCCCGAGCGGCAAGGCGAACGGCAACACGCGCGACCGGCAGGGCCGGCTCGTCACCTGCGAGCATGGCGGCCGCCGGGTGACCCGCACGGAGTATGACGGGACGGTCACCATCCTGGCCGACAGCTATCGCGGCCATCCGCTCAATTCGCCGAACGACGTGGTCGTCAGGTCTGACGGCTCGGTCTGGTTCACCGACCCGGCTTTCGGGATCATGAGCCACTATGAGGGTCAGGTCGCGACACCGGAACTGCCCCAGAACGTCTATCGCCTCGATCCGGCGAGCGGCACGCTCGACGCCGTCGTCGAGGATGTGCGCGGACCGAATGGCCTGTGCTTCTCGCCCGACGAAACCATCCTCTACCTGGTGGAGTCGCGGGCCGAGCCGCACCGGCAGATCGTTGCCTTCGACGTCGGAGCCGACGGCCGCGCGCTCGCCAACCGCCGGGTGGTGGTCGATGCCGGGCCGGGCGGCACACCCGATGGCCTGCGCTGCGACATCGACGGCAATCTGTGGTGCGGCTGGGGCATGGGCGCGCCAGAGCGCGACGGCGTCATGATCTTCGCCCCCGACAGCACGGCAATCGGACGCATCCGCCTGCCCGAGCGCTGCGCCAATGTCTGTTTCGGCGGTCGCCATCGCAACCGCCTGTTCATGGCAACCGGTCGTGGCCTCTATGCGCTCTATGTCAACACGCAGGGCGCAGCAGGGGGCTGATCGCGTCAGCCCCTCAGATGGCAGGACACCCAGTGGCCGGGCCCGGCCTGTTTCAGTTCGGGCCGCTCCTCGGCACAGCGCGGCAATTGCCGGATCGGGCAGCGCGTGTGGAAGTGGCAGCCCGGCGGCGGGCTGATCGGATTGGGCACGTCGCCTTCCAGCCGGATGCGGTTGCGGGCAATGGTCGGATCGGGGATCGGCACCGCCGAGAGCAGAGCCTCGGTATAGGGGTGCAGCGGGTTGGTGTAGAGGTCCTTGGAGGGTGCAATCTCCACCACCCGACCGAGATACATCACCGCGACCCGCGAGGAGATGTGCTCGACCACCGACAGGTCGTGCGCGATGAACATGTAGGTGAGACTGAACTTCTCCTGCAGGTCCTCCAGCAGGTTGATCACCTGAGCCTGGATCGACACGTCGAGGGCCGAGACCGGCTCGTCGCAGACGATCAGCTTCGGCTCCACCGCGAGCGCGCGCGCGATGCCGATGCGCTGGCGCTGGCCGCCGGAGAACTCGTGCGGATAGCGCCGGGCATGGGCCGGCTGAAGTCCGACGGTCGCCAGCAGGTCCGAAACGCGCTCGTCGATCTCCTTGCGCGACTTGGCGAGGCCGTGGATCACCAGCGCCTCGCCGATGATTGCGCCGACCGTCATGCGCGGGTTGAGCGAGGCATAGGGGTCCTGGAAGATGATCTGCATGTCGCGGCGCAGCGCCTGCAGCGCCTTGCCCTCCAACTGCATCACGTCCTTGCCCTCGAACCAGATCTCGCCGGCGGTCGGCTCGATCAGGCGCAGGATGCAGCGGCCGGTGGTCGACTTGCCGCAGCCCGACTCGCCGACGACGCCGAGAGTCTCGCCATGGCCGATCTCGAAACTGACACCGTCGACCGCATGAACCTTGGCCACCTCGCGCGACAGGATGCCACCGGTGATCGAGAAGTTCTTGACGAGGTTCTTGACCTTGAGAAGCGGCTCGGTCACGACGCGGCTCCCGCGGCCTGGGGCGTATAGAGGATGCAGCGCACCTTGTGTCCGGGCTCCGCCTCGATCAGGGGGGGCATGGCCTCCTTGCAAGCCGGCATGGCCTGCTTGCAGCGCGAGAAGAAGCGGCAACCGGGGGCCGGGTTGAGCAGGCTCGGCACCACGCCGGCGATCGCCTCCAGCCGCTGCTTGTGGGTGGCGGCAAGGTCGAGGCGCGGGATCGAGCGGATCAGGCCCTGCGTGTAGGGGTGGAGCGGGTTGCCGAACAGCTTTTCGACCGGCGCCTCCTCCACCACCTTGCCCGCATACATGACCACCACGCGCTGGGCCGTCTCGGCGACGACGCCCATGGCGTGGGTTATCAGCATGATGGCCATGCCGAACCGGTCCTTCATGTCCTGCAGCAGGTCCAGAATCTGCGCCTGGATCGTGACGTCGAGCGCCGTGGTGGGCTCGTCGGCGATGAGCAGCCGCGGATTGCATGACAGCGCCATGGCGATCATGACGCGCTGCCGCATGCCGCCGGAGAACTGGTGGGGATAGTCGTTGACGCGCCGCTGCGGGTTCGGGATCTGCACGAGGCTCAGCATCTCGACGGTCTTTTCCATCGCCTGCTTGCGATTGAGTTTCTCGTGCAGGCGGACCACCTCGGCGATCTGCTCGCCGACGGTATAGACCGGGTTGAGCGAGGTCATCGGCTCCTGGAAGACGATGGCAATCTCCTTGGACCGGATCTTGTTCATCTCGTCCTTGCCGAGCGGCACGATGTCCCGCCCCTGCCAGATGATCTGGCCATCGACGATCCTGCCCGGCGGCATGGGGATGAGCTTGAGCACCGACATGGCGGTGACGGTCTTGCCGCAGCCGGACTCGCCGACCACGCAGACCGTCTCGCCGGCCCCGATGGAGATATCCACTCCATCGACCGACTGGACCATGCCGTCGTCGGTTTTGAACCAGGTCTTCAGGCCACGAATGTCGAGCAGCGGGGCGCTTGCGGCCGCCGGCGCCCCGTTGGTCGTTGCTGCCTGCATCACATCACCTTTCTGGGATCGAAGGTGTCGCGCAGGCCGTCGCCGATGAAGTTGATGGCAAGGACGGTCAGGAAGATGGCGGCACCGGGGAACAGCGCCCAGTGCGGCGCATGATCAAGCTGGTCCTTGGCGTCGAACAGAAGGCGTCCCCAGGTCGGGATATCCGGCGGGAAGCCGAGGCCGAGGAACGACAGGGTGGATTCGGCGATGATCGCCGCCGCGACGTCGATGGTCGCCGCCACGATCACCGGCCCCATGGAATTGGGCAGGATATGGCGCACCACCTGGCGGGTCTTGGAGGCGCCGAGCGCGCGCGCGGCCTCGACGAACTCCTTCTCGCGCAGCGACAGGAACTGGGCGCGCACGAGCCTTGCGACCGGCATCCATCGCAGCCCGCCGATGACGATGACGATGAGGATGAACACCCCCATCTCGACCCCGAACATCTCCTTCAGCGAGTCGCGGAAGAAGAAGATGACCAGCAGCAGCAGCGGCAGCTGCGGCAGCGACAGGAACAGGTCGGTCAGCCACATCAGCGCGGCATCGACGCTGCCGCGCGAGATGCCGGCAATCGCGCCGACGATGATGCCGACGATGATCGCCACCAGCATGGCGGCAAGGCCGACAGCCAGCGAGATGCGCCCGCCATAGATCATGCGCGCCAGGATGTCCTGGCCCAGATCGTCGGTGCCGAAGGGATGGGCGAGCGAGGGGCCCTGCAGGCGCGCCGAGAAGTCGATCTCGTCGATGGGCACGCGCCAGAAGAACGGACCCAGCACGACGGCCAGGATGATCGTCAGCAGCACGACGCTGCTGACGACGGCCAGCTTGTGGCGGCGGAAGCGCCGCCAGGCCTCCATGGTCGGTGAGACCTGGACGGTCTGGGCGGCCGCCTGCGGGGCCTCTTCAGCGGTAGGCGATACGGGGGTCGAGCCAGCCATAGAGGATATCAGCTATCAGGTTGAACACGACGACGAGGATGGCGAAGACGAAGGTCACCGCCATGATCACCGGTGTATCGTTGGCAAGGATGGCACTGATCAGCAGCGAGCCGATGCCCGGGATGCGGAAGATCTGCTCGGTCACGATGGCGCCGCCGAACACGCCCGGCATCTGCAGGGCGACCAGCGTGACGACCGGGATCAGGGCGTTGCGGACGACGTGCTTGACGATGACGACGCGCTCGTTGAGCCCCTTCGCGCGCGCCGTCGTGACATAGTCGAGACGGATCACGTCGAGCACCGCCGACCGCACGTAGCGTGTGTAGGACGCGGCCTGGAACAGCCCCAGCACGGCGATCGGCATGATCGACTGCTTGAAATGCTCCCAGTACCAGGCAAGCCCGGTCGCCGGTATGTCCGACCTGTAGACGAAGGGCAGCCAGTCCAGCCAGATCGAGAAGACCAGGATGAACAGCAGGCCGGTGAAGAAGGTCGGCAGCGAGAACCCGATGAAGGCCATCGTGTTCGCGATCTGGTCGAAAACCGAGTAGGGCCGCGTGGCGGCATAGACGCCAACCGGCAGCGCGATCAGAAGCGCCAGCACCTGGGAGGAGCCGATCACGAAGATCGTCACCGGCAGGCGCTGCATGATCAGGGTGTCGACATTGATGCGGCTGGCGAACGAAAAGCCCCAGTCCCCCTGCACCATGGCAGCGAGCCAGCGCACGTAACGGATCATGACGGGATCATCGATCCCGAACTTCTCGCGCAGATTGGCCCTGACTTCGGGCGGGATGTTGGGGTTGGTCGCCAGCTCCTCGAAGGGATCTCCGGGAGCCAGCGCCAGAACCACGAACAGAATGACACTGATGCCGAGCAGGCTCGGAACGGCGATGAGGAGCCGTCTGAGAAGATAATTTCCCATTGGCTCCTCACCACTGCTTGCAAGCGTGCCCCAGAGGGGCGGAGATCATTCGCGATACCAGTCAGCCACGCGCCACAGCTCGTTGTCCCAGCCGGTCAGGCGGGAGACGACGCCGGTCTTCAGGCCCGCAACGCGCGGACGATAGACCACACCGATGACGTGGAAGTCGGCGATCACCAGATCGTTCATCTTGATGAACATGGCTGCGCGCTTGGCCGGATCGAGCTCGCCCTCCGCGTCGCGGAACGTCTTGTCGTATTCGGCGCTCTGCCAGCGGGGAATGTTGCGCCCCTGCCATTTGTTCTCCTTCGTGGCGATTTCCCACGAGCAGAACTGGTTCATGAAGCGCTCGGGATCGGGCTGCGTCATGGTGGTCGTGTACATCTGCATGTCGCAGAAGAACTTGGTGTAGGTGTCCGGGTTGGCGACGTCGGACGAGAAGTACACCGAGGCCGTCACCGACTTCAGCTCGATATCGACACCGGCGCGCTGGGCGGCCTGCTTGATGATCGCCTGGGTCTTCTGGCGCGGCGCATTGATGGACGTCTGGAAGACGAACTTCAGCTTCTTGCCGTCCTTCGCCCGGATGCCGTCCGAGCCGCGCTTCCAGCCGGCCGCCTCGAGAATCTGGTTGGCCTTCTCGATGTTGAACTCCCACTTCGTGTTGGGGGAGCGCACGCGCGGCGGGTTGTTGAGGAAGTTGGCGGTGGCAAGGCCGGTGCGCCCGTAGATGAAGCGCTCCACCGAGCCGCGGTCGATCAGCAGGCTGACCGCCTCGCGCACGGCCTTCTCGGAGAAGGCCGGGTGCTTGCTCTTCACGCTTGCCCGTTCGCCTTCGACCTCGTTCCACGGATCGGTGGCGTTGAGCTGGATGTGCTCGATATTGGCGCCATCGACGATGGTTGCCCGGCCGCGGCCGCCGGTCTCGAGCCGCTTGAGGATCTCGTCCTCGACCTGGAGGTTCCAGGAATAGTCATACTCGCCGGTCTGCAGCACGGCGCGGGCTGCCGACACCGCATCGCCGCCGCCCTTCATCTCGATCGTGTCGAAATAGGGCCGGTTCGGCTCATGATAGTCGGTGTTGCGGTCGCCGCGGACGATGTCGCCCGGCTTGAAATCGGCATATTTGAAGGGGCCGGTGCCGACCGGCTTGAGATTGGCAGGGGCCTCGCGCGACTTGGCGCCCATGTAGTCGCCGAAATGGTGCTTCGGCAGGAGGCAGCCGGCAATGCCGACGAAGGCATCGGCCCAGAAGGGCGTTGCCTTGCTGAACGTCACGCGGACGGTCAGGTTGTCGATCTTCTCGACCTGGACGTCCTTGTAGCTGCCGATGGTGACGGCGGCCGTGGCCGGGTCACGGGCATATTGCCAGGTGAACAGCGCGTCGTCGGCGGTCACCGGCTGGCCGTCATGCCACTTCGCGGTGGGCTTGATCTTCCAGGTGACCTGCTTGCCATCGGCCGACAAGCCACCGTTCTCGCGGCTCGGAATCTCGGCGGCCAGCACAGCCACCAGATTGCCTTCCGGGTCCCAGGCCGCCAGCGGCTCGTAGAAGATCCGGGAGGCTTCCTGGTCCTTGGTGCCGACGGCGAAATGCGGGTTGATGAGGGTCGGCGCCTGCCAGAACAGCAGCTTCAGCGGACCGCCGCCGCCGGCCTTGGTCGGCTTGTAGGTGAAGGCAGCCTGGGCGCGGGCCACGCCGTGAAAATCGAGGATGTGCCAGGCCATCGGTGCGGTCAGGCCGGCGGCGACCATGCGGCTCATGAAGGACCGGCGCGACAAGCGCCCCTCCTTCACCTCGTGGGCCATCCCACGGATGTCGTGTTCGTTCATGAAGATACCTCCACTGGCTCGAGGGGAGCCATAATCTTCCCCGGGGCGGCCGTGCCTGTGGTTTTTTCGGCCGCCAACTGGCCGCAATCGAGCAGGTTCCCGCGCCTCCGTCAACGCGGGAGTGGTCGCGGCTCACAGCTTGCACCGTGCTGCGATGCAACAGCAGGCAGCTGCGTTTCAAGCGGGCACAACATGCCCCAAGGCGCGGCAATGCCGCCGCGCGGGGCGCCCCGGTAGACCAGAGGAACAGACGCCGGCGGGTCCGGCGCACCGCCTCCGGGATCACCGCCATGGCCAAGCTCGCAACCTCCTCCGGCTTCTTCCGCACTGTCGATCAGAAGACCGCGTCGTTCTGCCTCGCCCTGGTCGCCACCCTCACCCTCGCCGCCGGCCTTGCCTGCTTGAGCCGCCCCATCGCCACCGCCAGCACCGCCGCCCCGATCCTCGTTCCGGCCGCAGCCGACCATGCGGCGATCGTCACCGGCCGCTCGGCCCACAAGCTGACCCGCAGCCCGATCCGCATCTTCGGCAATCCCGCTTTGCGGCCGGCCGAGGCGGGCGTCGTCGTCGCCCGCGCCTGAGCGACCGTTAAGGACCTGCCAGCCACACGATTGAACGGGACCGGCCAAGGCTCTATCGTCCGGCTCTTCGAGCCCAGCGACGCGAAGCCATGCCGCCCCGGTTCTTCGGAGACGACACTCCCGGATGGCCCGAGCCGGTCGCCCCCCCGACGCCCCGCGTCGCGCTGGTGATCGGCAACGGCGCCTATCGCACGAGCCGGCTCGACAATCCGGCGCGCGATGCCCGGCTCATCGCCGACACGCTGGCCGATCTCGGCTTCGACACGGAACTGGTGACCGATGCCAGCAAGGCGGTGCTGGAGACCGCCATCGTCCGCCTCGGCGAGCGGCTGGAAAAGGCCGGCAAGGACGCGATCGGCTTCTTCTATTTCGCCGGCCACGGCATCCAGCATCGCGGCGCGAATTTTCTCGTGCCGGTCGATGCCCAGATCCCCGACACCCGCTATCTGAAGAGCGGCGCGGTGCCGGTGGACTATCTCGTCGAGGAACTCGCGCGCGCCCATTCCCTCGCCAATGTCGTGGTGCTGGACGCGTGCCGCGACAGCGCGATGCGCGATACCGGCGGCGGACTGACCCAGGGCCTCGCCTCCATCCAGAACCTGCCGGACGGCACCCTGGTGGTCTTCTCGACCGCCGCCGGGCAGGTCGCCGATGACGGCCATGGCGACCACAGCCCCTATGCCCGCGCCCTCGCCCATCACCTTCGCGAGCCGGACCGGCGGCTGGAGGAGATCTTCTTCGCGGTGTCACGCGCCGTGGCCGAGACCACCGGCAATGCCCAGCGCCCGGCCCTTTTCGTGCAGGGGGCGGTGCCGTCCATCGTCCTGAAGCCGGGCGACAGCCTGCCCGACCAGCCACCACCTCCACCCCTTGCCGTTCCGGCCGAGGTGCCGGTCGTGCCGGTTCCGCCGGCCGATGCCCGCAGCGTTGCCGTGGCGGAGCCGCAGGCAGAGGTCGCGCCGGAACCCCCGCCCGCAACAGTGCCGTCCGCCTGGGACGCGGTGCTGCCGCCCGCCCCGCCGGCCACGCCCCCTCCGGCCCCTGCCGGTGGCGCGCCTGCAGCCTCCCGGCCCGTGCCCTTTCTCGGTTCGCTTGCCGCTCCCCCCGCCCCGGCGACGCGGCAGTCGAAGGCGCCTGTCCTTGTCCTCTTCGCCCTGTTGGCCACGACTGCGGCCGGCGCTGGCGCCTTCCTGTTCTGGCCGCGGCCTGAGCCGGTGCGTATCGACCTGTCGGCGCCAGCCGCCTGGCCGGTGCCAAGGGAGGGTGCGGTTCTCTGGCGCAAGACCGATGGGCGGGACTGCGAGGACGGGTCGTCGCTGGTGCTGGACGGGCGCTACTGCCTGAGAAGCGCCGGACCGATCGGGGCCATCTGGGAGGCCGGTCACGCCACCGTGCCGCTGGCCGCGGCCATGGTGCTGCGCGCCTCCGCGCGCACGGGCGCGCGCTGCGCCGATGACAGTCTGTTCGAGGCGGAGCAGACCTGTCTCGCCCCGGTGCATCCGGACTGGATCAGCGAGGCGGCGGTCGCGGAAGCTGGCACCCGGCCGGTGATCGGCGGCCCGCCGGCCGGTGTCGCCAGGCTGGAGCCGCGCGGCACGCCGGCCTGTACGGCGGCGCAGGTGCAGTTCCCCTTCCCCGGCTATTGCCTGACCGGCCAGGCGGCCTTCGGTCTGGTCACGCCGACCATCCTCGGCCATGAGCGGCTGGGCGGCACGGCCGCCGGCCAGCCCGTGGCGCTTGCCGCCTACAAGCGGCTGGGCGACTGCCCCGCAGCCAACACCGTGCTCGAGAACGGTCGCTTCTGCCTGGTCATGCGCATCTGGTGAGGTTCGCCACACCCGGAACGCCAGAGACCGGAGGCTTGCGCCCCCGGTCCCCTTCGTCGTAGGTCCGATCGGTCAGTTCGAGGCGTGGCGGACCGGGCCGCTGCCCCGGTGGCTGGTTCCGGCCTGCTCGGCGATCACCATGGCGAGCCGGGCGAGCAGGGTGTCGGAGCCCGTCTGGGGGGCGGTGGTGCGGGCCGGAGCTTCGGCCTGAGCCGGGCGGGCCGGAGCAGGGCGGGCCGCGGAGGAGCGACCGGCCGGGACCTGGCCGGCTTCAGCCCGGCGGGTGTCCTGGCTGCGGGTGTCCTGGCTGCGGGTGCCCTGGCTGCGGGTGTCCTGGTTGAAGGCGACGACCGCGCCCCGGCCGTTCCGCTCCAGGTGGACCGGGCGCATCATCGAGGAACCTTCCCAAGGGGTCTGGGCCTCGGCGTTGTGGCGGGCGACATACTGCTGAACCAGGGCCCGGGCCTGCTGGGTGAGCTCGCGCACCTCGATCCGCTCGTTGGCCTTCATCACGTCGAGCAGGGCGGCGGTGTAGAGGCTGAGGCCGATGGAGGTGCCCCAGTCCTGCGAGTTCTCGCCGGCGGCCGAAGAGAAGCTGACCAGCGTGTTGGCGGCGGGCGAGCGGCGCTCGGCCTGGCCGGCATTGGCCGTGGCGAGGGCATTGCGCCCCTGCTCGGTCAGGAACGGGTTGCTGCGGCAGGCATCGACGATCACGAACTTGAAGTCCACACCGGCAGCCTGGAGGCGATCGACGATGCCGCTCACCGTGTAGTCGTCGCGGCGGAAGAATTCCGGGCTGTCGACCTGGGTATCGGAGGCCATCATGTAGACCTCGCCGTTGACCTGCAGGCCGTGGCCGGAGAAGTAGACCACCGCGGCGCTGGCCCCGCGGGCCTTGGCGATGAAGGCATCGACCGCAGCGCGGAAGGTCTGGGAGTTGGGGTTCTGCACCAGCGTGACGTCGAAGCCGAAGCCCGACAGCGCGGTGGCGACCTCGGCGGCATCCTTGGCCGGGCTCGGCAGCGGCGAGGTCTGGTAGGTCGACACGCCGATGGACAGCGCCACGCGCTGGCCGGCCGAGGCGGCATAGGTGGAGAGGGTGAGGGCAAGAGCGGCGATAAGCGCCACCATCTGGGAACGACTGCGCATGTCCGTAGCTCCTGTTTGAAAGTCAGCGCCTGTTCGCTGTCGACCCGGACCTTGCGCCGCGGCATCCTCTGCAGGAATTGTTGGGAGTTGAGACGGGTTGCGATCCCTTGCCTTGGCTCTTTCATCCATGCGGGCAATGGGGCTCACTGGCCGCACACCCGAACCAGGAGACAGGCCCATGGCCGCCGCAATACCGAATCTCTTTCTGAAATGGCTCGCCGTGCGCGAGCTGCTGCGCCTGCCGCAGTCCAATGCCGAGATCGCCACGCGCCTGTGGGGACCGGATGACGGGCCGTCCAAATTCTCGAAGATGCTGCGCGGCGACTATGGCTGCGAGCCGGACGTGGCCGGCGAGCTCGCCGAGGTTGTCAACAAGCGCATCGCCATCGTGCGCGGCGCCGCCGGACGCCATGACCCGGCCGGCTACCAGTTCCGCCCGACCGATTTCGAGGCGCCCGCCCTCGACTTCACCCGGCAGGTCATCACCGCCACCGAGGTGATCGACCCCGACGCCCTCGAGCGGACCCACAAGGCACTGGTCCGCGAGCTCGGCCCGGATGTTCCCGCCTCGCCGGGCGGCGGGCCGCACCTTGCCATCGAGCAATACGGCACGACCCGCTTCTTCGAGGGCGCGACGGCGGCCGCCGCCGGCCCCCCGGTGTTCGAGATCGGCCGGCACAAGGGCCTGTTCGCCATCGACGGACTGCTGCCCGAGGATCTGGACCGCCCGCTCAAGCTCTATGTCATGTTCTCGCGCGATCCCGGTCCCAGCGGCCAGCGCATCTGGGACATCACGTTCCAGGACGCGGTGCGATGGCTGCCCTCGCCCTTCGATGCAACGGTCGAGGGCGGGCGGATCCTGCTGATGCGCGAGCCGAAGCCTGTCCAGCCGATCACCGGCCGCTTCCGCCTCACCGCCATCGTGGTACGCGACCCGGCCGTGCTGCCGCGGCTGGACCCCCGCGGGGCGCGGGCCACATCCGCCCCTCTCGACGAGGAGGAGACCGCCCGGCTGATCACCAACATGACGCGCGTCGCCAAGAGCCATGCCAATGCCGTGGCCTTCTGCAGCAGCGACTACCTGGTGCGGGACCCGAAGGCCGCCTGAGCCAGCCCACTCGGCTGTCGTGCCATCGCTGTGCTGCGATCTCTGCCCTGCCACGAGCCCCGGCCCCTGCGGCCGGGGCTCTTGCGTTGTGGCCGCGGCAGCGGTGCGTCAGCCGTCCCCAACACGCCTCCATCCGCTCGCAAGGCGCCGCAACCCGCAGCAATCCCGCCGATCCCGGCTTGCCCCTAAACCTGTTTTCACCAGGCCGGATGGTTCGGCCGGACAGAGATCAGGGAGCATGACCATGACCAAGTTCAAGACCTTCATCCTCGCCGCTTGCGCCGCCACCGTGCTTGCCGCTCCGGCCCTCGCCAACACCTACCAGCACCGCCACCTCGTCCAGGCGGTCGTCGACGGCCGCATCGCCGAGGTGTTCAACCACAACGACCGCGAAGCCCGCCTCATCCGGGCCAGCTACCTCGCCGGCTTCAGCCTCTGGTACGACAGCCGCTGCGACTTCCTGCCGATGCCGACCTTCGAGGCCATCAAGGCGATGGCCGAGGAAGCCCGCCGCAACCCGCAGAGCCCGACGGCCGAGGCCGCCAATATCGGCGAGCAGGACGCCAAGGCCTTCCTCGGCGAAGAGGGCTGCGCCACCCGCACCGCCCAGGCCGCCCGCGGCTCGCTGGAGCGCTTCTGGGAGGCGACCACGCAGCGCCTCGCCGGTCAGCAGCGCCAGGCGCCGTCGACCCAGGCTCCCGCCCCGGCTCCGGCCCCGGCTCCGACCCCGGGCAACGGCAACCGCATCCGCCTCTGACCCGACCATCACCATCGGCCAAGGGCCGGGATCGCTCAGCGGTCCCGGCCCTTTCCCATGCGTCACACCGGGTGACAGCAAGCCGTGTGCTGACTAGACTTGGGCTTTGCGTCAAACTGCGGCATGGCCATGCGTGACCGGCGATCGAGCTTCTGGTGTCTCTGGCTGCCGACGCTCGCCATGCTGGCCGGTCTGGCACTCGCGGTCCCGGCCCGCGCCCAGACACCGCCCGCGGCGAACCCGCAGGCCTTCATCGTCAACCGCAATGCCAGTCCGATCGTCGCGGTCTTCGCGACCCCGGTCGCCGACCAGAACTGGGGCTATGACAAGCTGGCGGGGACGATCCGGCAGAACCAGCGCTGGCAGTTTCGGGGCGAGGCGGCACGCGGCTGCAACTGGGACATCTTCGTGATCTTCCAGAACGACCAGGTCGAGGAAAAGCGCAACCAGAACATCTGCCAGGTGTCCCAGCTCGACTTCGGCGGACAGGGCGTGCGCGCACGCAACGATCGCGACCCCTCGCCGCCGACGACGCAGTCGCAGCCGCCCAACCGCTCAGTTGATACTATGATCGTCAACCAGGGCCCGGCGACCGTCGTCGGCCTGTTCACCCAGAGCCAGGGCGCCGCCAGCTGGGGCAACGACCATCTCGGCACCGGCACCCTTCGGCCCCAGGGCCGGTTCCACCTGCGCAAGCTGGCCAGCCAGGGCTGCACCTGGAACATCCGCATCGTCTTCGCCGGCGGTCACGTCGACGAGCGGACCGGCATCGACCTCTGCGCCATGTCGGAGCTGCTGGCGGCCGGCCGCTCCGCCCCCGGCCAGGTGATCGCCTATGGCACCGGCTTCTATGTCAGCCGCCACGGCCATGTGCTGACCACCTATCATTCGGTCCGCACCTGCACCTCGGTGGCGATTGCGCGCCAGGGCGGTCAGCGCATTCCGCTGGTCAAGGTCGCCGACGATGCCGAACTCGACCTCGCCCTGTTCCGCGTGCCGGGCCTGCTGAGCCCGGTCGCGCCCTTCCGGATCGCAGGCGAGGGCCTGAGAGCGGGCGAGCGGCTGACCGTGGTCGGCTATCCGGCCCGGCGGGTGATCGGCCAGGTGACGGTCGCCGAGACGACGGTGATCGCCTCCCCCGGGGCGACAGCCGGCACGACGCGCTTCCAGTTCCAGGGCGGGGCCGTCGAGGAACCCTGGGGCGCGCCGATCTATGACCAGAACGGCCTCGTCGTCGGCGTGGCCAATGACCCGCAATTCGTCGGCCGGGCCGGCACCGCGATCAGCCACGAGGCCATCCAGCGCTTCCTGCGGGCGCAGGACGTGACGCTCGTCGCCATGCCGGGCGGCGAGCCGCAGCGCATGCCCAGCATGCAGGACTATGCGTTCCCCGTGGTGCTGCCGCTCGACTGCGTCAACTGAGGGCCGGCTCCGCCGGCTGCGGCCTGGCCTCCGCCTCGCCGGCCGGCGCGACGATGAAGCCGCCTGACTGGCGCGCCCAGAGCTGGGCGTAAAGTCCGCCGCGCGCGAGCAGTTCGGCATGCGAGCCCTCCTCGACGATGCGCCCCCTGTCGAGCACGACGAGACGGTCCATGATCTGCAGCGTCGAGAGGCGGTGAGCGATGGCAATCACCGTCTTGCCGGCCATCAGGTCCCCGAGACTGTCCTGGATGGCCGCCTCCACCTCGCTGTCGAGGGCAGCGGTCGCCTCGTCCAGCACCAGGATCGGCGCGTCCTTGAGGATCACGCGGGCAATGGCGACGCGCTGGCGCTGGCCGCCGGACAGCTTGACGCCGCGTTCGCCCACATGGGCGTCGTAGCCTGTGCGGCCGGCACTGTCGCGCAGCCCGTCGATGAAGCTGTCCGCCTCCGCCCTTCCCGCCGCCGCCCGCATCAGCGCCTCGTCCGCATCGCGGCGGCCATAGCTGATATTGTCGCGGATCGAGCGGTGCAGCAGCGAGGTGTCCTGCGTGACCACGGAGATCGCCTGCCTCAGGCTCTCCTGCGTAACCTCACGCAGGTCCTGTCCGTCGATGGTGATGGCGCCGGCCTCCACGTCGTGGAAGCGCAGCAGCAGGCTGACCAGGGTGGACTTGCCTGCGCCCGACCGCCCGACGAGCCCGACCTTCTCGCCCGGCCGGATGGTCAGCGTCAGGTCGCGGATCACCGGCAGGTCGGCCCGGCCATAGCCGAAGGTGACGCGGTCGAAGGCGATGCCCCCGCCTGCGACCTCAAGCGGCCGCGCGGCGGGTGCGTCCTGCATGGTCAGCGGCCGGGCGATCGAGCCCATGCTCTCCTGCACGGTGCCGACATTCTCGAAGATGCCCTGGATCTCGGCCGCGACCCAGCCGGACATGGCGATGATCTGGATAGTCAGCGGCAGGACCATGGCGACCGCCGCGATCTCCACCGTGCCGGACTGCCAGAGCAGCACCGCCAGGGTGCCGGTGATCGCCAGCAGCAGGGCGTTCAGCACGTTGAGCAGAACCGTGAACAGCGTGTTCAGCCGGTGCTGGGCCAGAAAGGCCGCATGCTGCTCCACCATGCTGTCGCGCACGTAGCGATCCTCGTCGGCGGCGCGGGCAAAGAGTTTGACAGTGAGGATGTTGGTGTAGCTGTCGACCACCTTGCCGGTCACCGCAGACCGTTTGGCGGAGGCCACCCGCGCGGTGTCGCGCATGCGCGGAACCATCGCGACCAGCAGCGCCACGTAGAGGCAGAACCAGGCGAAGATCGGCACGGCCAGCCGCCAGTCCTGCGCCACCATGAGGCCGGTCGCCGCTATCCCGTAGAACAGGATGTGCAGCACCGAGCGCATGGACGCGAGCGCGGTCTCGCGCACCGCGCTGCCGGCCTGCATGACGTGATTGGCGATCCGGCCGGCGAAATCGTTCTGGAAGAAACCAAGCGACTGGCGCACGACGTGGTGATGGCTCTGCCAGCGCGTCAGGGTGTTGAGCGGCGCCGAAATGCCGTGATTGGCGATCAGCCGCTGGAGGAACAGCACCAGCGGGCGGGCGACCAGCACCACGAACAGCATGGCCGCGAATGTCGGCCAGGCCGTCTGGAACAGGGCCTCGCGCGGCGTCTCGGTCAGGATCGCCATCAGCCGGCCGATAAAATAGGGGATCGCCGTTTCCAGAACGGCCGCCACCATGCCGACAACGAACAGGGCCGCGAACAGCCCCTTCGCCTGCGCGATGAAGTACCAGTAGAAGGCAAGGAGGCCCGCCGGCGGCCCGGAGCCGGGCGGCGGAGCGACGGGGTCGAGGCGGGTTTCGAAATAGCGCAGCATGGCCCATGTCCGCCGCGCGCGGCGGCTGCGCGGTCTGTTCGACTTGATCGAGGAAAAGCGGGTGATAGGTGGCGATTATGGCCGCACGGCGATGATCCGTCGACAAGCGGCGGGTCTCTCCCGACATCCTGCCGACATCTGCCGGGTGCAGGTCCGCCTTGACCTGACTGCCGCGTCATCGGACCATCCGGCCGGGAGAAAAACGCTCATGAAAACCACGCGACGCCAGTTCGTGGCGGCCACGGCCGCACTATCAGCGGCCGCTCTGCTCCGGCCCCTGTCCACCGCCTTCGCTCAGGCCGCCGCCCCGCCGCCCATCGTGTTCTGCCACGGCAACGGCGATCATGCGGCGCTCTGGATGACGACGCTCTGGCGATTCGCCCAGAACGGCTGGCCGAAGGATCGGCTGGTGGCCTTCAACTTCACCGATCCGCTCGCCCGCAGCGACGACGCCGTGCCGATGCCGGGCCGCTCCGGCACCGAGGATCAGCTGCGCGAGCTGACAGCCGTCGTGCGCACGACGCTTGCCCGCACCGGTTCCGACCGGCTCGCGCTTGTCGGCTCGTCACGCGGCGGCAATGCCATCCGCAATTTCATCGTCCTCGCAGATGGCGCATCCCAGGTCAGCCATGCGGCTCTCTGCGGCACGCCGAACCGTGGCGTGTTCCATTGGCCCCAGGCTCCGGGCAGCGAATTCAACGGCGCAGGCCCGTTCCTGACGCGGCTGAACGCCCGGGACACGGACGTCGTGCCGGGCACCGCCTTCCTGACGCTCTACAGCGAGGGAAATGACAAGTTCGCGCAGGCCGATGCCCGGTTGATCGGCCGGCCGGGAGTGCCGACCGGCATCACCACCGAGGGTCCGACCCTGCGCGGCGCCACCAATATCGGCCTCGGCCCCCTCGACCACCGCGAGGTGGCCTTCCACCCGCGCGCCTTCCGCGAGCTCTACCGCTTCATCGGCGGGCGTGAGCCGGCCCTGATCGGAGTCCAGCCGGACAGCGAGGTGGTGCTCGACGGCCTCGTCACCGGCAATCCGCGCGGCGTGCCGTCGAACCGGCCCGTCGGCAATGCCGAGGTCGAGGTCTGGCGCATCGACCCCGGCACGGCGGCCCGCCGCGGCGAGCCGCTGGCGAGGAAGACCACCGGGCCGGACGGGCGCTGGGGTCCGGTGACCGCCTCGTACGAGGACTGCCTGGAGTTCGTTGTGGCGGTCGAGGGCCATCCCGTCACCCACACGTTCCGCTCGCCCTTCCCGCGCTCCTCGGACGTCGTCCACCTGAGACCGGCCCCGCCGGTCGCCGAGGCCGAGCGGCAGGCCGGTGCCATCGTCCGGATGACCCGCCCGCGCGGCTATTTCGGCATTCCGCGTGACGTGGTGGTGCTCGACGGGCGCGAACCGTCCGATGTCACCCGCGGCGTGCCGACCGATGCCGCCACCAGCGTCCGGCTGCCGGCTGGCGAGGTCGGCCGGCCGGTGATCGGCCTGTTCAACGAGGAGCGGGTGATCGCCCGCGCCGTTCCGCTGGCGGAAAACCGCATCGCCATTGCCGAACTGACCTGGTGAAAAGGCAATGGCCGGATCCGCCCGCCGGTTCGCCGCCCTTGTCCTCGCCGGTCTTGTTATCGCCGGTCTTGTGCTTGCCGGTGCAGGCCCGGGCCGGGCGCAGGTTCCACCGGACCCGGCCGAGGTCGCCGCCTATCGCGGCCTGCATGCCGCCGCCCATTCGGGTGATGTGGCAGCCATAGCGAGGCTGGCAGCGTCCGGCGAGAACCCGAACGCCCGCGACGGCCATGGTCGCACGCCGCTTCACGTTGCGGCCCATGGCCGCCACCGCGAGGCGATACGCGCCCTCGTCACCGCCGGCGCCGATCCGCGCGCCCTCGACAGCCGGGCCTATGACGCGATCACCATCGCGGCGGTCGCCGATGACGAGGAGACCATGGCGGTCGCCATCGCCGTCGGAGGCGATCCGAAAGCCATCACAAGCCCCTATCGCGGCACGGCGCTGATCGCCGCGGCCCATCTCGGCCATGACGGCGTGGTCCGCCGCCTGATCGCCGCCGGCGCGCCGCTGGACCACGTCAACAACCTGGGCTGGACCGCGCTGATCGAGGCGGTGATCCTCGGCGATGGCGGCCGGCGCCATGTCGAGACGGCGCGCGCGCTGGTGGAGGCCGGGGCCGACATCCGTATCGCCGACCGTCAGGGTGTCACGCCGCTGGACCACGCGCGTCGGCGCGGTTTTGCCGCGATGGTGACGATTCTGGAGGCGGCGCGGCGTTGAAGGCAACGCACAACCGGCCTAGTGTCGAGCCATGCCCGATCGCCGCGCCGTCCTGACGGGTCTGACCGCCCTGCCCGCCGCCCTTGGCCTGGCTTCACCGGCTGCCACTGCGCGTACGCCCTTCGTGCTGGACGGTGCCGGCCGACGCATCACGATTCCAGCCAGCGTGCGCCGGATATTCCCCGCCGGCCCGCCGGCCGCCATCCTCATCTACACGCTGGCTCCGGACCTGCTGATTGGCTGGCCGCGCGCCAACCGGCCGGAGGAGCGCGAGTTCCTGCTGCCTGAGGTCGGGTCAAGGCCGGAGGTCGGCCGCATCACAGGTCGTGGCAACACAGCCAACCTCGAACTGGTGCTTGCACTCCAGCCCGACCTGATCATCGACGCCGGCTCCGTCCGCCGCCCCTTCGCGGAACTGGCGGATCGGGCCCAGGGCCAGACGGGGATTCCCTACGCCCTGCTTGATGGCCGTCTCGACGTGGCAGCCGGCACCTACCAGACGCTGGGTCAGCTCCTCGATCGTCGCGAACGCGCGAAGGTCCTCGCGGACTGGTGCGATGACACGATGCGCACACTGCTGTCGCGCACCGGAACGGTCACTCCGACCCGCCGGCCGCGCGTCTACTATGCGCGTGGTCCGCGCGGTCTGGAGACCGGCCTGTCCGGTTCCATCAATGTCGAGGCCGTCGAGTTCCTCGGCGCCGTCAATGTCGCGAGCGGCGCGCCGGGACGCGGTCTCGCGCAGGTCTCGCTCGAGCAGGTGCTGGTCTGGAACCCCGAGATCATCGTCACCATCGACCAGACCTTCGCGGCGACTGTCCGCACCGACCCCGCCTGGGCCGGTGTCTCGGCGGTCGCCGACGGCCGGATCCACCTGTCACCCAAGCTGCCTTTCGGATGGGTCGACTTCCCGCCCTCGGTCAACCGGCTGATCGGCCTGTGGTGGCTCGGAAAGGTCCTGTACCCGACCCTGTTCCCGGAGGATATGCGGAGCCTGACCCGCGACTTCTACACGCTCTTCTATCACCTGACCCCAACCGATCAGCAGATCGACCGGGTCCTGGCCGGGCGCGACTGACCATGGTGTCAAGAGGCGCGTTCGGCGGCGGCGTGGCGGTTGCCGTCCTTGTCCTCGGCCTGCTCGTGGCCTTCGGCGTCGGCCGGTTTCCCGTGGCCCCATCCGACCTGATCCTCGCCCTGTGGTCGCGCCTCTCCGGCACGCCGTCCGGCCTTCCGGCCTCGGTGGAGGCGGTGGTGTTTTCCATCCGCGGGCCGCGCGTGATTGCCGCGCTCGTCTGCGGCGCGGCCCTTGCGGTGGCAGGGACCGCATTCCAGGGCCTGTTTCGCAATCCTCTGGTCTCGCCTGATATTCTCGGGGCCTCCTCGGGTGCCGCACTTGGTGCGGTGATCGGCATCCTCCTGTCCTTCGGCATTTTCGGGATCCAGGCGGCGGCATTCGCCGGCGGCATCGTGGCAGTGGTCGCCGTCTATGCGGTGGGTGCCACGATCCGGTCCGGCGACCCGATCCTGACCCTGGTGCTGACCGGGGTGGTTGTCGGCGCGCTGCTGGGGGCCGGCGTCGGCCTCGTGAAGGTGCTCGCCGACCCCTATAACCAGCTTCCGGCCATGACCTTCTGGCTGCTTGGCTCCCTGTCGGGCACCGCACCGCCCGACCTTCTTCCGCTCGTCGGCCCGGTTCTGGCGGGGACGATCGTGCTCATGGCTCTGCGCTGGCGCATGAATGCGCTGTCGCTGCCGGAAGAGGAGGCGAGGGCGCTGGGCCTGCCGACCGGCCTCTTGCGCATTGCCATCGTCGCGGCGGCCACCCTGACGACTGCGGCAAGCGTTGCGACTGCAGGCGTGATCGGCTGGGTCGGGCTGGTCGTGCCTCATCTTGCCCGGTTCCTGGTCGGCCCGGATTTTGGAAAGCTCGTGCCGACCGCGGCCATTCTCGGGGGTGGCTATCTGCTGCTGATCGACACGCTGGCCCGAACCATGGCGCCCGTGGAAATTCCGCTCGGCATCCTGACCGCCGTCGTCGGCACGCCGTTCTTCATCTGGCTGCTCGCCACCTCGCGCGGGGGCTGGTCGTGACCATCACGGCGGCAGGTCTCGGCTTCGGCTATCGCGGCCACACCGTCGGGCGCGATGTCACCCTCTCCTTCGCTCCGGGCGAGGTGCTGGCGCTGCTCGGCCCGAACGGCGGCGGCAAGACCACGCTGCTCAAGACGATGATCGGGCTCATTCCGCCGCGCTCCGGAGCCGTGTGGGTGGACGACCGGACCATTGCCAGCGTGCCGGCGCCCGCACGGGCGCGCCTCATCGGCTATGTCCCCCAGGCTCATGGCGGCACCTTTGCGTTCACGGCGCGGGAGGTCGTGATGATGGGCCGCTCCGCCCATGGCACCCTGTTCGCGAAGCCGTCGGCCCGCGACCGGGCGGTCGTCGACAGCATGCTCGAGCGCATGGGCGTCGCCCATCTTGCCGACCGGCCGACGACGCAGATTTCAGGCGGCGAGCGCCAACTGGTCCTGATCGCGCGCGCGCTGGCCCAGGAACCACGCTATGTGGTGCTGGACGAGCCAACTGCCAGCCTCGACTTCGGCAACCAGGGCAAGGTCATGCGGCAGATCCGCCGGCTGGCGGGCGATGGCCTTGGAGTGCTCTTTACCACCCACGACCCGAACCAGGCGCTGGGTCATGCCGACCGGGTGGCCCTGCTGCGCGATGGTGGGCTCATGGCCACCGGCCCGGCTGGCGAGGTTCTCCGGCAGGCTAACCTTGAAAGGCTCTATGGCGCCGAGGTCAGAACGATCACCGGGGCCGGCGGCGTAACCGCCTTTCTGCCAGGCTGACCCCCGCTCAGGCGAGCACGGTCGGCCGGATCCACCAGTGCGGCCGAACCTGCCGCACCGCGCTCGCCGCCGCCGCGGCCGCGCGACCGCTGTCGAACAGGCCGAATATTGTGGCACCCGAGCCAGACATGCGGGCAAGGCGGCATCCATCCGTTCTGCTCAACAGGGCGAGCGCCTCCCCCACCCCCGGGGCGATGGCCTGTGCCGGCACCTCCAGATCGTTGCGCGAGGTCGAGGCCAGCTGCACCAGGGCCGCGCGCTGCGCGGAGCGCCGGTCCGGCCAGTCCATGGTCTCGACAGCGGCCGCCGGATCGCCGGGCCTCTCCTCGCCCGGCGCCAACCCGAGCCGTCGGAAGACGTCCGGCGTGGACACGGCGACACCCGGATTGACCAGCACCGCCGGCAGGAACGGCAGGCCGGGCACCGGGCCGAGTTCGGCTCCCGTGCCGCGCATCATCCGCGACCTGCAGGCCAGGCAGACCGGCACGTCGGCACCGGTCAGCCTTGCCGCCTCGACCAGGCGGGGATCGTCCGGGGCAAGGCCGCTTGCGCGCGCCAGCAGCCGCAGGGCGGCCGCCGCATCGGACGATCCGCCACCCAGCCCGGCCGCCACCGGCAGGCGCTTCGTCAGCCTGAACCTGCCACGCGGCAAGCCGCGAACCAGCGCGGCAAGATGGCTGGCCGCCCGAAGCACCAGATTGTCGTCTGGCAGGCCGGCAGCATCAGCGGTCCGGCCGGAAACGGTCAGGTGGAAACTCTCGCCGCCCGGTACGAAGGTGAGATCGTCGCCGGTTGCGGCGAACATCACGAGGCTCTCGAGGTCATGATACCCGTCGGGCCGCCGCCGGCGCGCCGCCAGCGTGAGATTCACCTTGGCGGGTGCCCGTTCGGCAAGGACGCCGCCGCTCACGACGGGACGCACGGCCAGGGCCGGATCGGGATGCGGCTCAGTTTGGCGAGCGCTGCTGGGCGGGCGCGGCCTGTCCGGTCGCCTGCTGCGGCTCCACCGTGTCGGCAGCAAGCCCGTTGGCGATCTTGTTGAGGATGCGCGGCAGGTCGTCCGGCTCGGGCTTCAGGTCGCGCGCATGGTTCCACTGGAACTGCGCCTCCAGCCGCCGGCCGACGCGCCAGTACGCATCGCCCAGATGATCGTTGATGACCGGGTCCTCGGGACGCAGTTCGATGGCCCGCTCCAGCTCCACGACGGCCTCCTCGAAGCGGCCCATGCGGTAATAGGCCCAGCCGAGGCTGTCGACGATATAGCCGTCCTCGGGGGTCAGCTCGACCGCCTTGCGGACCAGTTCGAGCCCTTCCTGCAGGTTAATGCCCTGGTCGACCCACGAATAGCCGAGATAGTTGAGCACCTGCGCGCGCCCGCGCGCGTTGTTCTCCGGCACCAGTTCCATGGCGCGCCGCAGGTCGGCCTCGGCCTTCGCCCATTGCTTGGTCCGCTCGTAGGCGATGCCGCGGAAATAGAAATAGACCCAGTGCTGGGAGGACGGGTTGGGGATCAGCGCCAGGGCGCGCGAATAGACCTCGGCGGCTTCCGCGAAAATCTTGCGCGCGCGCAGGATGTTGCCGAGCGCCTGCAGGGCCTCGATGTCATCCGCCTTGCGGTCGATCAGGGCCTGCAGCGCCTTGCGGGCCTCGTCCACCTGCTCGACCTCGTTGAGGTTCAGCGCACGCTGGATCTGGGCGTTGCGGTAGAGCGGCGAAGTGTCCGGCATGGCGTCGAACACGGCGATGGCGCGGCGCGGAAGCTTCAGGAATTCGTAGAGATCGGCGAGCGACAGGATGGCGAGTTCGTGGGTCGGCTCCAGCCAGCGGGCGAGTTGCAGGTAGATCAGCGCGAGATCCTCGCCGCCCTGCCGCGACAGCGCGGAACCCAGCCCGTACAGCACCTCCGCGGCGCCGCCCTGGGCGTTGCGGACGAGAACCGGCAGGGTTGCGCGCTCGCCGGCCAGCCGCTGCTGCGCATCCGCGACCACGGGATGGTTGGGGATCACCTTGTCATAGGCCGCATAGACCTGGCGGGCGTCTTCCGTCGAGCGCCCGCGCGAGACCCAGCGGCCCCAGGCATCGACGATCCGCAGGATGGTGGAATCCTGCTTGTAGGCCTCCTCGAGCCGCGCACCGGCATCGGCCCTGCGGCCGGCGGCATCGAGAATCAGCCCGGCGTGGAAGTTCTTGAACAGCGTGTACCAGTCCTGCCCGGAGAGCCGGTCGACGGAAGCCACGGCGGCATTGGCATCGCCGGAACCAAGCTGCGTCCAGCCGATCAGCAGCGCGGAGGTCAGATCCGATTCGGCGCGCGGAGCAGCGATCAGATGCGTGCGTGCGGTCTGGAACTGTCGCTGCTTCACCGCCCGGATGGCGAGTGCGAGGCGGGCGAGGCGGTGCTGCCGGTCGACCTGGACCAGCCGCTCGGCCAGCGGGACGGCGTCATCGACATTGCCGTCGGCAAGGGTTGCGACGAAGGCCCGCTCGAGGATTTCCGCATTGCGCGGGTCCCGGCGCAGCGCGGCGCGCCAGAACACCGAGGCCGCGGCCGTGTCGCGGGCATTGGCTGCCACGCGCGCGGCCAGCACATTGCCATAGACCGACGAGCGGATTGCCTCGCGCAGCGTCGGCGCCGCACCCGGCGGCTCGGTGGAGGGGTTGCGCGCCGATCCCGCCGTCGTTCCCGCCACGACGGCGAAAGCGATGGTGAGCACCCTGAGCATGGTCCTGAAGGTCACGTCGGTTCTCTCGTCGTCCCGGTTGGGATTGCGTGCAAGGGGCCGGCTGCCCGCCACATTCGGCCCGATCCGGCGCACCGGCATCAGGCGACAATGCCTCCGATGCCGACGATCCGCAAGGCAACCATCGGGGCCGAGTTGGGCGGCGCCAAGGCAGGCCGGCCGTGGCCGCGAAGGCATTTCACCGCTCACGAAGCCTTGAACGCGCCACCGCCGCTGTCTAGACCGGCAGAACCCGGGACCTAGCGCCCGCCTCTCCGTCCAGGATGCCCGACATGGCTCCCCGCCCGCCCGCCGGCCCTGCCCAGGCCGACCTTGTCCCGGCCGACCTCGCCGATACGTTCCTGACCATCCGCGACCTGCTGCGCCATGCGGTCGGGCGCTTCCGCGCGGCCGGCATCGCCTTCGGCCACGGCACGACGAGCGCGCTGGACGAAGCCGCGTTCATCCTGCTGGAGGGCCTGTCGCTGCCCATCGACGACCTGAACCCGTGGCTGGATGCTCGCCTGACCCGGCCCGAGCGCCTCCGGCTGCTCGACCTGATCGAGCAGCGTGTCGCCACCCGCAAGCCCGCCTCCTACCTGCTCGGCCGGGCCTATATCCAGGGCATTCCGTTCCGGGTCGACGAGCGGGTGATCGTGCCGCGCTCCTATCTGGGCGAACTGATGATGTCCGGCGGCCTCGTGCAGGAGGGCGCAGGCCCCGTGCCCGACCCGATGGCCGTCACCCGCATCCTCGACCTGTGCACCGGGTCCGGCTGTCTTGCGATTCTGGCGGCCATGGCCTTTCCGGAGGCCACCATCGACGCCGTCGACCTGTCCGCCGAGGCGCTGGAGGTGGCAGCGCTCAACGTCGCGGACCATGACATGCAAGACCGGATCAACCTGATGGCGGGGGATCTGTTCGCGCCGGTCGCGGGCCGGCACTACGATCTCATCATCGCCAACCCGCCCTATGTCGCCGAGGCGGAGGTCTCAGCCTTCCCGCCCGAATATCGCGCCGAGCCGGTCATGGCCCATGCCGGCGGGCCCGACGGGCTCGATATCGTGCGACGTATCCTGCGCGAGGCGGGTGACCACCTGACCGAGCACGGCGGGCTGCTCTGCGAGATCGGAACCGGCGCCGAGATCCTCGAGGAGGAGTTCGACCTGCCCTTCCTCTGGCTGGATTCGCAGGACAGCACCGGCGAGGTGTTCTGGCTGTCGGCGGCAGACCTCGGCCTGAGGGCCTGAGCGGGCGCGCGCGAGACGCGCTCCCCGCGCCGTCACGGCTTTCTGGCGACGAGGAACGGACGACGGTCCCGTCCCCTGGTGGCATGGGCCTCGCGCGCGATGACGTCGAAGCCCGCTGCGCGCACTGCCCCCTCAAGATCGTCGGCCCGAAGCGAGAGGACATGCGGCGCCTTGCCGATGGCCCGCATGGCGGGCAGCAGGACAAGCCGGATCAGCGGCGTCATGTCGCCAAGACAGGGGGTTTTGGAGATGAACAGGCCGCCCGGCTTCACAAGGCCATGGATGCTGGCAAGCGTCGCCGGAAGGTCGTGCACGAGATGCAGATAGTTGAAGCCGAGCACGGCATCGAACCTGTCCGCCTCTCCGCGCAAGTCCTCGGCCGTGGCAACGCGGAACGCCAGTGAGGCGACCGGTCCGGCAGCCAGCTTCTGCCGGGCAATCGCGATCATCCCCTCGGACAGGTCGGTTGCCAGATAGGCCTGCACGGCATCGGCCAGCCGCAGGGCGGTGGTTCCGGTGCCGCAGCCCAGTTCCAGAACGCTGTCCCCGGCGCGCAGGAGCGCGCGCGTGCGCTCGAGCGTGCGTTCATAGCCGCCCGGGTCGGCGATCTTCGATGCAGCATATTTTCGGGACGATCGGTCCCAGAATCGGGCGTCGCTGGCGAGGCTCATGGGCCGATCTCCTGTGCGGCGCAGGCCTAGCATATGCACAGAACGACGAAATTGCCGAAATCTGAAGCCATGATATACGCAAGCGCATGAGAACTCTGGACTGGAACCTGCTGCGCGCCTTTCACATGACGGCGACCGCCGGCTCCCTGTCGGCTGCGGCGCGCCAGACGGGACTGACCCAGCCGACCCTGTCGCGGCAGGTCAGCGCGCTGGAAGCCGAACTCGGCATTGCCCTTTTCGACCGGATCGGCCGCAAGCTGGTGCTGACCCTCGCCGGGGCGGATCTGCTGGCCTACAGCCGGTCCATGGGCGAGGCGGCGGAGGCCATGGCGCTGGCGGCCAGCGGCCGGGTGCAGGAGATCGGCGGGCGGGTCAGCCTGTCGGCCACCGATTCCTATGCCGCCTATATCCTGCCCGACATCGTCGCGCGCATCCGTGCGGCCGCCCCCCAGATCACCATCATGGTGGTCGCCTCCAACGCACTCAGCGACCTGCATCGCCGGGAGGCCGACATCGCCATCCGCCATGTGAAGCCCGACCGGCCGGGCCTGGTCGGCCAGCACATCTGCGACACCGAGGCGCATTTCTACGCATCGGACGACTGGATCGCCCGCAACGGCATGCCGGCCGGTCCGGCCGATCTGGCGCGGGGCGACCTGATCTGCTTCGAGGACGCCGCGCATTTCGCCGATTTCATGAAGGGGATCGGCATCCCGGTGGACGCGGCAGACTTTCGCCTGGCGTCGGATTCGGCGGTCGCCATCTGGGAGATGGTCAGGCGCGGGCTCGGGATCGGCGGCATGCTGCGCGAGGTGGCGGACCGCACGCCGGGCGTGCGGCGGGTCGCGCCGGACCTGCCGCCCATCCCCGTTCCGGTCTGGCTCGTCACGCACCGGGAACTGGAGCAGAGCCCGCGCATCCGGCTGGTTCAGGCGATCCTGGCCGAGGAACTGTCGCGGCTCCCCGAACGCCGGCCGGCGGCCGGCCACTAGCCGCTGCCTGCCCGCCGGGCATGGCAGACCTTGCCGGCACGGCAGTGCCTGACCCGGCGAGCCGTGGCAGTCTCCCCGCCGGTCGGAACAAGGGAGCAGACGACATGGCGTTCGATTTCAGCGGCAGGCGGGTGGTGGTGTGCGGCGGCAGCCGCGGGATCGGCCGGTCCATCGCCATCGGATTTGCCGCCGCGGGTGCGGCGGTCTCCATCTGCGCCCGCGGCGAGGACGGACTGAAGGCAACGGCCGCCGAGATCACCGCCCACGGCGTGACCGCCCATGCTGCTTCCTGCGATCTGGCCAGCGCCGAGGCCATCGCGGCCTATATCCCCGCCGCGGCTGCAGCGCTCGGCGGCATCGACGTGCTGGTCAACAACGCCTCCGGCTTCGGCATGGGCGACACCGACGAGGGCTGGGAGAGGGGCCTCAACGTCGACGTCATGGCAACGGTCCGGGCGAGCCGTGCCGCCCTGACCTTCCTTGAGGCCTCGTCCGGCGCCTCGATCGTCAACGTGTCGTCGATCTCCGGCTACCGCGCCTCCACCCGCACGCCCGCCTATGCGGCGGTCAAGGCGGCGGTGATCCAGTACACAACCAGCCAGGCGGCGGCGCTGGCGCCCAAGGGCATCCGCGTGAACTGCGTGGCGCCGGGCTCCATCGAGTTTCCCGGCGGCACCTGGGAGGCGCGGCGCACATCCGACCCCGCGCTCTACAACCGCATCCTGTCCTCGATCCCCTTCCGGCGCCTCGGCACGCCGGAGGAGGTGGCAAACGTGGTGATGTTCCTCGCTTCGCCGCTCGCAGCCTGGGTCACGGCCCAGACGGTCGTGGTCGATGGCGGCCAGCTCCTCGGCTGACGACCTGCCCTGAAACCTGTTGATCGCGCCGGCCGCCCCGATGCGGCCGGCAGCAGAGGCTTGCGCGGGAGCCCTCCGGTCTTTAGATGTTATAGTATAACATTCAGGACGACCGATGACCTCCCGATCCGATTCCCGCCTGCCCGTCACCGTGCTTTCCGGTTTCCTCGGCGCCGGCAAGACGACCCTGCTGAACCACATCCTCAACAATCGCGAGGGCCGGCGCGTCGCCGTCATCGTCAACGACATGTCGGAGGTGAACATCGACGCCGATCTCGTTCGCGAGGGCGGCGCCAACCTGTCGCGCACCGACGAGAAGCTGGTGGAGATGACCAATGGCTGCATCTGCTGCACGCTGCGCGACGACCTCCTGACCGAGGTGCGGCAACTCGCCGACAGTGGCCGCTACGACTACCTGCTGATCGAGGGAACCGGCATCGCCGAGCCGCTGCCGATCGCCGCCACCTTCTCCTTCCGCTCGGAGGATGGCGAGGCGCTCGAGGACATCGCCCGGCTCGACACCATGGTAACGGTCGTCGATGCCATCAATCTGATGAAGGACTTCGGCAGCCAGGATTTCCTGAAGGACCGCGGCGAGACCGCCGGCGATGCCGATGAGCGCACGCTGGTCGACCTGCTCACCGACCAGATCGAGTTCGCCGACGTGATCGTCGTCAACAAGGTTTCGGATGTCGCCCCGGCCGAGCGCGAGACGGTCGTGCGCATCGTGCGCGCACTCAATCCCGACGCCCGGATCATCGAGACAGACTTCGCCGGCGTGGACCTTGCCGACGTGCTGGATACCGGGCGTTTCGACGCGGAGAAGGCCGAAATGCACCCGCTCTGGGCGAAGGAGCTCTACGGCTACAAGGACCATGTCCCCGAGACCGAGGAATATGGCATCTCCTCCTTCGTCTATCGCGCCGCGCGGCCCTTCGATCCCGGCCGGTTCGACGCCTTCCTGAAGCGCACCTGGCCGGGCCTCGTCCGCGCCAAGGGTCACTTCTGGCTGGCGACCCGGCCCGACTGGTGCGGCGAACTGTCGATCGCCGGCGCCGTCTGCCGCACCTCGGCCATGGGCTTCTGGTGGGCGGCCGTGCCGAAGCCGCGCTGGCCGCAGCAGGATGAATGGCGCGAGATGATCCGCCGGCACTGGCATCCGGTCTATGGCGACCGCAGGCAGGAACTGGTCTTCATCGGCATTGGCATGGACGAAGCGTCGATGCGCATGGCGCTGGACGGATGCCTTGTCGGCAAGGCCTCGGCGACGCGCTTCGACGCGGCCGCCCATGCCGGGCTCCATGACCCGTTCCCCGCCTGGCGGCGGGCCGACGAAGCGGCGTGATCGGGGAGCACCGGCAGGCGGCCGGATGGCTGCTTGCAGACCGGTCGCTGCGTCCTTCGAGGCTCGCTGCCGCTCGCACCTCAGGATGAGGAAGGTAGTGGATTGCAATACGACTGCGTTCAGGCACAGCGGCTGAAGGTCAATTGAGGCCAATGCAACTCACCGCCCTCCTCATCCTGAGGTGCGAGCCCGAAGGGTGAGCCTCGAAGGACGCACCGCTACCGCGGCGCAGGCCACAGAAGCCTGCGGCCCTACTCCGCCGCCAGCTTCAGCTCCGGCTTCGGCCCGGCGCGGAACTCGGCCAGCAGCGCGGCCTCCTCCTTCTTCGCAACCTCGAGATTGCGCGCCTTCACATGGCCGAAGCCGCGAATCCGGTCCGGGATGCCGGCGAGGCCGACCGCGAGGGCATGATTGTCCGCGTTCAGCTTGGCGGCCAGTTCCTCCAGAACAGCGACATAGTCCTCGATCAGTCGCCGCTCGGTCTTCCGCTCGTGGGTGTAGCCGAAGACGTCGAGCGCCGTGCCGCGCAGGCCTTTCAGCTTCGCGAGCAGACGGAAGCCCTTCATCATCCACGGACCGAAGCTCATCTTGCGCGGCTCGCCGGTGACGGGATCGGTCTTGGCCAGCAGCGGCGGGGCAAGATGGAACTCGAAGCGGAGATCCTGTCCGCCGAACGTGCGGGAGACCTGCTTGAGGAAATTGCCGTCGGTATAGAGCCGCGCCACCTCGTACTCGTCCTTGTAGGCCATCAGCTTGTAGAGGTTGCGGGCCACCGCCTCGGCCAGCCCCTGCCGCCCCGGCGCGCGCTCGGCCTCGGCCTTGACGATGCGCTGGACCAGATCGGCATAGCGGGCGGCATAGCCGGCATTCTGGTACTGGGTCAGCTGCTCCACCCGCCGGGCGATGATCTCGTCGAGGCTCGCCGACAGCCGCTCGACACCGGTCGGCGCGGTCACCGGCGCGACCAGCGTTTCCACCGCCTCCCGGTCATGGGCGCAGATGCGGCCCCAGCGGAAGGCGGTGATGTTCATCTTCACCGCCTCGCCGTTCAGTTCGATCGCCCGCTCGATGGCGGCGGCCGTCAGCGGCAGCCCGCCGATCTGATAGGCATAGCCGACGAGGAACAGGTTGGTGGCGATCGAATTGCCCATCAGGGCGGTGGCGAGGCGCTGGGCATCGACCAGATGCGTCGTCTCGCGGCTGGCATGGGCGATAATGGCCCGCTTCAGCCGCTCGGAGGGCAGCGAGAAATTGATGTCGCGGGTGAACTGGCCCGGCAGCATCTCGATCGTGTTCACCACCACCTTTGTGGTCGGCTTCATCGAGGCAAGCGACTTCTTGCCGCCGGCCACAACGATATCGCCGGACAGGATGAGGTCGGCCGAACCGGCATGGACGCGGATGGAATGGATGTCCTCGGGCACGCGCGCGATGCGCATGTGGCTGAACACCTCGCCGCCCTTCTGGGCAAGGCCGGCCATGTCGATCAGCCCGACGCCCTTCTTCTCCAGGTGGCAGGCCATGCCGAGGATGGCACCGACCGTCACGATGCCCGTGCCGCCGACGCCCTCGATCAGCACGTTGTAGGTGTGCTCGATGGTCGGGATGACCGGCTCCGGCAGGGTCGAGATATCGGCCTCGGCGGCCAGCGCCTGGCCCTTCTTCAACTCAGCGCCATGGACGGTGACGAAGCTCGGGCAGAAGCCCTTGAGGCAGGAGAAATCCTTGTTGCACGACGACTGGTCGATGGTCCGCTTGCGGCCGAACTCGGTGTCCAGCGGCTGCACCGAGACGCAGTTGGACTTGACGCCGCAATCGCCGCAGCCCTCGCAGACCGCCTCGTTGATGATCACGCGCTTGACCGGGTCCGGGAAGGTGCCGCGCTTGCGGCGCCGGCGCTTCTCGGCCGCGCAGGTCTGGTCGTAGATCAGCACCGAGACGCCGGGAACGCCGGCAAGCTCGCGCTGGATGGCGTCCAGGTCGTCGCGATGGTCAATGCTGGTTCCGGTCGGGAACGACACGCCCATGCCGGCATATTTGCCCGGCTCGTCGGTGACGATGGCGATGCGCTCCACGCCCTCGGCGCGCATCTGCGCGGCGATCGCCGGCATGGTCAGGCCGCCCTCGTGCCGCTGGCCGCCGGTCATGGCGACCGCGTCGTTGAACAGGATCTTGTAGGTGATGTTGACCTTGGAGGCGATGGCGAAGCGGATCGCCAGCGATCCGGAATGGTTGTAGGTGCCGTCGCCGAGATTCTGGAAGACGTGGCCGCGCTTCGAGAACGGAGCCTCGCCGACCCAGTTGGCGCCCTCGCCGCCCATCTGGGTGCAGCCCTCCGTGTTCCGGTCCATCCACAGCGCCATGTAGTGGCAGCCGATGCCGGCATAGGCGCGCATGCCCGAGGGGACCACGGTGGAGGTGTTGTGCGGGCAGCCCGAGCAGAAATAGGGAATGCGGGTGGCGATCACCGGCGTGGTCTTGAGCACGTCCTGCGCGGCCTTCAGGCGCGCGACATTCTCGGCCACCTGCTCGTTGTGGCCGACATGTTTCAGGATGCGCTCGCCGATGCAGACGGCCACGTCATTGGGGTCGAGCGCACCGTGGACCGGGAACAGCCAGCGGCCCTCCTCGTCCTTCTTGCCGATGACGACCGGCTGCTCGCGATTGCCGTAAAGCTCCTCGCGGACCTGCACCTCGATCAGCGAGCGCTTCTCCTCCACCACGATGACGAGATCGAGACCGTGGACGAAGTCACGCAGCTCGCCCGGGTCGAGCGGCCAGGGGCAGCCGATCTTGAACAGGCGGATGCCGAGGTCGTTGGCCTTGACCTCGTCGATCCCGAGTTCGTCGAAGGCTTGCCGGACATCCAGATAGCTCTTGCCCGTGGTGATGATGCCGATCGTCGGCTTGCGACCGCCGGAGGTGATGATCCGGTTGATCTTGTTGGCCTTCACGAAGGCCAGCGCCGCGGCCCGCTTGTACATGTGCAGGCGCAGCTCCTGCTCGTGCCGGTCGTCGTTCGGGCGGATGCCCAGCCCGCCCGGCGGCATCTGGAACTGGTCCTCGGTCGGGATGATGATCTTCACCCGGTCGACCGAGCCGTCCACGACCCCGGTCGATTCCACCGTGTCCTTCATGCATTTCAGCGCCGTCCAGACGCCGGCATAGCGCGACAGCGCCCAGCCATAGACCCCGTAGTCCAGGATCTCCTGCGCACCGGCCGGATTGAGGATCGGCATCATCACGTCGACGAAGTGGAACTCCGACTGATGCGCGACCGTGGAGGATTCGGCCGTGTGGTCGTCGCCCATCAGGGCCAGCACGCCGCCATGGGGCGAGGTGCCGGCAAGGTTGGCATGGCGGAACACGTCGCCGGACCGGTCGACGCCCGGGCCCTTGCCGTACCAGACGCCGAACACGCCATCGAACTTGCCCTCGCCGCGCATCTCGGCCTGCTGGGCGCCCCAGACGGCGGTTGCAGCGAGGTCCTCGTTGAGCCCTGAGGTGAACACGACGTCCGAGGCGAGAAGGTTGCGCTGGGCCTTGAAGAAGGCCTGGTCGAGCCCGCCGAGCGGCGAGCCGCGATAGCCCGACACGAAGCCGGCCGTGTTGAGCCCTGCGCGCCGGTCGCGCTCCTTCTGCATCAGGGTGAGGCGAACCAGCGCCTGAACGCCGGTGACGAAGATCCGCGTCTTGTTCAGGTCGAACTTGTCGTCGAGCGACACATCGTCAAAGCGGATCGCATTGGCGCGGTCGGACGATACGGGGGTGACCTCGGTCATCGCGCCCTCCTGGGTTGCGGTGGCGCCGGCGAGAGCCCCGCGCGAGCCGGACGGGCTTGGCCGGCGCGACCGCTCGGGATCCGGTCGTTAGGACAAAAAGGCTGTCACGTTAGAATGGTTCTGTCGATTGCGTTCTCGTCGCGGCGGGCGCAACGAGATTGCGTAACAGACTGAGAAAACTTGTCTTCTTGCTGCAATGCACAATGGATTCTCGCGCCTGCAAAACGGGCAGGCGGTCAATCGCGCCAGGCAAACAGGTCCTCGTGCCCGACCTCGCAGGACGAACCGGAAAGCCTGACCTTGAGCCACTCCTCGACGGCGGAATCCGGGACCTGCCCGGTCTCCCTCACCGCCCCGGCGAAACCCGTGGCAAGTTCGGCCATGAGCTTCGCATCCGCAGCACCCAGCCGCCAGGGGCTCGGCGCGCGCAGGACCCGGTATCCGGCACGGCCGAAGCTCTCGGCAAGCACCCGCGATGCCGCAGGGCCGGCCGCGCGGCCGAATCCCTTGTCGGTCTTCTGGTGCGCGTGGAAGGCGGCCAGCATGGCCGCATCGGCCGGGTGAGGCGGCTCCCACCGCTCGGCGCCGTCATAGGTCAGCACCGTGTAGAGCGGCAGCCTGCGGACCGCGAGTTCGTCGACGAAGGCATCGATGAACGGAGCGGAGGCGAGGTCGAACAGCGCCGCCGCCGTGACCAGTTCCGCTCCCGGATTGAGCAACCGGTCGAGATCGCGGGTGAGATCACCGCCGACGAAGGATACTTTCAACTGCTTCCGCCCCTTGAGCAGTACGAGGGCGTTGTCCTCCTCCCCCGCCTCATCCGCCCAGGTGGCGAGCCGGGTGCGCGCAGCAGCCAGCAGGGACTGGTCGAGATCGACCAGATGCCAGCGCTGGCGGTCCGGCAGGTGCGGCGCCAGCGCCCGCAGGTTGGAGCCCGTTCCGCAGCCGAGATCGACCACGTTGAGCGAGGAGCGGCCGGCGAAATGACCGGCGACCCGGTTCAGCAGGACGGCCGAGCGGGCGGCATGGTCGGCGGGCTCGCGCAGGGCGAGCCAGTCGGGCGAGAAGCTCATCGGCCTGTTCCTCCGGCGACGCCGCAGATGACGTCGGCAATGATGCGGGCAGTGTCGTCCCATCGCGGCAGCCGGCTCCCCGCAACCCAGGCGGCATCGGACAGCGATTGCCGGAGTGCCCTGTCGCCAATCAGCCGGGCGATCGCCTGCTTCAGTTCGGCCGCATCGCCGGGCGGCACCTTGAGCGCCGCGCCCTCCGGCACCGTCTCGGCCGCCGCCCCGCCAGTGGTGGTGACCATCGGCAACCCGCGCGCCATGGCCTCGGCGAGCACCATGCCATAGCCCTCGTACAGCGATGGCATGACGAAAATGTCGGCGAGGCCATAGAGGCGGTCGAGAGCCGCGTCGGAAAGCGGCCCGGCGAAGGTGACGCGGCTGCCGAGCGAGTTGCTGCCGACCGCCCGGCGCAGATGCGCGAAGGCAGCAGGGTCGCGGTCGGTCGCCCCGGCAATGACCAGGGTCCAGTCGAGGCCCCTGAGCGGACCGAGGGCATCCATCAGCACCGCATAGCCCTTGCGTGCGGAGACGGCCCCGACCGCCAGCAGGGTCGGTGCGTCATTGCCGGAACCGGTTGCGCGCGGCGCCGGATCGGTGCCCGGCTCGGCCACCGTGATGCGTTCGGCCGGAACGCCGTAGTCGGCGGCCAGCGTGCGGGCGGTCACCGCACTGGTGGCCACCACCGCCGCGGCCCGGGCGAGCGCCTGCCGCTCGCTGTCGGCGAGCTTTGCAGCGACCTCGGCGGCAAGGCCGCTTTCCAGCGCCAGCGGATGATGGACCAGCGCCACGACGGGCGTCCTGATCGCGTCGAGGACGGCCGCCGGCAAGGCGCCGAAGGCGAGGCCGTCGGCCAGCAGCACGGTGTCGGCGGGAATGGCGGCAAGCTGTGTGGCGGTCGCCGCGAGGTCGCCCTCGGCCGGAAACGGAAAGGACGCGGGCAACGCGACGTGCCGCAGGTCGATGCCGTACCGCCCGGCTCGCCCCAGCACCTCGCGGTCGTAGCGATAGCCGCCGGTCGGGGTGTCGATCTCCCCGGGGATGGCGAAGGCGGCTTTGACCGGTTGCGTCACGGGCGGCTCACGGCAGGGGCGCCTCATAGGTGGCGCGCGCCAGGTCGTGCTCGTGCAGCGTGACGCGGATCCTGGCAAGGCCGGCGCCATCCGCTCCCAGCGCCCCGGACTGTGCCGCCTCGACCATGCGGTCGAACACATGGCGGCACAGGAACTCGGTGGTGGTCAGGATGCCGGCAAATTCCGGCAGTGTGTCGAGGTCCTGGTAGGCGAGGCGCTTCAGCACCTTGCCCAGCACCTCCAGCGCGGCGCCGATATCCACCACGACATTCTGCGCTGTCAGGGTTTCGCGGAAGAAGGCGACGTCGACCACGAAGCTTGCCCCGTGCTTGCCCTGCGCCGGCCCGAAGAACGGGTCGGGCAGCGAATGGGCGATCATGATGCGATCGCGGACCTCGACGGAATACATGGCCTTGCTCCTTGTCAGTAGCGCACGGCGGTCATCAGGCCCGGCGCGCCGGGTTCCAGCAGGCGGGGCAATTCCGCCGGCAGGTCGGCAAAGGCAACCTCGCCGGTGATGAGTTGGTCGAGGCGGTCGTCCGCCAGCATGGCGATCGCCTTTTCCAGCCTGCGCCGATACGTCCAGCGCGCACGCCTGGATGCCGCAACCATCGAGACCTGCGAGGAAATGAGCTTCAGCCGGCGCGAGTGGAAGCCGGCGCCCAGCGGAACCGCCGGGTCATGGTCGCCGAACCAGGAGAGTTCCACGACAGAACCTTCATCGCCGCAGCAGGCCAGCGCACAGGCAAGCCCGCCGGAGGTTGCCGAGGCATGGAACGCGACGTCGCAGTCGCCGGGCGAATCGAGAGGTTTGGAAAAGCGCACGCCGAACAGATCGGCGAAGGAGCGCCGCGACGGCTCGATATCGACCAGCGTCACCTCGGCGCCGGGGATCTGCGACACGATGAAGGTGACGAGCAGCCCGACCACCCCGCCGCCGACCACCACGATCCGGTCGCCGGGACCGGCGCCCGAATCCCAAACCGCGTTCAGCGCCGTCTCCATGTTGGCGGCCAGGATGGCGCGGCGCGCCGGCACGCCCTCGGGCAGCGGCACCACCGAGACCCGGTCGGTGGGCGCGATGAACCGGTCCTGATGCGGCCCCAGCGTGAACACGGTCCGGCCGGCCAGCGCCTCCGGCCCGGCCTCGACCGTGCCGACCGTGCAATAGCCGTATTTCACCGGGAACGGCAGCTGGCCCTCCTGCAGCGGGCAGCGCATGCGCTCGCGTTCCGGGGCCGCGACCAGTCCGTTGAATACCAGTCTTTCCGTTCCCCGGCTGACACCGCTATAGAGCGTGCGGATCCTGGCATCGGCCGGCCCGCGTTCATCCAGCGTTCCATCGCGCAGGTCTACCTGTCTGCGCGACACGTACCAGAGTGCGCGGGTGGCTTCGGCCATCTGACTGTTCTCCCATTCGCCGCCGTCCGGCGACGGAGCCTGCCGATGAACGATCTCTCGCCCTTTCCGCAGGACCGCCAGGCCGTCCTGACGCTCGACGGCTCTACGACGCCGGCGGGTATCCAGTCCACGTCAGAATTGCGCAGGCGCCGCTGGATCGTGGTCGCGCTCAATGTCGTCACCTGGTGGCTGCTCAACTCGGCGGCCTGGACGATCCTCGGCTCCGGAGGCTGGACGCCGGTCGATATGGTCCTTGCCCTGTGCTTCGCCATTGCCACGCCCTGGACCGTCCTCGGCTTCTGGAACGCGCTGATCGGCCTCTGGTTGCTTCATCGCGGCGGCGACGCCATGGCAGAGGTCGCACCCTTCGCCGAGGCCGGCGGCCGCGACACCCCGCTGACCATCCGCACAGCCGTGTTCATGACCCTGCGAAACGAGGACCCCGAGCGCGCCATCGCCCGGCTCAGGATCGTCCGCGACAGCATCGACGCGACCGGCGAAGGCGGCCAGTTCGACTATTTCATCCTCTCCGACACCAACCAGCCGGAGATCGCCGGGCGCGAGGAGGCGGCAGCCGCCGCCTTCGCCGCCGAGGCCGGGCTCGACCGCGTGGTCTATCGCCGCCGCGCCGACAATGCCGGCTTCAAGGCCGGCAATGTCCGTGACTTCCTCGACCGCTGGGGCGACCGCTACGAACTGATGCTGCCCCTCGACGCCGACAGCCTGATGTCGGGCGAGACCATCGTCCGCCATGTGCGCATGATGCAGGCCTACCCCAAGCTCGGCATCCTGCAGAGCCTGGTCGTCGGCATGCCGTCCTCCTCGGCCTTCGCCCGCATCTTCCAGTTCGGCATGCGCCAGGGCATGCGCTCCTACACGATGGGCCAGGCGTGGTGGGTGGGCGAATGCGGGCCGTTCTGGGGGCACAATGCGCTCGTCCGCATCCGGCCGTTCATGGCCCATTGCGTCCTGCCGGTCCTGCCCGGTAACCCGCCGCTCGGCGGCCATGTGCTCTCGCACGACCAGGTGGAGGCGACCTTCATGCGCCGCGCCGGCTACGAGGTGCGCGTCATTCCGGTTGAGGAAGGCTCCTGGGAGGAGAACCCGCCGACAATTCTCGAATTCTCGCGCCGCGACGTCCGCTGGTGCCAGGGCAACATGCAGTATCTCGGCCTGGTGGATCAGCCGAACCTGAAGCCGGTCAGCCGCTTCCAGCTGGTCTGGGCCATCCTGATGTTCGTCGGCGTGCCGGCCTGGACGCTGATGATCGCGCTCTCGCCGTTCCTTGCCTGGCATGGCCCGAGCTACGAGGCCTTTCCCGTCGGCTTCGCGATCGCGACCTATCTGGCCTTCCTCCTGATGTATCTGATGCCGAAGATCGCCGGGTTCATCGACATCCTGATCAGCGACGACGGCACCGAACGCTATGGTGGCCGCCTGCGCTTCATCGGTGCGGCGGCCATCGAACTCGTCTTCTCGTTCCTGCTGGGGGCGCTCACCTCGTTCCGCATCACCGCATTCATGATCGGCCTTGCGCTCGGCCGTTCGGTCGTCTGGGGCGGCCAGCAGCGCGACGCCATGGCGCTGTCCTGGCGCGAGGCCTGGGACGCCTTCTGGCCGCAGATGGCCTTCGGCTGGGTCGTGTTCGGCCTCCTCTGGCTCGCCTCGCCCGCGGCGGCGCTCTGGTCGCTGCCACTCACCGCCGGGTTCCTGATCGCCGTGCCCTTCGCGGTGCTGACGGCCTCCCCCGCGCTCGGACGCTTTTTCGTGCGCCACCGCCTGTGCGGCATTCCCGAGGAGTTCGACATGCCGGCCGAGATCGCCGCCGCGAGGCGGATGTGACCGCGCTCGACCGGCGCATCGCCGAACTGGTCGCGGTCGCGCGGTCGGTGGTCACCTATCATGGCGATAGGACGAAGGCCGCTGCCATGGACGCGCTCTACGCGCGCTTCCTGAAGCCGGGCGACCTCGCCTTCGACATCGGCTCCCATGTCGGCGACCGGGTTGCCAGCTTTCGCAGGCTCGGCGCCCGCGTGGTCGCGCTGGAGCCGCAGCCCGGCCCGGCCGGCGTCATCGCCTCCCTGTTCGAGGGCGACATCTCCGTCCTGCTGCTGCAGGCGGCCTGCGGCGTGACGGAAGGCGAGCTGACCTTGCGCGTGAACTCGGCCAACCCGACCGTCTCGACCGCATCCGCGGCCTTCGTGGCCTCGGCCGACGGGGCGGAGGGCTGGCAGGGCCAGGTCTGGGACCGCGAGATCACCGTGCCTTGCCTCACCCTCGACCGGCTGATCGCCGACCACGGCGTGCCGGCCTTCGCCAAGATCGACGTGGAGGGTTTCGAGGCCGATGTGCTGGCCGGCCTGTCGCAGCCGCTCCCCGCGCTCTCCTTCGAGTTCACCACCATCCAGAAGGAGGTCGCCTTCGCCTGCCTCGACCGGCTCGCCGCGCTCGGACCCTATCGCTTCGACGTGGCGATTGGCGAAAGCCAGCAGATGAGCTTCGGCCGGCTTGTCAGCCGGGACGACATGGCGACGCACCTCGCCGGCCTTCCCCACGCGGCCAATTCCGGCGATGTCTATGCGGTACTCGTGAAGGACTGACCGATGCGTCTTGCAGCTTTCCTCGCCGTGCTGGTGCTCGGGGCGAGTGCCCACGCCGCCTCCCTCGACGGGCTGCCGGTGGAGATCACCAACGCATCCGAGCCGGTGCTCTGCGCCGAGAAGGACAATGTCACGCTGAACCTGACCAACCCGCAGGTTCGCGCCTTCCGCATCGAGGCGGCCCATCCCGCCTATATCGGCGGCCTGCAGGTCGACCGCTTCGCGCCCGACTGGACCGCCTGCCCGATGAAGGAGGAGGCCCTCGCCCAGCCGATGCCGCAGCGGATCACGCTCTACGAGACCATCGAGTGGCAGGTCATCGGCTATCGCGAGCAGCGCTTCTGGCGGACCTCCGACACGACGGTGACGGTCGGCGACCGGACCGAGAGCAACATTCACCTCATCCAGCTCTGGTACCGCTTCCAGGACCGCGCCGAGGAGGTGCTGGTCCTCTATCCGACCGATGGCTACTGGCGCGCACGGCCCCTGCCCCCCTCCAACCTCAGGTGGACCGCCTATGGCTCGTCCTTCCTGGTCGGCCCGGTGGTGGTCGAGGGCCGCCCCCTCGTGAAGATCAGCCGGGTGGCCTTCGATCCGGCGACGAAGACCTTCACGCTGACCTATCCGGACGGCAACAGCGCAACCGTGCGCCTGTCGACGCTGAACCAGGAACTGATCGGCCTCGACGTTGTGTTCGCAAGGCCGGTCGCCGGCACCCCGTTCGCGGCACTCCGGTCCATGTATGTCACCGAGTTCAACGCCGACGCCGCGCGGATCGCTGTGCGCGAGAAGGATGCCCCCGGCTGGCGCGAGGAGGCGATCATGCCGTTCCGCCGGGCCAATGCCACGGATCTGTGGGCCGGTCGCCTCGTCCCCTCGCGCCACAACACCTCGGCCCCGGACATGGTGTTCAATGCCTTCCGCGCCGAACCGCCCGCGGCCACCGCGCCGGCAATCCAGAAATGACCGGGCGCCCGCCGGAGCCGGGAGCCCTGGCCGAAATCCTCAAGCGCATCGCCGTGATGACCGTCATCGTCGGCGGCCTGGGGCTGGCGCTTCATGCGGGGGCGGAGATCGCCGCCGGATCGCCGCATGCCCCCTTCATCATCGCCATCGTGCTGGCAGCGCCGCTCGGTGGCCTCTGCGCCTATCAGGTCATCGACGGCTGGCGTACGGGCGCCATTGCCGTCTGGCGCGAAGCCGTCACGCGCGCCGACAATCCCGGCTCCTACTGGTTCAACATGGGCTGGTATGGGGCCTGCGCCCTGGGGCTTGGCGCGCTCTGCCTGTGGAGCGCCCTGCAACTGGCCGGCCCGGCGGGTGCTGCCTGACCGGAACCTTGCCACTCACCCGGCGTTCAGCTTTTCTGGTCTATGGGCTTGGTCCCGCCCGCCATCCTCCCCGAGGTTTCCTTCATGGTTCGTCCTATCCGCAAGGCCGTGTTTCCCGTTGCCGGGCTCGGCACGCGCTTCCTCCCCGCGACCAAGGCTATTCCGAAGGAGATGCTGACCGTCGTCGACCGGCCGGTGATCCAGCATGTTGTCGACGAGGCGCGCGAGGCCGGCATCGAGCATTTCGTCTTCGTCACCGGGCGCAACAAGCAGGTGATCGAGGACCATTTCGACAAGGCCTTCGAGCTGGACACGACGCTCGCTGCCCGCAACAAGACCCCGCAGCTGGAGGAGCTCAAGCGCGACCTGCCGGCGGCGGGCGCCACCTCGTTCACCCGCCAGCAGGAACCGCTCGGCCTCGGCCACGCCGTCTGGTGCGCCCGCGACATCATCGGTGACGAGCCCTTCGCGCTGCTGCTGCCCGACATGCTTCATCTGGCCCGGCCGGGATCGAAGGGCTGCATCGCGGCGATGATCGAGGCCTACAACGCCACCGGCGGCAACTATATCGCCGGCTACGAGGTGCCCGACGACGAGACCCACCAGTACGGGATCATCGGCAAGGGCAAGCCGGCGGCTGGCGGCGGCTACGAGATCGGCGAGATGGTCGAGAAGCCGCCGAAGGGCACGGCGCCGTCGAACGTCGCCATTTCCGGCCGCTACATTCTCCAGCCGGAGATCTTCCGCATCCTGGAAACGCAGGAACGCGGAGCCGGCGGCGAGATCCAGCTGACCGACGGCATGCTGAAACTGAAGGATCGCCAGTCCTTCTACGGCTTCACCTTCGCCGGCGAAATCCACGACACCGGCACGAAGCTCGGCTTCCTCACCGCCAATCTCGCCTATGCCATGCGCCGCGACGATCTTGCCGGCCCGCTGAAATCGGCGATGGCCCGCCTGGCGGGGTGACACGACGAAGGGGGTCCGGATGTTCCACGACCCGAACCCCCTTCGAGCAACCGGGCCGGGGGACGGGCACCGGTCGCGATCGGTCTGTCAGTGGACCAGCACCGCGCCGTCGCAGCGCAGGCCGAGGCCCCAGACATCCGCCTCGCCGAGGCCGATCCCCAGCGTCGACAGGATGCTGGACAGCAGCTTGTCGATCGACGGCGTGGCAGTCGAGATGATGCCCGTCACCGTGGCCTTGACCGGGCCTGGCAGTCCGAGGCCGAGGCCGAGCAGGTCCACGTCGAGGTCGAGGTCATCCACCAGCCGCGTGAGCAGCGAGCGGGTGAAATCGTAGGTGCCGACCGTCTTCTTCGTCTGCCGCTCGACGTCGCTCAAGGAGAAGGCGACGGACCGCGGAGCCATGTTGGTGACGGTCGCATGCGCGCGCCCGAGCACGCGCAGGAGCGGGGTGTCCACGAGCCGTGCCTTTGCCGCCTGCGGCGGCGTCGAGAAATTGACCATCTGGGCGCTGGTCACGGTGCCGATCCAGGCGTCCACCACGGCCGGGGTGACCGCCAGGCTCATCGACGACCAGCGCGTGTCCGGAAAGGTGCAGGTCAGGGACGACAGCCGCGCGGTCGCCGAGGCCAGTTCCACATAGATCGGCAGATTGACGGCGGCGATCGCTCCGGCCCCGAGCAGCCGGATGCGGACCAGCAGCCGCGTCTGCGCCGTGTGGACGCTCGCCCCTTCCCTGCCGATCGTGATCCAGCTGGTGCCAACCGGCCGTTCGCCGATGGTCAGCGCGACGCTCGCGCCGGCAATCCCGGGCAGGTTCACCCCGAGGTCCGCCTCCACCTGCCGCGCGCCTCCCGCGATCTGCGCGGCTGCCGTCACGAGGTCGAGCGCGGAGGCCGAGACACCGGCCGTCGGCACGGTACCGACCGGCATCGCCCCGTAGGGACCGACCGACATCAGCGACGACAGCGGAAGAATCTGGTGCGATCCGCCGAGGGACTGAAGGACCTGGCTGAGGGCCCGGCTGGCAGCGGTCGAGCCCCCTTCCGGTGTCAGCGCGGCCGTTGCCATCGCCCCGACCACGTCCACCAGCCGGACATTGGCGACCAGCAGCTGGTCGTAGCTGGCAGCCGAGATGTTCGCCCTGTCGGCCAGGAGCGGAAGAAACCGGAACAGGTCGATGCGGGCATCGACGAGCGCCTGATAGTCCATCACCGTCAGGTTGACCGTCGTGCCGAGGAGGCCGCCGAGCAATCCGTTGATCAGACCGTTGTCGAGGGCGAGCAGGCGCGAGCCGATGGCGAAGGAGGCAAAGGCCGACGTTGCCGCCGTCGCGGTGGTGCGGATCAGCATGTCCTTCTGCCCGGAAATGGCTCTCGCGAAATAGAGGTCGCTGCGCGTCTGCAACGTCACGCGAACCGCATTGGCCCCCGACTGCAGGCCGGCGACGAAGCGCTGCTCGACCTGCCGGCTTCCGTCGGGGACATAGCGACCGACCTCCACCCGCAGCGGGCCGTCCAGCATCAGGCCGTTGCGCTCGACCGTGGCCAGGGCGGCGGGGCCGGCCCGCGCAAGGTCGGCGGCGGCAGAGAGCGCCGCCAGGTCGGCCACGCTCTGGGCGCGCCGCCGGTCGACCGTCAGCTTGCCGTAGTCGACGCCAAGCGCCGCAAAGCCCAGCACCGCGATCATGGCGCCCGCCGCCAGGACCGCGACGGCGCCCCTCTGGTCAGACCGGAACCTGGACAGATGTGTGCGCATCGCCATGCCCCTCAGAAGCCGCCACGCTGGACCGCGGCCGAGCGGATGACCTGCCGGCTCGGCATGGGAACCATCGTGGGCAGCTGGAACAGGAACAGGTCGTCGGCGTCGTAGCGCAGCCGCACCCTGAACGTGCCAGTCGAAGGGTCTGTGCCCGCATGTTCGATGAACAGCCGCTGTGGATTGATCAGCGGATAGGAGCCCGCCTGATTGTGGATGTTGCGCCGCGCGAGGTCGGCGCGCTCCACATCGGTCAATCCGGCAATGGCTGACCGGGCCGTCTCCGCCGCGAGTTGCTGAACACCGTGGACGATGGTCAGATACGCACCGAATGTCACGATACCGAACACCAGCATCGCAAACACTGGAAAGACAAGAGCGAACTCGACTGCTGACGAGCCGCTCTTGTGCTTGGAAAATCCGGGTTTTGAATTGCGAACATTGATCATGACTCGATGGTCGGATCGAGAAATGAATGATATCTGAATCGGATACGTACGCTATCGTATCTACAGTTTATACAATCAAACAAATACTGGTTACCTTGAGACATGAGCCAATTAATCATCATTATGAGGAAAATTTTTATTTGATATACATACGTTCGATAGCGTTCTTATGACGGAATACTTAAGAACATTGCGTATCAAGAGATAGTTTTTCGAGTTGTCTCATTAAACTGCAATCGAATGCAGTCTGGATCCAGGATCGCAATGCATCCATCCTCGATGCGTCGGCGTGGCCGATCTTCGCAGCCCGAACGCTGCAATTCATGCGCGTCGAAGCTTGTGGAATACACGCCATATGCGCATGTCTGCGACATTCTGCCACAGCTGCGCCATGGTCGGCCGGCAGCCGGGGACGTTAGCGCTGCAGGCGCAGGCCCATCAGCACGATGTTGGTGGTGTAGCTCTGTCCCACAGCGCTCGACATCAGGGCTTCCCGCCGCAGCTCGCCGCGGATCTGCAGATTGCGCGAGGCGCGGTAGACGAGGCCGACCGAGGCGATCATGCGCTGGTCGGTGCGGGTCGTTCCGGCATAGCGGTCCTGGCCATAGGCAAGGCGTGCCGTGCCGGTCAGCCAGCGGCGGAAGGCATGTTCCAGTTCCACCGCCAGATCGTGCCGCTGGATGCCGGAGGCGCCCGTCGTGAAGCTCTCGTCGACCGTGGACCGCGCGGTCAGCCGCAGCGTCGTCAGCGGTGTCACCGTCCAGATCAGCGAGGCGTCGAGGACCGGCACGCGAATATCGGTGAAAGTCGGCTCGGCGCTGCGGCGCAGCAGATACCCGGCAGCGATCTCGCCGGTCAGCAGGCGCGTCAGTTCGAAGGTCGAGCCGATCCGCGCGGTAAAGGCGTTCGAGCCCTGCTGCAGCCCGCCGGACGTCACCGGCTGGTCGAAGCTGCGGCGCTCGATGGCCGCTTCCACGAAAGGCCTGACGCCCGGCGTGAGTTCATAGGAGGCGCGCAGCCGGCCGCCCAGGGCGACATAATTGCGCTCGCCCTGCGGGATCAGCGTCCCGGCATTGGTCACCGCATCGTCATGGGTGACGCGATCGACCGTGCCGCGCAGCGACAGTTGCAGCCGCCCGATGTCCTGAACGACGCCGGCGGTGGCGCCGTACTGGCGGATCAGCGGCAGGTTGCGCAGGCCGTCGGGGGCGGACGGCAGGTTCGACGAACCCGGCGCATTGGCGATCAGATTGTAGCGGGCCTCGGTCTCGATGCGCGTGTCGCGGGCGACATCGATCCGACCGGTCGCCACGGCGGCGACTTCGGGGCGGTTCACGCCGGGATCGGAGAAATAGGCCGAATAGGTGCCCCGCAGCCGCGCGGTCACCTCGTGGCGCGACCAGTCGGACCGGGCCTGCACCTCGCCATAGGACTGGGTGAACAGCGAGCCCGGGCTGCCCGCGCTCACCCGGCGCGGATTGCTGTCATAGCCGAGCGTCAGGTCGGCCTGCGGTGTGACGATGAAGCTGCCGACGCGCAGCCCCGTGGCCGCGAAGGGATCGACCTCCGGCTGCACGCGCCGGTCGAACGAGACGACCTCGCCGGTGCGCGGATCGATGCGCACGTTGCGGCCGAGCGGATTGGCATTGGGCAGCACGCGGCCTGATGGCTGCTGGATGCGCTCCGCGACGATCGGCACATCCACGGGACGGCGGGGCTGGGGCGGCGGGGCGATGCCGCGTGTGCCGCGTTCGAGGGCACGCGCATCCTCGCGGCCTGGCGAGAGCGTCGTGCGCGGCGATCCCCCTGCCTGCGGAAAGGTCCTCGGGCCGGCAAGACGCCCGGCCGGCGTCACCGAGGGATCGGCCGCGCGCCGCGGCAGGCGCCCGGTCCGCGGATTGGCAACCGCGGCCGGACCGGAGGTGATCCGGCGGGCGGCCGGTGGCGGCGGGCTGATCCCCGGCACCGGCGCGAGGCCGGGAGGTTGGGGCGAGCCGGCAAGCCAGGGGGCGCGGCGGGCGGTCGCCCGCTGCCGGTCGCGCTCGGAGGCCGCAGACCCAAAGGCGCCGGGCAGACGCTGGCCGGTCCTGAGACCTGCCGCTTCCGCCTCCGAGGGCTGCCGGGCCTCGCGCGGTGCGCCCGTCTCGGGCTCGACCGGGGCAAGGCCCTGCCAGCCGCCGCCCTCTGCCGTTCCGGGCGCAGGAGTGCCCGCCAACTGGGCGCAGGCCGACGGGCCCGTCGCCCAAAGGGCGAGCGCCACCAGTCCGGTTCCCAGGAGCAGGCGGGCAGTGCAACCCAACTCGCGGCCCTTTCCCGCGCGATCAACGTCAACGATGGGTAAACAGACACGGTTTACGGACGGTTAACCGTCGGGCAGCGGTGTCGGCCGCCCCGGCGGGTTCCGCCTGTCCGGCCGGCGTGCTAGAGGCTGGCGCCTGACCGGCCGAACGAGCGCATGACCTCCAGAACCTCCGAAACAGACGCGGCGACGCCGTCGCGTGCCCTCCAGTCCGCCCAGCGCACGCTGTCCTTCGAGGCGGCGGGATTGGCGGCCTTGCAGGTGGCGCTCGACAACGGGCTCGGCGCACCGTTCGCCGCGGCGGTCGCCTTGCTGAAATCGGCCCGCGGCCGGGTGATCGTCACCGGCATGGGCAAGTCCGGCCATGTCGGCCGCAAGATCGCGGCGACGCTGGCCTCCACCGGCACGCCCGCCTTCTTCGTCCATCCGGGCGAGGCCAGCCACGGCGACCTCGGCATGGTGACGGGCGACGACGCGATCCTCGCCTTGTCCTGGTCGGGCGAGACGGTCGAATTGCGCGACCTCGTCGCCTTCTCCCGCCGCTTCGGCGTGGGCCTGGTCGCGATCACCTCCGACCGCGATTCGGCGCTGGCCAAGGCGGCCGACGTCGTGCTCGCCCTGCCCCGCGCCGAGGAGGCCTGCCCGAACGGCCTGGCGCCGACCACCTCCACGCTGATGCAGCTCGCCATCGGCGATGCGCTGGCCATCGCGCTGCTGGAGGAGCGCGGGTTCACCGCCGCCCATTTCCGCGACTTCCATCCCGGCGGCAAGCTGGGCGCGGTGCTGACCCTGGTGCGCGACCTCATGCATGTCGGCGATGCCCTGCCGCTGGTGCCGGCCGGCGCGACCATGTCCGCTGTGGTGCTGGAAATGTCCCGCAAGGGCTTCGGCTGCTGCGGCGTCACCGATGCGGCCGGCAGCCTGATCGGCATCGTGACCGACGGCGACCTGAGGCGCCACATGCGCGCCGACCTTCTGGCCGTGCCGGTCGATCAGGTGATGACGCCCGCCCCGAAGACCGCCCGGCCCGACCAGTTCGCCTCCGAGGTGCTCGACCTCGTCAACCGCACCAAGATCACCGCGCTGTTTGCCGTCGAGGACGGCCGGCCGGTCGGGGTCCTGCATGTGCACGACCTGCTGCGGGCCGGCGTGGCGTGAGCGGCAGGGAGGCCACCGTGCCAAATCTGAGGCTCGGCATGGCGCTGATGACGCTCGCCATGTTCCTGTTCGCCGCCAATGATGCGCTGGTGAAGGCCCATATGGGCGATCTGACGGTGGCGCAGTCGCTGGCCGTGCGCGGCGTCTTCGCGACGCTTGGCGTGACCGCCTGGCTCATGGTCTCCGGCCACCGCATGACCCTGCGGGGCTTCTGGCACCCGCTGGTGGTCGGCCGGTCGCTGGCCGAGGGGCTCGCGGTGTTCTTCCTGTTCCAGGCGCTCTGGCGCATGCCGATCGGCGACGTGACGGCGGTGTCCCAGTCGATGCCGCTGATCCTGCTGCCGCTGGCGGTGCTGTTCCTGGGCGAGAAGGTCTCGCCCGTCCAGTGGGGCCTGGTGCTCACCGGCTTCGTCGGCATCGTGATGATCGCGCGGCCGTTCTCGGCGGGCTTCGACCCGGCCATCGGCCTGGTGCTGGCCACCACGGTCTGCTTCGTGTTCCGCGACATGACGGTGAAGTTCCTGCCGCCCGCCATCTCCTCGTCCACCGTCACCTTCTCGACCGTTGCGGTGGTCATGGCCGCCGCCGGCCTCCTGGCCGCGATCCAGGGGCTGAAGCCGATGACGCTCGGCCAGACCGGCATGATCGGCCTTGCCGGCCTGCTGCTTGCCGGCGGGCAGGCCGCCATCATCCAGGCCTTCCGCATGGCCCCGGTCTCGCAGGTCGGGCCGTTCAACTACACCAAGACGGCCTTTGCGCTGGTCATCGGCATGGTCTTCTTCGCCGAGCGCCCGGACAGCCTGACCTTCGCCGGCATCGGCCTGATCGTCGCGTCGGGCATCGCCATCGCGGCGGGGCTCGGCCGGCCGCGGGCTTGAGCCCTACGCCCCGGCCAGCGCCCGCAGCACCACGACGCTGGCAACCCCCACCCCGATCACGCCGAACAGCGGCAGCCGGGTGGCGGCGAGGATGGTCAGGGCGCCCGCCAGCGTCTCCGGCCAGCCGGTGGCGAGAAGCGTCGGCGCGATGACGGCGGTCAGCACTGCCGGCGGGATCGCGTCCAGCGCGGCCCGCGCCCGGCCGGTCAGCGCCAGGTGCCCGGCCATGACCGGACCTGCAATGCGGCAGGCATAGGTGACGGCGGCCATGCCGAGAATGGCGAGAAGGGTGACGGGATCGAGGCTCATGCCGGCCGCTCCACCGTGCCGGCATCGTCCCGCCAGGCCAGCGCAGCGGCGGCAATGCCGGCGAGCGCACCGGCCAGAACATGCCAGGGCGACCCCAAGGCGAGGAAGGCCGCGGTCGCCGTCGCCGCACTGACCACCACGACGATTCCCGCCGTCCGGCTGGTGACGAAGCCGGACACGAGGCCGATGAAGATGGCGGTGAAGGCGAAATCGGCGCCAAACCGGCGCGGATCGCCGAGCAGCGGCCCGAGCACGGTTCCGGCCCAGGACCAGATCACCCAGTTGATCCAGAACACCGCCCCCATGCCGAAGAAATAGGCCCCGGTGATGCGCCGGCTCGCCGCCCGCCGTTCGGCCAGCGCCCAGTTCTCGTCGGCCAGCACATGCAGGCCGAACAGCCGGCCGGCCAGCGGCAGGTGGGCGATCTTCGGGGCGAGCGATGCGCTCATCAGGATGTAGCGGGCATTGATCAGGAAAGTGGAGAGGATGAGCGCGGCCACCGGCACCGGCTGCGTCCACAATTCGATGGCGGCAAGCTGCGCCCCGCCGGCGAAGATCAGCGCCGATGACAGCGTGGTCTCCAGCGGCGACAGCCCCTTGGACGTGGCGATCGCTCCGTAGAGCAGCGCGATCGGCGCCGCCGCCACCATGGCGGGGGAGAGCTCGATCAGGCCGTCGCGGAACTCGGAAGAGGCGGAAGGGGGCATGGCGGGTCCGGGTCGAATCGGGCCGGGACATTGGCAGGACGGCGTGGCCGGCTCTTGAACGAAATCGGCATGGCCGGGCGGCGAAGGATGGCCGGTGCTCTCTTGGGCGGCTGCATGACGACTGTGCGTCCTTCGAGGCTCGCTATCGCTCGCACCTCAGGATGAGGAAATTTGGACATGGCATCCGGGGCGGCTCAGCGAAGACGGAGAGCCCAAAGTGCCTGATGCAACCCAACAGCCCTCCTCATCCTGAGGTGCGAGACCAAAGGGCGAGCCTCGAAGGACGCACGACCGCCTTGCAGGCCGCCCCTCCACAACAAAGGCGGACCACGACCTGGATCTTAGAATAGGAATTTTCACCTTGACAGCGTGACGATGGTTTGCTAGATTCTCAGTATGTTCGAAAACTGCGCCCGGCGGGGGAGACCCCGGCCGGGCGTCGTCGTTTCCGGCCCCTGTTCACCCCATCGCCGGGAGGCCCGCATGCCCTCAGCCGCCATATCGCGCCATGATGGCCCCACCCGCACCCTCCCCGCTGCGCGGAGAGGGGGACTAAGGCGGGCCGCTTTGTCGCTGCCCTTGTGCCAGGCCCGACCGCTCAGACAGGATCGGGACACGGAAGTCCCCTCTCCGCGCAGCGGGGAGGGTGCGGGTGGGGCCATTGCTCAGCCCGGCCCGACCGCTCAGACAAGATCGGGACACGAAAGTCCACCTCTCCGCGCAGCGGGGAGGGTGCGGGTGGGGCCATTCGACACGGCGGCCCGGCCCCCCTTGACCCGCGCCTTCGCCACACCGACCTAAGGGCGCCATGCCGTTCCTGATCCTCCTGCTTGTCGTCGCGCTGCTGGCCCTGATCTTCGGGCCACAGTACTGGGTGCGCGCCCAGATGCGCCGCCATGGCGCCGACCGTCCGGACTTCCCCGGCACGGGCGGAGAACTCGCCCGCCACCTGCTCGACGAGGCCGGCCTTGAGTCGGTCGGCGTCGAGGCGACCGACCAGGGCGATCACTACGACCCGGTCGACCGGGTGGTGCGGCTCTCGGCCGACAATCACGACGGCCGCTCGATCACGGCGGTGGCGGTCGCGGCCCATGAGGTCGGCCATGCCATCCAGCATCGCGACGGCGACCGGCTCCTGCTCAGCCGGATCCGCATGGCCGAGGGCGCGCGCAAGCTGGAGATCGCCGCAGCGGTGCTGTTCGCCACCGCGCCGCTGGTCTTCATCTTCATCAAGGCGACGCCGCTGATGATCCTGCAGGTGGTGGTGGCGGTGGCGCTGCTCGGCTCGCGGCTGGTCATGCATCTGCTGACGCTTCCGGTGGAGTTCGATGCCAGCTTCGGCAAGGCGCTGCCGACGCTCGACCGGGGCGGCTACCTCAAGCCGCAGGACGTGCCGGCGGCCCGTTCGGTGCTGCGCGCGGCCGCCCTCACCTATGTCGCATCGGCGCTGGTGACGCTGCTCGACCTGACGCGCCTTGCCCGGCTCTGGCGCTGACCGCCGTCTGGCGGCGAAGAGCTTGCAACCGCCGGGCCGGGCAGGCATGAGCCCCGATCAGGAGATGCCGATGACCGATGCGAACGCCTTCCCGTCCATCCTCGACCGCTGGTATGCCGCGATCCGCGCCGGCGATGCCGCGGCCCTGGCAGAGGCCACCACCGACGACGTGACCGTGCGTTGGAACGGCCCGGCAGGCACCATCCCCTGGGCCGGCGTCTGGGAAGGCCGCGCCAAGGTCATCACCTTCTTCAGGAGGGTGGCCGAGCATCTCGACGTCCTGTCCATCGAGACGGTGAGCCGCATCGAGGGCGCGGACGGCGTCGCCATCGTGCTGGAGGGTCACTGGCGGGTGAAGGCGACCGGCGAGGAACTGCGCGTGCGCGCAGCCAACATCTTCCGCTTCGAGGGCGGCCGGGTCGCCGCCTTCGAGGTCTATCCCGACAGCCACGCCTTCGCGAAGGCTCTCGGCTGAAGCCGCAACCGCACGGCTCTCAGAGACTGACCCCGAGCTTGCCGGTCCAGCCGAGCCCGGCATCGGTGTCGCCGCGCGGCCGGTATTCGGCGCCAACCCAGCCGGCATAGCCCCTGGCATCGAGGGCGGCGAAGACGGCGCGGTAGTCGATCTCGCCCTCGTCGGGCTCGGCGCGGCTCGGCACGGCGGCGATCTGGACATGGCCGATCATCGGCCAGAAGGCATCGAGCCTGGTCAGCACGTCGCCCTCCGACACGCCGACATGGAAGACGTCGAACATGATCTTCACGTTGGGCCGGCCGACGCGGACGATCATGTCGGCGGCATCGCGCAGGGTCGAATAGAAATAGCCGGGCGCGGCGCGCGGATTGAGCGGCTCCAGCAGCAGGGTGAGGCCGTGGGCGGCGGCCTTGTCCGCGGCGATGGCGAGATTGTCGCGTAAGGTGGCGGTGGCCTCGACGATCCGTGCGCGCGGCACCATGCCGGCCATGGCGTGGATGGCCGTGCCGCCCGCGGCGACCTGCCAGGCGATGGACTGGTCGATGGCGGCCTGGAACTCCGCCTCGCGGCCTGCCAGCGCGCCAAGCCCGTTCTCGCCCTTCGACACGTCGCCGCGCACCGTGTTGACGCCGAGAAGGGCGAGACCCAGACGCGCGGCCGCGGCTTTCGCCTCGCCCGGATCGGTGTCGTAGGGCCAGTGCATCTCGACCGCGCGGAAACCGGCGCGCGCGGCCGCCTCCATCTGGGCGATGAGCGGAAGGCCGGACCAGAGAAAGCCGAGATTGGCCGAAAAGCGGGGCATTCAGTCATCCTCAGATACGATTTTGGGTCGCCGTGACCATTTTTGTGACTTGTCGCGGACAGCAAAGCATGCAGTGTGCCTTTCGTTCGACAAGCTGCCAACCGGAATGCCGATCCATGACGCGCAAGCTCGCCATGCTGCTTCTCGCCTCGCTCGCCCTCGGCGGCTGCTGGGGCGGCGGCGCCTTCCAGTCCTCGCCCGTACCTTCGCCGGCCGAGTCCTCGCCGGCGCAGTGGCCGCCGGGCAATCGCCCGGTGCCGGGCCTGCCCGACCACGACGGCGACATTACCATGCGCGAGATCGGCTGACGGGCTTCAGCCCTTCAGCCGGAAGGTGGCGTCAAGGTCTGCCACGTCGGCCGCGCCGAGGAGGCGGACCTTCATGCCGCGCGTCAGCATGACGAGGCGCGCCGTCTCCTCCAGTTCCTCCATCGCGAAGACGGCGGCCTCCAGGCTCGTCCCGGCCACCACGGGCCCGTGATTGCCGAGCAGGACGGCCGGATGCGCCGCCGCGCGCTCCCGGATCAGCGGTGCGATGTCGGCCGAGCCCGGCCGGACATAGGGCAGGACCGGCACCTTGCCGACCCGCATCACCACATAGGGCGTGACCGGCGGGATGGCGTCCTCAGGATCGGTGTCGGCAAGGCACGACAACGCGGTAGCATGGGTGGAGTGCAGGTGGACCACCGCCCGCGCCGACGGCCGGGCCTCATAGAAGGCGAAGTGCAGCGGCAGTTCCTTGGTGGGAGCATCGCCTGCCACATGCCGGCCATCGGCATCGAGCCGCGACAGGCGTCCCGCCTCGAGGAAGCCGAGGCAGGAATTGGTCGGCGTGAACAGGAAGCCGTCGGCCAGCCTGACGCTCATATTGCCGGAGGAGCCCGGCGTCAGGCCGCGCTCGAACAGCGAGCGGCCCCAGCGCACGAGGCCCGCACGGGCATCGGCCTCCTCGCTGCTGATGGTCGGGGCCGGCACGGTCATGGCGCGCCCAGCGCGGCGAGCGCCTTGTCGTAGAAGTCGAGGGCGCCGAAATTGCCGCTCTTCAGGGCGAGGCGGACCGGCCGCGGCCCCTCCGCTGCCAGCGCCGGCACGCCCGGGTCGATTTCCGGGCCGATGTGGAAGCGTTCCGCCTCCAGCGCGGTGACCACCGCGCCCGAGGTCTCGCCGCCGCCGACAACCAGACGGGCAACGCCGGCATCGGCGAGCATGACGGCGAGTTCACCGAAGAAACCCTCAATGGCCTCGGCCACCTCCGCCTTGCCATGCCGCTCCTGCGCGGCCTTCACCTCCTCCGGGTCGGCGGAGGAATAGACCATCGGCTGGAGCCCGATGCGCTCCATGACATGCTCGAAGGCCGTCTTCGCCGTCATCGTGCCGGCCACCACCGCATCGGGCGCGACGGCAAGGCCCGGATGGCGGGCAGTATAGGCCTTCACCTGCGCGCGCGACTGGGCCGAGCAGGAGCCGGAGAGGACGGCGGCAGGCCCCGCCGCCGGCGTGAAGGCGGTGCCACGGCCGGACAGGAGGCCCCTGCCGCGGAAGTTTGCCGGCAGGCCGAGGGCGATGCCTGAGCCGCCCGTCACCAGCCTTGCATCGGCCACCGCCGCGCCGATGGCGTGGAGATCCTCGTCGGCCACGGCATCGACGACGGCCAGCCGGCGACCGGCGGCCGCCTCGGCGGCCAGCGCCACGCGGATCGCTTCAGCGCCCTGCCGGACGACCGGAAACGGCACCAGCCCGACCTCGCCGCGCGTCTGGTGGCGAAGCCAGCGGCGGATATCCGGATCGGTCATCGGGGTGAGCGGGTGGTTCTGCATGCCGCTCTCGCTGAGCAGCACGCCGCTCACGAACAGGTGGCCGAGATAGAGCGAGCGCCCGGTTGCGGGAAAAACCGGGCAGACCACCGCGACATCGGCCCCGAGCCGGTCGATCAGGGCCTCGGCCACCGGGCCGATATTGCCTTGCCTGGTGGAGTCGAAGGTCGAGCAATATTTGAACAGGATCTGCGTCGCGCCCTGGGCGAGCAGCCAGTCGCAGGCGGCCAGCGACTGCGCGACCGCTTCCGCCACCGGTACGGTCCGGCTCTTCAGGGCGACCACCCCGGCCTCGCAACTGTCGGACGCGGACCCCTTCGGCACCCCCACGAACTGCGTCGTCGCCATTCCGCCCTTGGCGAGGGTGTTGGCGAGATCGCTTGCCCCGGTGAAATCGTCGGCGATGCAGCCGAGCAGCATGACGGCGGTTCCTTTTCCTGCGCTGGCTGCCGGTCTTAACCGGTTGAAGACAGCCCGGCAAATCTTGCCTGCCTCAACGATCCGCGGCAGCACTTGCCACCCTCCGCGAACCCGCAGGTGGCGCGTTTCTCATTGATAGAAAAGCGTTTTTCGATCCGGCCGCGATGGCCCGGCGCTTGCTGAGCCTTGACCGGACTGGCATTCCGGGAAGGGCATGGCGTGAGCGCAACGGCAGTATCGGGGACCCTATCGACATCTGTTGCTCAGGGTCCGGCGGGAGCATCCGGCCTCGGACAGCGTGGCCAGTACGGCGGCGGCATTGCGCAGTCGTTCACGGAGGCGCTCGACGCGATCGTTCCCGCAAGGGCGCGGCTAGGCCAGCCGAAGCAGCAGGCCGGTGCATCGGCGGAGGTGCCCCCGGAGACCGGTCAGGTCATACAGGCGCCTTTCGGACAGGCCGCACCGGCAGTGCTCGACCCGAACCTTGCGGACACAGCGACCGACGCCCTGCCGGACGACCAGCCCGATCCGCAGGACGCCTCTGCCGAGGCCGATCCGCAAGCGGAAACCGACCAGCCGGACGCCGCACCCGCGCAGCCTTTCATGACGCCCGTTCCAGCGCCGCAGGCAAAGGCCGACACGCCGAGGCCCTTCGGCGGTGCTGTCATCCCGGCCGGCGGGACCGCCGAACCCGCGATCAAGGGGGATGCCGCGCCCAGCCCCGTGTCTGGAGGGGCACCGACGCCGCCACAGGCTCCGACAGGCGATGCAGGACAGACCTTGGCCGGCAATGCGGAGCCGACCGGCCCGGCACCGTTCACCCGGCCATCCGGCGCCGAAACGGGCGCTGCGGCAGACGGGACCCCGTCGACCGGCGCGGCCGCGCGCCAGGCGGCAGGCCCTCAGCCGCTCGGCGATCAGGACGGGTCGGCCGATCCCGCGGAAAGTCCGGGCGCCGCCGCAACCGTCAACGCCGCCGCGACCGTCAACGCCGCCGCCACCGGCCAGCAGGCCGCCGCGATCGGCGATGCCGCCGGTCCGGCAACCGAGGCTGCCAGCGCCGCGCCATCAGCCGGCGCGGGTGCGGGCGCGGGTGCTGCGCCTGCCACATCAGCCCCGGGCACCGCCGGCAGGACGGACGACAGCGAGGCTGCGACGGCCGCGCCAGCCGCCGGAGAGGCCGACGCGCGCCAGACCGCCGAGGGCGTCGACGCGCCCAAGGCGTCACCGGACCGCCAGGATCGTCAGGATCGGCAGGACCGGTCGCAACGCGACGCGACGGAGGGTCGGAGCGAAGGCCGGCAGGCCGCCACCGTGGAGCAGCAATCGGCACGCGCCCAGACTGCACAGGCCGCGCCGGCTGCTGTGCCGCCCCCGGCCGAGGTCACCCCGACAAGCCAGTTCGTTCCTGTTATCGCCGCGCCCGGCCCCCAGATGCTGGCCGCCGAGGTGGCGCAGAAGGTCGCGGCGCAGACCCATGCCCCCGGATCGCAGGTTCCGATCCATGGGCTGGCCATTGCCGTGGCCGCGCGCGCGGCCGCCGGCTCCACCCGTTTCGACATCCGCCTCGACCCACCCGAGCTCGGTCGCATCGAGGTCCAGCTGATCCTCGACCGCGAGGGCAGCATCCGGTCCCGGATGGTGGTGGAGAAGCAGGAGACACTCGACCTGCTGCAGCGCGACCAGCGCAATCTGGAGCGCGCACTGGCGCAGGCAGGCGTGGACGCCAAGGAAGGCTCGATCGAGTTCTCCCTGCGCGACCAGGGCGGCCACGGCCGCGAGCGGCCCCAGCACGAGACGGCACGCCTCTGGCAGGTCCGCGAGACCTCCGGGGACGCGCCGGCTGCTGCTGCGCATGCAGCAGACATTCAATCCCGGCTGGCGGCGCTGCGCGGCGGCATCGACATCCGGATCTAGGGCATGGCCGACGGCCGGTCCCGCCTCCCGCGGGTCCGCCATCCTTCGGCAGGGAAAACAAGGACACCGAGCCATGACCACTGTTGCAGCCGCAACGGCCAACAACACCGCCACCTCGGCAACCGCCACGTCCCAGGCGCGGCTGTCGCAGAACTTCGACACGTTCCTGCAGCTTCTGACGACGCAATTGAGGAACCAGGACCCGACCCAGCCGATGGACGCGAACCAGTTCACCCAGCAGCTGGTGCAATATTCCCAGGTCGAGCAGCAGCTCTCCACCAACTCCAAGCTGGACCAACTGCTGTCGTCGTTCCAGACCAACCAGACCACCACGGCCCTCGGCTATCTGGGCACCACCGTGCGCTATGATTCCAGCGTCGTCGTGCCCGGCTCGACCGGCGCGAGCTGGAACCTGACCGTTCCCGAATCCGGCGCGTATACCGTCCGGATTCGCGATCAGAACGGCAATCTGGTGAAGGAAACCGCGGCCGACTTCACAGCCGGGTCACAGCAGCAGTTCAACTGGGACGGCAAGCGCAGCGACGGCCAGCCTCTGGGCACCGGCGCCTATACGATGGAGCTGTTCCGCAGCAATGGCACCGAGGTCGCGCAGCTCGCTGTGACCAATACCGGTCAGGTCACCTCCGTCGATACGTCCACCGGTTCGCCGAGGGTCACGGTCGGGGGGCAGGTCATCCCCGTCTCACGCATTCTGAGCGTTTCCATCTAGTCCCGGCCCGGCCATGGGACACGACGGAGCCCCACCCTGTTCCTGCCCGGTAAGGCCCGGACAAGCGCCCGGATTCGGCCGATTGGGCGACACTTTGCATTGTCCCGTTCCACTTAGGCCAAATTTAACCCCCCCTGGATACCTTGATGGCGTGACGTGGTCAGTCGCGTGCGTTGTGTGAGAGTATCCATGGCCGAACCCATGCGCCCAAGGGTCAAATACGTGATCGGTCCGGACGGCAGTCCGTTGACCATCGCCGACCTTCCGCCCCCCGACACCCATCGATGGGTCATCCGGCGCAAAGCCGAAGTCGTCGCTGCCGTGCGTGGCGGCCTGCTCAGCCTGGAAGAGGCCTGCAAGCGCTACACGCTCACCGTCGAGGAATTCCTCAACTGGCAGGCGTCGATCGACCGCCACGGGCTCGCCGGCCTGCGCACGACCCGCATCCAGCAATATCGCCAGTAGAACGCTGCGCCCCGCCAGCGCCGGACCCGTCGGGTCCGGCGCTTTGGCGCGTCCGGATAGCGTCAGCGGCGCGCGCGGGCCGGGCGAAGCGTCAGGCTGCTGACGCCGACGGCCAGATTGAGCCCCGTCTGCGCCTGCACCGACAGCGGCTGCAGCGCGACGCTCCGGCGCGAGCCCCCGACCAGCACGTTGGCGCCGAGGCCGACGCCAAGCGTCGCCTGCGCGCCCGCGCCGGCATAGTCGCCGGCAAGCTGCCAGCGCGCGATGCGCGGGGTCGCGGCAAACACGGTCCAGGCCAGCACGCCACGGCCGGTCACGCCCACATCGAGCCCGATGCGGCTGATCCGGCCGGCATAGGCCTCGCGCACGCCGCGGCGGCGCTCGGGACGGAAGACGCAGGCCAGCTCGCGCTGCGAGGCGATGACCAGGCCGACGCCGGGCGCGACCTCGCAGGTGAGCACGCCGGCGCGCACGCGGTTCTGCGCATCTGCGGCGGTGGGAAGGGCGAACAGGCCTCCAAGGAGGGCGGCCCCGGCGAGGGCCAGGGCGGCAGGGCGGGTGGTCGCGGATCGGACGGTCATGGCGGTCTCCGGTTGTGTCTCAGCCTCCTGATCAATGCACAGGCCGCCGAAAGGTTGCCGGAGGGGTCCGGCGGCGGCGATGGACGGCTGGCGATGGACGGCGAGACCGTGATGTTATAACTTCAGGCATCACGGCAGGATTGGACTTGAGATTGCGCGCGCGCGGGCAACAGGACGGGCATCGCCACGCCCCTCACGACAGGCACGACCATGGCCACGCGCATTCTGGCCATGACCACGCGCATGTCCATGACCACGCGCATGTCCATCCCCCCGCCGCTCTGCATCCGCCTGCCTCGATCCCGGCCGCGCGCCCCCCGACGGCCATGGTCTCGGCGCTGCTCATGTCGGCACAGGTCCGGCTGATGGTCGCGGGCAGCCTCGCCGTCGTCCTGTGGCTTCTCGTCCTCTGGGCGATGAACTGAGGTCGCCATGTCCGCCATCCGGCTCAACAACCTGACGCTCGGCTATGACCGGCACCCGGCCGTCCACCATCTGGACGGCACGATCGCCGGCGGCGCCATGCTGGCCGTCGTCGGCCCGAACGGCGCCGGCAAATCGACCCTCCTCAAGGGGCTCGCCGGTCTGCTGCGCCCCCTCGGCGGCACCGTCGATATCCCGCGCGCCGACCGTCATGCCATCGCCTACCTGCCGCAGGCTGCCGAACTCGACCTGACCGTGCCGATCACGGTCACCGAAATCGTCGCCATGGGCCTGTGGAAGCGCACCGGCCTGTTCGGCGGCCTGTCGCGCGCCGACCGTCAGGCGGTGGACCATGCGCTGGCCGCCGTCGGCCTGTCGGATTTCGGGCACCGGCCGATCGGCACGCTGTCGGGCGGGCAGGTTCAGCGCATGCTGTTCGCGCGGCTCTTGGTGCAGGATGCCGGCGTCATCCTGCTGGACGAGCCGTTCACAGCCATCGACGCCCGCACCACGGCCGACCTGCTGGCGCTCGTGCAGCGCTGGAATGTCGAGAAGCGAACCATCGTCGCCGTGCTGCACGACCTCGAGACGGTGCGCCACGCCTTCCCCGAGGCGCTGCTGCTCGCCCGCCGCCCGATCGCCTGGGGCGCCACCGCTGACGTGCTGACGGCGGAGAACCTGCTCGCCGCCCGCCGGATGACCGAAGCCTTCGACGACCACGCCGACATCTGCCACGAGGCGGCCTGATCTGCACCGGCGGCAGCCGCCCCCCTCACGGACACCATGTACGACCTTCTGATCGGCCCCTTCGTCGAGTTCGAGTTCATGCGCCGCGCCCTGGTGGGCACGGTCGCGCTGTCGCTCGGCGGCGCACCGATCGGCGTCTTCCTCATGCTGCGGCGCATGTCGCTGATGGGCGATGCCATGGCGCACGCCATCCTGCCGGGGGCGGCGGTCGGCTATCTGGTGTTCGGGCTGGCGCTCATCCCGATGACGGCGGGCGGCATCGTGGCCGGCTTCGCGGTGGCGCTCGCGGCGGGCCTCGCCGCCCGGTTCACCGCCATGAAGGAGGATGCCTCTCTGGCCGCCTTCTACCTCATCTCGCTGGCGCTCGGCGTGATCATCGTGTCCACGCGCGGCTCGAATGTCGATCTGTTCCGGGTCCTGTTCGGCTCGGTTCTGGCGCTTGATGACCCCACCCTCGTGATGATCGCGGCGATCGCGACCGTCACGCTGCTGGCGCTCGCCCTGCTCTGGCGGCCGCTGATGCTGGACTGCGTGGATCCGGGCTTCCTGCGGTCCGTGTCCGGCTCCGGCACGCCCGTCCATCTCGTCTTTCTCGGCCTCGTGGTGCTCAATCTGGTGGCCGGGTTCCACGCGCTCGGCACCCTCCTGGCCGTCGGCCTGATGATGCTTCCGGCCATTGCCGCCCGCTTCTGGGGGCGCAATGTCACGCAGATCGCGGCGATCGCCATCGGCTTCGGCATCGTCTCGGGCTATACAGGCCTGGTGTTATCTTATAACATGTCTTCACCGTCGGGCCCCTCGATCATCCTCATGGCGGGGGTGATCTATCTCGTGTCGCTGGCTTTCGGTCCCCGGGGCGGCCTCGTGCCGACCTACTGGCCGGCCCGCCACCGCGAGGCCTGACCGGCCAGCCGCGCGCAGCGGCCTGTCATGTCGAGGACCTGCCCATGATCACCCGCCGCTCCCTGCTTGCCACCGCCGCCATCGGCCCGCTCGCCCTCACCCGCCGGGCCGGAGCGAGCGCTCCCCTGCCGGTGGTTGCGTCCTTCTCGATCCTTGCCGACATCGTGCAGCGTGTCGGCGGTGAGCGCGTGGCCGTCACGGCCCTGGTCGGGCCGGATGGCGACGCCCATTCCTTTGCCCCGACGCCGGCCGATGCCGCACGGCTGGCCGCGGCGCGGCTCGTCGTGACCAACGGCCTCGGCTTCGAGGGCTGGATGACCCGGCTGATCCGGTCCTCCGGCACGCGGGCGCCGGTGGTCACCGCGACGCGCGGGATCACCGCGCTGAGGGCCGAGGGCGACCATTCGCACGGACATGGACATTCTCACGGCCACGGCCACGGCGCCCACGATCCCCACACCTGGCAGGACGCCTCGCTGGTCAAAACCTATGCCGCCAACATTGCCGCGGCCCTTGTCGCGGCCGATCCGGAGGGCAAGGCGGGCTTCGAGAGCCGCGCTGCGGCCTATACGGCCGAGCTCGACGCGCTGCATGCCGAGATCCGCGCGGCCATGGCCGCTGTTCCGCGCGAACGCCGGCGCATTCTCACCGCTCACGATGCCTTCCGCTATTTCGCGCGGGCCTATGAGGTCGAGTTCATCGCCGTGCGCGGCGTGTCCAGCGATTCCGAGCCCTCGGCACGCGAGATTGCCGGCATCATCCGGCAGATCCGCCAGCGGCGCATCACCGCCCTGTTCATCGAGAATATCTCCGATCCGCGCGCGATCCAGCGCATCGCCGCGGAAACCGGCGCCCGTGTCGGCGGCAGGCTCTATTCCGATGCCCTCTCGAAGGCCGACGGCCCGGCGGCCACCTATCTCGATCTGATGCGCCATAACAGCCGGCAGATTGCCGGGGCTTTGGCGCAGGCCTGATGAGGGATGATCGGGGCTGGGCGCCGCCTGCCGTTCCCGCCTATACCGCTCGCACCGCGATTGACTATATGAGCCTGACCGCTTCAGGCCGATGGATGATGCCATGACCCAAACAGCCGCGCCCGACACCGCCCCGACGCTTGCCGCCGCCTCCAAGATCCCGGTCACGGTCCTGACCGGCTATCTCGGCGCGGGCAAGACGACGCTGCTGAACCGCATCCTCACCGAGAACCACGGCAAGCGCTTTGCCGTCATCGTCAACGAGTTCGGCGAGATCGGCATCGATAACGACCTCATCGTCGGTGCCGACGAGGAAGTGTTCGAGATGAACAACGGCTGCATCTGCTGCACCGTGCGCGGCGACCTGATCCGCATCATCGAGGGGCTGATGCGGCGCAAGGGCCGCTTCGACGCGATCATCGTCGAGACCACCGGCCTTGCCGATCCCGCCCCCGTCGCCCAGACCTTCTTCGTCGACGAGGAGGTCGGCGCGCGCACGGCCCTCGACGCCGTGGTGACGGTTGCCGATGCCCGCTGGCTGCTCGACCGGCTGAAGGACGCGCCCGAGGCGAAGAACCAGATCGCCTTTGCCGACGTCATCCTGCTTAACAAGACCGATCTCGTGACCCCCGCCCAGCTTCGCGAGGTGGAGGCACGCATCCGCGCCATCAATCCCTATGCGACGCTGCACAGGACGCAGAACTGCGCCGTGCCGCTGGATGCGGTGCTGGGCCGCGGCGCCTTCGACCTCGAGCGCATCCTGGAGATCGAGCCGGCCTTCCTGGCGAAGGACGACGGCCACCATCACCACGGCCACGACCATGATCACGACCACCACCACGGCCACGGGCATGACCACGGCCACCATCACGGCCACGGCCACACGCACGACCACGACCATGCCTGCGGGCCGGAATGCGACCATCCGAGCCATGGCGGGCTGAAGCACTATCACGACGAGCACATGCAGTCGGTCTCGCTGCGGACCGACAAGCCGCTCGATCCCGACACGTTCTTCCCCTGGATCCAGGACCTGACGCAGGTCGAGGGACCGAAGATCCTGCGCTGCAAGGGCATCGTCGCCTTCAGGGACGATCCGGACCGCTTCGTCTTTCAGGGCGTTCACATGATCCTGGACGGCGACCACCAGCGCGCCTGGCGCGAGGACGAGAAGCGCGAGAGCCGGCTGGTCTTCATCGGGCGCGACCTGCCGATCGACAAGATCCGCAAGGGCTTCGAGGCAGTCGCCGCCTGAGCGGCGGGCGCCTATTCGAACAGCGCGGCGTAGGTCACCTCGACGCCGGCCACGGCGCGCAGGATCTCGTTGAGGTGGTGGCTCATCGCCGCCACCGCCCGGTCCGGATCGCCGTCCGCGATGGCATCGAGGATGGCCTGGTGCTGCGCGACCAGCGGCTCCATCGCGCCCGGACCGTGCAGCGTCAGCGCGCAGACCCGGTCCATATGCGCCTTCTGCAGTTCGATCGCCTTCCACGCCTCCGCGCAGCCGGCCCCTTCCGCCAGCGCGATGTGGAACTGGCTGTCGAGATGCTGAAACGCCCGGTGATCCTCGGCGGCCGAGGCATCATGCTGGGCGCCGATCAGCCTCTCCGCCCGGTCGCGCCAATGCGGCGCGAACTGCACGCAGGCGCGCCGGACGATGGCCACCTCGATGGCCTCGCGGATGAAGCGGGCGTCGCGCATCCGCTGAACCGAGAGCTTGACCACCACCGTGCCGCGCTGCGGCTGCACGTCGACCAGCCCCTGCCGCATGAGCGCGATGAAGGCCTCGCGCACCGGCTGGCGCGACACGTTGAATCGCTCGGCGATCTCGGCCTCCGACAGGCGCTCGCCGGGCTTCAGGCTGAGATGGATGATGCCCGCGCGCAGGTCCCGCTCGACCCGCGCCGCCGCGCTCTCCATCGGCCTGACCGGCCCATCTTCTGCCCGCGCGGCAATCAATCGCGCCTCCCCTTGAACTGCCATACCAGTCTAACCTAGTCTCGCCGCCGACTGAAACGCCGCTGCTGCCGCCCCGAGCACGGCCCGGCCCCTCTCCCTGCACCGTCCGGACAGACTGTCCGCAACCCGCCAGATCCCGCCATGACCCTCGCCATCCGGCACGCCACGCACCCCGACGCCGCCCGCCAGTTCGACACCTCTCGGCTGCGTGCGGAATTTCTCGTCGAGCGCCTGTTCGCGCCCGATGCGATCGAACTGACCTACAGCCACGTCGACCGGCTGGTGATCGGCGGCGCGATGCCCGTCGGCGGTCCTCTCGCCCTCGGCACCCACAAGGCCATCGGCCAGGCGACCTTCCTCGCCCGCCGCGAGCTTGGCCTCTGCAATATCGGCGGCCCGGGCCGCGTCACCTGCGACAGCCGCGACGTCGCGCTTGCCCGGCGCGCCATGCTCTATGTCGGCATGGGCACCGCGGAGGTCACCTTCCACTCCGACGACCCGGCCGATCCGGCGAAGTTCTACCTGGTCTCCACCCCCGCCCATGCGCGCCACGAGACCGTGCTGGTGCGCGAGGCGGACGCCAATGTGATCGAGCTGGGCACGCCGGAGCAGGCCAATGTCCGCACCCTGCGCCAGTACATCATCCCCGGCCGGGTCGAGACCTGCCAGCTGGTCATGGGCCTGACCACGCTGAAGCCCGGCAGCGTCTGGAACACCATGCCGGCCCACACCCATGACCGGCGCTGCGAGCGCCTACCTCTATTTCGACCTCGCCGAGGGCGCGCGCGTGTTCCACCTGATGGGCGAGCCGGAGGAGACCCGCCATCTGGTGGTGGCCGGCGAGCAGGCGATCATCTCGCCGCCCTGGTCGATCCATTCCGGCTGCGGCACTTCGGCCTATTCCTTCATCTGGGCCATGGGCGGCGACAACCAGGACTTCACCGACATGGACATGGTCCCCATGGAGGGGCTGCGCTAAGCCCTGCGCCGGGCTGGCGGGCCGTCAGCGGCCCTGTCATGCCACCGGCCCCCTTTCTCAGCCGGGGCGAACGATCCTAGTGTGCCGGCCCGTCCGTTCCTGCCGGAGCCGCCATGCCTCGCCCGCGCCCCTCGACCGCGCTCGACCACATCCGGGTGCTCGACCTGACGCGCGTGCGGGCAGGCCCGACCTGCTGCCGCGTGCTCGCCGATTTCGGTGCCGACGTCATCAAAATCGAGGCGCCGCCCGGGGTCGACCCCAACGAGGGCATGTCCGGCCACCGGCACGGCTTCGACATGCAGAACCTGCACCGCAACAAGCGCTCGCTCACCCTCAACCTGAAAACGGAGGAGGGCCGCGCCGTCTTCCTGAAGCTGGTGGAGACCGCCGACGTGGTGGTCGAAAACTACCGGCCGGACGTCAAGGACCGGATGGGCATCGGCTATGCGGCGCTGAAGGCGGTCAATCCGCGCATCATCCTCGCCTCGGTCTCCGGCTTCGGCCAGACCGGCCCCTACCGCACCCGCGCCGGCTTCGACCAGATCGCCCAAGGGATGGGCGGGCTCATGGCGATCACCGGCCATGCCGGCGAGGGGCCGATGCGGGCGGGCATCGCGGTGGCGGATTCGGCCGCCGGCATTTATGCCGCCACCGGCATCCTGGTGGCGCTCGCCGAGCGCGAGAAATCCGGCGAGGGCCAGTGGGTGCAGACCTCGCTGCTGCAGGCGCAGATCGCCATGTGCGACTTCCAGGCGGCCGTCTATACGGTCGATGGCAAGGTGCCGCCGCAGAACGGCAACGACCATCCGCACTCGACCCCGATGGGCGCGCTACCCACCGCCGACGGCCACATCAATGTCGGTGTCGGCGGCGAGGGCCAGTGGAAGGCGTTCTGCCGCGCCATCGGCCGCGAGGATCTCGCCGCCCATCCCGACTATGTCGATGCCAGACAGCGCTTCCGCAATCGCAAGGCCCTGATGAGCCTGCTCGGCGACCTGTTCCGCACGCAGCCGGCCGACCATTGGCTGGACCTTCTGGAGGCCGAGGGCGTGCCGGCCGGGCCGATCTACACCATGGACCAGGTCTTCGCCGATCCGCAGGTCGTCCATCTCGGCATGGCGACCCCTGTCCAGCATCATGCCCGCGGCGAGGTCAGGCTGATCGCCCAGCCGCTGGTCATGTCCCGCACCCCGCCGGCGGTCGCAACCGCCTTGCCCGAACAGGGCGAACACACCGACGAGGTGCTGGCTGAGGCCGGATTTGCGGCGGACGAGATCGCCCGCCTGCGCCAGAACCGCATCGTCTGAAAGGATAAGATCGTGACAGAGCCCTCCGTCCGCTACGAGGCGGCCCGCGGCATCGCCCGGCTGACCATCGACCAGCCCGCCAAGATGAACGCCATGACCTACGACATGTGGGCGAGCGTGCCGGGCCTCGTCCGTCGCGCCGAGGCGGACCCCGATGTGCGCGCCATCGTGCTGCAAGGCGCCGGCGACAAGGCCTTCTGCGCCGGTGCCGACATCTCCCAGTTCGGCGAGAAGCGCACGGGCGAGGAGGCTGTGAAGGCCTATGACCGCGCCGTCGGCGCCGGCATGGATGCCGTGCTGAACGCGGCCAAGCCGACCATCGCGCTGATCCGCGGCATCTGCTTCGGCGGCGGCTGCGCGCTGGCGCTGACCTGCGACCTGCGGTTTGCGACCGACGACTCGCGCTTCCGCGTGCCGGCCGCCCGACTGGGCCTCGGCTATGGCTTCGACAATATCCGCATGATGATCGGCAAGATCGGCACGGCGGCGGTGGCCGACATCCTCATCTCGGCACGCATCCTGTCGGCGGCGGATGGCGAGCGGTCGGGGGTCATCCACCGTGCCCACCCGCGCGACAGCTTCGATCAGGAGACCGGCGCCTATCTCGACATGGTGGCCGCCAATGCGCCGCTGACGCTCGCTGCCATCAAGGGCGCGCTGGTGCAGCTCGCAAGGCCCGAGGCCGAGCAGGACCGGACGGTCGTGGATGCCCTGGTCGCGAAATGCTTCGATTCCGCTGACTACAAGGAAGGTCAGAAGGCCTTTCTGGAGAAGCGCCTGCCGGCCTTCCGCGGCGTGTGAGGCCGACGCTCAGGGCTTCCAGTTGCGGAGCATCAGCGAATTGGTCACGACCGAGACCGAGGACAGCGCCATGGCCGCGCCCGCCAGCGCGGGCGTCAGGAAGCCCATGGCCGCCAGCGGAATGCCGATGACATTGTAGGCGAAGGCCCAGAACAGGTTCTGGCGGATCTTGGCGATGGTCCGCCGGGCGATCACCAGCGCGCCCGGCACGAGCTTCGGGTCCGAGCGCATCAGCGCCACCTGCGCCGTCTCGATGGCGGCATCCGTGCCCTCGCCCATGGCCATGCCGACGGTGGCGGCGGCCAGCGCCGGTGCATCATTGATGCCGTCCCCGACCATGGCGGGCCGCGCACCGGCCGTCACCAGTTCGCGGATCACCTCCACCTTGCCGGCCGGCCTGACGCCGAAGCGGACATCCGCCATGGCGATGCCGACGGCCGCCGCCACGCGCCGGGCCGGCCCCTCGGCGTCGCCGGTGACCATCATTGCCCGGCGCCCCTGCGCCTTCAGCGCGGCCACCGCGTCCCTGGCATGGGGATGCAGTGCATCCGCCAGTGCCACGAGCCCGACCGCGCGGCCACCAAGCGCAAGGGCCGCCACCGTCGCGCCACCGGCCTCCAGCCGGCGGGCGTCGTCGGCAAGGGCATCGAGATCGACGCCCTGCCCGGTGACCCAGCCGAACCGCCCGGCCAGCGCCACCGCGCCGCCGACCCTGCCCTCGACGCCCTCGCCGATCACGGCCCGGAAGCCCTCCACCGGCGCGGCCTCAAGGCCCTCCACTTGCGCTGCCCGCACCATGGCCTTACCGAGCGGATGTTCGCTCGCGGCCTGCAGTGAGCCGGCCAGTGCCAGCACATCTGCGCGCGCGCGCCCGTCCGCAGGCACGATGGCGGCAACCTCTGGCCGGCCGAGCGTCAGCGTGCCGGTCTTGTCGAGCACCACGGTGTCGACCTCGCCGGCCCGCTCCAGCACCTCGATATCCTTGACGAGGATGCCCGCGCGGGCGGCTGCGCCGGTTCCCGCCACGAGGGCGGCCGGCGTTGCCAGGCCGAGCGCGCAGGGGCAGGCGATCACCAGCACGGAAACGGCGGCGACCAGCGCCCGCTCGCCATCGGCCCCGAGCATCATCCAGACGCCGAAGGTCAGGATCGCCACGACGATGACAACGGGAACGAACACCGCCGAGATGCGGTCCACCAGCCGCTGCACCGGCGCCTTGCCGGTCTGGGCGGCCTCCACCATGCGGGTGATGCGCGCCAGCGTCGTGTCCTCGCCGACCGCGGTGGCCGTCATGACGATCCGCCCGCCGCCGTTGAGCGCGCCCGCGATGATCCGGTCGCCCGGCTCTTTCGCCACCGGCAGGCTCTCGCCGGTGACGAGGCTCTCGTCGGCCTCGGTCCGGCCCTCGGCGACCACGCCGTCGACCGGAAAGCGCTCGCCGGGATGGACGATGATGCGCTCGCCCTCGGTCACCGCGTCGACGCCGGTCTCGACCAACGCCCCGCCCCGCTCCACGCGGGCCGTCTGCGGCCGGAGCGCGACCAGCGCCCTGACCGCCTCGGTCGTGCCGCGCCGGGCGCGCGTTTCCAGCACCTTGCCGAACAGGACGAGCGCGATGATGACCGCCGCGCCCTCGAAATAGAGATGGCCATGAGCATGGTCGCCGTGGCGAAGCACCATCCAGGCCGAGAAGCCGTAGGCAGCCGATGTGCCGAGCGCGACCAGCACGTCCATGGTCGCCGCGCCGGAGCGGATGGCCTTGAACGCACCGCGATAGAAGCGCCAGCCGGCGATGAACTGAACGGGCGTCGCCAGCACGAACTCGGTCCAGGGCGAGGGCTGCCAGGGGAGCCCGAGCGGCCCCAGCAGCATGGGCAGGACCAGGGGCACCGACAGGAGCGCCGCCAGGGCGAACAGGACCAGGGTCTGGCGCTCCTCGGCAAGGCGGGTGGCTTCGCGCTCCTGCGCGGCGAGGCGGCGCTCGCGTGCGGTGCCTTTCCTGAGCGCCGCGCCATAGCCGGCATTCTCGACCGCCGCGACGACCGCGGTCTCGCTGCCGCCTGCGCCGAGCAGAACGTCGGCGCGCTCCAGCGGCAGGTTGACCGAGACGGAGGCGACACCGGGAAGGCGGCCCACCACAGTCTCCACACGGGCGGCACAGGCCGCACAGGTCATGCCGGTGATGTCGAGCGTGACGGCCCGGCCGTCTGGCGGCCCGGCTGGCGGCTTGGCCGCGAAGGGCGCGTTCATGGCGATCTCCTCGATCGGCAGATGCGCCCTGCGGGAAGGTTCCGCAAGGCGCCCGGCCGTGCAGTTGCGCCGGGCCGGATGCTCAGTCCTCGCCGGCCAGCAGCGCGGCACCGACGCTGGTCGCCACGATGACCACCAGATAGCCGGCCGCCTTGGCGAGCGCCGCCCCCGCCGCTGGCGGCCAGACACCGGACCAGCGGGCGATCAGGGCGATGGCGACCGTCGCGATGGTGCCGCCGATGATCACCGCCAGGATGACGCCCATGCCGGCCTGCGGCCGCGCGGCCAGCCGTCCGAGCCCCTCGATCAGCCGCGTCCGCCGGCCGCCAATGGCCGCTGCCGCCGCAATCCCCGCCGCCAGCAGCAGGGCGAGGATGGCCAGTGCCGACAGGGTCGCGATGCCGCGCATCAGCGCGCCGGGCCATTGCGCACCGGGGCGCGGCGCGGTGGCGCTGACGCCGAGATCGAGCAGGCCGACGGCGGCAAGCGCTGCGACCGTCACCACCGCGAGGATGGTGAAGCTCTCGGCCGTCAGCAGCCCCGCCACGCGCAGGTGATGGCGCGCAGAGGCCGCCGGCTCGGTCGCGATCCGGAACGCGGCGACATGGGCACCGAGCAGCACCGCAACATGCAGGCTGGCAAAGGCCACCAGCAGCAGCGGCAGCTTCCAGACGAAACTGGCGCGCAGCAGGATGGCCGCTTCCGTCGCCACCGCCGCCGTGACCGCATAGGGCAGGACATGGAGGGCGACGCGCCAGCCGGCATCGCCCGTCAGCGCGCCGAAGCGCCGGGCAAGGGACGGCCGGGGCGGAGAGGAATCGCTCACGCCGCCAATCATGGCCGAAGGGACGGGCCGAGGCGAGGCGGTCAGATGACGACCTCGATCAGGAACGGCCCCTTGCGGCGGTTGGCGGCGGCAAAGGCGTCGGCAAAGCCCTCGGCATCGTCGACGCGGGTGGCCTCCACGCCCATACCGGCGGCAAGCTTCACCCAGTCGAGGTTCGGATCGCCGAGCGAGAGCATGTCATGCGCCTTCCGGCCGGGATTTTCCGCGCCGACATTGGCCAGTTCGCCCTTCAGGATGGCATAGGAGCGGTTGGCCCAGATGCAGACGGTGACGTCGAGCCGCTCGCGCGCCATGGTCCACAGCGCCTGCAGCGAATACATGCCCGACCCGTCGGCCTGCAGCGCGATGACCTTGCGGTCCGGGCAGGCAACCGCCGCGCCGACCGCGAGCGGCAGGCCCTCGCCGATGGCGCCGCCCGTCAGCGACAGCCAGTCATGCGGCGGGGCACCATGGGTATCCCTGAAGAAATTGCGGCCCGTGGTGACGGATTCGTCGGTGACGATGGCGTTTTCCGGCAGGAGATGGCCGACGACGGCGGCGATCGCCTCGTGGGACAGCGTGCCGCGATGCAGGTCCGGCCGGCGCGGCGCATTGAGCAGCGGCTGTTCCTTCGACGCACCGAGGCGGTCGGCAAGGCGGGCCAGCGCATCCTCGGCATCCTCGCCGGGTTCCGCCAGCGTCACGACCTCGGCCTCGGGCGGATAGAGCAGCGAAGGCTTGCCCGGATAGGCGAAGAAGGCGACCGGCGCCTTGGCACCGACCAGGATCAGATGCGTCGTGCCCTTGGTGGCGGCCAGCGCGGTATCGACCGGATACGGCACCCGCTCGATGGCGACGCGGCCGGCGCCGCGCTCGACGCGGCCGTTCGAACCCTCGGCACGGAACTTCGCGCCGGTCTTCACCGCGATCTTCGAGGCATGTTCCATGGGCTTCGCCCGGATGGCCCAGGTGCCGAGCACGAGCAGCGCGGAGGCGCCGCCGGCCTCGATGGCCCGGGCGGCGGCCTCGACGGCATCCTCCGCGACCTTCGCCGGAGCGGACGGGGCGGCGACCTTCGCCGGGCCTGCGCCCTCGTTCCAGGCCGTATCGGCCGGCAGGATGAGGGTGGCGATCTGCCCCGGCGCCTGCATGGCGACGGAGATGGCCTCGGCGCCGTCGGCGGCGACATCCTTCGCCGCCATCGAGGTCTTCACCCAGTGCGACATGGTGCCGGCAATGCCCTCGATGTCCGAGGTCAGCGGCGCGTCATACTGGCGGTGATAGGTCGCGTGCTCGCCGACGATATTGACCACGCCGGAGCGGGCGCGCTTCAGGTTGTGCAGGTTGGCGAGCGAGTTGCCGAGGCCCGGGCCGAGATGGAGCAGCGTCGAGGCCGGCCTGTTGGTCATCCGCCAGTAGCCGTCGGCGGCCCCGGTGGTCACCGTCTCGTGCAGGCAGAGCACGCAGCGCATGCCGTCGACCCGGTCGAGGGCCGCGACGAAGTGCATCTCCGACGTGCCGGGATTGGTGAAGCTCACCGTCACATCGCCGCCGACAAGGGTTCTCACGAGGCTCTCGGCCCCGTTCATCGCTTTGGTCATGAAAGACGTCACTTCATCGGAGAGAAGGCGGTGGGAACCATGATTCGGTTCTCCATCCGCAGAAGGAAGGGTGTGGCGGCGTCGAGATAGTCGCCCCAGTTCGGGGCCTGGGCGAGCTTCGCGCGGCGCTGCTCGCGATCCGCCATGCTGTCATAGCGCCACAGGTGGACGACCTGGTTGAGCGTGCCGACCTCGGTGACGAAGAAGCCGACGGGATCGCCGAGGATCGGCCACTGGATCGGCTTGGCCAGGCGCTCGTAGACGTCCAGGAAGGCCTTCACCTTGCCGGGATGGCAGGTATAGGTGCGCTCGTCGATGATCATGGGTGAACCTCCGAAGGATGGGCCGGGTCAGGAGCCGCGCAGGCCGATGCGCTGGCCGCCATCGACCGTGATGGTGGTGCCGGTCATGAAGGCGCCGGCATCGGACAGCAGCAGCAGCAGCGCGCCGTCGAGATCCTCCTCGCGGCCGAAGCGGCCAACCGGGATCTCGCGCGTCATCTCCGCGCCCTTGCCGGAGGTGAGGTAGTCGCGGTTGATGTCGGTGACGACATAGCCCGGCGCGATCGCGTTGACGCGGATGCCCTTGAACGCCCATTCGAGGGCGAGAGCCTGGGTCAGCTGGATGACCGCGGCCTTGGACGTCGCATAGGACGCATTGCCCTTGCCGACACCATAGCCGAGGATCGAGGCGATGTTGACGATGGCGCCATGCCGACCGGCCTTCAGCATCCGCTGCGCCGCCTCGCGGTTGGTGAAGAAGACGCCGTCCAGATTGGTCGCCATGGTCCGGCGCCAGTCCTCGTCGGACATCTCGGCCGCCCGGCCGGCCAGCGCGATGCCGGCATTGGCGACCACGGCATCGACCGTTCCGAAGGCCGCCTCGGCCGCATCGAAGGCGGCCGCGATGGACGCGGTATCGGTGACATCGCCGGACACCGCGACTGCGCTGCCGCCGGCCGCGCGGATGGCCTCGGCCACGCCCTCCACCTTGTCGGCCCGGCGCGCGACAGCAACGACCGCCGCCCCGCGTTCGGCCAGCGCCATGCAGAAGCGGGCGCCCAGCCCCGTGCCGGCGCCGGTCACCAGCGCCACGCGGCCGGTCATGTCGAGCAGGTCCCTCGCCGGCATTCCACGTCTCCCCCGTCAGGGCGCGCACACTGGCAAGGCGCGCTGGCGGGGGCAAGGCGGCCATGCGACGGTCTGCGATGCGCGGCGGCGGCCATTCTCCCGTGCGGCCCCGAAATGCGCCGCCGCTTGGCCGCGCACCCCTTGACGCGATGGACCTGAACGCCGCATGTCCCTTTCGCGGCACGTCACCGGTGCCGCATCCGATCCGTGCCGAGGTGTCATGTATCTGCCCTCCCTCGACCGCCGGGGCGCGCTCCGGCTGATCGCCGCCGCGGGCCTTGCCTGGCCGGCCGGCGCCCTTGCCCAGACCCAGCAGAATGGCCAGCAGGGCCAGACCGGAGCCCCGACGGCCCAGCCCCAGGCCCGCTTCGGCTACGAGGACGTAGTGCGCCGCGCCCGCGAGCTTTCCGGCCTGCCCTACGAGGCCCCGCGCGCCGAACTGCCGGCACCGCTGGCCGATATGAACTTCGACCAGTACCGCGAGATGCGGTTCCGGGCGGACCGGTCCCTGCTCCAGCAGGGCGGCGGGCCGTTCCGCATGCAGATGTTCCATCTCGGCTTCATCTACCGCACCCCGGTGGTGGTGAATGTCATCCGCGACGGTATCCCGACCCCGGTGCCCTATGCCGCGGCCATGTTCGACTATGGCCGCAACCGCTTCGAGCGCCCGCTGCCGGTCGATCTTGGCTTTGCCGGCTTCCGCATCCACTACCCGCTGAACGACCCCCGGGTGCAGGACGAGTTGATCTCGTTCCTCGGCGCCAGCTATTTCCGCTTTCTCGGCCGCGGCCAGAAATACGGGCTTTCGGCGCGCGGCATCGCGGTCAACACGGCAGGTCCCGGCCAGGAGGAGTTCCCCGTCCTGCGCGAGTTCTGGGTCGAGACCCCGGCGCAGGACGCCCAGGCCTGCACCATCTTCGCCCTGCTCGACGGCGAGAGCCTGACCGGCGCCTTCCGCTTCAGGGTCTTCCCGGCGCAGGAGACGGTGCTGGATGTCCACTGCACGCTGTTCCCGCGGCGGGCCATTCCCAAGCTCGGCGTCGCCCCCCTCACGTCGATGTTCTTCTACGCGGAGAACGACCGGCGGTCGTTCGACGACTACCGCCCCGAACTGCATGATTCCGATGGCCTGCTGATCCATTCCGGCACGGGCGAATGGCTCTGGCGGCCGCTGCGCAACCCGCGCCAGGTGGAAATCTCGCAGTTCCGCGACCGCGAGGTGCGCGGCTTCGGCCTGATGCAGCGCGACCGCATCTTCGAGCACTACCAGGACCTCGACCTCGCCTACGAGCAGCGCCCGAGCTACTGGGTGGAGCCGCGCGAGGGCTTCGGCGAGGGCCGGGTCGAACTGGTCGAGATCCCGACCGGCGACGAGACCAACGACAATATCGTCGCCTACTGGGTGCCGAACCGGGCCGTGGAGCAGGGCCAGACGCTGACCTATGCCTACCGCGTCGTCTCCACAATGAACGAGGCGCGCCTGCATCCGGGCGGCTATGCGCTCAACACGTTCCGCACCCGGCCCGTCGCGCTGGGATCGGGCGAGCAGCCGCCGCCCAATGCCATCCGCTTCATCATCGATTTCGTCGGCGGCGATCTCGAATATTACCTCTCCCAGCCGGACCTCGTGCAGGTGGTGCCGAGCGCTGCCAATGCGCAGATCACCCGCACCTTCCTCGTCCCCAACCCGCAGGCGCGCGGCTTCCGTGCAGGCATCGACGTGGTGGGCGAAGCCGGCCAGACCGCCAATCTCAGGGCCTTCCTGCGAACCGGCAACCGGGCGCTGACCGAGACCTGGACCTTCCCCTGGAAGGTTGAGTAGCCAACCCGACGCTCACCGGCCCCGCAGCCGGCAGGTCTCGCCCTGCCGGTGCGGATGTGCTGAAATGCCGCAATCCTCCGGCGCGCGCCGGTGCGGCCGGTCTCCCGCCGCAGAAGGGAATGGAGCAAGTGTCATGATCCTCGACCGTCGCCAGTTCGGCATTCTCAGCGGCCTCGTCGCGGCCGGCGTCCTCACGCTGCCGGGCAGCCTCGCCGCGCAGACCAAGCGCTTCTTCCGCATCGGCACCGGCGGCACCGCCGGCACCTATTATCCGGTGGGCGGCCTCATCGCCAACGCCATCTCCTCAGGCACCGTGGACGCCTCCGCGGTCGCCACCAACGGCTCGGTGGCCAATGTCAACGGCATCGTCGGCGGCTCGATGGAATCGGGCTTCAGCCAGTCGGACGTGGCGACCTGGGCCTATACCGGCACCGGCGTCTATCAGGGCCGGCCGAAGGTGGAGGAGCTGCGGGCCATCGCCAACCTCTATCCCGAGACCGTCCATGTGGTGGTCAAAAAGGGCCTCAACCTGCGCTCGATCGCCGATCTCAAGGGCAAGCGAGTCTCCATCGACGAGCCGGGCTCGGGCTCCATCATCAACGCCAAGGCGATCCTCGCCGGCTACGGCGTCCGCGACGGTGACTACCGCGCGGAGAACCTGAAGCCGGGTCCCTCGGCCGAGAAGCTGAAGGATGGCGGCCTCGACGCCTTCTTCATCACCACCGGCTATCCGACCGCGGCCGTCACCGAGCTGGCCGCCACCACCGGCGTCGAGCTCCTGCCGATCGACGGCGAGCCGGCGAAGAAGATCATGGAAGCCTCGCGCTTCTTCTTCGTCGATAACATTCCGGACGGCGCCTACAAGGACGTCAAGGGCGTCGCCTCGCTCGCCGTCGGAGCCCAGTGGGTGACCTCGGCCAAGATCCCGGCCGATCTCGTCTACGAGATCACCAAGGGCCTGTGGAGCGACAAGACCCGCGCCCTGCTCGATGCCGGCCATGCCAAGGGCAAGGCCATCCGCAAGGAGACGGCACTCAGCGGGCTAGGCATCCCGGTCCATGACGGCGCCCAGCGCTTCTATAAGGAAGCCGGGCTGATGGGCTGAGCCATTCCGGGCTCTCTGTGAATCGGGGCCGCGCGCATGCCGCGCGGCCCTTTGCGTGCACGACGACCGGGCCCCCGGCCCGATGACGATGGAACATCCCCGATGAAGGCCGAGGCGGTCGATCCGGACAAGCTGCAGAAGCTGGAGGAGGAGTTCGACCCCGAGGTCCGGTTCCGCCCGCTCCTGCCCTTTGCCGCCTGGCTGGTGGCGGGCCTGCTCTTCGCCCTTTCGGCCTTCCACTACTATACGGCCGGCTTCGGCCTGCTGCGCGAGACGACCCATCGCGGCATCCACATGGCCTTCGTGCTGGGGCTGATCTTCCTGGTCTTTCCCCTGCTGAAGCGCCGCGCCCGCACCGAGCCGCACGCGTCCTGGCTGGCGCCCGCCGGGATCGGCTGGCACGACTGGCTGCTGGCCGCCGGCGCGGTCGTTGCCAGCCTCTACGTGCCGTGGATCTACGACGACCTCGCCTTCCGCGTCGGCAATCCGCTGGTCATTGACGTGGTGATGGCCACCATCGCCATCGTCGTGCTGCTGGAGGCCACGCGCCGCAGCGTCGGCTGGCCGCTGCCGATCATCGCAGTCTGCCTGATGCTTTACGCCATGTATGGCCAGTCGCTGCCCGGCATCCTCGCCCATCCCGGCAATTCCTGGTCGGCGGTCGTCAACCACCTCTACCTGACCAGCAACGGCATCTACGGCGTCGCGCTCGGCGTGGTCGCGACCTACGTTTTCCACTACGTGCTGTTCGGCGTGCTGGCGACGCGCATCGGCCTTGGCCGCCTGTTCATCGACCTCGCCTCCTCCTTCGCCGGGCGCTATGCGGGCGGTCCGGCCAAGGTCGCGATCTTCGGTTCGGCGAGCTTCGGCATGATCTCGGGCTCCTCGATCGCGAACACGGTCACCGTCGGCTCGTTGACCATCCCCGCCATGATGCGCCTCGGCTATCCGCGCCATTTCGCGGCCGCCGTGGAATCGACCGCCTCGACCGGCGGCCAGATCACGCCGCCGATCATGGGGGCGGCCGCCTTCCTGATGGTCGAATTCCTGAACCTGCCCTATCAGTCGATCGTGCTGGCCGCGACCATACCGGCCGCCATGCACTTCTTCGGCGTGTTCTGGCAGGTCCATTTCGAGGCCAAGAAGAACGGCATGAAGGGCATTCCCGTGGCCGAGCTGCCGAAGGCGCGCGAGGTCCTGGCGCGCGACTGGCCGACCGCCATTCCGCTCATCGTCCTGCTGATGGTGCTGTTCTCCGGCTTCACGCCCTATCTCGCCGCCTTCTGGGGCATCACTGCCTGCGCTCTGGTCGGGCTCACCAATCGCAACGCCGTCGTCGCCGTCGGTTTTCTCGCCGTGATGATCGGCGCGACGATGGGCGGGCTGCTCTATACCGGCTGGGCAACCATTGCGATCGTCGCGGGAGCGGCGGCCGTCTCGGCGGTCTTCCTGATGCGCGACGCCGAGGGCAAGCTGCGGCTGGCCGAGATGGTCGATTCCTTCGTGGTCGGCGCCAAATATGCCATCGCGGTCGGCGCGGCGGCGGCAACCGTCGGCATCATCGTCGGCGTGGTGACGCTCACCGGCGTCGGCTTCAAGATCTCCAACATCGTGACCAGCTTCGCCGGCGACCTGGCGGCCATTACCGGCGCGGTGCTGCCGGCCTGGGCCTTTGACCCCAAGGGCCTCACCCTGTTCTTCACGCTGGTGATGACCGCCATCGTCTGCATCCTGCTCGGCTGCGGCGTGCCGACCACGGCCAACTACATCATCATGGTGACGGTGGCCGCCCCGGCCCTCGCCCTGCTCGGGGTCGAGCCCATCGTCGCCCATTTCTTCGTGTTCTATTTCGGCGTGCTCGCCGACATCACGCCGCCGGTGGCCCTGGCCGCCTATGCCGCGGCCAGCATGGCGGGCGCCGATCCGTTCAAGACTGGCAACACGGCCTTCCGCCTCGGTCTCGCCAAGGCCCTGGTGCCCTTCGTGTTCGTCGCCGCGCCGTCCATGCTGCTGGTCACCAAGGGCTTCACCTGGTCGGCCTTCGTCTTCGCCTTCCTTGGCTGCGCGCTCGGCGTGTTCATCCTGGCGTCGGCGTTGTCCGGCTTCGGCCTTGTCAGGATGCCGCGCTGGCAGCGGCTGACGCTCGCCGCCTCGGGCCTGCTGCTGATGGCCCCCTTCCCCTGGCCGACAGCCATCGGCATGGCGCTGGCGGTGCCGGCGGGGCTTGCCCAGCTCGCGGCATGGCGGGCAGAGCGGGCAGCAGGGGCGCAGGCGGCCTGAGACGGGCCGTCAGTCCTTCGCCTCCAGAGCGCGCTTCAACCGCCGCAGTATAACGCGGCGCGCCTTGTCGTCGGCCGCCGATCCCAGTTCGTCATAGAGGGCGAGCAGGAAGGCGGTCGCGTCATTGTTCCAGTCGAGCCCGCCCACCCGGTCGGCCGGCAGCCGGGCAGGACGCGACGGACCGACGATCCGCGCGGTGCCGGGACGCACCTCGACGACATCGTCGAGATGCGGCGCGAGCACCCGATCCGGGGCGACAACGTCCGCCCCGACGGCCGGAACGAAGGCCGTGATCGCCCGCTCCTCGCCATGAACCAGCGCCACAGCGCCGCGCACCGGCCTGCGGGCCTTCAGCCAGTCGATGAGTTCGCCGCGGTCGGCATGGCCGGAATAGGCCTCGATCGACCGGACCCGGGCCTGCACCCGCACGACATCGCCCTGGATGGTCACCGAATGCGCGCCGTCCAGAAGCAGCCGGCCGAGCGTGGCCTCGGCCTGATATCCTACGAACAGCACGGTGGTGGACGGCCGCCACAGGTGGTTTTTCAGGTGGTGGCGGATGCGGCCGGCTTCCGCCATGCCACTGGCAGCGATGATGATGTGGAAGCCGCGCAGGCGCTCGAGCGACCGGCTCTCGGCGGCGCTCTCTGTGAAGCGGACGCTTTGCCCGTCGAGATGGCGCAGCAGTGTCTCGCCCTCTTCCAGGTCGCCGGCATGGCGGCGGAAGATCTCGCTCGCCCGGATCGCCAGCGGGGAATCGAGGAAGACCGGCGCCCTGGGGATCGCGCCCCGGTCCATGGCGATCATCAGGTCGGCGAGAATTTCCTGCGTGCGCTCCACCGCGAAGCAGGGAATGAGCAGCGGCCCGCCACGTTTCGCCGCAGCCTGCACCTCCTCGACCAGCAGCGCCCGGCGTCCCGCCGAGGTGACAGGCGGCCGGTCGCGGTCCCCATAGGTCGCCTCGCAGACGACGAGGTCGAGCCCGGTCGGCCCGTCGGGGTCCGGATGGAACAGCTTGGCATCAGGGCCCAGATCGCCCGACATCAGCACGCGCAGCGGCGGGCCGCCCTCCGCATCCGCCTCGATCTCGATGGAGGCCGAGCCGAGAATATGACCGGCATTCCACCAGCGTGCCCTGAGGCCCGGCCCGACATCGAGCCAGTCGTCGTAGCCGACGGGCGAGAACAGGCTCATGCAGGCGACGGCATCGGCCGCCGTGTAGATCGGCTCGACCGGTTCGTTACCCCGACGCGCCCGCCGCCGGTTGAGCTGCTCGACCTCCATCTCCTGGATATGGCCGCTATCGGGCAGCATGATCGAGCAGAGATCGGCGGTTGCAGCCGTTGCGTGGATGGGTCCCGAAAATCCGGCCCTGAACAGCTTCGGCAGCAGCCCGGCATGGTCGATATGGGCATGGGTCAGCAGCACCGCATCGATGGTCGCCGGGTCGAACGGGAAATCGCGGTAGTTCAGCTCCTTCAGGGTCTTTGAGCCCTGGAACATGCCGCAGTCGACCAGCACTTTCAGCCGGCCGGACTCGATCAGGAAGCAGGAGCCGGTGACCACATGGGCGGCGCCGAGGAAATGGACGCGCATGGCCTCAGCGCTCCATGTCGGACGGGACGGGCGCAATGCCCTCGGCATTGGCGATAAGTTCCCAGATGCGCTCGGGGCTGTCGGCGAAGGCGAACAGGTCGAGGTCGCCCGGCGAGATCATGCCGGCCTCGGCAAAGCCCTCGAAATTGATGAGGTGACGCCAATAGGCCTCGTCGAACAGCACCACGGGAACACGCGGCATCTTGCCGGTCTGGATCAGCGCCAGCACCTCGAACAGTTCGTCCATCGTTCCGAAGCCGCCCGGGAACACCACCAGCGCATTGGCCCGCATGGCCAGATGCATCTTCCGCATCGCGAAATAGTGGAACAGGAACGTCAGTTCCGGCGTCGAATAGGGATTGGGTTCCTGCTCGTGCGGCAGGCGGATGTTGAAGCCGATGGACGGCGCCCCGGCCTCTGCCGCGCCGCGGTTCGCGGCCTCCATGAGGCCCGGCCCCCCGCCGGTGGCAATCACGTTCTCACGCCTGCCGGTCCCGGTGTTCAGCGCACCGCCATGGGTGGAGGCGAGCCAGCCGAAACGGCGCGCCGCCGCATACCAGGCGGCATGGCGGGCATTGCCGGTCTCGTGGACGCGCGCGCTGCCGAACACCACGATGGTGGAATGCACACCCCAACGCTGCAGGACCTGCTCGGCCTTCTCGTATTCGAGCATGAACCGGATGCCACGCTGCTCCTCGGACAGCAGGAAATCCTGGTCGAGCGCCGGCAGCCGGTAGGAGGCCGAGGCCAGATGCGCGGCATTGGGGACGACAGGGGGCGGGTTGGGCGAGATCATGGGCATCCGGTCCTGGCTGGCCGACGGATTCGATGGCTGAGCTTAGGGGCGGGCGGGTTCGCGGTCGACACCTGCCCGCGCTTGATCCAGCGCAGCGACCTCGTGTCCCGCATCGGTCCATGAAGGCGGCAGCGCACCCTTCAGCAGGCCGGCACGATGCACAGCACCCCGATCAGGACCCTGTCCGCCAACGTCCCCGCAACGGCCTCCCCTCCCCTCGATGCCGGAGCGGACGACGACGCCATGACGGAGCCGTTCGCCATGGAACCGGTGATGATCGACCCCTTCAGCGAACCGGCCCGCTTCGCCCATGTCGCGGCGGCGGCCACACGCGCGGCCACCCGCGAGCTTGGCGACTTCGCGGCCGAGCGTCTCAACGCCCAGGCGGATCGCATCCGGGCCTGGTCGACGGTCCGCACGCCGGCCGGCTGGCTTCTGGCCGAGCTCTCCTTCGCCGCACAGGCCCTGACCGCCTATGGCCATGAACTGGTCCACCTCCAGCACGTCATGCTGGAGGCGGCCGAGGCGGCGGCGCGAGACGGGGGCTGACAGCGAGGGAGCCGCAGCGCGCTGACCGGCCAGCCGCGCCGCCTGTGCATGGCGCCTCCATGGCGCTGCACTGGCCTTGGTCCTCCGCCTGTGGTTCTGTGCCGGCCCGCAGCCGGCCCCGCGCCGGCCGAGGCGCATCAGCCGGAGGAGGCAAGCCCATGACCCAGGTGTTCCGCAACTTCATTGCCGGCGACTTCGTTACGCCCGCCAAGGCCGCGCCGAACCTCAACCCGTCCAACACCGGCGAGGTGGTGGGTGAATATGCGCAAGGGTCGGCAGACGACCTGAAGGCGGCGGTGGCCGCCGCGAAGGAGGCCTTCCCGGCCTGGAGCCGCTCCAATCCGCAGCTGCGCTACGACGTGCTGATGAAGGCCTCCAACGAGGTGATGGCGCGCAAGGAAGAGCTCGGCGCGCTGCTCTCCCGCGAAGAAGGCAAGACCCTGCCCGAGGGCATCGGCGAGGTCGCCCGCGCCGGCCAGATCCTGTCGTTCTTCGCCGCCGAGGTGCTGCGCCTGAACGGCGAACTGGTCACGTCGGTGCGTCCCGGCGTCGGCATCGAGATCACCCGCGAGGCGGTCGGCGTGGTCGGGATCATCACGCCCTGGAACTTCCCCATCGCCATTCCGGCATGGAAGATCGCCCCGGCGCTGGCCTACGGCAACACCGTGGTCATCAAGCCGGCCGACCTCGTGCCGGGCTCGGCCTGGGCGCTGGTCGACATCCTCAACCGCGCCGGCCTGCCCAGGGGCGTGCTCAACATCGTCATGGGTCGCGGCTCGGTGGTCGGCCAGGCCATGCTGGAGCATCCGGACGTGGCCGCCATCTCCTTCACCGGCTCGGTCTCGACCGGCCGGCGCGTGGCCAGCGCCTGCGTCGCCTCCACGCCGATGAAGAAGGTGCAGCTCGAAATGGGCGGCAAGAACCCGCTCGTGGTGCTGGACGATGCCGATCTGACGACCGCGGTCGAGTGTGCCGCCAATGGCGCCTTCTTCTCCACCGGCCAGCGCTGCACGGCCTCCTCGCGCCTCATCGTCACGGAGGGCATCCACGACCGTTTCGTCGATGCGCTGACCGAGCGGATGAAGGGGCTCGTGGTGGACGACGCCATGAAGGCCGGCACCCATATCGGCCCGGTGGTCGACGAGAGCCAGCTGGGACAGGACGAGAAATACATCGCCATCGGCCGCGAGGAGGGCGCCAAGCTGCACTGGGGCGGCGAGCGCCTGAACCGCGACAATCCCGGCTTCTACCTGCAGCCAGCGCTGTTCACTGAAGTGAAGAACTCCATGCGCATCGCGCAGGAGGAAATCTTCGGCCCCGTGGCCGCCGTGGTGCGCGCCAAGAACTATGACGAGGCGCTGGCGATCGCCAACGATACCGAGTTCGGCCTGTCGTCGGGCATCTGCACGACCTCGCTGAAATATGCCTCGCACTTCAAGCGCAATGCCGAGGCCGGCATGGTCATGGTCAATCTGCCGACCGCCGGCGTCGACTATCACGTGCCGTTCGGCGGCCGGAAGGGGTCGAGCTACGGCCCGCGCGAGCAGGGCGCCTATGCCCGCGAGTTCTACACCACGGTGAAGACCGCCTACACGCTGGCGTAAAGCCCGGGACGCCATCGGCGGCCAAACGCGACGGGACTGGCCCGGCCACACCCTCTCCGCACAGCGCGGGGAGGGTGATCTGCGGTCGCGGGCTGGCTCGCGCAACTGTCCCATGCCAAAGACAGGCCCACCCCAGAACCGCCGGATCCTGCCCACAAGGACGGAATTGCCATGACCGACTTCCTGCCCTCGCCCGTCGCAGCCGGCTGGGAGCGCATCGCACCCGACGCAGCCGGCTTCGATGCCGCGCGCCTCGCCGAGGCCACCGCCTTTGCGGAAGGCGCCGAAAGCCCCTGGCCGATGAGCCTCTACTACCCGGACGGCCGCTATGTCGGCATCGTCGAGTGGAACGAGAAGGGTCCGTGGAGCGACATCGTCGGCCCGGTCATGCCGCGCGGCAAGCCGGCGGGTGTCATCGTGCGCGGAGGCAGGATCGTGGCCGGATGGGGTGAGACAGAGCGGGTCGACATGACCTTCTCGGTCGCCAAGAGCTATCTGGCCGTGCTGGCCGGCCTTGCCTTCGACGACGGGCTGATCGCGCTCGACGATCCGGTCGGCCGCACGGTCGATGACCCGCATTTCTCCGGCCCCCGCAACGGCCGGATCACCTGGCGCCATCTCCTCACCCAGGCGAGCGAGTGGCAGGGCGAGCTGTTCGGCAAGTCAGACCAGGTCGATCACAACCGCCAGATCGGCCCCGGCGCGGACAACAGCCGCAAGGGCGATGCGCGCGACCTGAAGGAGCCCGGCACCTTCTACGAATACAACGATGTGCGCGTGAACGTGCTTTCCTATGCGCTGCTGCGCCGCTTCGGACGCGCCCTGCCGGAGGTGCTGAAGGAGCGGATCATGGATCCGATCGGCGCCTCCGACACCTGGCGCTGGAACGGCTATTCCACCTCCTGGGTGGACGTGGACGGCAGGCGCATCCAGTCCGTGCCCGGCGGCGCGCACTGGGGCGGCGGCATCGTCATTTCCGCGCTCGACCACGCAAGGCTCGGCCTGCTGATCCAGCGCGGCGGACGCTGGGGCGACCGGCAATTGCTGTCCCGGACCTATCTCGACGCCATGCTGGCGCCTTCCGCCACCAATCCCGACTACGGCTTCCTGTGGTGGCTGAATCGCGGGCAGAAGCGCTTTCCCCATGCCACCGGCGAGAGCGTCTTTGCGCTCGGCGCCGGCTCGAACCTCATCTGGATCGCCCCCGAGCTCGATCTGGTCGCTGTCACCCGCTGGATGGACCAGACGAAGTTTGACGCCTTCTTCCAGAAGGTCACGGCCGCGCTGGCATAGCGGCGCCAGCCGAACTCTCCATCGGGCGCGGCCAGAGCAGCCGGGCCGCTGCGACATGGGCAGCGGCTTGCGTCGCGACGGCTGTTCATCGAGAAATCGGGGCGTTTTCAGAATAGTATTTTGAAATATACCTGCGCAGCGCTTGATTTTCAGAAAATCCTCGTAAGGCCAGAAGACATCGAGATCCCTAAGGTATCTTTCGGTCAATAAAATATTTCGCAGGATATTACGATTTCACATGATAGGGTCATCGCCATTCGAGGCCGATTTTGACCACGATGATTAAGGATTTTTTTGATGACGAGACCTGATTGGTTGAAGCCTGCACTTTACGGCGCTGCGGGAGGCGCTGCCGCACTGGCGATCATCGGCTTCACCTGGGGCGGCTGGGTGACGCAGTCCAACGCCGGCAGGATTGCGGCCCAGCAGTCACAGACCGACATGGTCGCCGTCCTTGCCGCGATCTGCGCTGATCAGGCCAGGCGCGATCCGCAGAACGCCGACCGCGTAACCGCCCTCAAGGCGGCCTCGTCATGGAACCGGGGCGATCTGGTGATCCAGAACGGCTGGGCGACCATGCCCGGCCAGAGCACCAGCGACCGTCAGGTCGCCAATGCCTGCGCCGTGATCATCACGTCCTGACCAGACGGGCCCGGTCGCGCCTCCATGCCGTCGAGGCGCGCCCGGAGCCCCGTTCGTCAGGACGGGGTGGCATCATCCATTCCGGTGACGTCATAGGCCCACACCCGGAACGACTTCAGCACATGCGGGCCGAATGAGTTGATCAATGGCACGTCGGCGGCGTCCCGCCCGCGCGCCACCACGATGCGACCGATGCGCGGCTTGTTGTTGCGCGGGTCGAATGTCAGCCAGCCATCCGACAGATAGACCTCGATCCAGGCGCTGAAGTCCATTGGATCTGCGATGGGCACGCCGATGTCGCCCAGATAGCCGTTCACGTAGCGGGCCGGAATGTTCATGCAGCGGCAGAAGGCCGTGGCCAGATGCGCATAGTCGCGGCAGACCCCGATGCGCTCCTCGTAGGCCTCCGCGGCGGTGCGGGTCGAGCGGGCATCGAGATAGCCGAACCGGATATGGCCGTGGACGAAATCGCAGATGGCCTGCACGCGAGGCCAGCCGGGCTGCGTGGTCCCGAACAGGTCCCAGGCGATCTGGCTCAGCTTGTCGGTCTCGCAATAGCGGCTGCCCATCAGATAGAGGAGGCAGTCGTCGGGCAACGCGGCGATCGGCACCTCCGCGGCGTTGGCAAGCACCGGATCCGTCAGGCCGCTATCCTCGATGGTCCCGTCGGCCCACATGGCGAGGTCGCCTGCAGGCGCCACGAAGCGGCGGCAGATGTTCCCGAACAGGTCGATATAGGTCGTGCTGGCGACCGCCGGATTGGTCACCAGCACCTCTGCCCTGCGAATATCCGCGAGGCGATCCCGGTGTGCAGTCAGAAGATTGACCATGGGCGTTGGCTGGGGGCAGGTGACCGTGATGTCGTAGCCATAGCGGATGAGCATGTCGGGGGATCTGGCCTCTCGTCAGCGGATGCGGGGAACCGGGCCTGCGCCTTCACGGCTGGAAGACGGCCGGCTTGAGCAACGGAGTTCACGCGGCGGTGCCACGGCATGGCCGGCAGGCACCGTCGGGCAGGCCTCGGTCGTCAACGCATGGGTTGGGGAAGTGACCGGTCCATTCGGCCCGGATGTTCAGCAAGCCTCGGCCCTTTCGAGCGCGATTGCAAGCAAGGACAACCGGCGGGCCTTCAGGCCGTCCCGGCGCTCATTGATCTTGATCCCGCCGCCATTTGCCGCCATGACAGCGCCACGACGCGCGATCGAAGGGCAGGCCATGGCCACCAGAGAAACCAACTGGACCAATGTGGTGAATGTCATCGGCGCCACCGTGCTGGTGGGCTGCGAGGCTATCGGCGCAGGCGCCGCGACCGGCTGGGCCTTTTCCAGCCTGCTCGGCCTCGGCGAGCGCTTCGTCATGGGCTCGACGGCGGTCGGCATCGGCATCGGCCTGCTCGGCACCTTCGCCTTCTTCCGCTCGGCCCGGCGGGTGGAGCCGTTCAACGCCCGATAGGGATCGTCAGAGCGCCTTCTCCATGTGCTGGACGCGCCGGTCGGCCATCTCCTCGACATGGGTGCGGAGAAAGCCGCGCCGGGCATACCAGGCAATGCGCTGCTCGAGCGCTGCATGGGTGTACAGCGTCACGCGGTCGGCCCCCAGTTCGGCCAGCCGCCTCTCCGAGAAGGCCAGGATGGCATCGCCCAGCCGCCGGCCCTGCCCGTCCGGATGCACCGCCAGCGAATAGATCACCGCCTCGGGCGCGACCTGCAGCACCGCGCAGGCGGCAAGATGCCCTTCCCCGTCCGCCACCCAGATCTCGTGGTCGGCCATCATGGCCGCGTAATCGGCCTTGCGCGGCAGCGACAGGACGCCGGTGATCGTCTCGTTGGCCGCATAGGCGATGTCCTTCAGCGCGCGGATGGCCGGCACGTCGGCCAGCGTCGCGCGCCGCAGCACCAGTTCGCCCTGATGGGCCAGGAGACGGTTGAACACGGCGAGGCTGACCTTCTGCCGGCCCTCCGGATCGAAATTGTCCGGGCGAAGCCAAAGCTCGAAGGCAAGCTTCCGCTGCGGCCACTCGATGTCGATCATGGAGAACCAGGCCGTGTCGCGGTTGCGGCCCTTGGCGATCATGTGCTGGCGGAACAGGCCCTCATAGGTGAAACCGAAACGCACGGCCGCCCGCTTCGAGGGCTCGTTGAGATTGTGGCACTTCCACTCGTAGCGCCGGTAGCCAAGCGTCTCGAAGACGTAGCGCGCCAAAAGATACTCCGCCTCCGTCGCCGCGGGGGTGCGCTGCAGCGCCGGCGTGTAGAGGATCGAGCCGACCTCGATGACGCGGTGCGTGGTGTCGATGCGCATCAGCGACAGCCACCCGATGGCCCGGTCGTCGGGCGTGCAGATCGCCCAGTAGACGGGATCGGTAGTGCCCGCCGCGATGGTGCGCACATGGGCGTCGAAATCGGCCTTGTCGGCATAGGGCCCGGTGAACAGATAGGCCCATTGCTGCGGCGCCTCGGGTCCATGCGACAGCGCATAAAGGCCATCGGTATCGCGGGCCGGGTCCAGCGGCCGAAGGCGGCAGAACCGGCCTTCCAGCGTGACATGGGTCGGACGCGGGGCCGGTGTTGCGTCCACGGCATGGTCGAAGGCGGGCTCGGTCACGGGAGGCTCCAGAAGCGAGGACGGCATCGGGCGGGCATGCGCCCGGTCAGGCTTTCGGCCGCTGGGCCTTGAAGAAGTCGTTCAGCGCGCCGAACGGTTCGGCCCCCGCCATGGCATTGAAGGAGCCCTGCCCGGCAAGCTCGCGGGCGGCCTTGAGGAACCCGCCCCAGGCGGCGCGGGCGAGCGCCGAGCCCACCGAGACGCGCCGGACGCCGAGCGCCGCGGCATCGGCCACCGAAATGCCGATCGGAGCGGAGACGAGCAGGTTCACCGGCTTCGGCGCCACGGCCTCGACCACCTCGCGGATCTGCTCCGGCGTGCGCAGGCCGGGCGCATAGAGCACGTCCGCGCCTGCCTCGGCAAAGGCGACGAGCCGCTTCACGGCCTCCTTCTGCGGTTCCGGCACGCCGAGCAGATGTGCCTCCGCCCGAGCCGTGAGCAGGACGCCGGTTCCTCTCAGCGCCGACACTGCCGCGCGGATGCGTTCCACCGCCAGATCGAACGGGTAGAGGGGAGCGGACGGATCGCCCGAATTGTCCTCGATCGACAGGCCCGCAACGCCCGTGGCCGCACACAGGCGGCAGTTCTCCGCTACACCGTCGGGATCATGGGCATAGCCCGATTCAAAATCGGCGTTCACCGGCAGGTCGGTTGCCGCGACCATCTCGGCGACGTGGTCGAGAACCATGTCGCGCGGCACCGCCCAGTCGGCATCCGGCAGCCCCTTCGAGAAGGAAAAGCCCGACGAGGTCGTGGCCAGTGCCTTGAAGCCGAGATGCTTCAGCATCATGGCCGAGCCGGTATCCCAGGGATTGGGGATCACGAAGCAGCCGGCCTGGTGCAGCCCGGCAAACCGCGATCGGGCCGCGGCGATCCGTTCGGCATCCGGCCTGGTCATGGCGCTCCCCCCTGTTCCGTCGGGCCGAGAGTGTCGCGCCTCGGCTGGCATCCGCCAAGCCAAAGCTGGTGATGGCCGGCATCGACGCGATGAATGGCGCTATCCGCCCGAAGGCCCGGCGGCGGCGAAGATGGCGGTGATGTCGGCCGGTCCAAGCAGGCGATACTGACCCGGCTCCAGATCGGCCGGCAGGTCCAGCCCGCCGATCCGGTCGCGGTGCAGCGCCACGACATGGTTGCCGGTGGCCGCGAACATGCGGCGGACCTGATGGTAGCGGCCCTCGTGGATCGTGAGGCGCGCGACCTGCGGCTCCAGCACCTCGAGTTCCGCCGGCAGGAGCGGCTTCTCGTCCTCCTCCAGCATCATCGTGCCCGAGGCGAAGCGGGCCGCCTCGTCGCCCTTCAGCGGGCGGTCGAGGGTCGCGACATAGCGCTTGGGGACATGGCTCCTGGGAGAAATGATGCGGTGGAGCAAGGCTCCGTCATCGGTCAGCAGCAGAAGGCCCGAGGTCTCCTTGTCGAGCCGACCAACCGTCGAGATGGCCGGCTCCCGGCGCCGCCAGCGATCGGGCAGGAGCGAATAGACCAGCGGCCCCGCCTCCTTGTGCGAGCAGGTCACGCCCAGCGGCTTGTTGAGCATGAGGATCAGGCCCGGCGGCGGGTCGAGCGGCCGCCCGCGCACGGTCATGCGCTCGGACAGGTCGGGGGCCAGGGCAATGCGCCCGTCGGCATCGCGGACCGGATCGCCATCCAGCCGCACCTGTCCGGCCGCCACCAGGGCCTGCACCTCGCGGCGCGAGCCATAGCCGAGATTGGCCAGCAGACGGTCGATGCGCAGGGCGGCGGGAGGCTTGCTCATGGTCGGCTCACCTGGCTGCCTCATAGACCTTGTAGCCGCCCTGTTCGGCCTTCGCCGTCACGGTGCGGAACGCCGCATCGAGCACCGCCTCGTAGGGCAGATGGCGGTTGGCGACCAGGAACAGCCGCCCGCCGCGCCGAAGCATGGACGCCGCCTGGCGGACGAACACCTGGCCAAGCGCCCGGTCCTCGGCTCCGCCATCATGGAACGGCGGATTGGAGACCACGAAGTCCACTCCCGACAGACCCGGAACCGGCTGGCGGAGGTCCGTCCATAGAAAGGACGCTCGCGAGTCCTGGATGTTGCGGCGGGCAGCGGACAGCGCCCGCCGGTCCAGATCGACAAGCGTCAGGCCGCTGACCTCCGACGAGGCGAGCACGGCCCGCGCCAGCACGCCGAAGCCTGCGCCAAGGTCGGCACCGCGCCCGGCAAGCGGTGGCAGATGCGCCATCAGCAGCGCGCTGCCCGGATCGATCCTGTCCCAGGCGAAGATGCCGGGCTGCGACCAGAGGCCGATCGGCTCGACGACGCGCGGCGCTCCGGCGGCAATCGCCTCGTCGAGGCCCGTCGGCACGGCGGGCCGCAGGAGGGAGCAGATGCGGTGATGGCGGCGCGCGTCCTCGCCGACGGTGCAGCCAAACGCCTCGAGGTCCTTGCACAGCCGCGCCCCGCCCTTGTCCTTCGGGGCGAGCACCGTAACGGGAGCGTCCGGCACCAGGGCCCTCAGTGCCAGCGCCAGCGCATGGCGGCGCTCGATCGTGCCGGGCGGCGCCAGCATGACCATCCCGGCGAGCGATGCGTCCGGCTGGTCCTCCAGCGCGGCCGAACCGGGGACGAGCGGCGAGAACTGCACGGCCTCGTCCGGCCATGCGGCAAGGCCCGCCGGCGGCGCGCCATAGAGGCCGAAGAGAGGTGTCGCAGGCACGGTCATGCCCGCCGTCTTAAGGCCGCCGCAGGCGCCCGTCACCCCTTGCTGTGGGGAATGGCACGCCGCGCTGCGGCCTGGTGATTGACGCGCCGCACGCCGCGCTGCGGCCTAATGATTGTCACGCGGCACGCCGCGCTTCTGGGCGATCTTCTGGTATTTCACGGCCGGCTTCAGCACCATGCCGTCCGACAGCTGGCTGACCATCGAGCGCTGGATTTCCTGCCAGGGCGTCTGGCTGCGCGGCATCTTGAAGCCACCATTCGCCTTCAGCTCGGCCATCCGCGCCGCATAGTCCTCGTCGGAGATGAGGATGTTGGCCGCGCGCTTCTTCAGGTCGATGCGCACCCGGTCACCGGTCCTGAGCACGGCAAGTCCGCCATTGGCGGCCGCCTCCGGCGAGGCGTTCAGGATGGAGGGCGAGCCCGAGGTGCCGGACTGACGGCCGTCGCCGATGCAGGGCAGGTCCCGGATGCCCTTCTTCAGAAGCGCCGCCGGCGGCTGCATGTTCACCACCTCCGCCGAGCCCGGATAGCCGAGCGGCCCGGCGCCGCGGATGAACAGGATGCAGGAATCGTCGATCTTCAGACCCGGATCGTCGATGCGGTGGTGATAGTCCTCCGTCCCCTCGAAGACGATGGCCCGGCCCTCGAAGGCATCCGGGTCCTTCGGATTGGACAGGTAGCGCTTGCGGAATTCCTGCGAGATCACGCAGGTCTTCATGATCGCGGAATCGAACAGGTTGCCGCTCAGCACGATGAAGCCGGCATCCTTGACCAGCGGCTTTTCCAGGGGCCGGATCACGTCCTCGTCGCTGATCCGTGCATTGCCGACATTCTCCGCGACCGTCCGGCCGGTCACGGTCAGCACGTCGCCATGGATGCGGCCGGCCTTCAAGAGCTCGTTCATCACCGCCGGCAGGCCGCCGGCCCGGTAATATTCCTCGCCGAGATAGGCACCGGCGGGCATCATGTTGACCATCAGCGGAACCTTGTGGCCATAGGTCTCCCAGTCCTGAATGCCGAGCTTGACGCCCATATGCTTGGCAATGGCATTGACGTGGATCGGCGCATTGGTGGAGCCGCCGATGGCCGAATTGACCACGATGCAGTTCTCGAAGGCCTTCCGCGTCATGATGTCGGAGGGCTTCAGGTCCTCCCAGACCATCTCGACGATGCGCTTGCCGGTGGCATAGGCGATCTGGCCACGCTCGCGATAGGCGGCCGGGATGGCCGCGCAGCCGGGAAGCGACATGCCGAGCGCCTCGGCCAGCGCATTCATGGTCGAGGCGGTGCCCATGGAATTGCAATGACCGATCGAGGGGGCCGAGCTGGTCACCACGTCCATGAAGTCCTGGACGGTCAGCGTGCCATCGGCCTGCAGCTTGCGCGCCTCCCAGACCAGCGTGCCCGAGCCGGCACGCTTGCCGTCCCACCAGCCGTTCAGCATCGGTCCGCCGGAAAGCACGAGCGAGGGAATGTTGACGGTTGCCGCCCCCATGAGCAGGGCGGGCGTGGTCTTGTCGCAGCCGGTCGTCAGCACGACGCCGTCGATCGGATATCCGTACAGGATCTCGACCAGCGACAGATATTGCAGGTTGCGGTCAAGCGCCGCCGTCGGACGCTTCAGCGTCTCCTGGATCTGGTGGACCGGAAACTCCAGCGGGATGCCGCCGGCATCCCGGATGCCGTCGCGCACGCGCTTGGCCAGTTCGAGATGGTGGCGGTTGCACGGCGAGATGTCCGAGCCGGTCTGGGCGATGCCGATGATCGGCCGGCCCGAGCGCAGTTCCTCCACCGTCAGGCCCCAGTTGACCGTCCGCTCGATGTAGAGCGCGGTCATGCCCTGATTGTCGGGATTGTCGAACCACTGGCGCGAGCGCAGGTTCTGGGGCTTCATCCGTTTGCGGCGTGCCATGACATGTCCTCCCATATTGCGCTGCAACGCCATCAAATCGATTGAACCGACATTGGCAGGCTGATTTTGATCGATTTGACCCTGCCGGTCGGAGGAAATCAACGGGAAAGGTACGGTCCGGACGCAGGGCAGATGCCAGCGCACCGGGGCGGTCCGGCGAGACCCCGCGCTCCCGTCTGCGGCGGCAGGCCATCCCGGCACGCCCTCGGCTGTTCAAGCGCGATAACTTCCGGCATAGGGACGTGAAGACCGCCCCGCGAGGCGGCCGCGCCAAGCCGGGGAACGCCTTCATGACCCTCCAGACCGTCTCGAACTTCGACCGCATCGGCGAGGAGAACGCCTTCGCCGTGCTCGCGCGCGCGACCGCGCTGGCGCGCGAGGGCAAGGACATCATCAATCTCGGCATCGGCCAGCCGGATTTCGCGACCCCTGGGAACATCACCGAGGCGGCGATCAAGGCGATCCGCGACGGCCACCATGGCTACACCCCGGCCAACGGCATCCTGCCCCTGCGCGAGGCGGTGGCCGCCGACCTCGACCGGCGTTTCGGGGTCGGCGTCTCCCCGGACGAGGTGATGATCGTGCCCGGCGGCAAGGTCACCATGTTCATGGCGATCCTGATGTTCGGCGAGCCGGGCGCGGAGATTCTCTATCCCGATCCCGGCTTTCCGATCTACCGCTCGATGATCGAATATACCGGCGCCACGCCCATTCCCGTGCCGATCCGCGAGGAGAACGGCTTCGCCTTCTCGGCGGAAGAACTCCTGTCGCTGATCACGCCGAAGACGCGCCTCGTCATCGTCAATTCACCCGCCAACCCGACCGGCGGCGTCACCCCGAAGGCCGAGATCGACAAGCTGGTGAAGGGCATGGAGCGCTACCCCGACGTCGCCATCATGTCGGACGAGATCTATGACCAGATGGTCTATGACGGCGAGGCGCATGTCTGCCTCCTCTCCTATCCCTCCATCCGCGACCGCACGATCCTGCTCAACGGCTGGTCCAAGACCTATGCCATGACCGGCTGGCGGCTCGGCTATTCGGTCTGGCCGGGCAAGCTCTACGACTATGCCCGCAAGCTGGCGGTGAACTCGTTTTCCTGCGTCAACGCGCCCTCCCAGTTCGCAGCACTCGAGGCGCTCACCGGCCCGCAGGACGCGGTGGGGAAAATGGTCGCCGAATTCGACGCCCGCCGGAAGCTGGTGGTCGACGGTCTCAACCAGCTGCCAGGCGTCTCGTGCATCGTGCCGAAGGGCGCCTTCTACGCCTTCCCGAACGTGTCCAAGACGGGCTGGAAGGCCAAGCCGCTGGCCTCCGCCCTGCTGGAGGATTCAGGCGTCGCCACCATCGGCGGGCCGGATTTCGGCGTCCACGGCGAGGGCTACATCCGCCTCAGCTATGCCAATTCGTCGGAGAACATTCTTCGGGCCCTGGACCGCATGAAGGCGTTTCTGGAGCGTCGCAACGCGGTGTGACGGGGCGCCTGGGGGGCCCGGCCATCGCGCTGCGGAACGGTTGTGCGTCCTTCGAGGCTCGCCATAGCATCGAGCGGATGCGAGATGCGTCCGCATCTCGCTCTCGCTCGCACCTCAGGATGAGGTGGGAAGCGGCTTGCAGCAGCGTCGCGGGATTTCACCCGGCAAGCCCTTGCGACATCGACGCCATTCACCAACGCCCCTCATCCTGAGGTGCGAGCGACAGCGAGCCTCGAAGGACGCAAAGCCGTTGCGCAAGGCGCCTGTTGACGCCGCCGACCCGTCCCGCTCGAATCCACCGACCCGGCTCAAGACCGGACATGAGGGAGACACGCCATGCTGCTGAAAGGCCGGATCGCCATCGTCACCGGAGGCGCCTCCCCGCGCGGCCTCGGCCTTGCCACCGCGCGGCTGTTTGCCGAGCACGGGGCCAGGGTGGCGATCACCGACATCGACCTGGCTGGTGCGCGGGACGCGGTGAAGACGCTCAAGGGCCGCGGCCACATGGCGCTGAAATGCGATGTCACCCGCAGGTCCGACTGCGACAGGGCGGTCGCCCGCGTGCTGGCCCGTCACGGCCGCATCGACGTGCTGTTCAACAATGCCGGCATCACCTCGCCGAAGCGCCTGATGGACACGGACGATGCGACCTACGACCGCGTGCTCGACATCAACATGCGCGGCACCTTCCACATGACGCAGGCCGTCGTGCCGGCCATGCGCGCGCAGAAGTCAGGCTCGATCATCAACATGAGCTCGGCCTCGGCGCAGAAGGGCGGCGGCATTTTCGGCGGCTCGGCCTATGCCGCGGCCAAGGGCGCCATCCTCGGCTATACCAAGGCCACCGCGCGCGAGTGCGGGCCGGACAACATCCGCGCCAATGCGCTCTGCCCGTCCATGATCGACACCGACATCACCGGCGGCACGCTGTCGAAGGAGCAGATGCAGGCGATCGTCGATTCGGTGCCGCTCGGCCGCCTCGGCCGGGCCGACGAGATTGCCGGCGTCTGCCTGTTCCTGGCCTCGGACCTGTCCACCTATGTCTCCGGTTCGGAGATCGACATCAATGGCGCCAGCCACATCCACTGACGGCCGTCAGCGCGCACCCGTCAGCCAGAAGCCGAGGGCCGTCAGCGCCGGAAGCGGCAGCGAGGCGGCCACCCTCAGCCAGACCACGCGCGCCGGCATGACCGGGATCTCCCAGACGAACAGCCGCTGCACCGCATAGAGCGCCCAGGCCGTGACATAGGCCGAGACCGGCACGACGCCGGCGCCGCTCTTCAGCGCCGAAGCGGCAATGGCAAAGCCGATGACCGGGCCGCCGGGCGTGATCGCGCCGGCAAGGCTTGCCAGCGCCAGCCCCGACAGGCCGGATTCCGGACCGAGCCACGAGCGCACCACCTCCTGCGGCAGCAGCGCGGCGAGGAAGCCGGCGCCGATAACGCCGATGGCAAGCCGCGGGATCAGGTAGAGGAAGTCGAGAACACCGGAGCGCGTAGCGTCCTTCAGCACCGAGCCGCCGCGCCGCCAGGCGAGCAGCGCCAGCATCGCGACGACGACCCAGAGGAAGGCGGCAACCGCGAGGACGATCACGTCTTCAGGCTCCCGGCGACGAACCGCGCCAGCGCCCTGGCGCCGAGACCTGCAAGGATCGGCATGGGTAGCGAGATCAGCATGCGCGTGGTGACGAAGTCGAAGCCGAGGAAGGGCACTTCCCAGATGATCGCCCGGTTGAGGCCGATCAGCGTCCAGCTGGTCACGAAGGCCACCACGGGGCCGATGCCGGCGCCGATCGTCAGGAAGGCCCCGGCGAGCGGATAGATCGTGAAGGGGCCGCCCGGCAGCACCGCACCGATGGCGGTGGCGATAACGAGGCCCGTCAGACCGGATTCGCCGCCGACCCAGCGGGTGACCATCTCCCGCGGCAGCAGGACGGTGACGAAGGCACCGATCAGGCAGCCGGCCAGCACTTTGGGAAGGATGTCGACGAACAGCCAGGAATCTTCGGCCAGCACATGCCAGACGCCACCCCAGCCGTCGCGCCGCCAGACGAAGAAGGCGCCGACCAGCACCAGCGTCAGCACGAACAGCGTCGAACCGTCGACAAGGCTGCGGGACTTGCCGGCCTTCTGAGGCGAGGGCGGCGGCGATGCGGGCGGAGCGGAGGATGACAAGGGGGGCGCGATGTGCGGAAGGCTGCGGGGCGGACGGAGAGGCCATGGTCACGATAGAACCGCCGCCGCGACGGGAGAACCGCTGCGGCGGCGCATCAGCTGCGCCCGATCGTCAGCCCTGCGCGCGGGCCATGGACCTCGCCGGTCAGGCGTCCCTGGCCGCCTTCGCGTCGGCGGCCGCCTGGTCGAGATGGGCGACGAGGCCCGGGGCGAGACCGAGAGCCGCGGCGAAATCCTTCAGGAACTGCCGTTCGGCGGCCGTGTCCGCCGTGATGCCCATCTGCGCGGCGATATAGGCCTGCGCCTTCATCTCGTCGGTCACGCAGGCCGCCGCGATCAGCTTCATCGAGACGGGCGCGGCGAGCATGCCGTCCAGATAGCTCTTCTCGGCCGTTCCCAGGCCCATGGAATCGAGCTGGCCGACGATCGACTGCCGTTCCTCCGGGCTCATGTGGCCGTCGGCATAGGCGCCCGCCACCATCGAGCGCAGCAGGATTTCCGCAGTCTCGTCCACCGTGCCGGCTGCATCCGCGAAGCCCTGCGGAGGCGAGCCGAGCCCGAGGATGGAGGAGACGTCGTTGATGGTGCCCTGGACGACCGGCTTGCCCTGCTGGAAATTGCGCAGCGCCACATAGGCAAGACCACCGATGGCGGCGAGGCCGCCGAGACGCGCCGCGGCGCCTGCGATCTGCCGGCCGGCGCCGGTGCCGAGAAGGAGACCGGCCAGCGTGCCGGCCGCAGCCCCGCCGCCGAAGCCGCCGCCATGTTTCTTCAGGAGGTCGCCGGCCTGGTTGAGCATGTCGCCGAGCGGCGTGCCCGCCGCCCCTGCCATGGCCGTGCCGGCCTTCTGCTGCGCGCCCTGGATCACTGACATGAGCTGGTCGAGCAACGTGCCGCCCGGGGCGCCTGCCGGGCCGCCGGAAGCAGCCTGCGCGCGCGGCGGTTCCGTGCCGCCCTGCGCATTGCGCAGCGCCGTTGCAAGCTGGTCGAACAGCGTGCTGCCACCCGCGCCGCCGCCTGAAGGGGCCTGCTGGCCGCCGCCCGACAATCCGCGCAGCAGGGCGTCGAGCCCGCCCGGCGCGGAGCCCCCCGCCGGCGTCTGGCCAAGCTGGCCGAACAGGCCGCCGCCGCCGCCGGGCTGGGTACCGCCCGACAGGACGGCCGTCAGAATCTTGGAAATGTCGGTCACCTTGGCTCTCCCTGAACGGCCCGCCCGTTGTTCACTTATGCAGGCAATCCGAGACAGCAAGGCCGGTGATCCGGGTCTTTTCGTGTCCGGCCTGCGTGAGGTGGTGGCGCTCAGGCCCTGAGCGCCCGCGCCGCGCGGGCAAGCGCCTCGATGCGGGCATAGTCGCGTGAGGCCAGGGCATCGTCCGGGACGATCCAGGAGCCGCCGACCGCGCCGACATTGGCAAGGGCGAGATAGGCAGGCGCCTTCGCCGCATCGATGCCGCCGGTCGGGCAGAACAAGAGGTTCGGCACCGGACCGGACAGGCTCTTCAGGAAGGCCGCGCCGCCGGACGGTTCGGCCGGGAAGAACTTCAGCGCCGTGAAGCCATGGGCCGCAAGCGCCATGGCCTCGGTCACGGTGGCGCAGCCGGGCAGGACAGGCACGGGCACCTCGGCAAGGGCGGCGGCGAGTGCAGCCGGCGTACCGGGCGAGACCAGGAACTGGGCGCCGGCGGCGGTCGCCGGCTGGATATCGCGGACATGGACGATGGTGCCGGCGCCGACAATGGCCTGCGGCACCTCGCGCGAGATGAGGCGGATCGCCTCCAGCGCCACAGGCGTCCGCAGCGTGACCTCGACGACCGGCAGGCCACCGGCGACCAGCGCCCGCGCCAGCGGCACGGCCTCGGCCGCCTCCTTGATGGTAAGCACCGGAATGACCGGGGCAAGGGCGAGCAGGGGGCGGGCATCGACGGGCATGGCGGCACTCACGGGACGAGCGCCAAGACCTAGCACCTGCGCAGGCGGCGGGGAATCGGGTTTGGCTATTTCACCGTGGCCGGATCGTAGAAGAACCGCTCCATGGCGATCTTCTCGCCGCGCCAGGTCTGCAGCGCCATCTCGTCGAAGCGGCGGGTTGATCCGTCGGGCAGGGTGAAGTCGAAGATCCAGTGGATGGCGACATGGTCGCCGTCGACGAGGAAGGTCCTGACCTTGTGGGTGCGGACGCTTTGTACCCGCGCCAGCGCCGCCTTCTCGTGGACCACCAGCACGTCCCGGCCGACGCGCGGTGGCGCGAGGTTCTCCTGCATCGAGGCGTCCTCGGTGTAGAACTCCTCGATGGCACGGACGTGGTCGTTGGCTTCGACCATGGCGATGAAGCGCTCGACGGTCTCGCGGCTGGGCATGGCGGGCTCCTCGCGTCGGGAGCGGCGATCCTGACGCGCCGCGGTCCAGGTGGCGAGGACGCCGGTGCCGGAATCTGTCAGTTGCGGTTGGTCAGGCCGTTGCGGATACGCGCCGCACGGATCTGGTCGGCCTCGGCAACGATCCGCCGCCGCAAGGCCTCCAGGCCCTCGCGGTTGGTCCGGACGGCATCCGGAAACGCCGAAGGCGCGGTGAAGCTGTCCGGATAGGCAAGGTCGAAGGCAAGCACCTGGGCAAGCGTGCGGTCGAGGGCGGGAATGTCGCCGAATGCATATTCGTTGATCGGCCGGCCGACCACCTCAGACAGCGAGGCGAACAGCGCGGCATCGCCGCCCGGCGGCAGGTTCGGGCGCGCCCTGAGGTGGCTGCGGTAGCGCAACTGCCCGAGATAGAACAGGAACACGGCCTCGTCCCGCCGTCCGATGCGGAACAGGTTCGCCGCCTCATGATAATAGGCCGAGGGGTGCTTGCCTGCGAAATGCGCGGCGACGCCGGCCTGACCGGATGCCTGGGCATGGGCAGGGCGCACCAGCCAAGCAATCAGTCCGGCAGATGCAAGGCCCGCCAGCAGCACACGGCGGGTCGGGATGGCGGACGGGGCGCGGCGAGCATGGGGCATGGCATGTCCAGGGAGGCTGTCGGTCGGCACAGACATCGCGGGCAAGCGTTTCAGTTGCGTTGCACCAACCCGGCGGGGCCGTTCACAACCCTTCAGCGCACCGCGAGCGGCAGCCGCGGCTCGTCCTTCAGCGTCTCCAGAACGATCGAGGAGCGCACCCGCGCCACGCTCTCGTGCGGCAGAAGCACCTCGTTGACCAGCGCCGACAGGCCCTTCAGGTCGCGCACGACGAGTTTCAGCAGATAGTCGGCATCGCCGGTCATGGCATGCGCCTCCTGCACCTCGGGCATGGCCCGGACAAGATCGCCGAAGCGGCGGGCGTTCAGGCCCGAATGGGTGGCCAGCGAGACGAAGATGTACACGGTCACGCCATAGCCGAGCCGGGTCGCGTCGAGGTCGGCCCGGTAGCGGCGGATCAGGCCCTCCTCCTCCAGCCGCTGGCGACGGCGCGAGACCTGACTGGGGGACAGGCGCACGAGATCGGCGAGTTGCTGGTTGGTCCGTGCGCCATCCGCCTGCAGCGCGTCGAGCAGGCGCAGGTCGAAGCCATCAACGCTGGTCGCTTCTTTCATCAATCACCATAAACATGCACGTTTCGTGCAGTCAATCAGCCCAAATGCCTTCCGATCTCACGCTCCTTGCGCGCCATCTGCACGATACTCATCCTCAGTCGAACGCCTTCCAGAGGAGCCTGCCATGGGTCCGTTCCCCCACGATGCCCCGCCCGCCGAAATCAGCGCCCACAACCCGATGGGCACTGATGGCTTCGAATTCGTCGAGTTCGCCCATCCCGAGCCGGCGGAACTGAAGAAGGTCCTGGAACTGATGGGCTTCACGGCGGTCGCCCGCCACCGGTCCAAGGACGTGACGCTCTACCGCCAGGGCGACGTCAACTACATCGTCAATGCCGAGCCGGACTCCTTCGCCGCCGCCTTTGCCGCCGAGCATGGCCCCTGCGCCTGCGCCATGGCCTTCCGAGTCACGGACGCCAGGCACGCCTATGAGCGTGCCATCGCGCTCGGCGCCGAGCCCTATATCGGCAAGGTCGGGCCGATGGAACTTTCGATCCCGGCGGTCAAGGGCATTGGCGGATCGCTGCTCTATTTCGTCGACCGCTACGGTGACAAGGGCTCGATCTACGACGTCGACTTCGTCTGGACCGGCGAGCGCGACCCGCACCCCGAACCGGCCGGCCTCTACTATCTCGATCACCTGACCCACAACGTCTATCGCGGCCGGATGGATCACTGGGCCGGATGGTATGAGAAGCTGTTCAACTTCCGCGAGATCCGCTTCTTCAATATCGAGGGCAAGCTGACCGGCCTGATCTCGCGTGCGCTGACCTCGCCCTGCGGCAAGATCCGCATCCCGATCAACGAGAGCCTCGACGACAAGAGCCAGATCGAGGAATATCTGAAGGAATACAAGGGCGAAGGCATCCAGCACATCGCCTGCGGCTCGCGCGACATCTACGACACCGTGGAAGCGCTGCGCACCAACGGCCTGCCCTTCATGCCCTCCCCGCCGCAGACCTATTACGAGAAGGTCGATGCCCGCGTGCCCGGCCATGGCGAGCCGGTGGAGCGCATGCAGGCCAACGGCATCCTCATCGACGGCGAAGGCGCGGTGGCGGTCGGCGACAAGGAAGGCCGCATGTCGCGCGTCCTGCTGCAGATCTTCTCCGGCACGGTGGTCGGGCCCATCTTCTTCGAGTTCATCCAGAGGAAGGGCGACGACGGCTTCGGCGAGGGCAATTTCCGCGCCCTGTTCGAGTCGATCGAGGAAGACCAGATCCGCCGCGGCGTGCTGGACGACAAGGCCGCCTGACGGGCGGCCTGGAAGGGCTCACCGCGTCGTCATGGCCGGGCTTGTCCCGGCCATGGTCAGCGGCCTGCTTCAACATGTCCGGATAAGCCCTGGCACCTGCCGGCGCGGCGGTCCTGCCTCCTTCGAGGCTCGCTTTCGCTCGCACCTCAGGATGAGGACGATTGCGGATGGCAAGAGGATTGGCCCGCCCCAGGCGATCGACTCGGTCGCGAGGCTGATGCAGCCCGCCGCCCTCCCTCATCCTGAGATGTGAGCCCGAAGGGCGAGCCTCGAAGGACGCAGAACCCGGGTGCAATGCCGCCCGTGGGCAGAACCTCACGCCGCCAGCCGCCCCTCCGTCACCGCGTGGCAGGCGACCGTTCCGAAACTGTCCGTCACGGCGGCCGGCACTTCCGCCCGGCAGCGGCCATTGGCCAGCGGGCAGCGCGGATTGAACGGGCAGCCGGGCGGTGGCGTGATCGGGTTGGGAATCTCGCCATCCACCGGCTTGCGCGCGCGGCCGGACATTTCGAGGTCCGGGATCGCGTCGAGCAGCATGCGCGTATAGGGGTGGCGCGGCGCCGAGAACATCTGGTGCGCGGGCGCGACCTCCACCAGCCGGCCGAGATACATCACGCCGATGCGCGTCGCCATGTGCCGGACGACCGCCAGATTGTGCGAGATGAACAGATAGGTCAGGCCGAACTCGTCCTGCAGGTCGCGCATCAGGTTGAGAATCTGCGCCTGCACCGAGACGTCCAGGGCCGAGGTCGGCTCGTCGCAGACGATGAATTCCGGTCTCGAGGACAGCGCCCGGGCGATGGCGACGCGCTGGCGCTGGCCGCCGGAGAACTCGTGCGGATATTTGCGCCCGTCGGCGGGGTCGAGGCCCACGGTCCTGAGCAGCCGGCCGACCTCCGCATCGATCTCGCGATTGTCGCGCATCAGGCCGAAGGCGCGGATCGGCTCGGCAATGATCCGGTCGACCCGCCAGCGCGGATTGAGCGAGGCATAGGGCGACTGGAAGATCATCTGGATCTTGCTGCGCAGGGTCCTGATGCGGCCGGCATCCGCCCGGCTCCACATGTCGACGCCGTCGATGACGACCGATCCGGCGGAGGGCTCCAGCAGGCCCACCACCATGTTGGCAACGGTCGACTTGCCGGAGCCGGATTCGCCGACGAGCGCGAAGGTCTCGCGCCGGCCGATCGTGAAGGACACATCCTGCACGGCACGCAGAAGGCGCTTCTCCTCCCGCTCGATCACGCGGTTCAGCCAGGGCTTGGAGACGTCGAAGGTGCGCGACAGGTTGCGGATGGTAACGAGCGGCTCGGTCATGCCGCCTTCTCCTTCTTCTCGTCATAGAGCCAGCAGGCGACCTCGGTCGCGCCCACCGGGATGGGGTTCGGCCGTTCGATCCGGCAGCGGTCGAAGACCTTCGGGCAGCGCGGATTGAAGGCGCAGCCCTGCGGGATGGCGGTCAGCCGCGGCATGGAGCCGGGAATCTGCACCAGCCGTTCGGCGTCGCTGGTCAGCGAGGGGATCGAGCCCATCAGTCCTTCGGTATAGGGGTGGCGGGCCCGCTTGATGACGTCCTGCACCGGGCCGATCTCGGCGATGCGGCCGGCATACATGACCGCCACGCGGTCCGCCGTCTCGGCGATCACGCCCATGTCGTGGGTGATCAGCATCACCGCCGTGCCGTGGTCCTTGCAGAGCTTCTTGAGCAGCGTGATGATCTGCGCCTGCACCGACACGTCGAGGGCGGTGGTCGGCTCGTCGGCGATCACCAGCTCGGGCTCCGCGCAGAGTGCCAGGGCCAGCACGACGCGCTGGCGCATGCCGCCGGAGAACTGGTGCGGATAGGCATCGATGCGCTTGTCCGGCGCCGGGATGCCGACCTCGGTCAGGAGGTCGATGGCGCGCTGTCGGGCCTGCTGCGCCGTCAGGCTCGTATGGGTCTGGATCGTTTCGATGAGCTGTTCGCCGACCCGGTAGAGCGGGTTCAGCGAGGTCAGCGGGTCCTGAAACACCATGCCGATGCGCTTGCCGCGAATGCGCCGCATCTGGTCGGCCGGCAGGTTGTCGATCCGCTCGCCGCGCAGCAGCACCTCGCCTCCGGCAATGCGGCCGGGCGGCTCCAGCAGGCCGATGACGGCCGTGCCGGTCATGGACTTGCCGGCCCCCGATTCGCCGACCACGCCCAGCACCTCGCCGGGCGCGATGTCGAAGGAGATGCCGTCGACCGCGGTCAGGATGCCCCGGCGTGTCGGGAACTGGACCACAAGGTCGCGGACGGAAAGGACAGGCGTTGTCATCGGACTCGTTCGGTTCAGCGCAGTTTCGGGTTGAGGGCGTCGCGCAGCCAGTCGCCGAGCAGGTTGATCGACAGGGCGAGCAGCACGAGGGCGAGCGCCGGGAAGAACAGGATCCACCACTCGCCGGAGAACAGATATTGCTGGCCGAAGCGGATCAGCGTGCCGAGCGAGGGCTGGGTGGCCGGCACGCCGACCCCGAGGAAGGACAGCGTCGCCTCCTCGATGATCGCCAGCGCCAGATTGATGGTGGCGATCACCAGCACCGGTCCGGTGACATTGGGCAGGACATGCCGGGCCATGATGAGCAGCGGCGGCCGTCCCATGACGCGCGCGGCCTGCACATATTCCTTGTTGCGCTCGACCATGGTGGAGCCGCGCACCGTGCGCGCGTACTGCGCCCAGTTGGACAGGCCGATGGCGACGATCAGCACCCAGATGGCCACCTGCTCGTGCTGGGACGGCGGAATGAGGCCGCGGGCCACGCCGAAGAACAGGAGCGCGATCAGGATGGCGGGGAAGGACAGCTGGATGTCGGCGACCCGCATGATGAAGGCGTCGATCCGCCCGCCGAGATAGCCCGCGACGAGACCGAGGCTGACCCCCATGACCACCGAGAAGGCGACCGAGGAGAAGCCGACGAACAGCGACACGCGCGAGCCGTAGAGGATGGCCGAGAACAGGTCGCGGCCCTGGTTGTCGGTTCCGAGCAGGAACACCGTGTTGGTGCCCATGCCCGCCTCGCCAGGCTTCGTATAGGCGTCGAGCAGGTTGATCGCGGCGGGGTCGAAGGCGTTCTGCGGGGCGATGAACCCGGCGAAGACGGACGCGACCAGCAGGATGGTCGCGGTCAGAGCCGCCACCATCGCCACTGGCGAATGGCGGAAGCTCCATGCGACATCCGAATCCCAGGCGCGCCGGAAGCGGCCCGCAGATGTGGGAGGCACTTCACCCGGCTGGTCGGTCACTGCCATGGGGGCCTCAATGGGCCGAGGCCCGACCCACGCCCCTCAGGCGCGGATCGAGCAGGAAATAGATGAGGTCGACGCAGAGATTCGTGACCACAAAGACGAAGGCGACGAACATCAGGTAGGCGGCCATCACCGGAATGTCGACGAACTGCACGGCCTGGACGAAAAGCGCGCCGAGCCCCGGCCACTGGAACACGCTCTCGGTGACGATGGCGAAGGCGATGACGCCGCCGAGCTGAAGCCCGGCAATCGTCGTTACCGGTACCATGGTATTCTTGAGGGCATGGCGGAACCAGATGGTCCGCTCCGGCACGCCGCGCGCGCGGGCGAACTTCACGTAGTCGGTGCGCATGGTCTCCAGCATCTCGGCGCGCACCAGCCGCATGATCAGGGTGAGCTGGTAGAAGCCGAGGGTGAGCACCGGCATAACCAGCGACTTCAGCCCCGAGACGGTGAGCAGGCCCGTGGTCCACCAGCCGATCTTCACGACGTCTCCGCGCCCGAAGGAGGGCAGCCAGCGCAGTTCCACCGCGAACAGCCAGATGAGGCCGATACCGATCAGGAAGGTCGGCAGCGACACCCCCACCAGCGAGATCGACAGGATGAGGTGCGACAGGATGCCGTTGCGCCGGATGGCGGTATAGACGCCGAGGATGATGCCCATGACCACGGCGAACAGTGCCGACAGCACGGCCAGTTCCACGGTCGCCGGCAGGCGTTCGGCGATCAGGTCGGAGACGGGACGGCCCTGCCGGTAGCTGATGCCGAACTGCAGCTGGGCGGCATTGACCACGAAGCGGGCGAACTGGAGGGGGATCGGATCGGCAAGGCCGAGGTCGCGCGCCAACTGCTCGCGATCCTCCACCGTCGCCTCCTGGCCGACCAGGTTCGAGACCGGATCGCCGACGAAGCGAAACATGGAGAAGGCGACGAGCGCGACGGTGAGCATCACCAGGACCGCCTGGGCGAGGCTCTTCACGACATAGGCGATCATGGCGCTGGCGTCCGTTCAGACGACGAAAAGGCCCTCCCCCGGCAGCACCGGGAGAGGGCCGTGGGGGACCTGATCGCTCAGGAGCCGGCGAAGCGGAACAGCTTGAACCAGGCGCCCGCATCCGGATGCACCGGCACGTCGATGCCGCCGCGCGAGGCGTGGCTGATCGACTGGAGGTGCAGCGGAATGTAGATCGCCTGCTCGCGCAGCTGCTTCTGGATATCCGCCAGTTCGGCATTGCGGCGGGCGATATCAGGCATGGTCTGGAGCGCCAGCATGCGGGTGTCGAGCGCCGGGTTGGAATAGCGGGTGCCGTTCCAGCCGCCATTGTTGGCGGTGCGCGTGTGATAGAGGAAGGTCAGGATGTACTCGGCGTCATAGGTCGGGATGCCCCAGCCGAGCAGGAAGAAGTCCAGCTCCTGCCGCTGCAGCTCCGGGAAGTGCTGGGCGGCGGGCTTGGCCACCAGGCTCGCGCGGATGCCGATCTGGCCCATCATCGCCACCACTGCCTGGCAGATGTTCTCGTCCGAGACGTAGCGGTTGTTGGGGCACTGCAGCGTCACCGAGAAGCGGGTGTTGCCGGCATCGGCGCGGCGCGGATAGCCGGCCTCGTCGAGCGCACGGTTGGCCGCGGCGGGGTCGAAGCGCGGAACGGCCGCCAGCTCCTGCGAATAGCCGGAGATGAAGGGCGAGCCGATATAGCCGATCGGCTGGCCCTGGCCGCGCATCACCACGCGGGTGATGGCTTCCCGGTTGACCGCGATGTTGATGGCATTGCGCACCCGCACGTCGGCGAAGGGGTTCTTGCCCCGGATGTCGGAGGACTTCAGCTCGGCATCGCCGACATTGAAGCCGAGGAAGATCACGCGGTTCTCGGGACCGGTGGTGACCTTCACGCCCTGGCTCTGCTGCAGGCGCGCGATGTCCTGGACCGGAACGTCATGGACCACGTCGAGTTCGCCCGACAGCAGCGCCGCGATGCGGGTCGCGTCCTGCTGGATCGGCACGACGATCAGCTCGGTGACCTGCATGGGAAACTGGTTGCGGCCCCAGTAGCCCTCGAAGCGGCGCATCACCGTGCGCACGTCCGGCTCGCGGGAGACCAGCGTGAACGGGCCGGTGCCCATGGCATTGCGGGTGGCGCCGTTCTCGGCCCGCTCGCGGATGTTCTGCGGCTCGAGGGCATTGTTCTGCTCGGCCCAGGCCTTGGACATCATGAAGATGTTGGTCAGGTTCTCGACCAGCAGCGGGTTCGGTGCCTTGGTCTTGATGCGGATCGTGTGGGCATCGACCTTGGTGACGCTCTCGATCGAGGTCAGCAGGCCGCGATAGTCGGAACTCGGCTTGCGGGCGCGCTCGAACGAGAACACGGCGTCGTCGGCGGTAAAGTCCGACCCGTTGTGGAACTTCACGCCCTGCCGGAGCTTGAACTCCCAGACGGTCGGATCCTCGGGCAGGATGCGCCATTCGGTGGCAAGGGTTGCCACCAGCTTGCCGTCATAGCCGCGGATCACCAGCGGCTCGTAGAGCTGGTGCGCGACGTTGGAGGTCGGGCCGATATTGGCCGACATCGGGTCGAGCGTCTGGGCATCGACCGAGCGACCCCAGCGAACCGTACGGGCATCGGCCGCGGTGACGAAGGTCACGGCGGCAAGGAGCACGCCGGCCAGGAGTTTGGTTCCGAAACGCATATGTCGCCTCCGCAACATGGGTTGCAGCGGGGCCTCTGCCCCGCTCCCTGGAGCGATCATAAACAGGCGTTACGAACCTGTCACGGAGGCGAAATGGGCGTAATGCCGCAGAAACGGGCAGCCTTCAGGGCTTGATTTCGATCTCGATGAAGGCAAAGGCGCGGCCGGTGGCATTGACGATGTTGTGCTCCACGCCTTCCTTCCGGAAATAGGGCTCGTGGGTCTTCATCTCATATTCCCCGCCGCTGCCGTCGGGCAGTTCGGCGATCACCTTCCCGTCGGCCAGCGGCACCACCACGTAGTCCCAGCCATGGGTATGCCACCCGGTCTCGGCGCCGTCCGAGAAGTTCCAGCGCGTCACCTTCACCCGGTCGTTGTCGACGAGCACCTGGGGATCGGCGGGCGGGCGGCAGGTGAAGGTCATGGATCGGTCCTTTCGTCGGGTGACAGCCCGGCCGAGCGGCCGGCGACAAGCCAGTGGATGAGGCCGCCGACAAGGCCGGCAGCGAGATAGACGATGAGGCGCCGGGCCGAGAAGGCCGGGTCCTCTCCGAGCAGCGGGTCGGGCTCTTCGGCGCGGGCGTTCCAGACCAGCCAGCCGAGCACGGCCGCCGCGCCGGCAAGACCGAGGCCGAGCGAGAAGGCCAGCGAACGCCAGCGGAAGATTTCCGCGGCGAAGGCAGCGATCAGCAGCGGCCAGAGCCAGGCCGCAGCGTGGAAGGCGATGTAGCCGGCAAGCAGCACCCCGACCAGCCATTCCGGCAGCCGGCCCCGGTTGAGGTCGAGCACCAGCACCATGGCTGCGGCGACGGCCAGCGCCAGGAAGAAGCCGGCGCCGATCCTCAGGAGGCGGACAAGGTAGAAGCCGTAGCGATTCATGGCGGCGATCCTAGCCCTCAGGCCGAAGCCGCGGAAGCGCAGGCCTGCCCGGCAATGCCGGCCGCGCAGGGCCGTCCGGCGAAGGGAGCCGACAGCCTCGCCAACGCTCTATGTGTTTTTTCCTATTAAAGGATAATGATCTTGACAAACGCCATGCCGTCCGCCATCTTGCCGGTTGGCGAGATGGAGGATCGGACGGTGGTTTCTGGTGCGATGGCGGGGGTCTTGACGGGCGGGACGGCAGCGCTGCTGCTGGCGGCCGTCATCATGCTCGCCGGTGCCGCGGCGGGGCTCTTGGCCCGTCTGCGGGCAGCCGGACAGCGACTGGCTGGCAGCCTTCGGCTCGCGGGCGCCCGGCACGGGGCCGGACGCCAGGAGGGAACCGAAGGAACCGCGCCGCGGGCCTGCGCCTCAGCGCACCACCGCGCCGTAGAGCAGGTTCTTGAACAGCATGCGCGAGTGCAGGCGCGTGGACGGGCCCTGCGTCATGATGATCGCCACCAGCCCCTCGCGCCGGTCGATGGTGAAGCTCGTGCCCCAGACGCCGGCCCACATGGCATCGCCGGTCGAGCCGGGGGCCACCGCGAAGCCGTCCTGAAGGCGTACGGCAAAGCCGAGGCCGAAGCCGTAGCCGGGACCGGTCGAGCCGGCCGTCGAGCCGGACATGCCGATGATGTGGTCGGACAGCATGAAATCGACCCAGCGCGGCGAGACCAGGCGCCGGCCCATGAACGCGCCGCCATCGGCGATCATCTGGGCGAATTTGAAATAATCCTCGGCGGTGCCGACGAGACCCGCGCCGCCGCGGAAATACATGTTGTGCTCGGACGGGTTCTCGAAGGCGCGCCAGCCGCCCCAGAGCGGGCGCTTGAGCGGGTCGGTGTCGAAGGCTTCGGCGAGCCGCGAGCGGCGACCCTCCGCGACGTGCCAGGTGGTGTCGCGCATGTCGAGCGGCTCGAGGATCATCTCGTTGATCAGCACGTCGAGCCGCTTGCCGGTGACGCGCTCCAGCAGCAGGCCGAGCACGTCGGTGGAGATCGAATATTCGAAGGCCGTGCCGGGCTGGTGGACGAGGGCGATCTGGCCGAGCCGGCGCAGCATCTCCTCGGAGGAGATGTTGCCGCGCATGCCCTCGATATTCTGCTGCTCGTAGAGTTCCTTCAGCCGGGGCGAGCGGATGGAGGCGGAATAGGCAAAGCCCGCAGTGTGGCGAAGCAGATCCTGAACGGTGATGGGCCGGGCCAGCGCCACGTCCTCCGTCGTGGTGGTGCCGTCGGGATTGGTGCGGCGGACCTCCACCTTCAGGTCGCGCAGTTCCGGCAGCCAGGTGACGATCGGATCGGACAGCTTCATGCGACCCTGCTCGATCAGCATGACGGCTGCCGTGGACACGATCGGCTTGGTCATGGAGGCGAGCAGGAACAGCGTGTCGCGGGTCATGGGCTGCGTCTTGGCCGCGTCACGGAAGCCATGCGCCTCGAAATGGACGATGCGGCCGCGCCGGGCGATCAGCGTCACGGCGCCGGGAAACTGGCCCTTCTCCACCTGCTCCAGCATGACCGGGCCGATGCGGCCGAGCCGCTCGCGCGACAGGCCCATGACCGTATCCTCGCGGGAGCGGCGGTCGGCCCGGCCCGGTCCGCGCCGGCCATCCTCGCGCTCGAAACGCGCGCCCCTGTCGCCCTCCCGTTCGAACCGGCCGCTCGGCTGCGCCTCGGCGACCGGCATGGCGCCCAGCGTGAAGGCAAGGGTGAGCGTGACCGCGGCCGCGACACAGCGAACGGACCTCATGGCAACCTCCCGGATTGTTGTTGGGGCCGGCAGTTCAGCCGGTTGGACCGGAACTGATCACCACCGTCGGGGGGCGGTCAAGCCGGAAGCAAGGCTGAGGGGCGGAGGCCGCCTGCTGGCGTCAGTCCACCATGGTCATGGCGCGGAAGGCATCCTGCTCGGCCTTCGACATCAGCTCGGCCCGCTCCCTGGCGCGCAGCCGCTCGGTGTCGCTCTTGAGCTGGCCGCAGGCGGCAAGGATGTCGCGCCCGCGCGGCGTCCGCACCGGAGACGAATAGCCGGCATTGAAAACAACTTCCGAGAACCGCTCGATCTGCTCCCAGTCGGAGCATTCGTAAGCGGAGCCGGGCCAGGGATTGAACGGGATCAGGTTGATCTTGGCCGGAATGCCCTTGAGCAGGCGCACCAGGCGCCTGGCATCCTCGGCGGAATCGTTGACGCCCTTGAGCATCACATATTCGAAGGTGATGCGCCGCGCATTCGACACGCCCGGATAGGTCCGGCAGGCTTCCAGAAGCTCGTCGATGGGATATTTGCGGTTCAGCGGCACCAGTTCGTCGCGCAGGTCGTCGGTCACCGCATGGAGCGAGATGGCCAGCGACACGCCGGTATCGGCGCCGACCTTGCCGATCTCCGGCACGACGCCGGAGGTCGACAGCGTGATGCGCCGCTTGGAGAACTGCAGGCCGTCCGGGTCGAGCATCACCTTCAGCGCGGTGGTGACGTTGGCGGTGTTGTAGAGCGGCTCGCCCATGCCCATCAGCACCACATTGGTGACGAAGCGGCCGCCGTCGTCCGGCACGAAGGCGCCCTCGGGCGGCGTCTCGCCCGGCCAGTCGCCGAGCCGGTCGCGGGCGACCACCACCTGCGCGACGATCTCGGCGGCGGTCAGGTTGCGCACCAGCTTCTGCGTTCCGGTGTGACAGAACGAGCAGGCCAGCGTGCAACCGACCTGGCTGGAAATGCACAGCGTGCCGCGGTCGCGTGTGGGGATATAGACGGTCTCGATCTCGTGCCATTTCTCGCCCGGCACCGAGGGCGGAATGCGCATCAGCCACTTGCGGGTGCCGTCGGCCGACACCTGCTCGACCACCACCTCCGGACGGTCGAGCGAATGGGCCTCCGCGAGCAGGGCGCGCAACTGCTTGGAGACGTTGCTCATCGCCTCGAACGAGCGGGCGCCGCGCTGGTAGATCCAGCCCCAGAGCTGCGAGACGCGCATGCGCGCCTCCTTCTCCGGCACGCCCAGCGCGACGAGCGCCGTCTTCAGCCCGGCCCTGTCGAGCCCGACGAGCGAGGGTTTTCCCGGCGCCTGGACGGGCACGGGTGCGGCAGCGGGCCTGGCATTGGCGAGGTCGAGGGTCGGCATGGGTCGGGGCTGGTCCTTGTCAGGGCGGGCCTATAGCACGAATGCGGCCGCCTCGCAGCCTGCGACCCGTTAGCCGCCGTCAGTCGGGGGTGCAGTGGCGCCGCGCCACATCGAGCGCGGGTCCGAACCCGACCAGCGAATAGCTGTCGATGGTCTCCTCGCCCAGCGCCGAAACCGAGCGGATGGCGAGCTGCCGTGCCTTGCGCATGGCGACGACCATGCGCGCCTCCTCGGCCAGCTGGCGGATCCAGGCGGTCTGCCCCTCGATCGCCAGATCGAACAGCTGCTCCGCCACCGCCACCACGGGGCGGCCGGCAAGGTCGAAGCCGAACTCCACCGACACCTCGTCCCGCACGGCATCCCCCGGGCGGGTGGTGACGAACAGGAAGCCGCGACCGCGCACGACCCCGCCGGGCTCGCGGCTGCCCGGCGCGCCGGCGGCATAGCAGACACGGCCGCGATTGGTCTCGGCGACCACCACGCGCCAGTCGCCATGGGTGGCGACGACGCGGTTCTGCCCGGTCAGCGGCTGGGCGGTCGCGAAGGAGGCTGCCGATGCCAGGACGATCGCAAAAAGGGCGGCGAGCCGGCCCTGCCTGATCAGCGGCATTCCTGCGCCACGCGATCAAGCGCCTGGCTGATCCCGGTCAGCGAATAGGTGTCGGTGGTGACATTGCCGCGCTGGGAGGTGGACCGCACGGTGAGCTGCGAGCCTGCGCGCATGGCCTGCACGAGGCGGCCCTCCTCGGCGGCGTTCTTGATCCAGGCTCCGTTGGCCTGCGTGTACATGGCGAAATTGGTGGTTCCGACGATCACCGTGGCATCACCGCGCAGCGGAAAGCCGAGGGTCAGCGAGACCTCGTTCCGCACGTTCTCGCCAGGCCGGGAGGTGAGGAAGAAGAAGGCCGGATCGCGCTGCAGGTTGCCCGGCGCGCGGGTCTTCGGCTGGGAAGCGGCGTAGCAGACCTTGCCACGCGCGGTGGTGGAGGTGAACACGCCCCAGTCGCCGAACTGGGCCACCGCCGCGCCCTGCTGCGCGCCAGCGCCCTGCTGGCGCTGCTGGGCCTCTGCGGCCATCGGCAGGGCGAAGGCCGTCAGGGCCAGGACCGTCAGGATCTTCGGGAAGCGCATCGCGACACTCGACTTCATCGTGGACCATTCCAGGGGGGCGGCGCGCGGGCCTGAGCGGCCAGCTTTCGAAGATCATGGTTAACATCGGGTTAAAAGACCCTCCCGATGGCACCCTGACCGGAAACCGGCACCCAAACCGGCACCGTGGAAAAGCCAATCGCAAGACGCCCCCGCCTGATGGAGGTAATCTAGGGCCAAACGGGGCAAGAGAATGGCGGAACCGGCATGCCGGGAGGGCCATTGGGCATTTGGAGCCGGCCGGCAGCGCTTCGACCGGTGAAAATGGCCTGAAAACCCAAGGCCCCGCACGCCGGCCTGAACCTTGGGCCCGCCCAGCGCGACTGAGGGACCAGCGGCCACCACCTCCGCATCCTCAAGCGGAGCGTTCCGGCGGCCAGACGCCACCCCCAAACCCTCTTCAAGAACCAGGACATCTCCATGACCATCGACCGCATGCGCCGGGCGAGCCTCTTCGCCCTCCCCGCCCTTGCCCTGCTCGCCGCTGCCGGCAAGGCGGACGCCCTCACCATCCGTGGCCCCGGCGGCCGGCCGGGCGGCTTCCGCCCGATCGACCCCGGCATCGGCAACGGCCAGCGCGCCTGGTCGTTGCCGCGCGGGCACCTGTCGCGCCGCGCCATCATCGGCGAGGGCGGCAACGGCCCGGACCCGCGGCCGCGCCCGATGGGCTGGCGCAACCGCCAGGGCGGGCTGCTCGGCGGACTGAACCCGCAGGCGCCGACGCCCTCCGGCTACCCCGGCTACGCCTGCCATCCGCGGCGGCGCATGGCCGGCCTCTGCTGATCGTCAGGTCGGCCCCTGCCCGGCCGCGCAGGGGCCGCCTGCCTTGTCCCGACAACCGAACATGGAAATGGCGCCCGGTCGATCGAACCGGATGGCGCGCCGGAACGACTCATCTTCAGGAAGCGTTCCAGAGGTGACGGCGGTCACAGCCGAATGGCTTGAAACCGGTACTGATGGAACCTGTCGAACCTGAAGGAGGCGGCCATGTCCGCACCAAGTCTTGCCGGCCCGTCCATCGCGCAGGCTCTGATCACCGAGCCGCTGCTCATCGGCCTCGTCCTCGTGACCGGCCTTGCGCTTGCGGCCCTGCTCTCGCTTTTCGTCATCGACATGCTCGGCCAGATCCGGCGCATGGAGGCGATGGTCCAGCCGGCGCCGGTGAAGGCGGACGCCCATGCCCGCCGCATCGCCACCCGGCTTGCCGGCATGGCGCGGTCGGTCGGTTTCATGTGAGGTGCGGGAGCAGCCGGCCCGTCAGGACCGGCTCAGCTCCGCAAGCGGCCTCAGCCCCACGTCCGGATATCGACGAAATGGCCCTCGATGGCCGCCGCCGCCGCCATGATCGGCGAGACGAGGTGAGTGCGGCCCTTGTAGCCCTGCCGGCCCTCGAAATTGCGGTTCGAGGTGGAAGCGCAGCGCTCGCCCGGCGCCAGACGGTCCGGGTTCATGGCGAGGCACATCGAGCAGCCCGCCTCGCGCCATTCGAACCCCGCCGCCTTGAAGATGACGTCGAGGCCTTCCTGCTCGGCCTGTTCCTTCACCAGCCCCGAGCCCGGCACGATCATCGCCGAGACCGTGTTCGCCACCTTCTTGTCTTTCACGACGCGTGCCACCTCGCGCAGGTCCTCGATGCGCGAATTGGTGCAGGAGCCGATGAACACCTTGTCCGGGCGGATGTCGGTGATCTTCGTGCCCGGCGTCAGGCCCATATATTCGAGCGCCCGCCACTTGGAGAGGCGCTTGTTCTCGTCCTCGATGGCGTCCGGATCGGGCACCACGCCCTGCACGGAGATGACGTCCTCCGGGCTCGTGCCCCAGGTGACGATGGGCGGCAGGTTGGAGGCGTCCAGCACCACCGTGCGGTCGAAATGCGCGCTCTCCTCGCTGTAGAGCGCCTCCCAGTATTTCACCGCCATGTCCCAGGCCATGCCCTTCGGCGCCTTGGGCTTGCCCTTGAGATAGGCATAGGTCTTCTCGTCGGGCGCGATCAGGCCGGCGCGGGCACCGCCCTCGATCGACATGTTGCAGACGGTCATGCGGCCTTCCATCGACAGCGAGCGGATGGCCTCGCCCGCATATTCGATGACCGAGCCGGTGCCGCCGGCGGTGCCGATCTCGCCGATGATGGCGAGGATGATGTCCTTGGCGGTGACGCCGTCCTTCAGCTGCCCGTCGACGCGGACCAGCATGTTCTTCGCCTTCTTCTGGATCAGCGTCTGGGTGGCGAGCACGTGCTCCACCTCCGAGGTGCCGATGCCGTGGGCGAGCGCGCCGAAGGCGCCATGGGTGGAGGTGTGGCTGTCGCCGCAGACGATGGTGGTGCCCGGCAGGGTGAAGCCCTGCTCCGGCCCGATGACGTGGACGATGCCCTGCCGGATGTCGGCGGCATCGTAATATTCGATGCCGAACTCCTTGGCGTTCTGGGCGAGCGCCTCCACCTGGGTGCGGCTTTCCTCGTCCTTGATGCCGAACTTGCGGTCCGGCGTTGTCGCGATGTTGTGGTCGACGACGGCGAGCGTCTTTTGTGGCGCGCGCACCTTGCGGCCCGCCGTGCGCAGGCCCTCGAAGGCCTGCGGGCTCGTCACCTCATGGACGAGGTGGCGGTCGATATAGAGAAGGCAGGTGCCATCGTCCTGCGTGTCGACCACGTGGTCGTCCCAGATCTTGTCGTAGAGCGTGCGCGGTGCGGCCATGGCGGACCTCCGGAAAACGAGAGGAAGTGGCGGGTCTCATACCCTCGAATGGTTCCGGAGAGAAGAGCCGGCACCGCGCATGCATGACAGGGTGGCGGCAGGTCGCAGGCGGGCCGCGGGAACTGAGACGGGGTCCCGCGCATTGCTCCTCCATCGCAGGACAGGGGATGCACGCGCGCATCGGACACCATGACCGCCACCACACGCCAACTCGCCGCGCCGCAGGGCCTGGCCGTATCTGCAGAAGGCGGCACCGTGCTTGCGCCACCCGCACTGATGCTGACGCTCATGGAAGCGCGTGCCGTTGCCGAGATGGCGGCTCTGTCGGTGGTGCGCCGGACGCTCGGCGCCATGCCCGAGGGCGACGGCCATCCGGTTCTGGTCCTGCCGGGACTGATGTCGTCGGACTGGAGCTCGCGCGCCATGCGGCGGTTTCTCGGCGCGCGCGGCTATGCCGCATATGGCTGGGGGCTCGGCACCAATCGGGGCCCGCGCGGCACGCTGGAAACAGACCTTGCGGCACTGCTGAACGCTCTCGCCGACCGCCATGGCCGCAAGGTCAGCCTGATCGGCACCAGCCTTGGCGGCATATACGCCCGGCAACTTGCCAAGGCCTTCCCCCACCTCACCCGCTCCGTGATCACGCTGGGCAGCCCGTTCGCGGGAAGCCCGCGGGCGACGCGCGCCTGGCGCGTCTATGAATGGGCCTCCGGACACGGCATCGACGCCTGCGACCGCCACATGGGCGGACGGCTGGCCACGCCGCCGCCGGTGCCCACCACGGCGATCTACAGCCGCACCGATGGCATCTGCGCCTGGCAATGCTGCGTGGAGCAGAACGGGCCGCTGTCGGAAAGCGTCGAGGTTCGCGGCAGCCATCTCGGCCTGACCCACAACCCGCAGGTCTTTCGCGTGCTGGCCGACCGGCTGGCGCAGGCCGAGGGGCGCTTCAGGCCCTACCGGGCACCGGAAGCGCCCGGCCCCGTCAGCCGTGCCCTGGCCGCCGTCCGTGCGGCGGCCGGCCGGGCCGTAGCATCCGCCCGGCCCGGGGTGGCGCAGGCCAAGCCGGCCTATGCGACCCGCCGCAGGCGATAGGACCGCCTCACACCCCGAAGCACCAGGCCAGCACGCCCTTCTGCGCATGCAGGCGGTTCTCGGCCTCGTCGAAGACGACGGACTGCGGCCCGTCCATCACCTCGTCGGTGACCTCCTCGCCGCGATGGGCCGGCAGGCAATGCATGAAGATGGCGTCGGAGTTTGCCGCGCTCATCAGCTGCTTGTTGACCTGGTAGGCCTTCAGGAGGTTGTGGCGGCGGCCGGCATCTTCGTCCCCCATCGACACCCAGCAGTCGGTGACGATGCAGTCCGCCTTGTCAACCGCCTGATAGGGATCGGAGGTCCAGGTCACATCGGCGCCTTCGCGCTGGGCGGCGGCGATCATCTCGCGGCGCGGCGCAAGCTCCTCGGGGGTCGCGATGTTGAGCCTGAAGCCGAACCGGGGCGCCGCCTGGATCCACGAGCCGAGCACGTTGTTGGCGTCCCCGGTCCAGGCCACTGTCTTGCCCCTGATCGAGCCCTTCTTCTCCTCGAAGGTCATGACGTCGGCCATGATCTGGCAGGGATGCGAAAGCTTTGTCAGGCCGTTGATCACCGGCACGCTGGCGGCATTGGCAAGCTCGCGCACGGCATTGTGGTCGAGCATCCGGATCATGATGGCATCGACATAGCGGGAGAGAACCTTCGCCGTGTCGGAGATGGTCTCGCCGCGGCCGAGTTGCATCTCGGTGCCGGTCAGCATGATGGTCTCGCCGCCGAGTTCGCGCATGCCCACGTCGAAGGAGACGCGCGTGCGGGTCGACGGGCGCTCGAAGATCATGGCGAGCACCTTGCCGGCCAGCGGCTTGCCGGCCTCGGGCGTGCGACGGACGCGCTTCAGCGCGCCCGCCTTGTCGAGAATGGCTTTCAGCTCGGCCCCGCCGAAATCGGCGAGGTCGACGAAATGACGGGGGGAGCTGGTCACTCGGCCGCTCCCTTCACCATCTGCGCCTCCAGGCTCTTGGCCGCGCGATCGAGCATGCCGACGGCCAGGTCGAGTTCCTCGTCAGAGACGACCAGCGGCGGGATCAGGCGGATGACATTGTCGCCCGCCGGCACCACCAGCAGGCCCTCGCGGCGCGCCGCAGCCGTCACATCGGTGTTGGGTAGGACGCATTTGAGGCCGGTCAGCAGGCCGGTGCCGCGCACGGTCTCGAACACCTTCGGATGCTGGTCGGCAAGCCCGGCAAGCTTCTGCTTGAACAGCAGGGCCTTGCGCTGGACCTCCTCCAGGAAGCCGGGCGCCAGAACCACGTCGAGCACGGCATTGCCGACGGCCGCCGCCAGCGGATTGCCGCCGAAGGTGGTGCCGTGCGTGCCCGGCGTGAACACGGCGGCGCATTTCTCCACCGCCAGGATCGCGCCCATCGGGAAGCCGCCGCCGATGCCCTTGGCCACCGACATGATGTCCGGCGTGATGCCCGCCCATTCATGGGCGAACAGCTTGCCGGTGCGGCCGACGCCGGTCTGCACCTCGTCGAGGATGAGCAGCATGCCATGCCGGTCGCAGAGCTCGCGCAGGTAGCGCAGCTCCTCGGTCGGCACCTCGCGCAGGCCGCCCTCGCCCTGGATCGGCTCGATCATCAGCGCCGCGGTGTCCGGGCTGATCATCGCCTCAAGCGCCGCGCGGTCGCCGAACGGCACCTGGTCGAAGCCTTCCGCCTTGGGACCGAAGCCCTCAAGGTATTTCTTCTGGCCGCCGGCGGCGATGGTCGCCAGCGTGCGGCCGTGGAAGGCACCCTCGAAGGTGATGATGCGGAAGCGGTTCTCCTCGCCGCGCACGGCGAAGTATTTACGCGCCAGCTTGATCGCGCCCTCATTGGCCTCGGCGCCGGAATTGCAGAACAGAACCGAGTCCGCGAAGGTCGCCTCGGTCAGGCGCCTGGCCAGCCGCTCGGCCTCCGGCACGTTGTGCAGGTTGGAGACGTGCCAGACCTTCTGGGCCTGCTCGACCAGCGCCTCGACGAGGTGGGGATGGGAATGGCCGAGCGAATTGACCGCGATGCCGGCGCCGAAATCGAGGACTCGTCGCCCGTCCGCCGTCACCAGCCAGCAGCCCTCGCCCCGCTCGAAGGCGAGTTCGGTCCGTGCATAGTTCGGCATCAGCGGCGTGATCACTTCGACCTCCCGTCGAAAACTCCCGGAAACCCAGAAAAAAAAGCGGCCGCCCCGAAGGGCGGCGCGCGCAAAATCTATGCGGGTGACCCTGTGGAAAGTCAAGATCGGCGGCTTTTGCCTCAGGCCGCGGGCGGCTAGGTCACCACCTCGCCATCCTCTCTTGCGAAGCGGGCGGGCGGCGCCGCGAGCAGGGCGAGGACCTGCTCGGAAGGGCGGCCAGGCCCGTGCCTCCGGGCGTCTCGGCGATCGGCCGGTTGATCAGGATCGGCTGCGCCATCATGGCATCGACCAGCCCCGCATCGGTCAGTCCGGACCGTGCCGGATCGTGGTGGTCACGCAGGCCGTTCCCGCGGCGGCGCCCCCTCGCCGGCCGTCATTGGCAGGGCAAGGGTGGTCAGCCAGCAGGCCGCCAGCATCACGGCCGAGCCGGCAAGGCAGCCGGTGATGCCGCCCACCTGGTAGAGCAGGCCCGACAGGAGCGTGCCGGTGAACCGGCCGGCCGCATTGGCGGCATAGTAGAAGCCGACATCCTCGGCCCCCTTCTCCGAGCCGGCATAGGCCAGGATCAGATAGGAGTGAACCGAGGAATTGACCGCAAAGGCGAAGCCGAAGACCGCAAGCCCCGCCACCAGGATCAGGTCCGGACGGGCAGGCCCGAGCCACAAGGCGCCGGCGATGAGAACCGGCACCAGCATGAGGCCGAGCGACCACCAGCGGGCGGCCGGCACCTCGGACGACAGCCCGTCGGGGCTGCGCCGCACCAGCGCTGGCGCCGCGGCCTGCACCACGCCATAGGCGATGGTCCAGATGGCGAGAAACCCGCCGACCATCGGGAAGGTCCAGCCATAGGCATAGAGGAACACCGGCAGGCCGACGACGAACCAGACGTCGCGCGCGCCGAACAGGCCGATGCGCGCCGCCGCCAGCAGGTTGACGCCGCGGCTCTTGCCGAACAGTTCGCGTGCCGAGCCGCTGGCCCTGGCCTTGCCCATCATGGCCGGCAGCGACAGGACGACGCCGGCGAGCACCATGGCAAGACCCGCCGCCATCAGCCAGAGCGACAGGCGGAACCCGAAGGCTTCCAGAAGCACGCCGCCGAGGAAGAAGCCGGCGCCCTTCATGGCGTTCTTGGAGCCGGTGAACCAGGCCACCCAGCGGAACAGGCGGCCATCCGCGCTGCCCCCGGCCGCCCCGCGCGCCTCCTTCTCCGTCACCTTGATCGCCGACTTCGAGGCGGTCTTGGTGAGGTCCTTGGCAACCCCGCAAATGCCCTGCGCCACCACCACCCAGGTGACCAGCAGCGCCATGTCCCAGCCCGGCGACATGGCCGACAGCAGCAGGAACCCGGCAATCTGCGTGGTAAGGCCGATGGTCAGCATCCGCGTGATGCCGTAGCGGGTGGCCAGCCAGCCGCCGAGGAAGTTGGCGACGATGCCGGCGGCCTCGTAGAGCAGGAACAGGAGCGCCAGCGTGAACGGCGAGTAGCCGAGCCTGAAGAAGGTGAACAGCACGAGCATGCGCAGCGCGCCGTCGGTGAGCGTGAAGCCCCAGTAGGCGGCCGTGACGATCGCGTAGTTGCGAACCCCCGACGCGGCGGGTGCGCCGGCCATGTCAGAGCCCCGTCCGCTCAAGGTGCAGGGCCAGATCGACCATCCGGCAGGCATAGCCCATCTCGTTGTCGTACCAGGCATAGACCTTCAGCAACACGCCGTCGGTGACCAGCGTGGACGGTCCGTCGACGATGGCCGAGCGCGTGTCGCGCGCATAGTCGGCCGAGACCAGCGGCAGGGGCTCGAAGCCGAGGATGCCGGCGAGCGGACCGGCGGCCGCCGCGGCGCGGAACAGGCTGTTGACCTCCTCCGCGCTGGTCGGCCGCTTCATCTGGAACACGCAGTCGGTCAGCGAGGCATTGAGCACGGGCGCGCGCACGGCATGGCCGTCGAGGCGGCCCTTCAGTTCCGGATAGATCAGCGCGATGGCGGTGGCGCTGCCGGTGGTCGTCGGCTGCAGCGACAGCATGGCCGAACGCGCCCGGCGCAGATCCTTGTGCGGGGCATCGACCACCACATTGGTGTTGGTCGGGTCGTGGATGGTGGTGATCTGGCCGCGCTCGATGCCGATATGCTCGTGGACGACCTTGACCACCGGGGCGAGGCAATTGGTGGTGCAGGAGGCGGCGGTGACGATCGGGTGGCTTGCCGGGTCGTAGAGGCTCTCGTTGACGCCGACGACGACGTTCAGCACGGACGGGTCCTTGACCGGCGCCGCCACGATGACCCGCTTTGCCCCGCGCTTCAGATGGCCCTCCAGCACGGCGGGCGTCAGGAACTTGCCGGTGCATTCCAGCACCACGTCGACGCCGAGATCGCCCCACGGAATTTCGCCCGGGTTGGCATGGGCGGAGAAGGACAGGCGGCGCTCGCCGATGGTCACGGCCTCCTCGCCATCGGCGGCGATCTGCCCGCGCCAGCGTCCCTGGACGCTGTCGAACTCCAGCAGGTGCGCCGTGGTCGAGGCCCCGCCCTTGATCTCGTTCAGATGCACCACGTCGAGCCGGTTGCCGGCCGCCGGATCGTCCGCGGGCCTGTGCGCCGCGCCCATGGCCGCCCGAAGGGCCAGCCGGCCGATGCGGCCCATGCCGCTGATACCCACCCGCATGAATGTCACTCCGCCTGTCATTCGCCCGGCCTGGCGGCCGGCTCACGATGCACGCCAGCACGCGGCCGGTCAGGCCGCGCTCCGGAACGCACACGCCTCACGCAACCTTGGGATCGGGGCGGCTCGTGCCTTCAAGCTGGCCGATGTCGCGCAGGCGGCTGGCCAGCGTGAGCTTGTCGAGACTGGTGAACGGCAGCGCGGCGAACACCGTGATGCGGTTCCTCAGGTAGCGGAACGCGGCCACGAAGGCGGCCTCGCGTTCCAGTTCGGTACCCTCGACGCGACCCGGATTTTCGATGCCCCAATGCGCCGTCACCGGCTGTCCCGGCCAGACCGGGGCGATCTCGCCGGCGGCTGTGTCGCAGACCGTGAAGACGAAATCCATGACCGGCGCGTCGGAGGCAGCAAACGCCTCCCAGCCCTTCGACCGCAACCCTTCGGTCGGGTAGCCGTAGCTTGACAGCACCTTGAGCGCGAGCGGGTTGACGCTGCCGGAGGGCTGGCTGCCCGCGGAGAACCCGCGAAAGCGCCCGCCACCGTCCCGGGTGAGGATCGCTTCGGCCATGATCGAGCGCGTCGAGTTGCTCGTGCACAGGAACAGCACGTTGTAGATGCGGCCGTTATCGGGCTGGGCGGTCATCGGGGGCAACCTTTTCCGGGCAGCAGGGGGTGAGCTTGTCGACAAGGGGAATGCAGATTTCCGGATGGCCGCCGCAGCAATCGTTGACCAGATGCAGCATCACCGCCCGGAACCGGTCCAGATCGGCGCGGTAGAGGATCGAACGGCTCTGACGCTCGGCGGTGACGAGCCCTGCCCGCGACAGCACGGCGAGATGGGCGGACATCGTGTTCTGCGGCACCTCCACCCGGCGCGCGAGTTCGCCGGCGGCAATGCCGTCCGGCTCGCTCGCCACCAGCAGGCGGAACGTGGTCAGCCGTGTCGGCTGGGCGAGTGCCGCGAGGGCGGTGATGGCCTCGGTATCATCCATGTATCCGGATTTATCGATGCCTTATGACGGCATCATGACGCCCTGAACGCCTTTCCCGCCGCGCGCGTCAGCGCCCGGAGGCGTGGCCCGATAGGGGCCGGAGGTCTGGGAATCTGCCCGGCTCAAACCGGTTCAAAAACAAGACGGCAGCGTGACTCAAAAAGCACACTGTCGTTAAGGTCTTGGCAAGACTCATTCATCGGCAGCGCAGATGACGTTGGGGCCTGTGGATGGATTCGCAAGAGCCCGGAACCTGCTGGGGAAAACGGTCCGCAGATTCGGCCGACTCTTGCGTCTGATTCAATCAATAGCGTAGTGTCCGGCCGTCGGCATACGACATCTCGTGCGGCGGACCTCACCTCAGGCGTATTAGCGTCCCAGCGACGGCCCCGGACGGGCCGGCGCGGGATTGCGGATTCCTGCGGCCGGACCGCGGCTCCGAAACTGGAGGAGACAGCATGCAGCAGCTGCAGTGGACCGACGAAAGGGTCGAGCTCCTGAAGAAGCTCTGGAACGATGGGCTGAGTGCCAGCCAGATCGCCGGTGAACTCGGATCGGTCACGCGCAACGCGGTGATCGGCAAGGTCCATCGCCTCGGCCTGTCCGGCCGCGCCAAGCCGACGGCGAGCACCGCCCCCAGGGCCCGCAAGACCACGCGCGCAGCGCCCTCGGCGCCGCCCCGGCCCTCGATGCCGGCGTCCCGTTCGAACCTTGCCTTCAAGCCGCGTCCCGCGCCGATGCTCCTGCCCCAGGTCGAGGCCGCAAGGCCGGCCGAGATCGACAATGTCGTTCCCATGGGCGAGCGCTGCACCATCATGGAACTGAAGGAATATTCCTGCCGCTGGCCGATCGGCGACCCCGGCAAGGACGATTTCCGCTATTGCGGCGCCCGCTCCGGGTCCGGCATTCCCTACTGCTCCTATCATGCCCGCATTGCCTACCAGCCCGTCGTCGACCGGCGTCGGGACAAGAGATCGGCCCTCGGCCGATAAGCGCGTCCTCCCGCGCGCATAGCATGGCAGTCCACTTCAGGGCCCTCCCACCGGAGGGCCCTTTTTCGTGACGCGGACGCCGCTTGGATCAGAACGGCATCATGCGCTCGACGGCGAGATAGCCGGTCAGCAGCGCCGCGCCGAACAGCATCACCGCCAGCGCCGCCGCCACTTCCGCCGCGCTCAGAGCAAGCGTCGCAAGCCCTGCCCGCGGGCTGGCGAAGCGCACGGCCAGCGCCTTCGCCCCCGAGGCAAAGGCCGCGATGGCCGCAACCGTCAGCGCCGTGCCGGCGGCCATGGCGAAGGTCGCCAGCACGCCGGCATGGACGATGCCCTGCGACAGCGCGAAGACCAGGACCAGGACCGCGCCGGTGCAAGGCCTGAGCCCCACGCTGACGATGACCGCCAGCGCCTCGCGCCACGAGTGAACCCGCGCCACCTGATCGGCCGCCGGCAGGTGCGCGCAGTTGTCGTCGCAGCCCATGCCCGCCACGGCCCGGCCGGAGCGCCAGGAGGCGAGCCGGGCGAGGAAGGCCCGCCCCTTCTGCCAGAGGAGCCGCAGCCCGATGGCGACGATCAGGCCATAGGCGAGGATCTCCACCCAGTTCACGACCTGGCTCATCGTGCGGGCGGTGGCGCCGATGATGGCGGCCAGGAACCCGACCAGCGCGATGGCGGTGAACGCCTGGACCAGCGAGGACAGCGCGGCCAGAGCGACGCCGCGTTTCACCGTCTCGCCGGTGGCAACGATATAGGAGGAGATCACCGCCTTGCCGTGGCCGGGGCCGGCGGCATGGAAGACGCCGTAGAGGAACGACAGGCTGAGCAGGCTCCACAGGGCGCCCGCATCGCCTGTTCGGATCGATCGGACGGTGAGTGAAAGCTGGCGGTAGAAACGCGCCTGCTCGGCGATGATCCAGCCGACGATCCCGTCGGGAGCCGGCGCGCGCGGCGCCCCGCCGAAGGCCGAAGGCGGTCCTTGTGCGAGCGCCACGCCGAAACCGGCCATCAGCAGGACCGCGGCGACGGCCAGCGCCGTCACCGGCAGGCGAGCCGGAGCCAGCCTCACGGGCAGGTCACCGTGAACAGGCCGGCGAACTGCTGGCCGAAATTGGCGCCCGGCCCGAGGGCCTGGAAGAAGCTTTCCGACAGCGTGCTCGCCGCCCGCTCGCCACCGCGCGGCGGCGTATAGTCGAGCCGGCAGCCCTGCGGCGCGCTCACCAGACGCAGCGGCTCGCCCTCGGCAGCAACGAAAGCGACGAAATAGTCCGGGTCGTAGATCTGCAGCGTCACCGGACGCCCCGCCGCCTGGAACGGTGTGGCGACGGGCACCGTGAACCGCAGCACCAGCTTGCCGCCCACCACCTCCGACCAGGCATCGCGCACCTCGCCGAAGGAAACGTGCCGGCGTTCGTGGCGCATCACCGTAAAGAAGCGCTGCTGACCGAGATGCTCGACATTGACGCGGGTCAGCTCGGCCAGTTCCTCGCGGCTGAACACGCCGTCCCGGTTGGCATCGAGGCCTTGCGTGGCAAAGCTCGAATAGAGCTCGTCGAACGCCCAGGCATGGCGGATCGCCATCACCTGACCCTTGTCGTCATGGATCAGTTCGGCGGAGGTCTGCACCTCGACATGCGGATGGGCCCGTGCGGGCGCGGCCAGGGCGAGCACGAAAAGGTAGATCAGGGCGAGCCGGGATCGGAACACGTCGGACCCTTGGGTTGAGCGTGGCCCCAGAAAGGGATCGAACACGGCCAAGATATGGCGGACGACAGGGTTAACGGGAGGTTGACGAAAGGCTTGTGCAGCGCGAGCAGCCCGTGGGCTCAGAGCCACCATGCCCCCCTGCGCCCTTGCGTTCCGGCCGGGCGGGTGAAAATCTCCGCTCCTCCCCTGAAGACCGACAGGCGCCCGACCAGAGGCCGGGTGCGCCGGACCCCGTACAGCCGAGGATTTCCATGCTCCCCAACCTCACCATCGACAGCCGCCGCCTGTGGGAGATGCTGATGGAGACCGCCAGGATCGGCGGCACGCCGAAGGGCGGCATCAGGCGCCTGACGTTATCGGACGAGGACCGCCGGGTGCGCGACTGGTTCCGCGCCGAATGCGAGGCGCTCGGCTGCACCGTGCATGTCGACACGGCCGGAAACATGATCGCGATCAGGCCCGGCAAGGACAACGCCCGCAAGCCGATCGCCATGGGCAGCCACCTCGATACCCAGCCCACCGGCGGCAAGTTCGACGGCGTGCTCGGCGTCCTGGCCGGGCTGGAGGCGATGAAGACGCTGCACCAGGCCGGCTACGAGACCCAGTCACCGATCGCGCTCATCAACTGGACCAACGAGGAGGGCGCCCGCTTCTCGCCGTCGATGGTCGGCTCGGCGGTCTATGCCGGCGCCCTGACGCAGGCGCAGATGGACGCCTGCAAGGACCGCGATGGCGTAACGCAGGGCGAGGCGCTGGACGCGATCGGCTACCGGGGCACCGTCGCGCCCGGCGCGATCGGCTTTGCCGCCTATTTCGAGCTGCACATCGAGCAGGGCCCGGTGCTGGAGGAGGAGGGAAGGACCATCGGCATCGTCAACGGCGTGCAGGCCATCAAGTGGTTCACCGGCCAGATCACCGGCCGGGAAAGCCATGCCGGCACCACCCCCATGACCTACCGGCGCGATGCGCTTTCCGCCTTCGCGGAAGCGGTCGTGGCGATGCGCCAGATCGCGCTCGACCATGCGCCGGGCATGGCGACCGTCGGCATCGTCTCGGCCGAGCCGGGTTCGCCCAACATCGTGCCCGGCACGGTGAAATTCACCCTCGACACCCGCCACCCGAGCAACGAGGTGCTGGGCGAGATGGTGGCGAAGATCCGGACGGCCTTCGAGGAGGCCGCAACCCGCCACAAGGGCGTGGCCGACATCCAGCCGCTGCAGGATTCGCCCGCCCAGCCTTTCGACGCGACCTGCGTGGCCATGGTGCGCCAGGCGGCCGAAAAGATCGGCGTTTCGGCCCGCGAGCTCACCTCGGGCGCCGGCCACGACGCGATGTACACGGCGCGTGTCTGCCCGTCGGCCATGATCTTCGTGCCCTGCGCCGAAGGCCTGAGCCACAACGAGACGGAGAGCGCCACGCAGGATGACTGCGCCGCCGGCGCGCAGGTCCTGCTGGAGGCCGTGCTAGCCTATGACGCTCGCGGCTGAACCGGGCGCGCCGCGAAGGCAGCCGCCCTGCCCCGCCTGCTTTCCAAGCCTCCATTGCCCTGCTAGGACGCGCATCCGAAGCGACGGGGAGTACTAGCCCATGTCCGAGATGCGTATTCTCATCGCCGGTGCCGCCGGGCACATGGGACGCACCCTTGTCCGCCTGGTTCAGGAGACGGCCGGGCTCAAGCTGAGCGGCGCCACCGAGCCCGAGGGCCATGTCGCGCTCGGCGAGGATGCGGGCCTGCTGGCCGGTGCCGGGCGCGCGCTGGTGCCGATCACGAGCGATACGGACGCAGCCCTCGCCCAGGCCGATGCGGTCATCGACTTCACCATCCCGCGCGTGTCGGTGGAGATCGCCGGTCTGGCCGCCAAGCACCGGCGCGTCCATGTCTGCGGTACCACCGGCTTCTCGGCGGCGGAGAACGAGGCGATCGCCTCCTCGGCCCGCATCGCGCCGATCGTCAAGTCCGGCAACTTCTCGCTCGGCGTGAACCTTCTGGCCGCGCTGGTGAAGCGTGCGGCAAACGCGCTCGACGAGGATTTCGACATCGAGATCGTCGAGATGCACCACAACCGCAAGATCGACGCCCCCTCCGGCACGGCGCTGATGTTCGGCGAGGCGGCAGCCGCAGGGCGCAGCATCGACCTCGCCGGCAGGTCAGCGCGCGGACGCGACGGCCAGACCGGCGCCCGCCGGCGCGGCGATATCGGCTTTGCCGCCCTGCGCGGCGGCACGGTCGTCGGCGACCACTCGGTGATCTTCGCGGGGCCGTCCGAACGCATCACGCTGTCCCACCATGCCGAGGACCGCGCGCTGTTCGCCCGTGGCGCGCTCAAGGCCGCCCTGTGGGCGCGTGCCAGGCCTGCCGGTCTCTATTCCATGGCCGATGTTCTCGGCCTCTGACCCTCACTCCGGGAATCCTCGAACATGACCGAACGCCTCCTCGTGCTCACCCGCCATGGCGAGAGCGAGTGGAATCGCCTGAACCTGTTCACCGGCTGGAAGGACCCCGGCCTGACCGAGACGGGGGTCGAGGAGGCCCACCGGGCAGGCCGCCAGCTGAAGGCCCTCGGGCTGACCTTCGACATCGCCTACACATCGGCGCTGTCCCGGGCCCAGCGGACGCTTGACCTGATCCTTGGCGAGATCGGCCAGACCGGCCTCGAGATCATCCGGGACTGGCGCCTGAACGAGCGCGACTACGGCGACCTTGCCGGCCTCAACAAGGCCGAGACGGCCGCCAAATACGGCGATGAGCAGGTGCATATCTGGCGCCGCTCCTACGACGTGCCGCCGCCCGGCGGCGAGAGCCTGAAGGACACCGTGGCGCGCGTGCTGCCCTACTACGTCGCCGAAATCCTGCCGCGGGTGATGCGCGGCGAGCGCGTGCTCGTCTCCGCGCACGGCAATTCGCTGCGCGCGCTGGCCATGGTGCTCGACCGGCTCGACGAGAAGACGATCCCCATGCTGGAACTGAAGACCGGCGTGCCGCTGGTCTACCGGCTGAATGCCGACACGACGGTGGCGTCGAAGCAGGTCCTGGACACCTGACGGCTCACGCCTTGCGCGCCTGCGCGACCTCGTCGGCAACGTCGCTCGCCGGCCGGGCCTGCCCGGTGACGATGGCCATGGTGGCGGAATCGTAGAAGCACTTGATCGACCGGATCCGCCCGCCGCGGAAGCGGATCAGGTCGCATCGCTCGCTGTCGATGATCCGCCCGTTTGGCCGGAACTCCAGGCTGGAATGCCAGTGCACGACGGCATCGTCCCCGTTGACGATGATCTTCTCGATCAGAAATTCGCGCACCACGAACATCCGGTGGAACTGCTGCAGCACCTCGAGCACGCCGGCCGGGCCGACCCGCAGCCCGGCATTGGCATTGAGGACCGGATTGCCGATGAGATTGAACTCGCAATCCTCGCTGAAGATGGAATGGAGCGCGCTGACATCGCCACGCGACCACGCCGAATAGGCCACCTTGAGCTTCTGCTCATGGCTCAGTTCGTCGGTGACAAGGCGCAGTGACATCGGTCCCCCGGCAGCAGATTGACGCAACGTCAGGCGCGATAGGGGATTCTCGCCGAAATTGACATCAGCACATTCGACGAAACAGATATCATCGGTGATGAACACTTCGTGAAGGACGCGCCCCATGCCGGCATGGAGCGGTGGAGGCGAGGCAGGCCGCGGGCCATGACGGACGAGACGACCACCCCTTTCGAGAAAGCCCACCGGGACGGCTCGCCCTGGGTGCGCGGCCAGACAGTCGACGATCTCCCGACCGGCTACTGGGAATGGTTCCGCCGCGACGGAACGCGGTTGCGCAGCGGGTATTTCGAAGCGGGCCGGCAGGTCGGCGAATGGACCACCTATGACCGCGAGGGCAAGGCCTACAAGGTCACGCGGATGAAGCCGAAGTCCTGAAGGCGCCGGGACGCCTCACATGAAGGCCGCGAGATTCCTGCGGATGCGGTCAAGCACGCGGCCCTCGTCGGGTCCGATAGCGAAAGACCGGCCGGTAATGGTCTCGAAGGCCTCGATATAGACCGCAGCCGTCGCCACGATGACATCGTCCGGGATCGGAGGAACAGGGTCCCTGTAGGGGTCGCAGCGCGCGACCACCCAGTTGCGCACGAAGTCCTTGTCGAAGCTCTCCGGCTTCTCGCCGGCGGCAAAGCGGGCCGGATAGGTCGCCGCCCGCCAGTAGCGGCTCGAATCGGGCGTGTGGATCTCGTCGGCCAGCACGATGCGGCCGGTCTCGTCCGTGCCGAACTCATACTTGGTGTCGACGAGGATGAGCCCGCGCTCGGCAGCGCGCTGCTGCCCGCGGGCGAAGAGCGCCAGGGCATAGGCGGTCAGCGTCTGCCACTGGTCCGGTGTCACAAGCCCTTGCGCCAGCACCTCGTCCGGCGTCAGCGGCTCGTCATGGCCGCCGTCGAAGGCCTTGGACGTCGGCGTGATGATCGGCTCCGGCAGGCGCTCGTTGTCGCGCATCCCGTCCGGAAAGGTCACGCCATACATCGTCCGCTCGCCCTTGCGGTAGAGGGTGAGGACCGAGGTGCCGGTGGTGCCGGCGAGGAAACCGCGCACCACGATCTCGACCGGCAGGATGGTCAGCCGCTTGCCAACGACCACATTCGGGTCGGGATAGGCGATGACATGGTTCGGGCAGATGTCCACCGTCTCCTCGAACCAGTAGCGAGCCGTCTGGGTCAGAACCTCGCCCTTGAACGGGATCGCCGCCAGGATCCGGTCGAAGGCGCTGATCCGGTCCGTGGCGATGATGACCCGGCTGCCGTCCGCGAGGTCGTAATTGTCGCGCACCTTGCCGCGGTAGTGGTTCGGCAGTTCCGGGATGGTGGCATCGTCGAGCACGCGATGCGCATTCGCCCTCAAAAGTGCCATGTCCATGGTCGCGTCTCTCCGGCCGTCAGGCCCGCTTATGGCGCCTTCATGCGGCCGCGTCGACAGGCGGCGGAGCTTGTCCACCGCCTCCTCCGGGACAGGCGCCGAGGAAAATCCGTGCATCCGCCGGCATCGCCCCGGCAAAGCGCTTGACCGCGATACGGCGATCGTCTTGGTTCGCTTGCCCCTCCGTCACCCGAGGCCCTCGTGGAAGCCTACGCCACCACCGTCATCGAGTTCGTCAAGGCCAATCAGGGCTGGGCGCCGCTCATCATCTTCCTGCTCACCTTCGCCGAATCGCTGGCTGTCCTGTCGCTGATCGTACCGGCCTGGGCGATGATCATCGCCTTCGGCCCGCTGGTCGGGGCCGGCGGCATTCCGTTCTGGCCGATCCTGATCGCGGCGGCCCTCGGCGCCATCCTCGGCGACGCGGTGTCCTACTGGGTGGGCTATTACTTCAAGGACGGGATCGGCAAGATCTGGCCGCTGTCGCGCCATCCCGACCTGCTGCCCAAGGGCCATGCATTCTTCGAGAAATGGGGCGTGTGGGCCATCTTCATCGGCCGCTTCTCCGGGCCGCTGCGCGCCTCCGTGCCGCTGGTCGCAGGCATGGTGGGCATGTCGCAGTGGAAGTTCCAGATCGCCAACGTGGTCTCGGCCTTCGTCTGGGCCGGTGCGCTGCTGGTGCCCGGCAATTTCCTCGGCCAGTACCTGAAATGGCTGCACTGACCTGAACCGGGCCGTCAGGCGAGCGAGCCGGTTCCGAGCCTGTCCAGCGGGAACCGGTGGACGTCCTTCAGGAGATCGACAAAGGCACGGGCGGTGAACTCCGTCTGCTCGCGTCCCGCCGCCGGCGTCGCGGCGGCCGCATTGCCGATGGCGCCCGCCGTCGACAGGTCCTCGCTTGCCCAGCCGAAGCCGACCGGCCCGGTTGCGCGCAGGTGCCGGTAGGCGCGCTCCATGCCGGTCGCGGCCGAACCGAAATCGCGGGCCTTCGCCATGTGAACCAGATCGCGCCGGAGATGCAGCATCTGCGCCGTCTCGATCTCCCCGCCATGGATGCCGTGCTGCCGCTCGGCATCGGAGAACAGCCCGTCGGGCGCACCGAGCCGGTGCCAGGAACAGGTCACGACCAGCATCCCGTGCCGGACCCTCAGGTCGCGCGCCACCATGTCCATCGCCGCGACATTGCCGCCATGGGAGTTGGCGATCACCAGTTTGCGGACGCCGGCCCGTGCAACACCATCGGCAAGTTCAGTGAGGAGACTGACCTGCGTCCCGGCCGACAGCGTCAGTGTGCCGGGAAAGGCCTGGTGCTCGGTGGACAGGCCCATCCAGACCGTCGGCAGGAAGGTGACGGGCAGGTCCTTCGGCAGGATGTCGCGCACGGCCTGCACATTGCCTTCGGCGATCACCGTGTCGACCGCCAGCGCCAGATGCGGCCCGTGCTGCTCGGTGGCCGCGATCGGCAGGACCGCGATCCAGGACCGCGTGTCGCCGGTGCGGAACTCCTCCGTCGTCATCTCGGCCCAGAGCTGGCGCGGCAGCATGACCGTCTCCCCCTCTTCAGGCGGCCCGTGCCGCCACGATCTCCACCTCGACCTTGAACTCGGCCCGCGTGAAGCCGGAGACGATCATCAGGGTGGAGGCCGGCGGAGGGTTCGTGACGTGCCGGTCGCGCGAGGCCATGTAGCCGGCCATGTGCGCCCGGTCCGTGACAAAGGCATTGATCCGCACGATATCGGAAAAATCCATGCCGGCCTCGGCCAGCATGTGGCCGATGGCGGCGAAGCACAGGTCCGCCTGCGCCTCGGCGCTGTCGGGCACCGTGCCGTCCGCGCCGACGCCGAGCTGGCCGGAGCAGAACATGAGGCGCGAACCGGCGGGCACTTCCACCGCATGCGAATATTTCGCAAAAGGCGCCGGCATGGCAGCGGGCGTGAGCTTTCTCAGCATGGCGTCAGGCCACCTTTCCGGCCTGGATGGGCAGGGCGGTCGTCTGCTTGATCCGCTCCATGGCAAAGCGCGATGTGACATTCTTCAGCGGCGCCTGGGCGATCAGTCGCTTGTAGAAGGCATCATAGGCATCCATATCGGCCACCACCACGCGCAGCATGTAGTCGACATCACCGGCCATCCGGTAGAACTCCATGACCTCGGGCATGGCCGCGACCATCTCGGCGAAACGGGCCAGCCAGCCCTCGGAATGGTCGGAAGTCTCGATCGACACGAAGACCGTCAGGCCGAGCCCCAGCTTGCGCGGATCGAGCAGCGCCACGCGGCCGCGGATGATGCCCTCGGCCTCGAGCTTCTGGATGCGCTTCCAGGCCGGGGTCGTGGACAGGCCCGCCCGCGACGCGATCTCGGCGATCGACAGCGAGGCGTCCTGCTGCAGCACCGCCAGGATGCGCCGGTCGGTATCGTCCATCTTCATCGCCCCCTTCATGCTCGCCCCCGCTCCTCTGGCTGATGTGCGCTTCGTCCGCTCTCCGGTCTAGACCGTCGCCCGACCGAAGGCGAGCACCGGCACGCGCCTGCACGCCAAAGGTCTATTTTGTGCGGCGCAAAAGCAGGCGTATCATCCTTCATGATTCCTCCCTCCCCGAGGAGACCGCCATGACCTCCCGTCGCTCCGTCCTGGCTGGCTTCGCTGCCGCGGCGCTGCCCGCCCCGCTGGTGAGGGCCCAGGCGCTTCAGACCGTCAGCTTCGGCACCAACTGGGTGGCGCAGGCCGAGCATGGCGGCTTCTACCAGTCGGTTGCGGACGGCACCTACCGCCGGCTCGGGCTCGACGTGACCATCGTTCCCGGCGGGCCGCAGACCAACAACCGCATGCTGATGACCGTCGGCCGGCTCGATTTCTTCATGGGCGGCAACCTGATTCAGGCCTTTGCGGCGGTGGAGCAGAACGTGCCGACGCTGGCCGTGGCCGCCCTGTTCCAGAAGGACCCGCAGGTGATGCTCGCCCATCCCGGCCAGGGCATCGAGACCTTCCGCGACCTGACGGGCCTGCCCACGCTGTTCATCTCGCAAACCGGCATCGCCACCTTCTTCCGCTGGATGAAAGCCGAATACGGGTTCCGCGACGAGCAGGTGAAGCCCTACACGTTCAACGCCCAGCCGTTTCTGGCCGACAGGCGTTCGGCCATGCAGGGCTATCTGACCTCCGAACCCTATGCGATCGAGACAACGGCCGGTTTCCGGCCGCAGGTGTTCCTGCTGGCCGATGCCGGGTTCGATCCCTATTCGACCACGATCGAGACACGCCGCGCGCTGCTCGACGAGCAGCCCTCGGTGGTGCAGCGCTTCGTCGAGGGCTCCATCATCGGCTGGTACAATTATCTGTACGGCGACAACGAAGCCGCCAATGCCATGATCCGCCGCGCCAATCCGGACATGGGCCCGGACAAGCTTGCCTATGCGCTGGGGCGCATGAAGGCCCTCGGCATCGTCGATTCGGGCGATGCCGAAACCAAGGGCATCGGGGCCATGACGGACGAGCGGGTCAAGCGCTTCTTCGACACGCTGGTGCGCATCGGCCTGTGTCGCCCCGACACCGACTGGCGGCGGGCCTTCGACCCGCGCTTCGTCAACAAGGGGCTTGGCCGGGAACTCCGGCGCGCCTGATCGCTGATCAGTTGCCGGCGTAGAAGGCGGCCGGCCAGGGCCACTGCACCGTATAGCCGGGCGAGCCCCAGAAGCGGTCACGTCCGGCCCTGCCGCGCATCGAGTTGGACATGGCCACCGGCTCCCCCGTGACGGAGAAGGGCGAATGCACCATGTCAGGCCGCATCGACAGCCGGTCGCCGGCAAAGGCGACTTTCGGCGTGATCAGCCAGCTCGGCCGGGTGACGCGCACCTCCGGCACCGCCCCTCGGCGACGCTGCTGGGCCTCAGCCTGGTGGATCGCCGCCTCGACGGCGAACAGGGCGGTCGCGGCGACAAGGCCAATGGCCAGCTTGCGGATCATGACATGCTCCAGATGCGTCGCAGGACTCTAGCGCCGCGGCGCGCTTCGGTCGATAGCCTGCCGGTCACACCTTGAGGAAGTGTGACCGGCAGGCCGCACTGCAAAGGCGACGCGGGTCAGGCTGCGCGCCGCCAGGTGGCCGACAGGTCCAGACCCTGCCAGCGGGGCGCTTCCGCCCCGGTCGGGCTGACCAGCCCGCGGGCGCCGTCCAGTGCGCCGGGGATGAGGTCAAGCCCGAGGAAGCGTGCGCGATCGACCGGTCCGGGGAGCCAGAGACGGTCCATATTGCGGGAGGAAAAGCCGAAGCGTCCGTAATAGGGCGCATCGCCCACCAGAATCACGACCCGGTGCCCGTCGTCGCGGGCGCGCCCGAGCGCCTCGCGCATCAGCATGGCACCGATGCCGGCCGAACGGATCGAGCCATCGACCGCCAGCGGTCCGAGCATCAGCGCCGGCCGCTGCGGCCCGAGGGCCACGTTCCACAGGCGCACGGTTCCGACCAGGCGTTCGCCAAGCATCGCCACCAGCGCAAGGCCTTCTGCCGGAAGGCGGCCCTCGCGCAGGCGCTCGCAGGTCTTGGCAAGGCGGGCCTCACCGAACGCCGCATCCAGCAGCGCCTCGCGCGCTTCTGCATGGCGGGCCTGCTCGTCGGCGATGACGACCGGCGTGGCGGTGAAGTCCTTCGGGGCGACATGCACGGTCATGGCCGCGGTCCTTCTCGGCAGGAGCATTTTCGGCAGAAGCGATTCTGCGCCTCAAAATGCGACCACAGGGGATCCGGAGCCGCCGCGCTCTTCGTCGAAAAGCGGAAGGCCCCAGGAGAGAGACGACAGCCCTCGTTCCGGGGAGACCCCGGCCGGTCGGGACGCTTGGGCTTTGGGAAGGGCCCCGCCCGGCAGGCCGGGCGGGTCCGGTTCAGACCGGCGTCAGATGCACACGCTCGCCAGCGGCGCGAAGCCGTTGAAGCCGACCGTCGAATAGGTCGTGGTGTAGGCGCCGGTCGCCTCGATCAGCACCTTGTCGCCGATGGAGAGCGACACGGGCAGATCGTAGGGAACCTTCTCGTACATCACGTCGACCGAATCGCAGGTCGGGCCGGCCAGCACGCAGGGGGCCTTGGCATCGCCATCCCGCTCCGTGAGGATCGGGTAGCGGATCGCCTCGTCCATGGTCTCGGCGAGACCGTGGAACTTGCCGATGTCCAGATAGACCCAGCGCACCTCGTCCTCGTCCGACTTCCTCGAGATGAGGACGACCTCGGTCTCGATGATGCCGGCATTGCCGACCATGCCGCGGCCCGGCTCGATGATCGTCTCCGGAATGCGGTTGCCGAAGTGGCGGGTCAGCGCCTCGAAGATGGAGGCACCATAGGCCTCGGCCGCCGGCACGTCCTTCAGGTAGCGCGTCGGGAAGCCGCCGCCCATATTGACCATCTTCAGCTCGATGCCCCGCTCGGCGAGCGTGCGGAAGATCGAGGAGGCAGTGGTCAGCGCCTGGTCCCAGGCCCCCATGTTGGTCTGCTGCGATCCGACATGGAACGACAGGCCATAGGCGACGAGGCCAAGCCGGTGGGCGTGCTCGAGGACGCGCGGAGCCATCTCCGCCGCGCAGCCGAACTTGCGCGAGAGCGGCCATTCGGCACCCTCGCAGTCCTGCAGGAAGCGGCAGAAGACCTTGACGTCCATGGCGCCGATGGCGGTGGCCTGGCGGGCGATCTTCTCGACCTCGGCCTCGCAATCGACCGCGAACAGCCGCACGCCGTACTGGAGGGCGCGCGCGATGTCCTTTTCCTTCTTGATCGTGTTGCCGAAGGAGATGCGGTCGGGCGTGGCGCCCGTCACCAGGACCTGCTCGATCTCGACCACGGACGCGCAGTCGAAGCTCGAGCCCATCTCGGCGAGCAGGTTGAGGACTTCGGGCGCAGGATTGGCCTTCACGGCGTAGAACACGCGCGTGTCGGGAAGCGCCCGGGCGAACTTGGCGAAGTTCTCGGCGACGACCTCCAGGTCGAGCACGAGAATGGGGCCGTCGTCACGGCGGTTGCGAAGGAACTCGCGGATACGGTCGGTCATTGAAGCCTCCCCCTCGGGCCGCCTGACGGCCCGCAAAAGGAATGGAACCCATGGGAGGTTTCGCGCTTTCCGGGTCCGCTTTGGAGACGGATGACCGGTGGCGGGCACCACCCGATGACGTTCGCCGAGACATCATATCCGGGGCACGGATCAACGATCCGCGACCGGACAGCAATGCCTTCGATTGGCTTGGGGAGACCCCGCACCGCACGGCCGGCAAGAAGAACAAGCCTCTTCGGTAGCTGGCTCTGGACACCAGCTGAGACCAAAAAAGCCCGATCGTCGTTGCTTCAAGTCGCGTCCCCTGCGGAGGGCAGGGTTCGCCGGTTCGCCTCCGGCTGCCGGTTAGGTTATCGAAGACCCCGCGTCTTGCGACGCCCCTGCCTTGGCCGGCGAACCGGATAGGCCTTGTCTTCGGGCGGCTGTCCGGCCTCTTGTCCGGATGCCCACCAACCGGCACGCAACCACAGGCACGTGCGAAATTGGGCAAGGGGGTGATAACAGATTCACACCCGGGCGCAAGCCTTTTTCGACCCCCGGCCTCACGAATTTTCGCTTGGGGCTTCATCGGCTTAACGGATGTTCATGGCGACGGCCGACGGGCGTCTTTCATGGACAATCCGCCGCGCGCCCTGATAGCCTTGCCGCACAGCAATCCTCCCCCCGGCGAGACCAGACGCAAGTGGCAGCAACCGTCGATATCGCCGCCTACAAGGATATCCTGATCATTCTCGGCACCACCGCGGTTGCCGTGCCCGTGCTCGGCCGCCTCGGCGTCAGTCCGGTCCTCGGCTTCCTCGGCATCGGGACGCTGCTCGGCCCTTCCGGCCTTGGCCAGCTTGCCGCCCAGTGGGACTGGCTGCGCTTCATCACCGCCACCGACAGCGTCCAGATCGCAGCCTTCGCCGAACTCGGCGTCGTCTTCCTCCTTTTCCTCATCGGCCTCGAACTCTCCTTCGAGCGTCTGGCCCGCATGCGCACCCTCATGCTCGGGCTCGGCTCGATGCAGGTGGTGGTGACGACGGCCGTCATTGCCCTCGCGGTTGCCTGGGTCGGACGGCCGGTGGCGGCCACCATCCTGATCGGCGGGGCGCTCGCCCTGTCGTCCACCGCCATCGTGGTCGAGCATCTGGCGGCGCGGCGGCGCCTCGCCTCGGGCACCGGACGCGCCACCTTCGCCGTCCTGCTCTTTCAGGATCTCGCGGTGATCCCGCTCCTGTTCATGGTCGGGGTCTTTGCGGCGCGCACGGATGGCGGCTCCATCTGGGGCGGCCTCACGCTGGCCGTCGCCCAGGGCGTTCTGGCCATCGTGCTGGTGGTGATCATCGGCCGCCTCATCCTGCGGCCCTTCATGCGGATGGTGGCAAGCGCCGACGAGCCGGAGGCCTTCGTGGCGGCAGCGGTACTGGTGGCGGTCGGCACCGGCGTCGTCACGGCCGCCTTCGGCCTGTCCATGGCACTTGGTGCCTTCGTCGCCGGCCTGCTGCTGGCCGAGACCGAATTCCGCCGGGCGGTGGAGGCAACGCTGGCCCCGTTCAAGGGCATTCTGCTCGGCGCCTTCTTCTTCTCCGTCGGCCTGTCGATCGATCTCGGCATCATCATTGGCAGCCCCGGCACGTTCTTCGGGCTGCTTGTCGGGCTGCTGCTGGTGAAGATGGCGATCATCGTGCCGCTGGCCCGCCTGTTCGGCCAGACCTGGACAGTGGCCATGCGCAGCGCGCTGCTGCTGGCACCGGCCGGCGAGTTCGCCTTCGTCATCATCAAGCTGTCCGTGGCCGCCGGCGTCGTCGCCGCGGCGACCGGCGCTTTCGTCACGACGCTCACAGCCGTCGGCATGGCGCTGGTGCCGCTTCTCGACAGGCTCGGCGAGCGATTCGAGAAGCGGCTGCAGGCGCCGGCGACCGTCGATCCCGAACTGCTGGTCGCCCCGCCGGAAACGGCTGGGCGGCATGTCGTCGTCGTCGGCTACGGCCGGGTCGGCCAGCTGGTCTGCGAGATGCTGCAGCGCCACGCCATTCCGTTCATCGCCATCGACCGCGACGTGCGCGAGATCGCGATGCTGCGGCGGTCCGGTCACGAGGTCTATTTCGGCGATGCCGCCTCGCCCGGCTTTCTCGGCATGTGCGGCATCCGCGAGGCCTCCGCGCTGGTGCTGACCATCCACACCGCCGGCGCCATCGACGAGATCGCCAGGGTGGCCAAGGGCCTGCGGCCGGACCTCACCATCATTGCGCGCGCCCGCGATGCCGACCACGCCCGCCAGCTCTACCGGATCGGCGTGACCGACGCCGTGCCGGAGACCATCGAGGCCAGCCTCCAGCTCTCAGAAGCCGTGCTGCTCGACCTCGGCGTGCCGGCCGGCCTGGTCATCGCCTCCGTCCACGAGCGGCGCGACCTGTTCCGCCAGGCCCTGCAGGATGCCGGAGGCGATCCGGAGCGCGTCCGCCAGGTCCTGCGCTCCTCGCGCCCGGCAGCGGCGGGCGGCAGCTGAGCGGACCGGGTCAGCGCATCAGCACGCGCGCGGCCTCGCGGGTCGTCTCCACCGCCTGGGAGACCTGGCCGACCGCCGCGGCCATGGCCCCGACGCCCGTCGCGATCTCGGCGACCGAGCGCGAGGCGCCCTGCATGCTTGCCGACATGTCGCGCGTCACGGCGCTCTGCTCCTCGACCGCAGCGGCGGTCGCGGCAACATTGCCACGCAGGATCTCGACCGATCCGCAGATCGCCCCGAGCGCCTTCACCACCTCACCCGAGATCTGCTGCACGCCGTTGATCTCCGCGCTGATCTGGTCGGTGGCGCGGCCGGCCTGATTGGCAAGGTTCTTCACCTCCTGCGCCACCACCGCGAAGCCGCGACCCGCATCGCCCGCGCGCGCGGATTCGATGGTGGCGTTCAGCGCCAGCAGGTTGATCTGTCCGGCAATGGTCGAGATGAGCGCCACGATGCCGCCCATCGCCGTCGCCGCATCGGTCAGGCGCCGGGTGAAGTCGCCCGCTGCCTCGGCCTCGCGGAAAGCCTTGTCCACCTCCTCGCGCGACTTGGACATGCTGCCGGCGATCTCCGATACGGAGGCGGCCAGTTCCTCCGCCGCCGCCGCCATGGCCTGCACGGTGCCGGACGTGGCCTCGGCGCCCTGAGAGGCAGCCTGGGACTGGCCGGTGGAATGTTTCAGCGCCTGGTCGATCTCGCCGAAGTTCCGGTCGATGATGGTCCGCAGCTGGTCCAGCAGGTGAACCTGGCTGGTGATGTCGGTGGCGAACTTGACCACCTTGTAGGGCCGGCCCGAAGCATCGAGGATCGGATTGTAGGAGGCCTGGATCCAGATCTCCCTGCCGCCCTTGCCAAGGCGACGGTATTCGGCAGCATCATATTCGCCGCGCTTCAGCCTCGCCCAGAAGGCGGCATAGTCGGGGCTTGTCCGGTAGGACGGTTCCACGAACATGCCGTGGTGCTGGCCGACAATCTCGCCGAGGCCATAGCCGACCGTCTTCAGGAAGTTCTCGTTGGCATCGAGAATGATGCCGTCGAGCGTGAACTCGATCACCGCCTGCGCCTTGCGGATGGCGGCGATCTGGCCGGCGCGGTCCGCATCGTCCCGCTTCTGTCGGGTGATGTCGGTGGCGAACTTCACCACTTTGATCGGCTTGCCGGCCCGGTCGAGGATCGGATTGTAGGACGCCTCGATCCAGACCTCGCGCCCGCCCTTCGCCAGACGGCGGAACTGGCCGGCCGAGAACTCGCCGCGCCGCAGCCGCTCCCAGAAGTCGCGATAGTCCTGCGAGTCGCGATAGGCCGGATCGACGAACAGGCTGTGGTGGCGCCCGACAATCTCCTTCAGCTCGTAGCCCGTCGCGGCAAGGAAATTGGCATTGGCGGCAAGGATGTTTCCGGACAGATCGAACTCGATGATCGCCTGGACGCGATCAAGCGCGGCGAGCCGCGCCCCGTCATCCGCTGCCCGTTTCGACTGGAAGCCCAGCATGACGTCGCCCCAAGACCCCCGCGCGCCCCTCATCCGCATGCCGCCGCACGGGGGTACGGCTGGAGGCGGTTTCATGCCCGTCGATGTTCAACTTGCGCTCGCATGGTGAAAGATGAGTTAACGCAAAGATAAGCTGGCGCTGAATACGATAGCGCACACAGCGTTTGCATGAGCATTTTTGGCTCGATACTTCCTCCTGGTCAGCTCCGCTCTGACCACCTGCCGATCGCCAGCGGCAAGCGGTGCCCCTTGCCGAACCCTGCCGGTTTTGCCAAGGTCAGGTGCTTATCGACGGCCCTCCGCCATTCCGGGACGGGGGGCCGTATCCGTTCCGGAACCCCGAGGGGATCGAGGACATGATGAGCGTCAACAAGTCGGGTCACATCAGGCTGACCTCGCATCCAGGAGCCGGCACGGCATCGCGGTTCCGCCTGAACTGGGGGGCGCCGACCCCAGAGGCGCGCGGTCCGGTGGTCGCCACCGTCAATGCCGGACCGGACCGCAATGCCATCGGCACCCATGGCGGCTCCTACGCGCTCTACCGGGCGCTGGCGGTTTCGGCCGGCGCGCTCAACCCGATCCAGCGGCCGGACCTCACCAACACCCATCCGGTCGTCCCGATCGGCCCGTTCCCGCAATGGTCCGAGCCCGGCCGCATCGTCTCGATGGATCCGTTCGGGCATCTGGTCGGCGATGCCTATCGCGATCTGATCGCCGAGGGCGTCGACATCCGCCCCTCCATCGCCATCACCAAGGCGCGCCTGACCCTTCCCGAACTGAAGGACGATATCGGCAAGCGGCTGAAGGCGGACGGCCAGATCGTCCGCGACAGCGGCGATATCGCCTGCGTCAAGATCGCCATCGATCCGGTCTGGTACCTGCCGGGCATCGCCGAGCGGTTCGGGACCTCGGAGACCAACCTGAGGCGCACCCTGTTCGAGCAGACCGGCGGCATGTACCCGGAACTGGTGACGCGGCCGGACATGACCGCCTTCCTGCCGCCGATCGGCAACATCACGGCCTATCTGTTCGGCGACCTGTCGAAGCTGGGCGATCCGAAGACCTTCATCTCCGGCCGCCTGCACGACGAGTGCAACGGATCGGACGTGTTCGGCTCCGACATCTGCACCTGCCGGCCCTATCTGGTCCACGGCATCGAGGAGGCCGCCCGCGACGCGCAGGCCGGCGGCGTCGGCTTTGTCGTCTACAACCGAAAGGAGGGCCGGGCCCTCGGCGAGGTGACGAAGTTCCTTGTCTACAATGCGCGCAAGCGGCAGGAGGGCGGCGATCAGGCCTCGACCTATTTCGAGCGCACCGAATGCGTGGCGGGCGTCCAGGATGCGCGCTTCCAGCAGCTCATGCCGGACGTGATGCACTGGCTCGGCATCCGCCGCATCGACCGGTTCATGTCCATGTCCAACATGAAGCACGACGCGCTGGTCCAGGCCGGGATCGATGTCGTCGAGCGCGTGCCGATCCCGGCCGACCTGATCCCGCCCGACGCATCGGTGGAGATGGAGGCGAAGAAGGCGGCCGGCTATTTCACGCCGGAGGCACCGCCGACCAAGGACGATCTCAGCCGGGTTGTCGGCCGCCGGATCGAGGATTTCTGAATATGGATGCCCCGTCGGCTGCGGACAGCGCGGCGTTCGCGCGCCCTTCGAGGTTCGGTGCACTCGACCGGCCACCGTTTGGGGGTGAAAATTTGCGCCACGACGAAGCCACCTCACCGGAACAGACCTGTCTTCCATCGGAGTGCCTGTGATGGCCTTCGCCATGCTCGATGCCCCGCGGGCGGCACGCTCGCTGCTTACGGCCTCCGCGGTCAGGGAGCGTGCGGCACGGATGCTCGCGCTGGGCCTGGACGACAGGCTGATCGCCTTCACCGTGGACATGGACCGGCTGCCCGCAGCGGCGGACTGCGTGGTGGACGTGATCCGGGACAATTACCCGGATCTGGTCATCCCCTTTCACGCGCGCTGGCGGCATTTCCGTGCCGGTGACCGCGATCTTGGCCGGCAATTGGTCGACGCCATCGCCGACCCGGCCGAACGCGGCCGCACCGCCTTCGATCTCGCCATCGTCTCGGTGCTGCTCGATGCCGGCGCCGGCATGGCCTGGCGCTATCGCGACGAGCCGACGGGCGCCGAACTCTCGAAATCGGAGGGTCTGGCCGTCGCCTCGCTGCGCATGTTCGAGGCCGGCGCCTTCGCCGATGACGGGCGCTCGCCGCGCGCGGATGCTGCACGCCTCGCCGCGATCTCGGCGGGCGATATCGCCGCCGGGTTTCAGGTGTCGGAGGACAATCCGCTGGTCGGGCTGGAGGGGCGCGCGAATTTGCTGAGCCGGCTCGGCATGGCCGTGCGGGACAATCCGGCCGCCTTCGCAGTGGCCGACGCTCCGCGGCCCGGCGGTCTTTTCGACCGCCTGGCCGCCGACGCGGACAACGGCGCCCTGCCTGCCACCACCATTCTTGCCGCCGTGCTGGCCCATCTCGGGCCGATCTGGCCGGGCCGCGTCATGCTGGGCGGGCTGTCGCTCGGGGACTGCTGGCACCACCCCCTGATGCGCGCAGGCGATGCCAGCGACGGCCTCGTCCCGTTCCACAAGCTCTCGCAATGGCTGTCCTATTCGCTGATCGAACCGCTGCAATGGGCCGGCCTGACGGTCACTGCCATCGACGGACTGACGGGACTGCCCGAATATCGAAACGGCGGACTGTTTCTCGATACCGGTGTCATCGCGCTGCGCGAGCCGGAGGCGGCCGCGGCCGACAACCGGATCGACAGTCCGCTGGTTGTGGAGTGGCGCGGGCTGACCGTCGCCCTCCTCGACCGCATCGCGCCCATGGTGCGCGAGCGCCTTGGCCTTGCCGCCGGGGATTTTCCGCTGGCCCGTGTTCTGGAGGGCGGCACCTGGGCCGCAGGCCGGCGCCTCGCGCGCGAAAAGCGGGCTGACGGCGGGCCGCCGATCCGCGTGGTCAGCGACGGAACCGTCTTCTGAAGCAACAGCCCGGCACAGCGTCTGGAGGGATTTCATGCCGAATGTCACCGTCGTCGATCACCCGCTGGTGCAGCACAAGCTGTCGCTGATGCGCGACAAGGCCCGCTCCACCAAAGGCTTCCGGCAGCTTCTGCACGAGATCGGCATGCTGCTGTGCTACGAGGTGACGCGCGACCTGCCAATCGAGATGGTCGAGATCGAGACCCCGCTCACCACCATCAAGGCGCCCCGGATCGAGGGAAAGAAGCTGGTTTTCGCGCCGATCCTGCGGGCCGGCCTCGGCTTTGTCGACGGCATGCTGGAACTTGTCCCCTCCGCCCGCGTCGCCCATATCGGGCTCTACCGCGACCCGCAGACGCTGACGGCGGTCGAATACTACTTCAAGGCTCCGGAAGATGTCGCCGACCGGCTGGTCATCGTCATGGATCCAATGCTGGCAACGGCCAATTCGGCCATCGCCGCCGTGGAGCGGCTGAAGGAGCGCGGCGTGTCGAACCTGCGTTTCGTCTGCCTGCTGGCGGCCCCGGAAGGCATCGACAAGTTCCACGCCCATCATCCGGACGTGGCCATCTGGACCGCCTCGGTCGACAGCCATCTCAACGACCATGGCTACATCGTGCCGGGGCTTGGCGACGCCGGCGACCGGATGTTCGGCACGAAGTAGGAGGCCGCACCGACCTGCCGCCTGCCCAGCCGATGGGTCGGAACCGGAACCGCTAATCCAGCCGTTCGATCAACGCCTTGGCAGCCGCCGGGGCCTTCGGCTTGAAGCCGTTGATCATGAACACGAAGACATCCCGCGGCCCGGCTGGGGGCGTATCCGCGGTGATCTGCGGCAGATCCTCCGGAACGCCGCCCGTGGCCCATGCGCGCGCACGTCCCGCCCAGGTGTCCAGGGCGTCGGAAGAATAGCCGGCAGGCTCGCCCTCCTGCGCGCATTGCAGGCGCAGATAAACGAAGGGCGCCGTCACGTCGAAGAAGTAGGGGTAGTCCGGCTCGTCGGCAAAAGCGGCCGCGACCTGATGCTTGCGCAGGATGGCGATGAATTCACCCGTCATGAAGCTGGCGTGCCGGACCTCGAGCACATGTTGCAACGGCATTCCGGCAACGCTCCGCGGCAGCAGATCGAGGAAGGCGTCGATGTCGTCGGGATTGAAGGCTTTCGTGGCGGCGAGCTGCCAGTTGATCGGCCCGAGCCTGTCGCCGAGCTCGCCGATGCCGCTGTCGACGAACCGGTTCACCGAGTCACCGGCCCCCTTCAACTCCCGCCGGTTCGTGGCATAGCGCGGCCCCTTCAGCGAGAACACGAAGCCGTCCGGTGTCTCCGATCGCCATTTGGCGAAGGTCTCGGGCTTCTGCGACGAATAGAAGGTGCCGTTGACCTCGATCGCGGTCACCGCCCGGCTCGCATAGGTCAGTTCGTCCTTCTGCGGCAGGCCGAAGGGATAGAAGGACCCGCGCAAGGGCTCGAAGGTCCAACCGCCAATGCCGACCCGGATCGCACCACGTGTGGCCATGTCGTCACCTCCCGGGCACAGCCTCGCACACGCCCGTAGCGAATCGTGGCAGGAGCCCGCCGCCAAGACCTGACGTGACGCAAACGAAAAAACCCCGCACGGTGACCCGTGCGGGGTGATCTTGGTTGCGGGGGCCAGATTTGAACTGACGACCTTCAGGTTATGAGCCTGACGAGCTACCGGGCTGCTCCACCCCGCGCCAACCGGACCGGCCTTGCCGCTATGCAGCACGGGCCCGAAAACGAAGAAACCGCGCGGGCAGCGCGGTTTCAGAACATCATCAAAAGAGCTTTGTCCTTGGCAGGCCTGGCAGCGACCTACTCTCCCAGGTCTTGAGACATAGTACCATCGGCGCAGAGGAGTTTAACGGCCGAGTTCGGGATGGGATCGGGTTCAGGCTCCTCGCAATAGCCACCAGGCCGGCGAAGGACAAACGAAGCAAGCTGGAATTTTGATCTTCAGTCGATGACCACAGCCCGGATGGGCATGGGTCATGAGAGCGTTCAAGCCAATCGAACGATTAGTACCGGTAAGCTGCACGCATTGCTGCGCTTCCACACCCGGCCTATCAACGTGGTGGTCTACCACGGTTCTCAAGGAAGACCTCGTCTCGAGGTGGGTTTCCCGCTTAGATGCATTCAGCGGTTATCCCGTCCACACATAGCTACGCTGCACTGCCGCTGGCGCGACAACAGCTCCACCAGAGGTGTGTCCATCCCGGTCCTCTCGTACTAGGGACAGATCCTCTCAAGTCTTCAACACCCACGGCAGATAGGGACCGAACTGTCTCACGACGT
>NZ_JBHYDR010000012.1:0-145091 GCF_051860605.1 Phreatobacter sp. | reverse complement strand
GGCCGATTTGCCGATGGCCGCCAGCCGGTCGAGGCGCGGATCGGGCACGGCCACGTCACCGACATTGGGCTCGATGGTGCAGAACGGATAATTGGCCGCCTGCGCCGCCGCGGTCTGCGTCAGGGCGTTGAAGAGGGTCGACTTGCCGACATTCGGCAGGCCGACGATGCCGCATTTGAAGCCCATGGGGAAAGGTCCGTTCTCTGGTCGGGCGCCTTGTCCGGCGCCGGTGTCGGGGTGTCAAGACTGTGGAGGCGTCAAGGCGTGCGAGGCGTCAGGGCTTGGGGGTGCCGGCGGCCTCGCCGGGGCGTTTCACTTCGCCCCAGCCGCGCCCTTCCATGGCGAGATGGACGCGGTTCTGGAAGGAGGAATCCTCCCCGGCGGCCAGGGCCTCGGCATGGTCGGCAACGGCTGCGCACAGGTCCTCGACCCAGGGCGTTTCGGCCTTGGCGAAGTCGTTCAGCACGTAGGAATGGACGAGCGCCTTGTCGCCGGGATGGCCGATGCCCATCCGCACGCGGCGATAGTCGTTGCCGCACTGGGCGGTGATCGAGCGCAGGCCGTTGTGCCCGGCATTGCCGCCGCCAGCCTTCACCCGCAGCTTCGCCGGCGGCAGGTCGAGCTCGTCGTGGAAGACCACGACATCGGAGAGCGGGATCTTGAAGAAGCGCATGGCCTCGCCGACCGCCCGGCCGCTTTCGTTCATGTAGGTCGTGGGCACCAGCAGCAGCACGCGGTGCGTTCCGATCTGGCCTTCCGCGGCAAGGCCCTGGAACCGCTGGCGCCAGGGCGCGAAGCGGTGCCGGCCATGGATGGCCGCGGCCGCCATGAAGCCGATATTGTGCCGGTTGTTCCTGTATTTCGCCCCGGGATTGCCGAGGCCCGCCATCAGGATCATCGCATCCGTCCAGACCAGGTTTGTCCGCCAACGAAAAGGGCGCCCGCGAGGGCGCCCTGGTCGGCAATCGCGGCAAGGCGCCTTGCGAGCTTATTTCTTGGCTTCGGCAGGAGCAGCCTCTGCGGCCTCGTCCTGGGCCTCGGCGAAGCCCGAGGGCGCCACGATCGAGAGCAGCGTCAGGTTGTCGTTCGACACGGCGCTGGTGCCGGCCGGCAGCGTGATGTCAGCCAGATGGACCGACGAGCCGAGGCTGAGCTCGGAGATATCGATGTCGATACCCTCCGGGATCCGGTCGGCATCGACCATCAGGGTCACCGTGTGCACGACGAGGTTGACCGCGCCGCCGCGCTTGACGCCCGGGCTGGTCTCGGCGCCCTTGACGTGGATCGGGATGTCGACGCGGATCTTCGATCCCTCGCCAAGGCGAAGGAAGTCGACATGCACCGGCATGTCGCGCACCGGATCGAGCTGGTAGTCGCGCGGAATGACGCGGTGCTTCTGGCCGTCCACCTCGATGGAGAAGACGGTCGACAGGAAGTGCCCGGCATAGATGCGCTGGTTCAGCGTCTTGAAGTCGACGGAAATCAGGATCGGGGGCTTCTTGTCCCCGTAGATGACGCCGGGCACGCGGCCCTCGCGACGTTCGGCGCGTGCGGCCCCCTTGCCGCCCTTCGCGCGGACCGTCGCCGGCATCTTGATGATGTCAGCCATGGTCTAGTCCTCCAAAAGAAAGTCCCGCGGCGGAAGCCTCCAGGGGTGCGGAGAATGCCACGGGACCGGCGGCCTATAGCGGAAACGGGGGGAGGGGGCAAGGCTGCGGCCGGATGGGTGCGGCCCTGCCCGCCGCCTTCAGATGTCGGTGCGCTCCTCGTGCAGGGGCTTGCGGGCCTTCATGTTGAACCTGCCCCCATAGATCGGCAGGCCGCCGGTGGTCGGGCCGGGATACTGGACGATCAGGATTTCACCGCCGGTCTCGGTGGAGAAGGCGCCCTCGAAATGGGGATCGGGATGAAACAGCATCGATCCCGGCGTGCAGACATGGCCGTCGATGCGGAATTCGCCCTTCAGCACGAACCAGACCTGCGCGAATTCGTGATTGTGGATCGGATGATGGGCGCCCGGTTCAAGTCGCAGGATGCCGGCATTGGGCTCCGTCGGGCGCTCGGGACGCGGGTGGAACAGCATCTTGCCGGTCTCACCCGGCCAGCGGATCGTCTCCCACTCGACATCGTCGACGTGTTTCACCTCATAGGGCAGGTGTCGTCCGGTCCCGGTCTGGGCGGTGCTGCTCATGGCTTCCTCCGTGATGCCGCGCCCCTGCCGGGCGTCGGTGGTTCAGGTGTCCGCCGATCCGGGCGGACCCTCGCGCGGGATCGCGGCGGCGTGCCGCGCCCACCATTCGACGGCTATGGCGCTCTCGTGCTCCATGGCGGTGATCATCAGAATTTCGGCCTCGCCGGCCCCGTCGCTCCAGGCCATGTGCGGCGTGGTCGACTGCAGGTGGATCGAATCGCCGGGACGCAGCCTGACCACCTCGTCACCGACCTGGAACGCCACGGTGCCGGACAGGACGAAGCAGAATTCCTCGCCGGGATGGGAGACCAGGGGGCCGCGTTCGCCGCCCCTCGGGAAGCGCAGGCGGAACGCCTCCAGGAGATGGTCCACGCGGCCCGAGGCCAGCTGCTGCCAGCCATAGCCGTCTCCGGTCACCCCCGGCCCAGCGGACTGATCCGCGTGCCGGACGACCCGGAAGGGCAGGCGCCGGGGCGGTTCGCTGTCGAATAGGGCCGCCGGGGCAAGGTCCAGTGCGGCGGCGATCTGCAGGAGGTTGCCGATGGAACAGGCGACCTGCCCGCGCTCAAGCCGCGACAGGAAGGTCGTCGAAAGGCCCGCAGCCTTCCCGAGGCCATCGAGGGTCATTTTCAGGCCATGCCTGGCGACCCGGATGCGCTCGCCGATTCGGCGAAGCGTTTCCTGCTCATCGTTGCGGGGTGAAGCGGCTTCGAATTTGTTCATCACGAGCACTTTGAAATTGCGCTGTACGAAAGTCAACGACGATGTTCGCGGATGACAGGGATGGAGACACCGCCCCGAAACATCGGCACGCTATCGGTCCGGACAGCCGTCAGCGACGGCTCGTGGACGGCGCGGTGCGGGCGGTCCATCCTGTTCCCGCCGGTCGTCCGACGGGCGGAGCCGGTCCGGACCCGGGAATGGCGCGAGAGGAGAGGCAGCCCCATGAGACTGGCGGTCAAGACATTGGCGACACTGGCGATGCTGGCCTGCACGGCGGCGTCTTGGACCCCGGCCGCAGCCGGTCCGGTCTTCGACCGGCTGAGCGGCCCCGCCGCCGACCGCGACCCCTGTTTCGCGCGCGTCTATGACGCCGATCATCTCGCCCGCAACCCGCGCCAGCGGGTGGAGCGGATCTCGCTGAGGCGCACGCGCGTGGAGGTTCCGGCCGAGAACAATGCCCGCACCTTCTCGGTCCAGCTTGCCTTCCAGCTGCGCGGCGGCGACGACAGCTACAATGTGGTCGGCATCTGCCGCACGTCCGGCCAGCGCGCCGAATGCGGCGGGGAGGGCGATGCCGGGGCGTTCAGGCTGTCCTTCTCCGGCGAGGCGCTGCGGCTGGAGGTTGTCGGGCGGCTGGAGGTCGAGGGCGAGCGCGGTGCAAGCCCCGATCTTGCCCGCAGCGACGACCGGGTTTTCCTCTTGCGCCCGGCCGCGCCCGCCGCCTGCGTGACCGACAACTGACCGCTATTCGTCGCGGCCGAGCACACCGTTCAGGGCCGCGGTGAGGTTCTCGAGGCTCAGCGGACGGTAGGTGAAGATCACCCGCTTCGCGCCGGCCGGAACCTCCACGCCGCGGAACAGCACGTCGGTGCGCAGCAGCGGCATGCGCTGGCCGTCGACCTCGACCTCCCAGCCGGGATACCAGCTCTCGTGCAGCGTCAGCACCGTGTTGACGGCCGTCTCCACGGCGATCTCGATGCGGTCCGGCCGCCAGGACACGATCTCCGCACGTCCCGGCTGGCGCAGCACCTGGGCATAGGTCTGGCGCAGGTCGTCGTCGTCGTCGACCATCACCTCCGACGAGCCGAGCCCGGTCGGATAGCGGCCGCCGTCGATGAAGATGTCGGCATCGGCGATGCGTACCGATCCGGCAAGCGCGACGCGGGGGGCGACGGCCGGCAGGCGGTAGATCCACACCCGCGGTCCGGCAAGGACGATGTCCCGCGTGCGCCAGCGCGCGAGATGGGGCATCAGTTCGATCGGCCGGTCGAGCACGACATATTCCAGCCCGAGGACCCGGGCGAGGTCGGAATCATAGGCCGGGAACGAGGCCGGGAAGTGCCGGTGCTGGACGATGTAGGGGCTCTCTCCAGGCGAGACTAGCCGGTCATAGGCGCCGATCCGCAGCGGGTTGTAGCCGTTGGTGGCCTCCAGCCCATAAACCATGGCGGCGTTCTGCCAGGGACCGCCGAGGCCGACGATCTCGACGCGGGGGCGGTGGGCACCGGTGGTGCGTGCGGCCATCTCGCGCCTCAGCGTGGTGAGGATCTCGGCCGCGACGCCCTCCGGCTTTTCCAGCGCAGCGTAATAGGCCCGCGGCTCGGAATTCATCGACGAGCCGGCATTGCGCCAGACAAGTTCGCCGCAGGTGAAGGCGACCGCAAGGCTCGCCGCGACGAGCCGTGCCCGCGCGGACGACGCCGCCACGACCAGCAGCAGGACGAGCGCGGCATAGATCGGCACCACCTTCAGGACCTCGAGCGAGGCCTGCAGCGACTTGTCCGACAGGCCCGAGAACTGGATGGCCGAGCCGATGACCACGACGACGGCAAGACCGACCAGGGCGAGCGCCCAGCGCGGCGCCTGCGGCAGGCCCTTGCGGACATAGTCCGAGACAAGCCAACCGGCGAGATAGGCGAAGGCCAGGACCAGGATGAAGAGCCCGCCGACAGGCCGGCGGAACTGCCGGACGGCCGCGACATTCTCGAACAGGAAGGGGAAGACGGGCGTGTAGCGGCCGAGCGCATAGGCAAGACCGGCGAGCGCGACGAAGGCGATCATGCGGCGGCCGGAGGCGACGATGCGGCCGCCGGCAAGGCCGTGCCAGAGGATGAGCAGGGCGGTCAGACTGCCCATGAACATGTAGTTGAACGCCCGGTCGGTCGAATCGAGGCCCGGCCGCGTTCCATGCCCTGGTCCCCAGTCTCCGAGGGAGGACGGGTTCAGCGAACCCAGAACATTGGGCGCGAGGAAATTGGCGATGTTCGGCGGGAACAGCGACGAGCGGAGCGCATTGGCGAGTTCGATGTCCGGCCGGTTCGAGAAGGCGGCAAACTGCGCGGTCAGCAGGAGCGGGACCGCCAGCAGCCCCGCACCGGCGATGCCCATGGTGAGGATCACCGTGGCCCGGCTGGCGAGAAACCGCAGCGGCTGGGGCTGCACGACGACGTGGCGCACGGCCAGCAGGGCCAGCACGGCACACAGAAGCATGGGCGTCTGCGTCCGGCCGAGGGCGATCTGCACGGCGACCACGGCAAAGCCGAGGGCGGCCAGATGCGAGCGGCGCTCGAGCGCCACCTCCATGAGGAGGAATGCCAGCGGGAACAGGCCGAAGGCGATGATGATGCCGGTATGGTTCATCCGGCTGGAGACGACGCCGCCCATCATGAAGATGCAGGCCGCAAGCACCGAGGCCGCCACCGGCCAGCCAAGCCGGCGGCCGTGCACAACGATGGCCAGTCCGCCGACGAGCAGATGGGCATAGATCGCAAGGTCGAAGGCCATCAGCGAGGGCGCGCGCTGGAACCACGCCCAGACGATGAACGGGGGGTTGAAGATCAGGGATTGCGGGTCGGCGACGCTCGGGTGTCCGGCATAGTGGTAGGGGTTCCAGAACGGCGTCGAACCCTCATGCAGCGCCCCCGCCATGAAGCGGAAGAAGGCATAGAACTGGTTCTTGGAATCCCATGGCACGACCAGGTCGAAGGCCCGCCATTGCAGCCAGGCAGCCAGCCAGACGAGCGTGACCGCGGCAAGCCCGATCCACAGGTCGCGGCGGTCGTTTCCGGAGTGCCCGCGCGCAGGCACAAGCCCGGCCAGCCACGCCGCGACTCCCCGGCCGGCGGCCCGCACAACGCGACCCTGAGACATGCGAGTTGGCCCCCAGCACGCGGTCTTCCGCCGCGTGACGATCACTCAAACGTGAACGTGGCATTTTTGCAAGGATTTTCGACAGTTCGTGACTTTGTCGCGACCTTTTGTGAGCGCGGTCATGGCGGCTGTGCCGGCTTGCCGCGGGGGATGCGAGCGGCGATAAGGTTTGCATGGCGACGATTGAACGATCGCGGTCCACCCATGGCGGCCTGAGGGGATGGATGGCCAATGCCGCATCGCGGCTCGCCACGATCGGCGAGGCTGCCGGCCGGCGCTTCAACGAGGTCATGCCCAAGGGGCTCTACGGCCGCTCGCTGATCATCGTCATTGCCCCGATCGTCATCCTGCAATCGGTGGTCGCCTATATCTTCATGGAGCGGCACTGGCAGCTCGTCACCCATCGCCTGTCCGCCGCGGTGACGCAGGACATTGCCGCCCTCATCGATATCCACAGGACCTATCCGCAGGACCGCAACTACGAGACGCTCAGGCGGATCGCCCGCGACCGGCTGAACCTGACGGTCGACATCCTGCCGCCCGAGCCCTTGCCCGTATCGGGGCCGAGGCCGTTCTTCGACGTTCTGGACGCTGCCCTGTCGCGCGAGATCGGCCTGCAGATCGGCCGGCCGTTCTGGATCGACACGGTCGGCAATTCGGCGCTGATCGAGATCCGGATCCAGCTCGAAAACGGCTCGGTGATGAAGGTCTTCGCCCGGCGCGCCATGGCCTATGCCTCGAACAGCCACATCTTTCTGGTCTGGATGGTCATCGCCTCGCTGGTGCTGATCTCCATCGCCATCCTGTTCCTGCGCAACCAGATCCGGCCGATCCAGGCGCTGGCGGCCGCGGCCGAGGAGTTCGGCAAGGGCCGCGAGGTGGTCGGGTTCCGTCCGCGCGGGGCCAGCGAGGTGCGGGCGGCGGCGATGTCCTTCATCGAGATGAAGCGGCGCATCGAACGCCAGATCGACCAGCGCACCACCATGCTGGCCGGCGTCAGCCATGATCTGCGCACCGTCCTCACTCGGCTGAAGCTGGAACTCGCCCTGATGCCCGACGGGCCGGAGAGCGAGGCCATGCGCCGCGATGTCGACGAGATGGGCCGCATGCTGGAGGGCTATCTGGCCTTCGCGCGCGGGGATTCCGGCGAGCCGCCGCGGCCGACCGACGTGCAGGCGCTGCTGGAGGACCTGCGCGACGACGTGGCGCGCGCCGGCGACACGGTCAGCCTTGCCTATCACGGCGAGGCCATCGTCAAGGTCCGGCCGGATGCCTTCCGCCGCTGCATCGGCAATCTGGTGGTCAATGCCCTGCGCCACGCCGACACCATCGCCCTTGCCGGCCATCGCGACCACCGCTGGCTGACGGTGACGGTGGATGATGACGGGCCGGGCATTCCGGCCGCCCGGCGCGAGGATGTGTTCAAGCCGTTCCTGAGGCTGGACGATGCCCGCAATGTCGACGAGGGCGGATCGGGGCTCGGTCTGGCGATCGCCCGCGACATCGCCCGCTCCCATGGCGGCGATATCTCGCTGTCCGACAGTCCGCTGGGCGGATTGCGCGCGACCGTCCGCGTGCCGGTCTGAGTCCGCTCAGGCGGCTTCCGGCAGCGCATCCTCGCCAAACAGGCGCTTCCGCGCGATCAGCGCAAGATCGTGGACGATCAGCGACAGGTGGCCCGAGGTGATGGCGGCCGAGACGGCCATGCCGACGATCCAGTAGCCGGGCATCGATGACAGGTCATTGGTCGACGAGGGGATGCGGCTCGCCTGGTCGAGAATGGGCTGCATCCAGATGGACAGCAGCGACAGGCCGGCAAGCCCGCCGAAGATGATGGCGCTGGTGCGGATATTGGCCAGCGGCCGGCTCGGCCCGATGAAGGGGCGGATGGCGCCGACCAGCGCCAGCGTCAGGATGACGGCCCAGGACACCGCGTGGCAGCCGGCATAGACCTGCGCCTCGAAGATGCGGCCGGCATCGACCAGCGCGCCGATGCGCATCTCGAGCGTGGCGCCGGACATCCAGAACACGCCGAGGCGATAGCCTGGAACCGGCTCGATCAGCGCCCAGCCGGTGGTGGCCGCCGCCAGCGCGACGGCTGCGACGTAGATCGCGCAGAAGGTGATGACCAGCCGTTTCATGTCGATGTCCCGCATACCCCGCCGGGACGTTAGGCTGCGGCAGGAGGCCGCGGCAAACGGATGGTTAAAAGACGGTTAACAAGAGCCGCGTAAAACGTGTTTCGTATCTCGCAATGCGCGCAAAAGGTGCATATGGCGTCTGGCGCCAGACTTTTCTGAACGCCCGCATAACAGGCCCAAAACGGCGAAAAAATATAGTCCGGAGGGGGCTCTGGCGCTTCTGTGGCGATGTGGCCAGATCACGTCGCCATGGCCCGGATCGGCCATGCGGGGAGGGCTTCCATGGACGGTACGCGCGCCGCATTCGACGAGGCGGTCACGCTTCGGCAGGCGAAGAAACTCATCCAGTGCATGGCGCACGAGCAAAGCTTCCTGCTGCTGTCGGCGCCCGGCATGGGCAAGTCGGAGATGGTCTACGAGGCGGCCCGCGAGGTCGGGCTGCCCTGCCGCTCGCTGCTCGGCACCCAGATCGCGCCGGAGGATGTGAGCGGCGTGCCGCGCATCATCGGCGAGCGTTCGGTGTTCTGTCCGCCGCGCATCCTGCTGCCCGAGCAGCCTGAGCCTTTCTGCCTGTTCCTGGACGAATTGCCGGCCTGCGCGCCCGACGTCCAGAAGGCCTTCTACTCGCTCCTGCTGGAGCGCAGGCTTGGCGAGCATGCCCTGCCGCCCGGCACCTGGGTGGTCGCCGCCGGCAACCGCCTGCAGGATCGCGCGCTGGTGCGCGCCATGAGCTCCGCGCTGGTCAACCGCGTGACCATCCTGCAATTGCGCATCGACACGGACGAGTGGCTGGTCTGGGCGCAGCAGCATGGCGTTCGCGTGGAGATCCGCAGCTTCATCCGCACCATCCCCGACGCGCTGATGCGTCCGGTTCCGGCAGACCCGGTTCCGTTCTCGACGCCGCGCGCCTGGGCCCAGCTCTCGCGGGCGCTGGATATGGCCGAGCGGTCGAACCTGCTCGACAACGAGACGCGGCGCGCACTCGCCTTCGGCCGGCTGTCGCCGGAGGATGCGGTGGTGTTCTGCGCGCTGGCGGAGGAGTCCATCGGCGCCATCCGGCCGCTCGAAGACTATCTGCGCCGGCCGGATCTGCTGCCGAAATCCGATTCAGCCCGATGGTTCGTGCTCGACTGCATCCGCCAGCATGTGCGCGACGGCCGGGCAGCGGGCCTCAAGCCGGCGGTGATCAACCGCTTCCTGAAAAGCCTGTCGGCGGAGCACCAGTTGATCCTGATCACCGGAATGGTCGGCACCTGGGGTGCCCTCGGCGCCGACAAGGCCATGCTCGCGCTCCTGCGCAAGGTGACGGCGGCATGAGCGCGACGGCCGAGCGCCCGCGGGAGCATCGGGCGACGCTGGCGCGCATCGCGCGAGGCTTGCGCATGGTGACGGTGCCGCTGCCGCATCTCTCCGGCCTTGCCGCGGCCGTGCGCGTCGATATCGACGAGCGCGTGCCGACCATGGGCGTCTTCGCCTCCGGCCGGCTGGTCGCCAATCCGGCCTTCACGGCGCGCCTGTCCGACGACGACCTCGTCTTCGTGCTGGCGCATGAACTGCTGCATCTGGCGCTCCGCACGCATGATCGCGCGAAGGGCTCCGGGCAGCTCGAGTTCAACTACGCCCACGATTACATCATCAACGACACGCTCAGGCACGCGCTCGGCGTCGCGGCGATCCCCGCGGGCGGACTGGACATGCCGGGCGCGCGCGAGAAGTCGGCCGAGGAGATCGTCCTCGACATGCGGCGAAACGGCCAGTTCATGCAGTCGCGCAGCCAGGTCTGGGAGGGGCGGATCGTTTCGGTCCGCGAACTCCTCGATGCGGCGGCGCAGGCGCCGGACGGGGCGACGGGCGATGTCATGGACGCCGCCCGCGAGCGCGAAATGTTCCCCGGCGATGCGACGGAGGCCGCCGACCGCGCCCGTGCGATCCGCGACCTTGCCGCCAGGGGCATGGCGCTGGCGAAGGCCATCGGTAGCCTGCGCGGGCGGGGCACCCATGCGGGCGGCGATACACGCAACGTGCGGGCGCTGCGCGGGCTGACCCATGCCCCCTGGCAGTCGGTGATGCAGACGTGGCTCGAGGGCGCCTCGCCCGGTGAGCGCACCTATACGCGCATCTCCCGTCGCAGCGCGGACCCTGACGGCGAGATGGTGCTGCCGGGCCGCAGGCGCCATTCCTGGATCCTCAATGTCGTGCTCGATACGTCGGCGTCGATGGCGGACGACATCCCGGTCGCGCTCGGGGCCCTTGCCGATTTTTCCGAGGCGGTCGGGATCGACATCATCCGCATCGTCCAGTGCGACACGGTGGTGACCTCGGACGAGGAACTGTCCTCGTCCGAACTCGCCGAATATGCGGTCAAGGGCTATGGCGGCAGCGACATGACGCCGGCGCTGCTGGCGCTGGCGGGCGATCCGCGCGTCACGGCCGCCGTGGTGATCACCGACGGCGAGATTTCGTTTCCCTCCGAGGCGCCGCCCTACGCGCTGCTCTGGGCGCTGCCGCGCCCCATGCCGAGCTTCCAGCCGCCCTATGGCCGGGTGGTGATCATGCAGAGAGGCGACACGCCATGAAAGCCGTTCAGGAACTGGTCTCCTATTTCGACCGCCAGGGAAAGCTGTCACGCCGGATGCTGCGCGACATCCTCGACAAGCATCACGTGGCAACCGACGCGCCGGGCACGATGCACGGGCTCTGCGAGACCGTCGGCGCGACCTATTATTTCCGCGTCACGGGCGTCACCGAGGGCCAGCTCTGGGGCACCGACATCTATTCGGGCGACTCCACCATCGGTGCGGCGGCGGTCCATCAGGGCCTGCTGAAGCCCGGCGAGACGCGGGTCCTCAGGGTGACGGTCGTCGATCCGCCCGCCAGTTTCCCCGGCACCACCCGGAACGGGGTCACGAGCACCGAATATGGCCGCTACCAGTATGCCTGGCAGCTATCGGTCATCTGACCGGTATCCGGCGTGCCGGCGGGCGGTTCCTTCCGCCGGCCGCCTGTCCTAGCGTGTGGCTCCCTGTCCCAAGGAGCCGCCATGTCGACCTCGACCCGCATGCCCGCCGCCATCCGCCGCTGGCACGAGATCGCGGAGGCGCGCGACGTGGCCAGGCTGGAGGCGCTGCTGACCGAGGATGCGGTGTTCGAGAGCCCGGTCGTCCACACGCCGCAGGTCGGCCGGCCCATCGTGCTGCGATACCTGTCGGCGGCTTTCGACGTGCTCAACAACGAGCATTTCCGTTACCCGAACGAGTGGTTCGGCGAGCGGTCGGCGATCCTCGAATTCGTCACCGAGATCGACGGCATCGCCATCAACGGCATCGACATGATCACCTGGAATGCGGATGACCGCATCGTCCATTTCAAGGTGATGGTCAGGCCGCTGAAGGCCATCAACATCCTGCACGAGAAGATGCGCGAGCGGCTGATGGCGATGGCCGGCAAGGCGGGCTGACGGCTGACTACTGGACGTCACCGAGAACCGAGATGGAACGCACGCGCGCCCATCGCTCGACGTTCACGCGCGGCGAGCCATCGGCGGCGTCGTCGCCACGCGGGATGCCGGCATTGGCAAAGATGCGCACGCGCACGGTTCCCGTGAACTCCGCATTGTCGATCATCGTCGTCGAGGTGGTCCCGTCGGCGGCGCGCTGGCGCACGCTGGTCTGGCCGCAGGCCGGCTTGTTGCGCTCGTGGGGCCATGCCGCCGCGCTGCAACCCGCACCGGTCATGGTCACGGTCATGCCGACGCTGAGGGCGCGTCGCTCGATCAGGGCGCGCAGCGCGTCGCGGTTGGCATCGGTCACGGCGATGGTCCCGCGATAGCCGGCCTCCCGATTGCCGAGTTTGCAGAGGCAGGGCGCTTCGATGGACGCCTGGTCCTGGGCGAGGGCAAGTGTCGCCCCGGGCGCCAGAAGCATGCCGACAGCGACAAGCGCTCGAGCGTTTCGCGACATGATGTCCTGCTCCCGCTCGTCGCAGCCGGTCGGCCGACTGATCGACGCGATATCCAAGCAGCCTGACGGACGGTGTCCGTGGCGTCAACTTTGCGTGCCATGGGGCAGGCGCGCTGGCGCCTGCGCTCGGTGATCCGTCAGCGCTCGCAAACGGTCGGGGCCGAGACCGGCTGGCCGGCAGGGCGGAACTTCAGCACGAGCGAGCCGCCGAGAAGCGTGCCGTTGGGCACCCAGTCGCCGGCAACGGTCATGGCCGGCGGGTTGGCGGTGCAGAGGCACGGGCCGCAATAGGTGACCGGGCGTGACCCCAGAGACTGCGCCGGGGACTGGCCGGGGGCGGCGGCCTGGGCCGAGGCGGCAAGGCCGGCGGCGAGCACGAGGCCGGTGATGATGGAAGAAGCGAGGCGAGCGGTCATGGCGGCTTTTCCTCTGGTGCCGGCCTCCAGGGGCTGCGGCAGGTGACTGGACTTGCTCATGGGTCGCAGCGGGGAGGAAAAAGGTTCAACCGCGGGAAGCCGGACGACCACAGCGGCCGGCGATCCGGGCCGCGGCCGGATCACGCGGCACGAAACGCAGCGTGATGCGACGGCCAATGGTTCCCGAGGGAATCCAGGAGCCGGGAACGGACATGGCCGGCCGGTCCTCCTGGCAGAGGCAACCGGTGCAATAGAGGACCTGGCCCGCAGCGTGCGGGTGCGGGGCATCGCCGGTGAGGCCGGCGAGGCCGGACAGGGCAAGGCCTGCCGCGACGAGGGTTGAGAAGGGCGACATGGCCGACCCATGGGACAAGGGAGCAGAACATGACGGCCCGATGCCGGCATGGGCTCCGATCAGGTTTGGACATCCCGGCGAGAGGCGCCGTGTCGCCTGGGACTGTCACGAAGAGAGGCCCTGAAGCCGCTCACTTGACCATGGGTCGCAGGCACGATCGATCCGGTTCAACCCGAAATGCAAAAAGCCCGCCCGGGAGGGGGCGGGCCTTTGGCCTAGGGCTTCGCGCGGTCTTCTGCGGCTCAGCGCAGCTCGGCGCAGAACTTCTGGATCTTCTCGCAGGCCGCGGTCAGAGTCTCAGTGGATTCGGCATAGGAGAGGCGGAAGGCCGGGCCGAGGCCGAAGGCCGTGCCATGAACGACGGCGACGCCCTCGCTCTCGACCAGTTCCATGGCGAAGTCCTCGTCCGTCGCGATGGTCTTGCCCGACGGGGTCTTCCGGCCGATCACCTCCTTGAGGGAGGGATAGACGTAGAAGGCGCCTTCCGGCACCGGGCAGGAGAGCCCCCTGGCCTGGTTCAGCATGGAGACGACGAGGTCGCGGCGCTGCTCGAAGGCCTTGCGGCGCACGGGGATGTAGTCCTGCGTGCCGTTGAGGGCCTCGACGCCCGCCCACTGGGCGATGGAATTGGCGCCCGAGGTCTGCTGGCCCTGGACGAGGTCCATGGCCTTGATCAGCGGTTCGGGGCCCGCGGCATAGCCGATGCGCCAGCCGGTCATCGAATAGGCCTTGGACAGGCCGTTCATGGTCAGGGTGCGCTCGTAGAGGCGCGGCTCGACCTGGGCCGGGGTGGTGAAGGTGAAGTCGCCATAGACCAGGTGCTCGTACATGTCGTCGGTGAGGATCCAGACATGGGGATGCTTCACCAGCACGTCGGTCAGCGCCTTCAGCTCCTCGCGCGTGTAGGCGGCGCCCGTCGGGTTCGACGGCGAGTTGAACAGGAACCACTTGGTCTTCGGGGTGATGGCCTTGTCGAGGGCTTCCGCGGTCAGCTTGTAGCTGGTCTCCGGCCCGGCCGAGACGAAGGCCGGCGTGCCGCCGCACAGCGCCACCATCTCCGGATAGGAGACCCAGTACGGCGCCGGGATCAGCACCTCGTCGCCGGGGTTCAGCGTCGCCATGAAGGCGTTGAACAGCACCTGCTTGCCGCCGGTGCAGACGATGGCCTGCTGCCACTTGTAGTCGAGGCCGTTCTCGCGCTTGAACTTGGCGACGATGGCCTGGCGCAGCTCGGTGATGCCGGAGACGGCGGTGTACTTGGTCTTGCCCTCGGCGATCGCCTTGACGGCGGCCATCTTGATGTTGTCCGGCGTGTCGAAGTCCGGCTCGCCGGCCGACAGCGAAATGACCTTCTTGCCCTGCGCATTGAGGTCCCGGGCCTTCTGCGCCATGGCGATGGTGGCAGAGGGCTTCACCCGCTGCAGGGCGTCGGCGAGAAAGGCCATCGGTCGGGCTCCGTCGAGTTTGAATTTCTCCCGAGGGGCGCTAAGACGTGGCAATCACTGCGCGGCCGGACCTCGGCGGTTCGGGCGCGAGATTTAGTCCTGCCCGCAAGGGCCCACAAGCGAAAATCCTTCATGGGAGGCATCACGATGAGCAACAATCTGCGGGCCACGCGCCGAACCCTTCTCCTCGGCGCGGGCGCCATGCTGGCCGCCCCGGCCTTCGTCCGCTCGGCCTCGGCCCAGGCCTGGTCGCCGTCGCGGCCGATCCGTCTCGTCGTCGCCTATCCGGCCGGCGGCCCGACCGACGCCATCGCCCGCGTGGTGGCGCAGGACATTGCCGGCCCGCTCGGCCAGAACGTCGTGGTCGAGAATGTCGGCGGTGCCTCGGGCGCCATCGGCACCCGCCAGGTGGCCCGCGCCGATGCCGACGGCCACACCATCACCTTCGGTAACAACCAGACCCACGGGAACAACATGTTCCTGATGAAGGAGCCCGGCTACGACGCGGTGAAGGACTTCGCCCCGCTCGCCGGCGCCGGTGCCTTCGAGCACATCTTCGTGGTCAAGAACGACCTGCCGGTCCGCACCATCCAGGAACTGATCGCGCTCGCCAAGTCCAAGCCCGGCGAACTCAATTACGGCTCCACCGGCCTCGGCTCGGGCTCGCATCTGTCGACCGAGCTGTTCATGGTCCGCACCGGCATCAAGATGACGCATGTACCCTATCGCGGCGCCGCCCCGCTGGTGCAGGACATTGTCGGCAACCGCGTCGACGTGGCCAATTCCACCATGGCCAGCGTGTTCACGCAGATCCAGGCCGGCACGCTGCGCGGCATCGCCATCGGCTCGCCCCAGCGCAACCAGCGCCTGCCGAACATCGCGACCCTGCGCGAGCAGGGCGTCAACGGCGCCGATGCCGAGAGCTGGACCGGGTTCTTCGCTCCGGTGGCAACGCCCCAGCCGGCGCTCGACCGCCTGTCGCGCGAGATCCTCGCCTCGCTGGCCAAGCCGTCCGTCGTGGAGGCCATCACGCGGCTCGGCTTCACCATCACCGCGCGCGATCCGGCAGCGTTCAAGCCGTACCACGCCCAGGAGATGCAGACCTGGGCCGAGATCATCAAGGCGGCAAACATCCAGCCTTCGGGCTGAGCGGGGTCTGGCGTTCGGTTTTACGCCTGACATTTGCTGTTTCGTTCGCTATACCGAACGCCATGGGCATGATCCTCCACGCCATGCAGCGTTCGGCGAATTGCTACAAGGTGCGCCTTGCGCTGGCGCACCTTGAGCGGCCGTTCACCCTGCACGACGTCGACATCCTGCGGGGCGACACGCGAACGCCCGAATTTCTGGCCATGAACCCGCGCGGTCGCGTTCCGGTCCTGCAGATCGAGGACGGGACGGTGCTGATCGAGTCGAACGCCATCCTGATGTTCCTCGGCGAGGACACGCGCCTCGTGCCCGCCGACAAGGTGGAGCGGGCGCGGATGATGCAGTGGCTGTTCTTCGAGCAGAACTCCCACCACCCCTCCATCGGCGAGGCGCGCTTCTGGCTCTCGCTCATTCCGGGCGGGCGCGAGCTCAAGCGCGACCTGATCGACGAATGGATGGAGAATGCCGAGGGCGCGCTGTCGCGGATGGACGCGCAACTGACCGAAAGCCCCTATATTGCCGGCGACAGCTTCACGCTCGCCGATATCGCCCTCTATGCCAACACCCATGTGGCGCATGAGGCGGACATGAATCTGGCCCTGTTTCCGGCCGTGCGCGACTGGGTGGCGCGGGTTGCCGCGATGCCAGGCCATGTCGACATGGACTGGCGGCCGACGGCCGCTGCGGCCTGAAGGGAGCGCCATGGCGGTCCGTGTGCAGCGCGAGGATTTCGATGTCGGCGCCGAACTGGCGCGGCTGAGTGCCGGCCGCGTCGATGTCGGGGCCGCCGTGACCTTCACGGGGCTCTGCCGCGGCGTGACCGGGTCCGAGACGATCGGTGCCATGACGCTGGAGACCTACGAGGCGATGGCGGTGGCCGAACTTGAGCGCATCGAGGCGGAGGCCCGTACGCGCTGGCCGTTGCAGGATGTGCTGGTTGTCCACCGCTACGGGCGCATGGAGCCGGGCGACAACATCGTCCTTGTCGTCACGCTGTCGGAGCACCGGCAGGCGGCCTTCGCCGCCGCCGAATTCCTCATGGACTTCCTGAAGACGCATGCGCCGTTCTGGAAGTTCGAGGAAAAGGGCAGCGGCGGCGGCTGGGTTGCGGCCAGGGCCGAGGACGATGCGGCGGCCGACAGGTGGTCGGGACCGACCTGATCGCGGCCGCCGCTTCCTTCCTTAAGGTTCAGGCCGCCCGGGCGAGCGTCCCGTTGACGCCGGAGATCGCGGCCTCGGCACCGGCAATGGCCTTCTGCTTCTGGTCCTCGCCCATGGCGATGCCCTCGGCCCGCACGAAGCGGATGTCGGTGATGCCGAAGAAGCCGAAGATCACCTTCAGATAGGTCTCCTGATGGTCCATGGCCGCGGCGGCCGCGCCTTCGCCATAGAACCCGCCGCGCGAGGAGGCGATGATGACGGTCTTGCCGCCGGCAAGGCCCTCGGGACCAGCCTCGGTGTAGCGGAAGGTCTTTCCGGCGATCGCGAGGCGGTCGATCCAGGCCTTGAGCTGCGAGGGGATCGAGAAATTGTACATCGGCGTGCCGATCACCACGATATCGGCGGCGAGGAACGCCTCGAGCGCGGCGGCGCCGTCGTCGAGATCCGCGCGCAGGCCGGGCGCGACCTGCGAGGGGTCGGCCGATCCGGCCGCCAGATGCGCGCCGGTCAGATGGGCCAGCGGTTCGGAGACCAGGTCGCGATAGGTGACGGCAAGGCCGGGATGGCGGGCCTTCAGATCGGCGACCACGGCGGCGCTCAGGCGGCGCGAGACGGAATGGTCGCCGAGAATGCCGGAATCGATGTGCAGGAGTTTCATGGCGCAGGTCCTTGCTGGAATGGGTCCGGCCACTGATCTATTATGGGCGACAATAAGCCTCTAGATGGCAGATTTGGAACTCATCGTTTCGATATGCGAACGATGGTTATCCGCGGAGCGGCCCATGCTGGATCTCAACGACCTCGCCCTGTTCGCCGCCGTTGTCCGGCATGAAGGCTTTTCTCCGGCCGGGCGGGCGCTGGGCCTGCCCAAGTCGAAGCTCAGCAAGCATGTGGCGCGGCTGGAAGCTCGGCTCGGCATCCGCCTGATCGAGCGCTCGACCCGGCGGTTTCGCGTCACCGAGACGGGCGAGGAGGTCTATCAGCAGTGCCAGGCCATGCTGGCCGGCGCGGAGGCGGCCGAGGCGGCAGCCCTCCGCGCGCGCGCGAAGCCGAGCGGGGTCGTGCGCGTCGCCTGCCCGCCGGATTTCGGGCACAACCTGATGGCGCGCATCATTCCCGATTTCATGCAGCGAAACCCGGCCGTGAAGGTGCAGCTGAACGTGTCGAACCGGCGGGTCGATCTGATCGAGGAGCGGATCGACATCGCGTTGCGCGTTCGCACGCGGCTGGATACCGAACCGGATCTTACCCTGCGCATCCTCGGCCAGAGCCGCAGCTACCTGGTTGCCAGTCCCGGCTTCGTCGCGCGGCAGGGCGGCGCGATCGGGATCGACCGGCTGCCGGCGCTGCCGACGCTGACCCACGCGGAAGGCGTGCTGCGCGACCACTGGATGCTGACCGGCCCGGACGGACAGCCGCACGATCTGGTCCATGAGCCGGTTCTGGCCTGCGGGGATTTCGTTGTGCTGCGGCAGGCGGCGCTCGATGGACTGGGCGTTGCCCTGCTGCCCGATCAGGTCTGCCAGGCCGAACTCGACGCCGGGCGGCTGGTCCAGTTGCTGCCGGAATGGTCCACGCCGTTCGGGACCATCCACATGGTCTTCGGCCCGCGGCGCGGCCTGCTGCCGGCTGTCCGGGCCCTGATCGACCATATCGTGGCCGAGTATCCGCGTGTGATCGGCGAGTGCGCCCGCCACGAGGCCAGCAGTCGCGCAATCGTGTCAGACAGCCTGCGGGACAATCGGGCGTCTCCGGTATAGGATTGCGATTGTGAGTTCGGGCCAGACGCCTCCGGCGGCCGGATCAGACCGACCCCGTGGCATCGTCCGTCCGGACAGCCCGCAACGGAGGGTCGCCATGGCCGAAGCTCGCTCCATTTCCCGCGACCGCAAGGAGATCGACCGGGCCGACGCGAACCGGCCGGTCCGCATCCGCAAGATCGGTGTCGGCGACCTGCGGCAGGCGCTGGCCCAGGGCCTGGACGATTTCGCGCAGCAGCCGAGCCATCTCGTCTTCCTCGGGCTGATCTACCCGATCGTCGGCTTCCTGCTCGCCCGCGCCAGCATGGATGGCGAATGGGTGATGCTGCTGTTCCCGATCATGGCCGGCTTTGCCCTCGTCGGCCCATTCGCGGCCATCGGCATCTACGAGATCTCGCGGCGGCGAGAGCAGGGGCTCGACACGTCCTGGCGGCATGCCTTCGACGTGCTGCGCTCGCCCTCGCGCCTGTCGATCCTGCTGCTCGGCGTGCTGCTGATGCTGCTGTTCGTCGCCTGGCTGGCGGCGGCGCTTGTCATCTACCGCCGCACGCTCGGCTTCTACGAGCCGGCCGGGATCATGGAACTGGTGGGGCAGGTGCTCACGACGCGCGCCGGATGGGCCCTGCTCATCGTCGGAAACGGGGTCGGATTCGTCTTCGCCGCGGGGGTCCTGGCGATCAGCGTGGTCTCCTTCCCCCTGCTGCTCGACCGGCGGGTGGACGCGTTCACCGCGATGGGCGCCTCGCTCAGGGCGGTCGGCGCCAACCCCGGGCCGATGGCGCTCTGGGGCCTGATCGTGGCGGCAGCGCTGGTCGCCGGCTCGATCCCGTTCTTCGTCGGGCTGGCGGTGGCCGTGCCGGTGCTCGGCCACGCCACCTGGCATCTCTATCGCAAGGTCGTGGAGCGGTAGCGGGCGAGCGATCGCATTTTGTGTGCATGGCCGGCGGTCGAATGTCCCCTTGCCCACGCGCAGCGCCTATATGTCATCCATGCGCTTCCCGCCGACGTTCCTGGACGAGATCCGGCAACGCCTCCCCGTGTCGGAGGTGGTGGGCCGGCGCGTCAAGCTGAAGAAGCAGGGGCGGGAATGGCGCGGCCTGTCGCCGTTCAACGCCGAGAAGACCCCATCCTTCTACGTGAACGACCAGAAGGGCTTCTACCACTGCTTTTCCTCCGGCAAGCACGGCGACCAGTTCCGCTTCCTGATGGAGACCGAAGGCCTGAGCTTTCCCGAGGCGGTGGAGCGGCTGGCGGGGGATGCCGGCCTGCCGTTGCCCAAGGTCTCGGTGGAGGAAGTCCAGAGGGCCGAGAAGGCCAAGACCCTTCATGACGTGATGGAGCTTGCCGCGCGGTTCTTCCAGGACCGGCTGCAGGACCGGGTGGGCGCCAAGGCGCGCGGCTATCTGGCGGGCCGCGGCCTCGGGCCGCAGACGCAGCTCGCCTTCCGGATCGGTTACGCGCCGGCGGAGCGCTTCGCCCTCAAGGAGCATCTGGGCAGCAAGGGCGTGCCGGTGCCCGACATGATCGCCGCCGGCCTGCTCGTCCATGGCGAGGACATCCCGGTCCCCTATGACCGCTTCCGCGACCGGGTCATGTTCCCGATCACCGACCTGCGGGGGCGGGTGGTTGCCTTCGGCGGCCGGGCGCTGGAAAAGGACGTTCCGGCGAAATATCTCAACTCGCCGGAGACCGACCTTTTTCACAAGGGCTCGCTCCTCTACAACGCCTTCGCCGCGCGCGAGGCCGCGCACAAGACCAACCGCATCATCGCCGTGGAGGGCTATGTCGATGTCATCGCCATGGTCATGGCCGGCATCGGCGAGACGGTTGCCCCGCTCGGGACGGCACTGACCGAGGGTCAGCTGGAACTGCTCTGGCGCATGGCACCGGAGCCGATCCTGCTGTTCGACGGCGACAAGGCCGGCCGGCGCGCGGCCTACCGGGCGGTGGACATCGCGCTGCCGCTGCTCAAGCCCGGCCGGAGCCTTGCGTTCGCGACGCTGCCCGAGGGCCAGGATCCCGATGACCTGATCCGCTCCTCGGGGCGCGAGACCATGGATGCCATCCTGGCCCAGGCCCAGCCTCTGGCAAGCGTGCTGTGGATGCGCGAGACCGAAGCGGGGGTGTTCTCGACGCCCGAGAAGCGCGCCGCGCTGGAGGCGCGCTTTGCCGAAGTCGTTGCCGCCATCGGCGACGAATCAGTGCGGCGGCATTACCGCGACGACATTTTCGGGCGCCTCTCCGACCTGTTCCGTCCCCTCCAGCGCGAGCGGCGGGGGCAGGGCAGGCCTGCGGGTGGCGCAGGCTGGCGCAACGGTCCGCGTGGCCTTGCCGTGCCCGACCACCGGCCGTCGCCGGCCCTGGTTGCGAGTGCGCTGGTCCGCGGCCCGCGTGCAGCCCTTCCCATGCGCGAGGCGCTGATCCTCACCGCCCTGATCAATCACCCCTGGCTGATCGACGGGCGGGAGGAGGACATTGCCGGGCTGGACCTGCGCCATCCGCAGGCTCTTGGCCTGAAACAGGCACTTCTCGACGTCCATGCCCGCGGCATCGAGGAGACGCAGACGGCCTATGCCGCAGCTCTCGCGGAGGCGGGCCATGGCCCGGTCCTCGGCCAGCTCAGGGCGATCGTGGCCGACAATGCGGTCTGGGGCGCCATGCCGGGAGCGGCCGCGCAGGATGCCGAGGTGACTTTTACCCAGCTTCTGGCCTTGCATCGCAAGAAGCAGGCGCTAATTAAGGAAATCCGGGATGCCGAGCGAGCCTTCGGTGATGACCCGACCGAAGCGAACCAGAACTGGCTGCTCGACGCCAAGCGGCGGGAGGCCGAACTGGCCGGAACCGAGGCACTTGTCGAGGGGTTCGGGACGCTTTCCGGTCGCAGCGACAGGGCATCGTGACGCCGACCGGGTGGCGGATTGGAACCGCGCAGCGCAGATGAGGCGATGGCACATGGTTCCACAGAGGTCCGGGGCGTGCCCCGGCCAGGACGAGATGCGTTTTCGAGGGGCGCGCTGAACAGCGAGCGCAGCCCCTTTTTTGGCGTTGGGTCGGACCTTGAACCCGGTCCTGACGCGTCGGGTCGGGCCTGTTCGGGCCGGCGAGCGATGGACGGTATCGATGGCAACGAAGGCGACCGAAAAGCCGGAAGGCGCTGAACAGGAGACCGAGGGCCCGGACAGCCCCCTGCTCGACCTGTCGGATGCCGCCGTGCGGGCGATGATCAAGCGCGCCAAGAAGCGCGGCTACGTGACCATCGACGAGATCAATGCGGTCATGCCGGCAGCCTCGTTCACCTCGGACCAGATCGAGGACATGAACGCCATGCTCTCGGAAATGGGCATCAATGTCGTCGACAACGACGATGCCGCCGAGGGCGAGGAAGGCGAGGAGGCCGCTGAGGCCGACGAGCCGGACGGCGAGATCCAGGAGACCACGGCCCGTGCCGTGGTGAAGACCGAGCGCGCGACGGAGCCGCTGGACCGTACCGACGATCCGGTGCGCATGTATCTGCGCGAAATGGGCTCGGTCGAACTGCTGTCGCGCGAGGGCGAGATCGCTATCGCCAAGCGGATCGAGGCCGGCCGCGAGGCGATGATCGCTGGCCTGTGCGAAAGCCCGCTGACCTTCCAGGCCATCATCATCTGGCGCGACGAACTGAACGAGGCGAAGATCTATCTTCGCGACATCATCGACCTCGAGGCCACCTATGCGGGGCCGGACGCGAAGAACGCGCCGATGGTGACCGAGGGCGAGGCGCCGATCGCGCCCGAAGCGGCCGAGGGCGACGCCCTGCCGCCGGGTGTCACGGAAAGCGACCTGGACGAGGACGACATCGAGAATGCGGTGTCGCTCGCCGCCATGGAGGCCGAGCTGAAGCCGAAGGTGCTGGAAACCTTCGACATGATCGCCGACGAATACAAGAAGCTGCGCAAGCTGCAGGACCAGAACGTCGAGAACCGGCTGAACGACACCAAACTGTCGCCGAGCCAGGAGCGGCGCGCCAAGAAGCTGCGCGAGGACCTGATCCAGAACGTCAAGTCGCTGTCGCTCAACACCGCGCGTATCGAGGCGCTGGTCGAGCAGCTTTACGACATCAACAAGCGCCTGGTCGGCTATGAGGGCCGTCTGCTGCGTCTTGCCGAGAGCTATGGCGTCGACCGCACCTCGTTCCTGAAGGAATATCAGGGCTCGGAGCTGGATCCCAACTGGATCCGCCGCGTCGCCTCGCTCGGCGGGCGCGGCTGGAAGGATTTCGTCGCCTCCGAGAAGGAGACGATCAAGGAGATCCGGGCCGAAATCCAGGCTCTGGCCACCGAGACGGGCCTTGAGATCGGCGAGTTCCGCAAGATCGTCCAGATGGTGCAGAAGGGCGAACGCGAGGCCCGTCAGGCGAAGAAGGAAATGGTCGAGGCCAACCTGCGCCTCGTCATCTCCATCGCCAAGAAATACACGAACCGCGGCCTGCAGTTCCTCGACCTGATCCAGGAGGGGAACATCGGCCTGATGAAGGCGGTCGACAAGTTCGAGTATCGGCGCGGCTACAAGTTCTCGACCTATGCGACGTGGTGGATCCGGCAGGCGATTACCCGTTCGATCGCCGATCAGGCCCGCACCATCCGCATTCCGGTGCACATGATCGAGACGATCAACAAGATCGTCCGCACATCACGGCAGATGCTGCACGAGATCGGCCGCGAGCCGACGCCGGAGGAACTGGCCGAGAAGCTCGGCATGCCGCTGGAGAAGGTGCGCAAGGTCCTGAAAATCGCCAAGGAGCCGATCAGCCTCGAGACGCCGATCGGCGACGAGGAGGATTCACACCTCGGCGACTTCATCGAGGACAAGAACGCCATCCTGCCGATCGACGCGGCGATCCAGAGCAATCTTCGCGAGACGACGACGCGCGTTCTCGCGTCGTTGACCCCGCGCGAGGAGCGCGTGCTGCGCATGCGCTTCGGCATCGGCATGAACACCGATCACACGCTGGAAGAGGTCGGCCAGCAGTTCTCGGTGACCCGCGAGCGCATCCGCCAGATCGAGGCGAAGGCCCTGCGGAAGCTGAAGCATCCGTCACGGAGCCGGAAGCTCAGGAGCTTCCTGGACAATTGATGGCGAAGTCGGGGGCGCTGCGGCGCCCCTTTTCTTGGCGGGTCGCCAGGACGGCGGCTGCAGCTTCCCCCTCGTCAATGACGCTTGTCGGCCCGGAGGTGTCTGCTGCTAGACTGCGGCATGTCCACCTGGCCGCGCTGGTTCTACTACATCATGCTCGCCATCGGGCTGGCGTTCACGCTGGCCGGCGCAGCCATGGCCATCGTCACTGGCGAGGCGCAGGGTTGGATTGCGACGCTGCTCTTCGGTGCCTGCACGGCGATGGCCGTGACATCGCTCTGGCCACAGCTTCTTCTCGACGGGCACCTGTCCGGCAGCGACCTGCTCGTCCGGTTCCCCGGCCCGGTCGAATTGCGCGCAAGTCCGAAGCGCGGCCTCTATTACCTCGTGACGATGCTCGTCTTCGCTGTGGTTCTGGTCTGGATGCTGAAGATGGGGAGCGTGCAGGGCGGCGTGCAGACCATCATGCTCTGGCTGGGTGCCATCGCCTTGGGTGCGGGTGTTCTTCTTCAGGGCGCCATGCTGGTCTGGCGACCGACACTGACCCTGTCGGCCGAGGGCCTGTTCCAGAGCCTCATGTGGCGGCGCGGCATGACGCTCTGGAGCGATGTCGCAGATATCGCGATCTGGAGAGAGCCGATTTCGGGAACTCCCATGGTCGTCTTCAACGACCGGACGGGCCGCGGGCCGGCCGTCGGGCGTTTCGATTCGGGCCTGACCGGCCGCAATGCTTCGCTGCGGGATGGCTTCGGCATGGCCCACGAGGATCTGGCGCTCCTGCTGATGCACTGGCAGGAGCGGGCGATGGGGATGGCAGGTACCGTATCCACGGGGCCGACGGCTCTGACACCGCAAGCCGGGGCATAGGGCCGTCTCACATGCCCTTCATGAGTGCAACCAGCTGATCCAGTGCTGTCCCCCAGCCGCTGTGGAAGCCCATGTCGTCGTGCTGCTTCTTCGCCTCCGGGTCCTTGTGCAGGGCGCGGGCGATGTACAGCGTGCCGGCGCCTGACGGCGAAATCGACACCGAGCCGGTCATGAAGGCGCTGCCGGTGGGGCGGAAGCCCGGGCCGAGCGCATCGGTGAACACGAAGAGCTGCTGCGGCACGACCGCCAGAACGCAGCCGGTATTGTCGTGGCGCTCACCGGCAGGTCCCTCCATCACCGTGCGAAACCGGCCGCCGGGGCGCAGATCGAGTTCGCAGGCCGTGGTTCGCCACGGCGCCGGCGTGAACCACTTCATCAGCAGGTCCGGCTCGGTCCAGGCGCGCCAGACCAGATGCGGCGGCACGTCCACCTCGCGCCTGAGTTCGAGGTCGAGGGCGGGATCGAACACGGAGGCGGCAAGTTCGGTCATCGGGGGCTGTCCTTGTCCTTCATCTGCAGCAGCAGGGTGTCGAGCTGGTCGAGGCGCGTGGCCCACAGGCTGCGCTGGGCCTCCAGCCACTGGTTGACCGCGGCAATGGGTTCCATGCGCAGCGTGCAGGTGCGAACGCGGCCGGCCTTGCGAGTGCTGACCAGTCCGGTCTCCTCGAGCACCCTGAGGTGCTGGAGAAAGCTCGGCAGGGCCATCTCGAAGGGCCTGGCCAGATCGCTGACCGAGGCCGGACCGCGCGCCAGACGCTCGACAACGGCCCGCCGGGTCGGATCGGCGAGGGCGCGGAAGGCTCCGTCGAGGGCGGGCAGGGCGTTGTCCATCAAAGCGCTTCTAGAGGTCGCCAATAGTTAGGTCAATACCTCAGTATTATTCTCTGGATGATCGCCGCGGGCGGTTGCCAAGGCGGATGAGGCGGTTCTTGCTGGAGGTCCATGACCGGATGCCCTCCATGTCCCTGGAATTCCTGATCACCACACTCATCATCGTCGCCTCGCCGGGAACCGGCGTGATCTACACATTGGCCGCCGGGCTCTCGCGCGGAGGCCGGGCGAGCCTCCTCGCCGCGTTTGCCTGCACACTCGGCATCGTGCCGCACCTCATTGCCGCCATTCTCGGGCTTGCCGCGCTGCTGCACACCAGCGCGGTCGCCTATGCGGTCGTGAAATATGCCGGCGTCGCCTATCTGCTCTGGATGGCCTGGCAGACGCTGAGGGACACCGGCGCCCTGCAGGTCGAGGCGACATCTGATGCACGGTCGGCCTGGCGGGTCATCATCGACGGGATCGCCATCAACGTGCTGAACCCCAAGCTGTCGATCTTCTTCGTCGCCTTCCTGCCGCAGTTCATTCCGGCCGGTGAGGCTCATCCGCTGGCGCGCATGCTGGAACTGTCGGCGGTGTTCATGGCGATGACCTTTGCCGTCTTCGCCATCTACGGCCTGTTCGCGGCGGCCATGCGCGAGAAGGTGATCTCGCGGCCTGCTGTCATGGCCTGGATGCGGCGCACCTTCGCCGCGGCTTTCGTGGCCATGGGCGCGCGCCTGGCGCTGCAGGAGAAGTAGCGCGAACGAAAGCGGCGGGCTTACCGCCCGCCGCTCCGGATCCTTGTCACGGCTGGACGGACAGGCGCTGCCCGTCAGCGCGCACCGGGGCCCGTCGAGCCGCCCGGACGTCCGCCGGGGCGACCGCCCGGCCGACCGACAGGAGGCCGGCCACCGGGCGCGGCACCGAAGCCGGGACGCCCGGGAGGACGAACAACGGGAGGCCGGCCACCCGGACCCCCACCCCATCCGGGCCGGCCGGGAGGACGCACGCCGGGCGGACGTGTCACGGGCGGCCTGATGCCCGGGCCGCCCCATTGCGGCGGACGCGGGCGAACCGGCTGACGCCAGCCCGGTCGGTAAGGCGGATAGATGTAGCCGGGCGAGGGCACATAGACCGGCGGCGGAACCATCACGGCCGGCGGGCCGCCGCCGAAGTCGAGATAGCTGCGGGAGACATAGCCTGCGGTGCCGCGAAAGAGCACGCGGCACCAACTGCCTTCACATCCCGCGACATCCACGCCCGTGCCCTCGGACAGCACGGTCAGCGCCTGGAACCGGGTTCCGGGGCCGGCGCGCATGTTCACGTCGGCGCTCGTGAAGGCATCCTGAGCCATGGCGACGGCAGGGGCGATGAGACCGGCGGCGAGCGCACCGGCGAAAATCAGCGATCGGGGGGATCGGGGGGAATGGCGTGTCATGTCAACAAACTCCTTCCGCTCAAGCGGGCAACTTCTTTGAATAACGACCTCTGGCGTTGAAGGTTCCGCCAGCGATTGCGATGGTTGGAAATCTAGTGGGATCGGCATGAATGTCGAATGAACCAGCGAAATGAACAATCTAACGATTCTGTAATGTTGCGAATTCTGTCAAAAACTCGCAGAATTGCAAAATTGCGCGTCCATATGATCTGCGATGAGTCCAGTTCCTGTCGATTGCATTCGAAGCCATCTGCTACGAGATCTTTTCATCGCGCCGGCAGTCACTTGAGGGCTTTGCCGTGACCTTCGTCCGGCCCCCGGGCTCGCCGCCGTGCCGGACCCGGACGGATGCTGCGCGGAAAGCCTGCCGGACCGGCATCCTGCCGTTTTCAGGCGGGCCGATCCGCGATAGGCTGGCGGACAGCATCCCCGCGAAGGACTTGTCCATGTCGTTCCTGAAGTCCCTGTTCGGTTTTGGCGGCTCGCGCGCGGCGGACGAGGCGCCGACGGCCCAGGCCTCGATCGAGCACAAGGGATTCACAGTCACGGCTGCGCCGTTCCGGAACGAGGGTCAGTTCCAGACTGCCGGGACGGTCGCCAAGGAGATCGACGGCGAGACGAAGGAGCATCGCTTCATCCGGGCCGACCGGCACGCCTCGATGGAGGACGCCGTGCAGTTCTCGCTGATGAAGGGGCGCCAGATCGTCGACGAGCAGGGCGAGCGCGTGTTCCGCTGACCGGGCAATTGCCAGGCCGGCGCTTTGCTGGCTGACTTGCCCGGCGCCCACCGGGAATCGCCGCTCATGCCCACCACGCTCAGGCCGACCGATGCAGACCCCCGCGGCGATCTCACCGTGCGGATCAGCGCCATGCCTGCCGACACCAATGCCAACGGCGACATTTTCGGCGGCTGGGTCATGGCGCGGATGGACCAGGCCGGCGGCATTGCCGGTGTGGAACGGGCGAGGGGCCGGGTGGTGACCATCGCGGTCGAGGCCATGACCTTCATCCGGCCGGTAAGGGTGGGCGACGTGCTGGAGGTCTATACGGAGGTGTTCCATGTCGGGCGCACCTCGATGAAGATCCATGTCGAGGCCTGGGCACAGCGTTTCCGCACAACCGAGCGCGAGAAGGTGACGGAAGCCACCTTCGCCTTCGTCGCCATCGACGAGGATGGCCGGCCGCGGCCGGTGCCGCCGGCCGCCTGAAGGTCCAGACCCCGAAGCTCAGGCCCAGCGGTAGTTGAAGCTGATGCTGATGCGCTCCGATGCCGCCCGGTTCACCGGCACGTCGTGGCGCAGGAAGCTCTCCCAGAGCAGCAGTTCGCCCGGCTCCGCTGCCATTTCCACGAAGGTCTGGAGTTCGCGAGGAGCCGAGCGGCGGCGGGGCGGGTGGGCCATCATCAGGCCGTGGCGGGGATCCTCCAGCTTCAGGGCCGGCGCACCCTTCGGCATGGCGACATAGAAGGTGCCGGACACCGCGCTGTGCGGGTGGATGTGCGAGGCATGGGCGCCGCCGGTCGGCAGCACGTTGACCCACAGGGAATCGAGCACCAGCTTCCGCCCGCCAAGATCGAGGGCAAGGTGTTTCGCGAAAACGGCGACATGCCGGTCCAGGCGCTTTCCAAGCACCTTGAAGGCGGGGAAGCGCCATGGCAGGTCGTTCAGCGAGGCATAGCTCGTATAGCCGGGATAGCCGTTCTTGCGGCACCAGGCGATACCGGCCGCGTCGTCCTCGACGAGGGATCGGCACAGCGCCTCGATCTCGCCGAGTTCGCCGGCCTCGAGCTCGAGCATGGTTCGATAGACCGGGGTGACGAAGAGGGTCTCGATGCCTGTCATGGGTTCCTCTTGGCATCGCGCCGTGCCGGGGACAAGGCTGCCGAGCCTCCGTTGCGTTCCCGGTCGCGCAGGCGTGCGGCGGTGGTGAGCTTGGTCTTGCCGCCCAAACCTGATATCGCGCTGCATTCCCTCGACGAGAGCCGCCCGAAATGAGGCTTCTCAGCCTTTTGTTCAAGATTGATGCGCAGCGCGGGGAAACCCTGAAGCGGCTGGTGCTGGAAAGCATCGGCACCTTCGCCCCGCGCTATGCGATCGCCTTCGTGTTCATGGCCATCGTGGCGATCTGCACCGCGCTGTCGGCCTGGATCATGCGCGACCTGATCAACGGCGTGTTCCAGAATCGCGACTTCTCGCTGGCGGTCTGGTTCGGCGTGACGGTCTTCTCGATCTTCGTGGTCAAGGGGGTGGCCGCCTATATCTCCAACGTCATCCTGGCGCGGATCGGCAATGCCATCGTCGCCAACCAGCAGGCGCGGATCTTCCGCCACCTGCTCGCCCAGGGCGTGGATTTCTACCACCAGCACGCCTCTGCCGACCTCGTCACCCGCGTGACCCACAATGCCCAGGCGGCGCGCGACGTGCTGCAGAACATCGTCACCACGGTTGGCCGCGACCTGCTCACCGTCGCGGGCCTGATCGTGGTCATGCTGATCTCCGACCCGCTGATGTTCGTGGTGTCCGGCCTTGTCATGCCGTTCGCGGTCTATGGTGTGAACCGGCTGCGGCGGCGCGTCCGGCGCCTTGCCCAGAGCGAGTTCCTGTCGCTCGCCTCCATGGTCGGCGTCGTGCAGGAAACCGTGCAGGGCGTGCGCATCGTCAAGTCCTTCGGGCTGGAGGACCGGATGCAGGCCCGCATGGAGGGCACCATCGATGCCGTGCGCCAGCGCGCCGACAAGATCGCGACGCTGGGCGCCCGCACCGCGCCGCTGATGGAGACGCTCGGCGGCCTCGCCATCTCGGCAGCCATCGTCTACGGCGCGTGGCGGGTGATCCATCAGGGGATCGATGCCGGTGCCTTCTTCGCCTTCGTCACCGCGCTCCTGCTCGCCTATGACCCGGCCAAGCGCCTGGCCCGCCTGGGTGTCGAGGTGGAGAAGGGTCTCGTCGGCGTGCGGCTGATGTACGAGTTGCTCGATACCGAGCCGACCCTGAAGGAGAAGCAGGGCGCCGCTCCGCTTGTGCTGGACAAGGGCGCGGTGGCCTTCAGCGGGGTGACGTTCGCCTATCGCGGCGCCGAGCCGGTGCTGAACGATCTCTCCTTCGTCGCACAGGGCGGCCGAACCACGGCGCTGGTCGGCCCGTCCGGCGGCGGCAAGTCGACCATCATCTCGCTCGTCCAGCGCTTCTTCGATGTCGACAGGGGCGCGATCACCGTGGATGGTCAGGACGTGCGCGACGTGACCTTCGCCTCGCTGCGCGGTGCCATGGGCTTTGTCAGCCAGGACGTGTTCCTGTTCCAGGGCACGGTGCGCGACAACATCGCGGTGGGCCGGCCGGGTGCGAGCGAAGACGACATCGTCGCGGCCGCGACATCAGCGCAGGCCCACGAGTTCATCATGTCCATGCCCGAGGGCTATGACACGCTGATCGGCGAGCACGGGCAGGGGCTGTCCGGCGGGCAGCGCCAGCGTGTTGCCATCGCCCGCGCGATCCTGAAGGACGCGCCGATCATGCTTCTCGACGAGGCGACCTCGGCGCTCGATTCGGAGAGCGAATTCGAGGTGCAGCGCGCGCTCGACCGGCTGATGACGGGGCGCACCTGCCTCGTCATCGCCCATCGGCTGTCCACCGTCATGCGCGCCGACACGATCCTGGTGATCAATGCCGGACGGGTCGTCGAGACGGGCACGCATGCCGAACTGATCGCACGCAACGGGCTCTATGCCCACTATGTGTCGATCCAGTTCGGCGACCGGTCAGACGCGGCGGACCTCGCCGCCGGATAGCCCGCCCGGCCAGCGCGTTCCTTCAGTCCACAAGCTCCCATCTGACCGTTACCGACAGCCGGAAGGTCTGGTCGCCGGCGGCGATCGGAACGGGCCCGGCAGAAGCCGACATCGCAGCGTTCGAACGCTGGAGCATGGGGGGAGGAGCGCTGCCGCCATGCTCCTCAACGGTGATCACCTTGCCGAGACGCGCGCCTGCGGCCTGGGCCAGCAGTTCGGCCTTGCGCCGGGCATCGGCGACCGCCGCGATGCGCGCCTCGTCCACCTTCGCCGACCAGTCCGTGACAGCCAGGGTGATGCCGTCGATGCGGTTGGCGCCTGCCTGCACCATCCGGTCGAGCACGTCGCCAAGCCGGGCGAGATCGCGGACACGCACCTGCAACCGGTGGCTGGCGGCGTAGCCGGTGACGCGTGGCCGGCTGCCGGCCTGGCCATATTCGAGCTGTGGCGTCAGGCTGAGGCCGGACGTGACTACGTCGCGCTCGGCGATGCCGGCCTGGGTCAGCGCCTCCTGGACCTGGCGCATTGCGCGCGTATTGGCGTCCATGGCCTCGCGCGCGGTGCGGGCCTGTGCCTGGGTGCCGCCGACGACGACGGCGTGGTCGGGGGCCGCCGAGGCATTGCCCTCGCCCTGCATGGTGACCGAACGGGCGGGATGCCTTTCCTGCGCGGCGGCGGGGGCGGCGGCCATGGCGAGGCCTGCAACGGTCAGCCCGGCCACGGCAACGGCAAGAAGCCTGCGGCGGCGCGGCAGAAGAGCGGAGAGGGAAGACGTCGTCATTGCAATCCTCGGTCTTGGCGGCGTTGACGCCGCGGGCAGAAGGATGCCATCACCGCATCGTGCCGCCGAAAGGGCTTTATTGCAGCCGCTTCGCGGCGGTCCGTCGACACGGTCGAACGGACGGTGGGCCTGTAGCTCAATGGTTAGAGCCGGCGGCTCATAACCGCTTGGTTGCAGGTTCGAGTCCTGCCGGGCCCACCACACTCTCGAAGTCCTGCCTTGCGGATTTTTGAATGGCACCGCCGATTGCTTCTTGGCGTTTCTCCGCGGTTCAAGTGCCTGGCGTCTTTCTGTCTCCGCTGTGCATTTTCCGGAAGATGTCGCCTTTCAGGCTGTGTCCCGGGGTCCTGACGTGTCTGGCCAAGCCATGTGAGGCGGCACCATGCGGGCTTGCGCAGCTTCGCGCCAAAGGGGTGGCGCCTCGGACAGCTGCGGATCAGGATGGCGTTCCTGCCGACGCTTGCCGGTTGACCGTCAGACGCATGTCGGTGCCCATGGTCCAAGGCGACCTGATCGGGACGCTCCACACGGTGAATGCTGATGGTCGATGAAGGCAGCCCGCCATCCGGAGGCGCAAGTCCGGATCATCGCATCGGCCGATTTGTCGCGGCGGGTCTGGCTGTCATCGTGGCGGTCCATCTGGTCTTGGCTGTGGTGCCAGCCCTCTTTCAAGGAGGCCTGCCGAGCGATCAGGCCACGAGCCCGCTTCGTTACTGGGTTCATCTGGGGATCGGGGTCGCCGTTCTCATCTACCTTCTCGCGGTCACGTCCGGTTCCATCGCGCATCAGCATGATCCTCTGGAATGGGAAGAGCGCAAGCACCGCAACCGGGTCGGCGCGACCGGCTTTGGGCTCCTGGGCTGTGCCGTGCTGCTGTATGTCTGGGTTCAAGACCGCCCCGCGGACGGGTTTTCCCGGGAACACAACGTCCTCGGGCTTGGTATTGCGGGCCTGCTGGGGTTTCTGGCGATGACTGCGCCGCTGCCCCCCGGGCGTCTGAACGTCCTTTGCAAGATTGCCGGGATTGTGCTGGCGAGCAGCGCCTGGATCGCAGTGTCCTACGTGTGAAACCGGGGTGTGCGGCCCGGTCCCCGTGCCCGCAGCACCGGCCATTGCGTATTTCGGGTGGTCGAAATGCCCCGCACCCTCTTGATCGGCCGGTTCGGCGGTTCGGGCTTCCGGCAGGCCCACAACACCGCCAGACCGGCCCCGCATTGACCGCGGACAGCATCTCTTCCCATGATGGTCGAAACGAAACGACAGGGAGGAGCGCGGTGCCACCCCCGGGCACGAACGCCGTCATGCCATCGCCGGATCGTCGGCGCCTGTTGCTGGCTGGCGGCCTGGCCGGGCTCGCTTCGGTCGCCGCGCCGCGCCTTGGGCGGGCCGACCGTCCGTTCCAGTTCGGCCTGACGCCGGTGTTCCTGACATCCGACCTGGTCCTTCTGGAGGCCCTTCAGGCCTATCTCACGCGGGCGATCGGGTCCGAGGTGCGGCTGGTGCTGAAGCGCACCTATCAGGAGATCACCTCGCAACTGGTTGCCGGCCAGATCGACGCCGCCTGGATCTGCGGATTCCCTTTTGTCGCCTACCGGTCACGGCTGGATCTCGTTGCCGTGCCCATCTGGCGCGGCCGCACCACCTATCAATCCTATCTGATCGCGGCCTTGGGCCGACAGGCATCGACCGTGGATGATCTGAAGGGCGATGTGCATGCCTTTTCCGATCCCGATTCCAATTCCGGCTTTCTGGTTACGCGCGCGCTGCTGGCAGAGCGCAACGTGCGGCCCGAAGCCTTCTTCAGCCGCTCGTTCTTCACTTATGGCCATCGCAACGTGGTTCGTGCGGTCGCAGCCGGTCTTGCCCAGTCCGGCAGTGTCGACGGTTATGTCTGGGAGGTCATGACCGAGACCGAACCCGAGCTCACGACGCGAACGCGGGTGGTCTGGCGGTCCGACTGGATGGGCTTCCCGCCGGTGGCAACTTCGGCCGGGAACCTGCGGGACGAGCGCGTCGCGCGCCTTCAGACCGGGTTGCGGAACATGGCGGCGGACCCGCTCGGCCAGCGTGTGCTCGGCCTGCTCAGGCTGGATGGCTTTGCCCTGGCCGATGCCGACCTGTTCCGCAGCATCGCCCACCGTGTCGCTCTCGTCGGCCGCGAGTGATGGCGTGACCTGGATCAATCCGTTCCGCTGGCCGCTGACCGTGAAGGCCCCGGCCATGGTGGTCGTGTTCATGCTGGCTGTCAGTGCGGTCATCACCCAAGCGGTTCTCGATCGGCTCAGGGAGACGCAGGAGCGCCACCTCTCGGCGTTGTCGACGACCTTTCTCGAGGGGCTTGCCTCGGCCGTCCTGCCCTATGTGCTGCGCGAGGATATCTGGGAGGTGTTCGACGCCATCGAGCGCAATGCCACGCTCAGCGTCGGCTTCGGGCGGGCGTTCATCACCATCACCGACGAGCGCGGCCGCACGCTCGCATCCAGCAATCCGGTCGAGGTGCCGCTCGGCGCCGATCGATCCGGTCTGGACCGGCGGTTCGCCGACGGACAGTTGCTCATCGTCGACGAGGAGGGCGGCAAGGCACATGCCCGCAAGGTCCTGCGTTACCAGGGCCGCGATGTGGGGCGCATCTTCGCCGACTACCAGATCGCGCATCTTGTGGCCGAGCGCCGGGATGTGCTGACCACGCTGATTGCCACCAATGCCTTCCTGACCCTGTGTCTGGCGGCGCTGGCCTACTGGACCATCCGGCGCATGCTCTCGCCGCTCGCCCGGCTGTCGCGCCATATCGATCGCAGTGCCACCGGTCCCCTTGCGCCGATCGATCTGAGAGGGACCGGGCATCCTGCCAGCGAGTTCGCGCGGCTGTTCCGCCGCTACAACGCCCTTGTCGAGGCGCTTGCCGAGCGTGAGGAACTGGCGCGCCAGCTGGCAGCCGAGGAGCGCGTGGCAAGCCTCGGCCGGCTTGCTTCGGGCATGGCGCACGAGATCAACAATCCGCTTGGCGGCCTGTTCAATGCCATCGATACCCTGAAGGCGCATGGCGGGCGGCCTGCCGTCCGGACCTCCTCCATCGACCTGATCGAGCGGGGGCTGCGCGGCATCAGGGATGTGGTCCGCACGGTGCTGGCCACCTACCGCGCCGACCGCGAGCAGCGTCCGCTCCTGCCCGACGATCTCGACGATATGCGGCTGCTGATCGGATCGGAAGTCCGCCGCAAGCGCGTCACCCTCGGCTGGAACAATGCGGTGGCGAGCGAACTGGCGCTGCCGGCCTCGGCGGTCCGTCAGATCATGCTCAACCTGATCCTGAATGCCGTCAGCGCCGTGTCCGAGGAGGGGCGTGTGCAGGTGGATGTTGCCAACCCGGCAGGCCAACTGGTCATCACCGTCGCGGATGACGGGCCGGGCCTGTCCCAGGCCGCTGCCGACGTGCTCACCGGACGCAGTGCGCGACCGCTGCTTCAGGGCGAGGGGGCCGGGCTCGGTCTCTGGGTGTCGCAGCGGCTGGCTGCCGGTCTGGGCGGCCGGATCACCGCGGGAGCCGGCGAGACGGGTGGCGCGCGGATCACGGTCACCATTCCGCTGGCCGCAGACGGGGACCTCCGCGATGTTGCTTGAAGGCGTTTCGCTTGTGCTCATCGAGGACGACCCGATCATGGGGGAATCTCTGGTGCAGCGGCTCCGGCTCGAGGGTGCCCACGTCACCTGGTGGCGCAGCCGCGCCGAGGCCTCCCTCGGCCTTGCCGGCACGCAGGCCGATATCGCGATCTGCGACATCCGCTTGCCCGACGGCAACGGCGAGGATGTCTTTCGCGAAGCCGCGCGACGGACGGACAGGCCAGCCTTCCTGTTCATGACGGCCTATGCAGATATCGACCAGGCCGTGCGACTGATGAAGGCGGGCGCAGGCGACTATGTCGCCAAGCCCTTCGAGATGCAGACGCTGCTCGCGCGGGTGCTCGGCCTGATCGGCGAGCCATTGCTGCGGTCGGGTCAGGCGCCTGACCTTCGGCTGGTGCGTGGAGAGGCGGAGAAGGCGCTGATCGAGCGCACGATTGTCGAGACGGGCGGGCGGATCGGAGAGGCGGCCAGGCGACTCAATGTCTCCCGGACCACATTGTGGAGCCGCATGAAGCTTCTCGGGATCGCCGGTGCGCGCCGTGTTCAGAAAGCCGAACATGGCGATGGCCGGGTGTCGGGATAGTTGAACAAGTCATTGAAATATCGTCATAAATTGCTAAAATAACTTGCCTTCTCAGGCAGCTTCGACAAGCCTTCGGAAAGATCGCGGAGGAGTCCGTGATCCACAACAAGGCTTATCCGGAGGGATGCCATGGGAATGAAACGTCATCAGGCGGAAGACGCCGATTCCGTTCGTCGCGTGCTGCGCGAGGGCACCAATCTCGACCGTCGCAGCCTGTTCGTCTCGGCAGCGGCCTTCACCGCCGTTGCCGCGACCCCGGCTCTGGCGCAGGCCCCGGCGACGCCGGCGCGACGCATTCTCGTCAAGGACGACAGCCGCGTGCTGAACATCGGCGCGACCGTCCGCTCGGGCAATTACTGGAACTTCACGACCTTCATGACGCCGATCGAGGAATTCTACGTCCGCAACCACTATCCAACGCCGCGTGTCGAGGACAAGCCGGTGCTGGCGCGGGAGACCTGGAAACTGAAGGTCCACGGCGCTTCGGTCGAACGCCCGTTCGAGATCGGCTACGAGGACCTCCTCAAGATGCCGTCTCGCTCGATCATCGCCACGATGGAATGCCACGGCAATGGCCGCACGCTGTTCTGGGAGCAGGGCGGCTTCACCGGCCAGCAGGTTGGCGGCGGCAACTGGGTCATGGGCGCGGTTGGCCAGGCCGAATGGCAATATGTCCCGATGAGCGCCATTTTCGCACGCTGCGGCGTGAAGCCGGATGCCGCGACCGTCCTGTTCTGGTCGGGGGTCGACGGCAACGACATGGGCCGGCCCATGCCGTTTGCGGACATTGCCTCGCGTGCGGATGACATCGGCGTCTGCTTTGCGATGAACGGCAACCCGCTGACGCCCGACCACGGCGCGCCCGTGCGCATCGTGGTGCCCGGTTGGGGTGGCACGGCCTCGATCAAGTGGGTGACGGAAATCCGCATCACCAACAAACGCGTCTGGACCCGGCTCAACACGAAGGGCGAGGTCTATCTGGGGCCGACCTATTCAGCCCCGGAGCATGCCGCGGATGACGAGTTCCTGCCCGGCGTCACGGCCGCCGACATCAAGGGCCCGATGGTCACATGGATGCCGCCGAAGTCGACGCTGACCGTCCCGCTGGTGATCGACAAGTCGCCGTCGATTCCGGCGAACTATCCTCTCAAGCGTGGCGAACTGCCGAAGCTCAGCGCGGGCCGGCAGACCATGCGCGGCTATGCCTGGGCGCCGCAGCATGGGGTCAATACGGTCGAGTACAGGATCGATGGCGGCCCCTGGCAGCGGGCCGCGATCCAGGCGCCCAATCTCGGACGTTACACCTGGGTGCGGTTCACCTTCCCGTGGGACGCGACGGCGGGCACCCACGTCGTCGAGACACGCACGACGGACAATGCGGGGGTCTCCCAGCCCGAGCAGATCCCGCTGAACACGCTCGGCATGGCCAACTGGTCCATCCCGAAGTTCCGCATCGAAGTGGTCTGAGCCAAACCCTCCGGCGGCGTGCTCAGGCGCGCCGCCGTTTTGCCATGGCGGGCCGCCTGCGTCCCGCCGCCACGTTCTCCCGAAAGTCCGGACATGATCGCTCGATTTTCCACGGCGGCCGCAGCCGTCGCTCTCATCGCAACAGTCGGGCTGTTGCCGGGCCTGGGTGGTTCCGCGGGCGCGAGCCAGGAATCGGCCCAGGTCGCACAGGGGCGGGCGCACTATGTGGAGCACTGTCAGCTCTGCCACGGTGCCGATGGCCAGCGCGGCGAGGGCTATCAAACCCCGATCTGGGGCTCCGGCACCCAGATCGCGAAGTTCGGCAATGCCCAGGGCCTGCTCGACTACATGCAACTGATGCCCTTCAACGACCCCTCGTTGCTGGACGAGACGCAAAAGCTGGCGGTGGTCGCCTTCATGCTGGCCCAGCATGGTGCCATCAAGCCGACGGACCAGATCGACCGGGCGGCAGCGGCGAACGTGCCGATCCCCTGACGGGGCGGTTCGAATCGGCTCGAAGGGCTCTCGCCTTCCAATTTTCTGCGGGCTCCCTGACGGGCCCGCTACACCGTCACCCTGGCCACGGTGCTGCGGCGAACCGATCGGCACACGCCGCCTGCCGTTCGCGGCTCACGGGTGTTCTGCGGCCCAGGCTGAACCGAACTGCGATGTGAGCCTCACGTCATGTTGCAAGCGGCCTTCTGGCTGCGCTCCGGTTCGGGCAGAGCGTCGGTCGACCACAGATCGCCAGAGATGTCTGTGACTTGTCGCGCCGGCTGCCGTAGGGGCAATATCAGGTCCGGGCGCTCGCGGCGGCATGATCCCGTCGCGGTCATCCGGAAGGCATGCGGGTAGCCCCCGGCAAGTTCAACGAGGCGGTGGATCACCTTGGACATCCGATCGAAGCGCATCACGCTGGCTCCGAATGCCTCCTTCCGCGCCATGGGAGAGGAGGGGGTTATCCTGATGACGGATAGCGGCCAGATCTATTCGACCAATGCGAGCGGCACGGCCTTCATCAGCCGGATCATCGGGGGAAGTTCCGTGGCCGAGGCGGTCAGCCAGATGCTCGACGCGTTCGACGTGACCGAGGAGGTGCTGCTGGCCGATCTCGGCGATCTGGTGGCGTTCCTGGAGGCCGAAGGGGTTGTCGTCGCTTCGGACCGCTGACATGGCCGGACCCCGGCCGGACGCCCGGGCGGAGACGCGCATGCGCCGCCTGATCTGGTGGCAAGCGCGGCTCCTGCCGATCATCATCCGTGGGCGCGACCTGCAATCGGTCCTGTCCTATGCCGAGATTGCCCCCGACCCGGCCTTTGCCGGGCTTCCTGCCGAGGCGATCGCCGGCTGGGTGACGGCTGCCACGCGGCGGCCCTGGCTGATGCGCGACCGGCGCTGCCTGCGCCAGGGGCTGCTCGGCATGCGCTTCATGCGGCTTGCCGGTCATGCGCCGGAGCTGCATTTCGGCATCGACCCGCGGTCGCTTTCGCAGCCGGTTCTGGCCGCCCATTGCTGGATCGTTCTGGCGGGCCGGCCCGTGCTCAACGACATCCTCGATGGCATGGAGCCCCTCTATGTCTGGCGGCCTGCATGAGCGAGGCGGACGCCCGTTTCGACCTGCACACGGTGGACCTGGTCTGTCGCGCGGAGGAACTTCCTCCCGGCCTCAAGTCGGCCGTCGCGCTCGACTGGCTTCTCGGCGAGCGCCGCGTCCAGCGCCATGACCGGAATCCCGAGGCGCAACTGACCATCCGGACGGCCGGTCCGGAGGGGTTGACCCTGCCGGCAGCCTTCGTCGAGAAGGCGGTTGCCGGCGCGGGGCGGCTGCGGATCGGCCGCGACCCCGATGGCGCCCCGGTTCTGGTGCTCGACGAGGCTGTCTGCCTGAAGCTTCTCCCGGGCGGCGGCGCAGCTGTCACGGCCGTCCCCAAGGCGGATCGCATCGGCCCGGCCCTTGGCGAGGCCATGATCTTCGCGCTCGACCATGCGCTGTCGTCCAATGGCCAGTGCCTCGCCCATGCGGCCTGCCTCGCCACGCCGGACGGGCGCGGCATGGTGCTCCTGCATGCAGCCAGCGGAACCGGAAAGACAACGACTGCGATGGCGCTCGCCATGTCGGGCTTTGCCCTGTCGGGCGACGACACGACGGCACTGATCGCCGCACCCGACCGGGGCGCGGTGACGGCCTGGGGGCTGCCGCGCGGAGCCAAGGTCCACCGTCGCACGGTCGATCTGCTCCCGGCTCTGCGGGGTCTTGTGGGTGACGGGGGCTGGGACGGCAACGGCGAACAGATGATCGCAAGGGAGGCGCTGCACGGGGCCGGACTGGCGACGCGCGCGGGCCCGCTCCCCGTGACCGGCGTGGTGAGCCTGACACGCTCCGGCACGGATGCGGGGCCGTTTGAGGTCCTCAGAGCCTTCGATGCCCTGCACGCCCTGCTGCAGGACAATGTCAGCAGCCACCCGGACGGCTTCTTTCCCGGTCACGAGGCCCGGTTCGACATCTTCTCTGCTCTGGTGACGACGGCCAGATGCCTGCGTGTTCCGGTGAGCGGAAACCCCGCTGCCGTTGCGGCGACCATCGCCGGGGCGCTCGGCTACTGACGTCCCGACGTGCCGTGCAGTCTCTGGTGCCACAGGGGAAGGAACCCGAACCCGGCCTGCCGTCGTTGCGATTCGCGGATGGCTCCTGGGCCCTCTTCCGGAGTGGCTTTGCACGGTCGCGGACAGGGTTTCCGTGTAACGGCAAGCATCTTCGTGTGCCGCAATTGCCACACAGGCTGTGCGAAGCAAAGGTACTTTGGAACCGTCGCATTGACAGGACCGCAGCCCGCTTCAAAATCGGCGGGTGGTTTCTGCGTCAGTCTGATTTCGGGCGCCTCGGGCTTCGGAAGTTCCGTGTGAGGGTCAGATGAAGAAGGTCTATGTGAAGGCTCTGGCGACCAGACGGCAACCGCTGGCCGCCGTCACCGCCCAGGTCGCGTCAGGCTTCGTGCCGCCGCCGGCGCCGCCTTGAGGGCGTGATCGGTGAGAGATCGGCCGCACGCGAGTCGTAGACGGCTGCAAGTGTCAAGCAAGCTGTACCGAGCCATGGCCCCTCAGGTCGGCAGGTACGGGGTCACAGTGAGGGTCAGATGAAGAAGGTCTATGTGAAGGCTCTGGCGACCAGACGGCAGCCACTGGCCGCCGTGACCGCCCAGGTCGCGTCAGGCTTCGTGCCGCCGCCGCCTCCGCCGCCGACCTGACGAGGTCGACGAGCAGTGCTTCATATCCCGGCGCGCACGGTCACTTCGCGCAGGCTTATGGAGAACCGCGGGTCTCGGAACTGTTGCTTCGAGAGGTCTGGAGCGCCTTGAGACGTAGGGTCGAAAGCGGCCGTGGTAATCTTTTTCTTCGCGTTACGTCGGTGAGGTTCAGATGAAAAAGGCCTATGTGAAGGCTTCCGCTACCAGGCGCCAGCCGCTTGCCGCCGTGACCGCCCAGGTTGCGTCAGGTTTCGTGCCGCCGCCACCGCCAGTGCAGGACTGATCGGCCGGACAAGGGTGGCCGCAGCGGTCCTCAGAGCGCTGGCTCCGGCCCGGAGAGTGAACTCAGCACCCCGGGTGGCGGCCTGTCTTCTGCCGCCCCGCGGTTGCCGACGACCCGATTGCGGCCCTGGCGCTTCGCGTCGTAGAGATGCGCATCCGCATGAGCCACCAGGTCGCGGATGAGAAGCCCGTCGTGCGGGCAGGTTGCCACGCCGATGCTGATCGTCGGCCGGGCCTCGAATTCCTCGGCCAGCGTCGTCTCGACCGCGAGGCGCATGCGCTCGGCGGCCGCGAGCGCGGCTGCGTGGGACGTATTCTCGCACAGGACCGCGAACTCTTCGCCACCATAGCGGAACAGCCTGTCCTCGCTGCGGATTTCCTGGCGCACACAGTCGGCGATTCGCTTCAGCGCCTCGTCGCCGATCACATGGCCATATCGGTCATTGATGCCCTTGAACTGGTCGATGTCGAACAGCACGAGGCTGGCCGGCCGGTTCGTTGCCAGTGCGCGGGCGAGCGTCGGCTGGCCCAGGGCCTCGAACCGCTCGCGCGTCAGCGCGCCGGTGAGGGCGTCATGCCCTGTCCGTCCCAGAAGCTCCTCGTATTTCTGGCGATAGGTCAGGGTGTGGAACGTGTCGGACAGCGGTTGCGGGGCCGTCTCGACGGCCTTCCGCTCGAACAGCGCGAGATAGAAGCCGATCAGGACGCCGTAGAACACCGCCGCGGCCATCTTGGCCACCCAGCCGCCAAACAGGGCGCTGAACGGCGTGCCGGCCACGAGATGAAGGCCGGCGAAAAAGGCCACCTGGTCGAAACTCAGAATGATCGCGAGGCAGATGCACGCGCGCAGGATGACCGAGCGCGGCAGCAGGACGCGCAGCTTCTCGTAGATCAGGATCAGGGCGATGGCGTCGATGAAGAGCAGCGTCGTGCCCCAGATCATCAGGACGCCCATCTGGTTGATCAGGGTCAGATCGGCCTTGTAGCCGGGCAGCGAAACGGGCGAGCCGTAGATCTGGAGCGTCGCCACCAGGGCGACCATCAGGAAGTTGCCGATGAGCAGGCCGTAGATCGGCTGGCGGACCGTCTCGGCATCCTCGCGGATGTAGAACAGCAACAGGATCGCCAGCTTGCCGGAGAACAGCACCGTGGAGCCCGGCGACAGCAGCCCGAACGGCAGTTCGATATAGAAAACCGCCGCCAGATAGGTCTCGAGGAAGTGCATCACCCCGAGCGCGCACAGGAAGACGCCGAGCCCGAGCAGCCGGCGCAGCCGGAACAGAGCGGCCATGACGCCGAAATAAAGGATGGCCTGGGAGACGAGGAGCGCAGTGCCGGACATGGAGGCCCAATCTAGGGCGGGGGCCTATCCGAAGGGTTAACGGAGCGTTTCGAATCGCCTGATCGGGACGTGCCGATCCGGCCGAGGGCCGTGGCTCGCGGTTCAGTCGAACGAGACCATCCGGGCCGCCACCTCGCGGTCATAGCCCTTGCTGGCGACCATCAATTGCCGGGTATAGGCCTCGCGGGGCTCGGCCCGTCGCAGGGTTGCGACGTCCATCTCCTCCACGACAAGGCCGCGATTCATCACGGCGAGCCGGTCGCACATATGGGCCACGACAGCCAGGTTGTGGCTGACCAGGATCATGGTCAGACCGCGCTCGGCGCGCAGGCGGCGCAACAGGTTCAGGATCTCCGCCTGCACGCTGACATCCAGCGCGCTGGTGGGCTCGTCCAGCAGCAGCACCTTCGGCTCCAGCATCAGCGCGCGGGCGATGGCGACGCGCTGGCGCTGGCCGCCGGACAGCTGGTTGGGATAGCGGAAGCGGAAGGCCGGCCCGAGGCCGACATCGGCGAGCGCCTGCTCCACCCGTTCGTTGATCCGGCCGATGCGGTGAATTTCCAAGGGCTCGGACAGGGCCCGGTCCACCGTGTGGCGCGGATGGAGCGAGGCATAGGGGTCCTGGAACACCATCTGCACGAGTCGCGGCTGGTGGATCTTCGCCGAGATGCCGCCGATGGTGGCGGTGCCGGTCCATGTGCGGTTCAGGCCGGACAGCGCGCGCAGCACGGTGGATTTTCCGCTGCCGCTCTCCCCGACGAGACCGAAGCTCTCGCCCTCGGCCACGTCGAAGGCGACACCGCGCACGGCATGGACCGCATCGCGGCCCGTCCCGAAGCTGATGACGAGGTCCCGGACGGTGATCATGGCCCCTCCAGCCAGGCAGGATCGCGGCTGAGGGTCGGCAGTTCCGCCCGCTCGTCGTCGAGCCTCGGCAGGCTGTTCAGCAATCCGCGCGTATAGGGGTGGCGGGCCGCCGACAGGTCGCGGGCGGAGAGTTCCTCCAGCACGCGGCCGGCATACATGACCAGGACGCGGTCGCAGAAACTGGCCACGAGTTCGAGGTCGTGGCTGATGAAGATCAGCCCCATGCCGCGCTGGCGCACGAGGTCGTCGAGGATCGCCAGCACCTGCAACTGCACGGTCACGTCGAGGGCGCTGGTCGGCTCGTCGGCGATCAAGAGGTCGGGTTCTGGTGCCAGCATCATGGCAATCATGATGCGCTGGCCCATGCCGCCTGACACCTCGTGCGGATGAAGCTGATAGACCCGCTCCGGATCGCGGATGCGGACGGCCTCCAGCATGGCGAGCGCCTTCTGCCGCGACTGGGACCGGCTGACCCCGCCATGGATCCGCGCTGCCTCGGCGATCTGGGATCCGACCGTCATCACCGGGTTCAGCGAATATTTCGGGTCCTGCATGACCAGCGAGATGCGCGCGCCGCGAAGGGCCCGCAGCCTGCGCGGCGAGGCGGTGAGCAGGTCCGTCCCGTCGAAGGCGAGGCGCCTGGCCGAGAGCTGCGCACTTGCCGGCAGGAGCCGCATGATCGACCGCCCGGTCAGCGACTTGCCCGAACCGGACTCGCCGACGATACCGAGCCGCTCGCGCCCCAGCGTGAACGACACGCCGCGCACGGCATGGAACATCCCCGTCGGCGTTGCGAAGCTGACCCTCAGGTCATCGACCTCCAGAAGCGGGGTTGCAGCCGGGCTCATTTCTGCTGCCTCGGGTCGAGCACGTCGCGCAGGCCGTCGCCGAGCAGGTTGAAGGCAAGGCTCACCACGAAAATCGCGATGCCGGGAATGGTGGCGACCCACCACTGGTCGAGGATGTAGCGCCGGCCGGAGGAGACCATGGCGCCCCATTCGGCGAGCGGAGGCTGCGCGCCGAGGCCGAGGAAACCGAGGCCGGCCGCTGTCAGGATGATGCCGGCCATGTCCAGCGTCACCCGGACGGTGAGCGAGGAGAGGCAGAGCGGCATGACGTGGCGCGTCAGGATGCGGCCGGTTCCGGCACCCTGCAGGCGGGCGGCGGCGATATAGTCGGAGTTGCGGATCGTCAGCGTCTCGGCCCGGGCGATGCGGGCATAGGGCGGCCAGGCGGTCAGGGCGATGGCGATGACTGCGTTCTCGATCCCCGGCCCGAGTGCCGCAACGAAGGCCAGCGCCAGGATAAGGCTGGGGAAGGCGAGGAAGACATCGGTGACGCGCATGAGCGCGGCGTCGACCCAGCCGCCGAGATAGCCGGCAGCCGTGCCGACCAGCAGCCCGATGGGCGCCGCGATCACCGCCACCAGCGTGACGATGTAAAGCGTGATCCGGGCGCCGTAGACGATGCGCGAGAACATGTCGCGCCCGAACTCGTCGGTGCCGAGCCAATGCGCCGCGCTTGGCGGCAGCAGGCGCTGGGCGAGGTTCTGCTCGTTCGGGTGGTGAGTGGCGATCCAGGGTGCGAAGGCGGCGACGACGATCAGCAGCAGAACGATGGCGAGGCCGAGCACGGCGAGCCGGTTCCTGCGGAACTGCAGCCAGCCGCGATAGATCGCGCCGAGCCGCGCGTCGCGTCGCGACTGCGGCGTATCGGTGAGCAGCCGGTCCTGCCAGGAACTCATTTGGCCCTCGGATCCAGCACGCGGTAGAGCAGGTCGGAGAGCAGGTTGACCCCGACAAAGACGGCACCGACCACGATGGTGGCGCCGAGAACGGCATTCATGTCCGCGGCGAGCAGGGCGGTGGTCAGGTAGCGCCCGAGGCCCGGCCAGGCGAAGACGGTTTCTGTGAGAACGGCGCCCTCCAGCAGGCGCGCATAGGACAGCGCGATGACCGTGACCAGCGGCACCGCGACATTGCGCAGGGCATGGACCCAGATCACGCGGGCCTCCGACATGCCCTTGGCGCGGGCGGCGACGATATATTCCTGGCTCAGCTGCTCCAGCATGAAGCTGCGGGTCATGCGCGCGATATAGGCGACCGAGAAATAGCCCAGCACTGTGGCGGGCAGCACGACATGGCCGAAGGCGTTGCGGAACACCTCCCATTCGCCGGCAAGGGCCGCGTCGATCAGGATCACGCCGGTGACCGGGGGTACAATGTCCTCGAACACCACGCCGAGCCGCCCCGGTCCCTGCACCCAGCCGAGAATCCCGTAGAAAACCAGCAGCCCGACAATGCCGAGCCAGAAGATCGGCACCGAATAGCCGACAAGGCCGATGACCCTGACGATCTGGTCCGGCCAGCGGTCCTGCCAGACGGCGCCGGCAATGCCCATGGGGATGCCCAGCGCCACGCCGATGATGGTGGCGAAGGTGGCCAGTTCCAGCGTGGCCGGGAACACGCGGGCAATGTCCTCGATGACCGGCCGGTTGGTCACCAGGGACTGGCCGAAATCGCCGGTCAGCACCTTCTGGACATAGATCGCGAACTGCGTCCAGAGCGGCTGGTCGAGGCCCAGCTCGTGCCGGGCCTGCTCATAGACGTCGCGCGGCGCCTGGTCGCCCACGATCGCCAGGACCGGGTCGATGGGAACGACCCGGCCTATGAAGAAGGTGACCGCAAGAAGGCCAAGGAAGGTCAGGGCGACCTGGAACAGGAAGCCCGAGGAGTGGCGCAGGATGGACAAGCAGGGGGCTCAGGACTTGTTCGTGCGCCAGTAGATCGCGGAAAGGCCGGGCGAGCTTGCCATATAGCCTGTCACATTGCTGCGCACGCCCACCTGGATCTGCTGCTGGGCGAACACCGCGAACGGCGAGGTGCCCATGAACTCCTCCTGGATCTGCCGATACTGGGCCGAACGCGCATTGGCATCGCGCTCCTGCATGGCCGCCTCGGTGCGGGCGGAGAGCTCGGGAATGGTCCAGTTGTTGCGCCAGGTCAGCTTGCCCGGATTGTCGCGGCCGGGCGGATTGTGGCTGAAGCTGTCGGCATTGTAGTGGGGGTCGGGATAGCCGAGGCCCCAGATGCCGATGAACAGCTGGTGGTTGCGGGCGCGGTATTTGGCGAGGACCTGCGCGCCGGTGGCCGGCAGCACCTCGAGGGTTACGCCGCCGCGGGCAAAGCTGGCCTGGAGGGCCTGGGCCACGTCGAGCGAGGGGAAGGTGTTGGCCGTATCCATGGTCAGGCGGATGCCGCTCGCATGGCCAGCCTCGGCCAGCAGGGCCTTGGCGCGGTCTGGATCGAACTTCCAGGGGCGGCTGTCGACCTCGCCGAGAATGGCGCGCGGAATGAAGGACTGGTGCGGGAAGACCTGACCCGGCAGCAGGTTGTTGGCGATGGCGTCGTAATCCACCAGGTGCTTCAGCGCCTCGATCACCTTCGGCTTGGAGAGGATCGGATCACCCATATTGGCGCTGAAATACTGGATCGTGCCGCGCGGGAACTCGGCAATGGTGACGCCGGCCCGTCCGCGCAGGCCGCTGATCTCGGTCGGCGTCAGGTTGCGGGCGACATCGACGTCGCCGCGCTCCAGCATCAGGCGCTGGGTGGCGGCTTCCGGTACGTGCCGCACGATGATGCGCTGGAGATCGGCGCGGCCGCGCCACCAGCTGTCGTTGCGGTCCAGCGTGTAACTCTCGTTGGGCTGGTGGCGGACCAGCCGGAAGGCGCCGGATGCGGCCGAGTTGCGGTTCAGCCAGGCATTGCCGTGGTCGGTGCCGGCATTCTGCTCGACCAGCTTCTTGTCGACCACCGAGCCGATTGTGGCGGTGAACAGGTTCTGGATCAGGCTCGGCGCATAGGCCTTGTCGAACGTGACCTGCACCTCGAAATCGCCGGTCTGGCGCACCGTCTGCTCGACATTGTCCCGGTTGAGGCCGACCGAGCGATACATGAAGGCGGGGGTGCGGTTGATGAGCAGCGGCCGGCGGATCGAGAAGGCGACATCGGCCGCCGTCAGCGGATTGCCCGAGTGGAACTTGACGTTCTGCCGGATCGCGAAGGTGAAGGTGCGCCCGTCCGGCGACACGGAGAAGCTCTCCGCCAGGCCCGGCACCAGCTCGGCGCTGGATTTGGTCTCGTCGATGGCGAAGAGCTGGTCGTAGACGTTCTTCAGGAGGTCGGAGCCCGTCACCTCGAAGGAATGATGCGGATCGAGCGCGACGAGGTCGTCGATCTGTGCGGCGATCACCAGCGTGTTGCGCGGGGTCTGGGCGCGCGCCTCGCGTGCTCCGGGCAGCGCGGACACGGCAAAGGCGGCGCCGCCACCGGCGATCAGGTGGCGCTTGGAAACGCGGATGGTCATGACAGGGCTCCCGGGAAGGCTTTTCTGCCCGGAGGGTGGCTACAGGCCGAAACCGGCGTCAAGCCCTGCCGCCCCTCATGAACAGCGTTCGTCCCCTGATTGGCGGGCCGTCCGCGGCCTGCCGGCACCGGCAGGGGGTGCGCGTTTTGTCGCACCTCCCCGCCGGGACCTGTCTTGCCGCCGGCGACCGCGCGCCACCGGCCTGGCGCGTCAGTTCGGCGTGATGTTGTTGGTGCGGATGATGTCGCCCCACTTGCGCGCTTCGGCCTGCATGAAGGCGCTCAGTTCGGCCGGGCTGGCGGAGGTTGCCGGCTCGGCGCCGACCCCGACGATGCGCTGGCGCGTGGCCGGGTCCTGCATGGCCTTGATGTAGGCGGCATGCAGGCGCTGGACGATGGGTGCCGGGGTGTTCTTCGGCGCCATCATCGCGAACCAGCCATAGGCCTCGTAGCCGGTCAGCCCCACCTCGGTGACGGTCGGCACGTCCGGCAGCACCTCCGACCTGCGGGCGGCGGTGATCGCCAGGGTGCGAAGCTGGCCGCCCCTGATCTGGCCGAGCACGTTGGGGATCAGCTGGAAACTGGTCTGCAGCTGTCCCGCGACGAGATCGCTGACGAGCTGGCCGGTCACGCGGTAGGGCACGTGGGTCATGCGCGTGCCGGTCACCTGCTCGAAATAGGCGGCCGCCAGATGCTGCGAGCTGCCATTGCCGATGCTGCCGTAGTTGAGCTTCCCGGGATCCTTCTTGGCGGCGTCGATGAGGTCCTGCACGGAACGGATCGGCAGGTTCGCATTGACCACGATGACGTTCGGCAGGGTCGAGAGCAGCGAGATCGGCTCGAAGGCGGTCAGGGGGTCGTAGCCGATATTGGGGAAGAGGAACTGGTTGACCGCCAGCGGCCCCGAGGCCGAGACGAGGATCGTGTAGCCGTCCGGCTCCGCGCGGGCGACGGCGGCCGTGCCGAGATTGCCGCTCGCCCCCGGCTGGTTCTCGACCACGAAGCGCTGGCCGAGATCGTCGGCCATCTTCTCCAGCGCGATACGCCCGACAATGTCCGAGGCGCTTCCGGCGGCGAAGGGCACGATGACCCGGATGGGCCGCTGGGGGTAGGTGCCCTGCGACCATGCCGGTGCAGCGGACAGGCCCGCGGCGGCCAGAACGGCGCCGGTGAGGACGGTTCTCCTTGGAATGTTCATGTGGTTTCCTCCGTTGTGGCTGTGATTGCTCTTCGATGTGCGAGGGTGAGCCCGGCCGCCCGCGCGCAGGGCGGACGGCGCTGGATCAGGGCTCGATGATCCGGTCGACATAGCCCTTGTAGACCTGCGATTTCGGCTTCTCGCGATCCTCGGCGTTGACGTAGGCGATGGAACTGCGGCCGTGCAGCGCCGCAGGCAGGACCATCACGCGGATGAACCGGCTTGGACGGTCGGTGGCTGCCTGTGCGAAGACCGCATCGGGGCCGGCCTCGAACCAGGCGGCACCGGGGCCGTAGCTCGCCGAATGGCCAAGGGCGTCGATGCGGATGCCGCCATCAATGAGGCAGCGGATGCCCGGTCCCTGATGGGTATGCAGGAACGCGCAGCCACCGGGCGGGAAGGAGACGCTGTCGGCGCGGATCAGGATCGCGTCGGCCACCGGCCAGGCCAGCGGCTGGCGCAGCTTTTCGCGGGTGACGCCGGAGGCGGCATCGAGACAGACGGCCGCGACTCCAGCCGGCGCGACTTCATAGCGCCAGACCGTCGCGCCGCTGCGGCCCGCCTGAACCTCTGCTCCTCCGGCGAGATAGACCGCCTCGTCATCGCGCCGGACGGTGCCATCGGCCGTGATCTCGCCATGCACCACATAGCAGACGCTGTGGACGCCATCGTCAGGCAGCGCAAGGCTTGCGCCGGCCGCCATGACGTCCTCGACCAGCCTCATTTCCATGACCGGGGCGCTCATGCCGTGGCTCCCAGGGCGGGCTTCGGTGAAAAAGCTGCCGGGATGAGAAGCTTGTTCTCCTGGGAGACCACCCAGGGACGGACCTTGGCGACATAGGCCTGCCAGCCGGCATCCGCGTCGAGCCGCCGCCGCCGCTCCTCGCGATCCGCAAGGTCCTTGTAGGCCCACAGATGGACGATCTGGTTCAGGGGGCCGAACTCGGTCGAGAAATAGCCGACCATGGTTCCCAGTATTGCCTTCTGGATGGCGAGACCTTCGGCCTCGTAAGCCTTCAGGTAATCGGGAACTTTACCGGCCATCAGCGTGTAGATCCGTTCCTCGACGATCATGATCGTTCGAAGCTCCTGCAGCACAGCGTTGCGGATGGGGTGGACCGACCGTTCGATCCCGTCGTTTCCGAGGTCCGATGGTACAGCCCGGCCGCACGGGAGGCTTACCGCCTGGTCCGGCAACTTACCTTTTCGTCCGATTTAGTGGATGATGGCGCGGAGGCCCGTCGCGCAGGAACGGGTCCGGGAGGAGATATGACCGGTGTCATCGGCGTGCATCAGGGTCTGTTCGGCCGGGTCACCCTGTTCCGGACCAACCAGCCCGTCCATGTCCACGCCCACCCGCATGTCCACGCCCTGATCAAGGTGGAGGGCAAGGACGGCGCCTATGAGGTGGACGGCGCGCTGTGCCCGATCACCGACGACCAGATGGTGCTGATCAATCCCTGGGTTCCACACGCCAACTGGCGCGACGTGAACGATCCGCCGATCACCATCCTGGCGCTTTATGTGGAGGCGAGCTGGCTGGTGCGCGGAGCCAGCGGCCCGGTTGCGCGCCAGCCGTTCAATCGGCAGTCCGCGACCGTGGATGCCCCGATGCGGGCGCTGGTTGCCCGGATCGCCGCGACGATTGCCGATGCGACCGCGTCGAGCGCCGAGACCGACCTGGAGGCCGACATCCTCGCGCTGCTGCAGCAGGTGATGGCCGGCAATTCCAGCGCCGACCTTCATCCCATGGCGGCCCGGCCCGTCGACCACCGCATCCGCAAGGCGATCGGCCTGATGCGCGCCGAGCCGGGCAGGGCACAGAGCCTGGACAGTCTCGCCCAGTCTGTCGGGCTGTCGCGCTCGCGCTTCTTCGAGCAGTTCAGCGCCAGCACCGGCATGACCCCGGCCGTGTTCAACGACACGCTTCGGGTCGAATATGCCATCGAGCAGCTGATCGGCAGCGACCGGTCGGCCAGCGACATCGCGCTCGACCTCGGCTTTTCGGCGCCCGGCCATTTCTCGCGCTTCTTCAAGAACAAGATCGGCTTCACCCCGCGCGAATACCGCAAGGTCGCGCATCAGACCGCCTCCGGCTGATTCCTGCGGGCGCCGACCTCAGCTGCGCAGCAGCCGGCCATAGCCCTCGACCGGCGTTGCGACGCCCGAAGCCCTGAGCGCCCGCCATAGGCTTGCCTGGTTGGCCGCGACGACGGGACGCCCGACAGCCTGCTCGATCGCCTCGATGATGCCGGAGCATCTGAGCCCGGTTCCGGCCAGAAGCACGCCATCAGCATCCGGCGGGCAGGACCGGCAGACCTGATCGAGCAGCGTCTGCGTCTCCTGGGCGATCGCCATGCCCTCGGCATAGAGATTCTGCGGGGAAATGGCCTGCCACGGCGGCGGCGGCACATGCCGCGCGGCCGAGGCAACCTCAAGCCCATAGGCGGCGAGATAGGCCACCGCGTCCGCAATGGTACGATCAGGCATCCAGGCCGGCATGACGAGGAACGGCCTGGCGATGCCCAGATGCGCCATGGCGAGACGCAGGTCCAGCCCGTTGGTCGTCGCCACCGTGCCCGGGGCGAGGTGCGTTGCCATGGCCGCAACCACCGCCTCGTCCCAGCCCGCGCCGCCGACGAAGCTGCTGGAGGAATGGGCCAGCACCGCCACCGAGGCCTGGATGTCGCGAAAGGCCGCAAGGCCCCTTGCGAGATCGTCCGGCAGATCGACACCCTGACGGTCGGCGCGCCAGGGCGCCCAAGGCGCCCCCACGGCAACCCTCGCGGCATGGACGGACACGCCCGCCGGCCGCATGGCCCACCACTCCGCCTCGGGCACCACCTCGCGGGCGACAACGAAGATGCCGATGCGGGCCGCGTGGCCCCAGTTGTCCGCAGGCGTCATGTTGGTCTCTGGATCGCAGCCGCGCCGGACAGGCCCGGCGATCGGTCCGGCAGTTGAACCGATCGCTGCCCGCGGGCCAAGACCTGACGGCCCGGCAGCTGCCTTGCTGCCGCCACGGCCGCCTGCTGCCATGCTCCTGGGTGGCATCGGCCGGCCTCCCGACCGGCTGGCGAGCCGCGCCGCCTCGGGTTATGAGGGGTGTTGACAGTTCCGCCGGCTTCGGCCGCGCAGCCCCCCAAGATGTCAAGAAACCGGGAAACGCCCATGCCCGCCTATCGCTCCCGCACCTCCACCCACGGCCGTAACATGGCCGGCGCCCGCGGCCTGTGGCGCGCGACCGGCATGAAGGACGGCGATTTCGGCAAGCCGATCATCGCCATCTCCAATTCCTTCACCCAGTTCGTGCCGGGCCACGTCCACCTGAAGGACCTCGGCCAGCTGGTGGCGGCCGAGATCGAGAAGGCCGGCGGCGTCGCCAAGGAGTTCAACACCATCGCGGTGGATGACGGCATCGCCATGGGCCATGACGGCATGCTCTATTCGCTGCCCTCGCGCGAGATCATCGCTGACAGCGTCGAGTACATGGTCAACGCGCACTGCGCGGATGCGCTGGTCTGCATCTCCAACTGCGACAAGATCACGCCCGGCATGCTGATGGCCGCGATGCGCCTCAACATCCCGACCGTGTTCGTGTCCGGCGGTCCGATGGAGGCCGGCAAGTACATGGCCGACGGGGTGCTGAAGAAGGTCGACCTGATCGACGCCATGGTGGCGGCGGCCGATGACAAGGTCTCCGACGAGGACGTGAAGGTCATCGAGCGTTCGGCATGCCCGACTTGCGGGTCCTGCTCGGGCATGTTCACCGCGAATTCGATGAACTGCCTCACCGAGGCGCTCGGCCTCGCGCTTCCGGGCAACGGCTCGGTGCTGGCCACCCATGCCGATCGCAAGCGGCTGTTCGTGGAGGCTGGCCATCTCATCGTCGATCTTGCCCGCCGCTATTACGAGCAGGATGACGAGACCGCGCTGCCGCGTTCCATCGCCTCGTTCAAGGCGTTCGAGAACGCCATGACGCTCGACATCGCCATGGGCGGCTCGACCAACACGGTGCTGCATCTCCTCGCCGCCTCCTACGAGGGCGAGGTGGGCTTCACGATGGAGGATATCGACCGGCTGTCGCGCCGTGTGCCGGTGCTCTGCAAGGTCGCGCCCTCGGTCGCCAATGTCCATATGGAGGATGTGCACCGGGCCGGTGGCATCATGGCCATTCTCGGCGAGCTCAACCGCGCCGGCCTCATCCATGCCGATCTGCCCGTCGTCCATTCCGAAAGCCTCGGCGCGGCGCTCGCCCGCTGGGACGTGACGGTCAGCGACAGCGAGAGCGTCAGGACCTTCTTCTCCGCGGCCCCCGGCGGCGTGCCGACGCAGGTCGCCTTCAGCCAGAACCGCCGGTTCGAGGAACTGGACACGGATCGCGAGAAGGGCGTCATCCGCTCGGCCGATCATGCCTATTCCAAGGATGGCGGTCTTGCCGTGCTGTTCGGCAACATCGCCCTCGACGGCTGCATCGTGAAGACCGCGGGCGTCGATGCCTCGATCCTGACCTTCTCCGGGCCGGCGCGCGTGTTCGAGAGCCAGGACGCGGCCGTGGAGGCCATCCTGACCAACCGGATCAAGGCCGGCGACGTGGTGGTGATCCGCTACGAGGGGCCGCGCGGCGGGCCGGGCATGCAGGAAATGCTCTATCCGACCAGCTACCTGAAGTCGAAGGGGCTGGGGAAGGCCTGCGCGCTGGTCACGGACGGTCGCTTCTCGGGCGGCACCTCCGGCCTGTCGATCGGGCACGCCTCGCCGGAGGCGGCCGAGGGCGGGGCCATCGGCCTCGTCGAGGAAGGCGACATGATCGACATCGACATTCCGAACCGGTCGATCGCCATGCGCATCTCCGACGAGGAAATGGCGCGCCGGCGGGCCGCCATGGAGGCGAAGGGTGCGGATGCCTGGAAGCCGGTCGCCCCGCGCAAGCGCAAGATCACCATGGCGCTGAAGGCCTATGCAGCGCTCACCACCAGCGCGGCCAAGGGCGCCGTGCGCGTCGTTCCTTAAGCGGCGGGAAAGAGCGGAGGCCTTGACGGCCTCGGGGCCCGCGCCGGTCAGGCGCGGGCGATGCGCATCAGGCGGTCGTTGTCGAGCACGCGGACCGCTTCCGGCACGATCAGGATCACCTTCTCGCGCGCCAGCTTGGTCAGCGTGCGGCTGACCGTCTCGATGGTCAGGCCGAGGAAGTCGGCCATGTCGATGCGCTGCATGGGCAGCTGGATGGTCACAGAGCCGCCGCGGATGCGCGCCCAGCGTTCGCGCATGGCGACGAGGAAGGCGGCGATCCGCTCCTCGGCGGAGCGGCGGCCGATCAGCGTCATCTGCTCCTGGGCGATGACCAGTTCATGGGTGGCGAACTCGTGCAGGCGGCGCAGGAAATGCGGTTTGGCGGTCACCAGCGCATCGAAATGCCTGCGGTCGAACCGGCACAGTTCGACATCGTCGACGGCATCGGCCGAGAAGCCGTAGCGGTTCTGCAGGGCGAGGCCGAGAAAGTCGCCGGGCATGGCGAAGCCGATGACCTGACGCCGGCCGTCTGACAGGAGCTTGTAGAGCCGGACGGTTCCCTCGGTCACCGAGAAGACCGAGTCGGCATCCTCGCCCTGGTGGATGAACGTGGTCTTCGCGTCCATCCGCACATGCGAGACGATAGCGTTGAGTTCGGGAAGTTCCTCGGGCCCCAGTGCCGCGCAGACCGCGAGCGAGCGCACCTTGCAGCTGTCGCAATAGTTCCCGGTCCCGTGCCGGCTGCACGAATGGGCGTGGACTGCAATGTCGCTCATGGCGGCATCCCTTGGTGGGGGGACAAGGATGTCTCTACCACCATTCTACATTCATTCGAACCCGACCAATTGATCCAGCACAAGGACGGATGTCAGCCATGCCCTCATCCTGCCGGCCCGAAGCAGAATGGGACCGTCCTCCGCTCCATGTTCAGCGCCCGCATCATCGACGCGAACGAGGCTCTGGCCGTCTTCGCCCTTGTCAGGCTGTGCTATCCGGAAATCGAGATGGCGGCATGGCGGGACCATCTGGCCCGGCTTGCCGGCAAGCGCAGCAATGCCGGATGCGTGGTCGTCAGCGACCAGCGCGGCTATGCCCATGCCTCCTGCCTGTTCCGGGTGACGCCCGATCCCCGCACCCGCCGCCGGCTGGAAATATCCTATCTCTCGCGTGCCGAACTGCCGGCCAGCACGGCGCCCGACGTTCTGTTCTCATTCGTCGATAGCCTGGCGCGCGAGCGCGCCTGCGGTCACATCGTCATCGAGGATACCGATGCGCGGATCGCCGAGGACAGGATCGCGGCCTGGACCGATATCGGCCGCGACCTGATCTCTCACGATTTCAGGCCGGGCAGCCTCGGCTTCGTCAAGGTGGTGGCGCCGGAGCCCGGCGTTTCCTGATCGGGCTCGCGCGCCGCTTCAGGTATCCGGTCGTCGTCGTCCATGATCGCGCGCCAGGTGGCGCCGTCCAGGTCGTCGTACTGGCCGCTGTTGAGCGACCAGAGGAAGCCGACGAGGCCGAGCAGGCCAAGACCGAGCGCGAGCGGCACCAGAATCACCAGAATGTCCATGGCCTGCTCCTAAAGCCTGCCCGTGCGGGCCCTGAGCGCATTGGCGGTGACGATCACCGAGGAGCCCGACATGGCGAGCGCGGCAATCAGCGGCGTCACCCAGCCGGCCACGGCGATCGGCACGGCCAGGGCATTGTAGATCACCGCCAGCCACAGGTTGCCGGTCATGAGGCGGCGGGCCTTGCGGGACAGGGCGAGCGCCTGCGCGACCGGCGCGAGCCGGTCTCCGAGGAAGATCGCGTCGGCGGCGGCCTGCGCCAGATGGACGGCGGTGATCGGCGAGATCGAGACATGGGCAGCGGCAAGTGCCGGCGCATCGTTGAGCCCGTCGCCCACCATGAGGACCTTGCGTCCGGCGGCCTTCAAGGCCTCCAGCCGGGCGATCTTGTCGGCCGGCTTCAGCCCGCCGGCAAAGGCGGCGATGCCGAGGGCGGCCGCGACGGTCGCGACGGCGGCCGGCCGGTCGCCGGACAGGATCTCGATGCGATAGCCGGCCCGCCCGAGCGTCTCGACGATATCCCGCGCGTCGGGCCGGAGGGCCTGGCGGATGGCAAAGGCCTGGCGGCGCTCGCCCCAGCCGAGGCAGAGGATCGACGCATCGGGATGGCGCGCGGCGACAGCCTGCGCTTCCGCCTCGGCGCCGCAAAAGGCTGCGCTGCCGAGCCGGGCGCGGGCGCCGTCGATGACGGCCGTCACGCCCCGACCCGGCTCCTCCTTCGCCTCGACCGGAGCCGCATCGGCCCCGGCTGCGCGGGCCAGCGCCATGGCGAGCGGATGATGCGAGGCGGCGGCGAGCCGGCCCGCCACCGCGAGGAGCTCGGGCTCGATGGTGCCGGCATCGGCAAGGGCCGGCTCGGGCAGGGTCAGGGTGCCGGTCTTGTCGAAGACGATGGTGTCGGCCTCCGCCAGGCGCTCCAGCGCATCGCCGGACTGCAGAAGCACGTTGGCCCTGAACAGCGCGCCGGAGGCGACCACCTGCACGGCCGGAATGGCCAGTCCCAGCGCACAGGGGCAGGTGATGATCAGCACGGTGATGGCGACGATCAGCGCATGCTGCCATTCCGCGCCGACCAGCAGCCAGCCGGCGAAGGTCGCGAGCGCCGTGACATGGACGAACGGCGAATAGAGCCGTGCCGCCCGGTCGGCGAGCTGGCGATAGGCGGTGCGTGATTCAACGGCCGTCTCGATGAGGCGCGACACCTCGTCGAGCAGGGTGCCGCGGGCGGCTGCCGACACCTTCAGGACGAGCGTGCCGCTGGTGTTGAGCGTGCCCGCATAGACCGCGGATCCGGGGCCCGCCGCGGCGGGCAGGGTCTCGCCGGTGACAAGGCTCTGGTCGATCGTGGACTGGCCCTCGATCACCGTGCCATCGACCGAGATGCGCTCGCCGGGCCGCACCAGCACCGTGTCGCCGGCCGCGATCGCGGCGATCGGCACCTGCCGCAACGTGCCGTCGTCCAGACGCTTCAGGGCCATCTCGGCCTTGAGCGCGGCGATGTTGGTTGCCACCGCCCGCGTCTTGCGGCGCATCAGCTGTTCGAGATAGCGCCCGATCAGGAGGAAGAACAGCAGCATGACCGCGCTGTCGAAATAGGCGTGAGTCGCCGAACGCCAGGTCTCGGCCAGCGACATGCCGACCGCGAGCAGCACGCCGAGCGAGATCGGCACGTCCATGTTGAGCTCGCGGGCGGCAAGCGCATGCCAGGCGGAGCGGAAGAACGGCCGGCCGGCATAGGCCACCGCCGGCACGGCGATGAGCGCCGACAGCCAGTGGAAGAAATCGCGCTGTTCGGGCGTGATGTCGGTGACATTGCCCGACCAGACCGACACCGACAGCAGCATGATGTTCATCATGGCGAAGCCGGCGACGCCGAGGCATTTCAACAGGAACGCGGCCTCGCGGGCCTCCGCGCTCTCGGCCAGCTTCGGGTCGAAGGGATAGGCCCTGAAGCCGAGGCGGGCGAGCCGGTCGACGATCGCCTGCGGCCCGGTCTCGCCCGTGCGCCAGTCGACCGTCACGCGGCGATTGGTCAGGTTCACGCGCGCGCCGGCAATGCCGGGCTCGGCGGCAAGACCGCGCTCGATGATCGGCATGCAGGCAGCACAGGTGATGCCATCGACGGCAAGGTCGATGCGGCAGGTTTCCTCGTCCAGCGGCTGGACGAACAGTCCGAGATCGGTGACGCCATCGGCCGGAGGGCCGGCGACGGGCGCCGGAACCGTGCGGGGCAGGGCGGTGCCGGCCAGAATGGCCGTCGTTGCGGTCATGGCAGCATGACCCTGTTGCGGGTGCGGTAGGTCGTCTCGCCGTCGCGGTCGATGGCGATGATGAGGTCATAGGCGCCGGCCGCGACGGCATCGGTCGTGCCGGCAAAGGCGCCCGGTCCCGTGCGGCTGAGGTCGAACACGCGGTCATTGTTCCGATGGGCGGGGTGCAGCAGCCGGGCGGTGACCGCGATTCGGTCGAGCGGGGCGCCCTCCCGGTTGCGCAGGCTGATCGTGACGGCTGTCGTGCCGGACGGGTCGCGCGCCACATGGGCATCGACCTTCCAGCCCCGCGCCTCGCGCTCGCCCGCCTCCGCGATGGTCTGGTTGTAGCGCTGGCTTGCCCGATAGGCGCTGTCGGTGACCGTGCCCGGCAGGGTGTCGATGGCCAGCGAGATCATCACGGCATTGACGGTGAAGACCACGCCGAAGAAGGCCGCCAGGATCAGGAACACGCCGCGGCCGGAGAGCCTGCGCCCTCCCTGCGGTGCCATGCCGGCGGCTGCCAGTGCGGAGGATGGGGTTCGGGCCATGATGCGCCTCCTGATTCAGTCGCTCTGCGGGGGTCAGCGGGCGATGAAGTGGTCGCGGGTGGTTACGCGCTCGCCCGAGCCGAGCTCCGTGATGCGGAAGGTGATCGGCGATGACGCCGGCAGGCTGGCGCCGTTGGGCACGGTGACATGCACGATGAGCTCGCGCGTGGCATCGGGCGCGACGTCGATGACGGGCCAGTCTCCGGCCGTGGTGGTGATGCCGACCGCATTGGCGCGGGCCAGCGGCGGGTTGTCGACGGCAAGCACGAAGACGCGGTGCAGCGCCCGCTTGTTCAGGATCCGAACGGTGTAGCTGTTGCGGATCGAGCCGTCGGAGAGCTGGACGAACAGCGGATTGCGGTCGTGCAGCACCGACATGTCGGTGAACGAGCGCGTCATCAGCCCGTAGAGCATGACGAGCCCGACGAGCGCGATCAGCCCGGCATAGAGGACGGTGCGCGAGCGGACGATGGGATAGGTCTCGTCCAGGCCGTTGGCGCGCCGCTCGATATTGACGTCGTTGTCGTAGGCGATCAGGCCCAGCGGCCGGTTCACCTTGGTCATGACGGTGTTGCAGGCATCGATGCACAGGCCGCACTGGATGCAGCCGAGTTGCGAGCCGTCGCGGATATCGACGCCGGTCGGGCAGACCACGACGCATTGCCTGCAGTCGATGCAGTCGCCCGCCGGCTGGCTCGCCTCGCGCGCCTTCACCGCCGCCTTGGCCGACATGCGGGGCTCGCCGCGATCGTAGCGATAGGTGACGTTGAGCGCATATTCGTCGGTCAGCGCGGCCTGGATCCGCGGCCAGGGGCACATGTAGAGGCAGACCTGCTCGCGCATCAGGCCGGCCAGCGTGTAGGTGGTGAAGGTGAGGATGCCGATCCACAGATAGGCCACCATCGGGGCCTGGAAGGTGGCGAGGTCCTTCACCAGCGTCGGGGCATCGGCGAAATAGAGCACCCAGGCACCGCCAGTCCACCAGGCGATCATCAGCCAGAGAAAGTGCTTCAGCACCTTGCGGCCGGCCCTTGCGGCGGTCAGCGGCTGGCTGTCGGCGATGATCCGCTCGCGCCGCTCGCCTTCCACCCAGCGCTCGACAGCCATGAACAGGTCGGTCCAGACCGTCTGCGGGCACAGATAGCCGCACCAGACGCGGCCGGCGACGGCGTTCATGAGGAACAGGGCGAGAGCGGCCAGCACCAGCAGGCCGGTGAAGTAGTAGACCTCCTGCGGCCAGATCTCGATGAAGAAGAAATAGAAACGGTTGTGGGCCAGGTCGACCAGCACCGCCTGGTCCGGCTGGTTGGGGCCGCGATACCAGCGCAGGAACGGCAGGAAATAATAAAGGCCGAGGCAGACGAACAGCACCGCCCACTTGATGGTGCGCAGGCGGCCCTTCACGCCCTGCTGGTAGACGTGCAGGCGCGAGGCATAGAGCGGCTCGTCATCGGCCGGCACGCCCGAGGGTTCGGGAAGATGGACTGGGTGGGCAGCAGCGTCCCGCATGGGATCCTCGGGGGAGGGCGCACCTTCGGCGCGCGTGTCCTGCCATCCATGGCCGATTGCGCGGCCGGCGCCTTGACCTGCCGCAAGCCGGGAGGAAATGGCAGCGTTCCGGCGGCGGCGGGACCGGCCGCGCGACGGGCGCGACCGACCGAAGCGGGCGTCAGCGCCCGCCGCCGAGGGCGTGAACGTAGACGGCCAGGGCCTTGACAGTGGTCTCGTCCAGCCGGCCGGCCCAGCCCGGCATGACGCCGGCGCGCCCCTGGGTGATCGTCTGGATGATCGTCCGCTCGTCGAGGCCATAGATGGCCACCGGTGTCGTCAGGTTCGGCGCGCCGAGTTCCTGGTTGCCGCGGCCCTCGTCGCCGTGGCAGCTCGAACAATTGGTGGCGAACAGCTCCCGGCCCTTGGCGAGGTCGACGCCGGCGCGCGTGGACTGCCCGGAGAGCTGGCGGACGAAATTCGCCACCTGGACGATCTCTTCGGGCTTGAGCGCGCCGTTCGGACCGCCGAAGGCCGGCATCGGCCCCTGGCGCGAGCGGTCGTCGGCATTGCGGATGCCGTGGGCGATGGTCTGGTGAATGTCCTCGATCCTGCCACCCCACAGCCAGACGTCGTCGCGCAGGTTCGGATAGCCGGGCGAGCCGGTGGCCGAGGTGCCGTGGCAGGGGGCGCAATTGTCGCCGAAGGCGGCCTTGCCCTGGGCCAGCGCGAAGGTCAGCAGGGCCGGATCCTTTGCAATGTCGGGCAGCGGGGTCGAGGCGAGGGCAGCGCTCCGCCCGGCCCGCAGGGTGCGGAGGGCATCGAGGTCCTGCGCGACGTCCTGGCGGGAGGAATAGCCGAACAGGCCCTTCGTGTGGGTCGTGACCAGCGGCCAGGCCGGATAGACGATCCAGTAGCCGATCGACCAGACGATGGTGGCGTAGAAAATGTAGAGCCACCATTTCGGCAGGGGCGAATTGAGTTCCTTGATGCCGTCCCATTCGTGGCCGGTGGTGCTGCGCCCGGTCGCGGCGTCGATTTCGGGCTTCATGTGGTCGGCCATGGGTCAGTCCTCCCGGAGCGGGATCTGGGCGGCGTCGTCGAAGCGGGCCTTGTTGCGCGGCCAGAACGCATAGACGGCGACGGCGAGGAACATCGCGATGAAGTAGAGAAGCCCCGCCGTCTGGGCGAAGCTGGCGAGCGTGGAATAGGTGCTCATGGGTTCGCTCCGGGGTCAGCGCATGTTGGCGCGGGCGTCGTAGGTCTTGAAATCGACCATGGTGCCGAGCACCTGCAGGTAGGCGACCAGCGCGTCCATCTCGGTGACGACGCCCTGCGCGGCGGCCGGGTTGCCGCCGAAATTGCGTGCGGTGGCATTGGGATAGCGTTGCTGGAGGGCCCTGACATGGTCGCTGTCGGGATTGACCTGGGCGCGCATGTCCTGCGCCGCATTGGCGATCTGCTCATCCGAATAGGGCACGCCGCCACGCCGGTTGGCGACCATGTCCGAGGCGATCAGGTTCACGTTGACCTCGGCCTGCGCCAGGAAGGCATAGCCGGGCATGATCGATTGCGGCACGATCGCACGCGGGTTGGCGAGGTGGGCCACATGCCACTCGTCGGAATACTTGCCGCCGACGCGGGCAAGGTCAGGCCCCGTGCGCTTGGAGCCCCACTGGAAGGGCTTGTCGAACATGCTCTCGGCGGCCAGCGAATAGTGTCCGTAACGCTCGACCTCGTCGCGCAGCGGGCGGATCATCTGGCTGTGGCAGTTGTAGCAGCCCTCGCGGATGTAGATGTTGCGGCCGGCAAGCTCGAGCGGCGTATAGGGACGGACGCCCTGGACCCGCTCGATGGTGCTCCTGAGGTAGAAGAGCGGCGCGATCTCCACCAGGCCGCCGATCGACACGACAATCAGGATACCGATGACCAGGATGATCGAGTTCTTCTCGAAGATGGCATGCTTGTTCCAGAGCGACATGGTCCGCCCTCCTCACTGGGCCGGGACGAGAGCGGGCCGGGCTTCGGCCTCCTCGGCCTCGCCCTGGCTCACCGTCATGAAGATGTTGAAGACCATGATCAGCGCGCCGGCGAGGAACAGGACGCCGCCGAGCATGCGGATCACGTAGTAGGGGTGCATGGCCTCGACGGTCTCGATGAACGAGTATTCGAGGAAGCCGAGCGCGGTGTAGGCGCGCCACATCAGGCCCTGCATGATGCCGGCCACCCACATGGCCGAGATGTAGAGCACGATGCCGAGGTTGGAGACCCAGAAGTGCCATTCGACCAGCCGGTTCGAATAGAGCTTGCGCTGCCACAGCCAGGGAATGAGACAGTAGAGCGCGCCGAACGAGATGTAGGCGACCCAGCCGAGCGCACCGGAATGGACATGGCCGATGGTCCAGTCCGTGTAGTGCGACAGCGAGTTCACGGCCTTGATCGACATGAGCGGACCCTCGAAGGTCGACATGCCGTAAAAGGCGAGCGAAACCACCATCATGCGCAGCACCGGATCGGTGCGCAGCTTGTCCCAGGCGCCCGAGAGCGTCATCAGGCCGTTGATCATGCCGCCCCAGGACGGCATCAGCAGCATGACGGAGAAGGTCATGCCCAGCGTCTGCGCCCAGTCGGGCAGCGCCGTGTAGTGGAGATGGTGCGGGCCGGCCCAGATGTAGAGGAAGATCAGCGCCCAGAAGTGGACGATGGACAGCCGGTAGGAATAGATTGGCCGCTCCGCCCGCTTCGGCACGAAGTAGTACATGATGGCGAGGAAGCCGGCGGTCAGGAAGAAGCCAACCGCATTGTGCCCGTACCACCACTGGAACATGGCATCCTGCACGCCCGACCAGAGGCTGTAGCTCTTGGGCGAGTAGATCGACACCGGCATGGCGGCGTTGTTGCCCAGATGCAGCACGGCGATGGTGACGATGAAGGCGAGATAGAACCAGTTCGCCACGAAGATGTGCGGTTCCCTGCGCTTCCAGAGCGTTGCGAGGAACACCAGCAGATAGGCGACCCAGACGACGGTCAGGAACAGGTCCGCATACCATTCCGGCTCGGCATATTCCTTCGACTGGGTGATGCCCAGCAGGTAGCCGGTGCCGGCGATGACGATGAAGAAGTTGTAGCCGAGCACCACGAACCAGGGCGCGATCTCGCCGGCCAGACGCGCGCGCGAGGTCTTCTGGACGACATAGAGCGATGTCGCGATCAGCACGTTGCCGCCGAAGGCGAAGATCACGGCCGATGTGTGCAGCGGCCTCAGGCGGCCGAAATTGATCCAGGGCAGGTCGAAATTGAGCGCCGGCCAGGCCAGCTGCGAGGCGATGACGACGCCGACCGTGAAGCCGGCAATGCCCCAGAACATGGCGGCCATGGCGGCAAACTTGACCGGGCCCATATTGTAGTTCGGCCGGCCGTCGATCTCCTGCGGCACCGTCGCGGGCCGGGTCGCATAGCGATTGGCGATGAGGAAGATGGCCCCGATGGAGGCGGCCGCGCTCAGCAGGGCGTGGAACGTATAGCCGCTGTCGACCGAGCCGGAGGCGATGATCAGGCACAGCAGGGCCGTGGCCAGGAAGGCCACCATGCTCATCGCCTCCGTGGCGGAGACAGTCTTGGTTGAAATCGCCGTCATAGGGGTCCCCAGCATCCGATCGCGAATCCACGGCATGACGCCGGCCGCTCATCCGCATCGCGGCCGACCATCGCAGAGGGCCGGTCGGGAACATTGATGTGAATCAACCTGTGCGGTGCAGCATCGGCCGGGGCGCCATGCCGGCCCCTTGGCGCCGGGCGCCGTTGATCCGGATCAACGCGGAGGCGGGCCGGATCGGCTGACGTGACCGGGCAAAGCGGCCTGGCCGCCTGCGTCAACGGGCAACCCCCCAACGCCATGGCGACGATGACACCGAACCCGCTTTCCACCGACCTTCCGGCCAAGCGCATCGAACTCGCCGAGCGGGCGGTGCCGCGCTACACGTCCTACCCGACGGCGCCCTATTTCGGGCCGGAGGTGGATGGCGCAACCTGTCGCGGCTGGCTCGAGGCGCTGTCGCCCGACGATCACCTCTCCATCTACCTGCATGTGCCGTTCTGCGCGGCGATGTGCGCCTATTGCGGCTGCCACACCAAAGTGGTCGCGCGCGACGCGCCGGTCCGCGCCTATCAGCGCCGGCTGCTCGCGGAGATCGACCTGATCGCGGCGGCGACGCCCGCCCGCACGGTCCGCCATATCCATTGGGGCGGGGGCACGCCGAGCATGCTCGGCGCAGAGGGTCTGGCGGAGATTGCCGGGCGCCTCGGGCGGCGCTTCACCCTGGAGGAAGGCCACGAGCACGCCATCGAGCTCGATCCGCGCCAGGTCACGGGGCCGCTGGCCGACGCACTTGCCGGGATGGGCGTCACCCGCGCCAGCCTCGGCGTCCAGGACCTCAACGCCCATGTCCAGACCGCCATCGGCCGCGTGCAGCCCTATGCGGTCGTGGAGGTGGCTGTCGCTGCCCTGCGCGGTGCCGGCATCGGTGCCGTGGCCTTCGACCTGATGTATGGCCTGCCGCACCAGAGCGATGCCGATCTCGTCACCACCATCACCCTTGCCGGCGCGCTCCGGCCCGATCGCATCGCGCTGTTCGGCTATGCCCATGTGCCGTGGTTCAAGACCCACCAGCGGCTGATCGATACCGCTGCGCTGCCGGATGCGGCGGGCCGGTTCCGCCAGGCGGCGCTGGCACGCGCGGCGCTTGCGGGGCTTGGCTACCAGCCGATCGGTCTCGACCATTTCGCCCTGCCGGCCGACCCCATGGCCGTCGCCGCCCGGGAGCGTCACCTGCGTCGCAACTTCCAGGGCTACACCACCGATGCGCCCGATGCCCTGATCGGGTTCGGGGCCTCGGCCATCGGGCGTCTGCCGCAGGGCTTCGTCCAGAACGCGCCCGATATCGCAGGATACCAGCGGGCCATCGACCGCGGCGAGCCTGCGACGGTTCGCGGCCTTGCCCTGTCGCAGGAGGACCGCGTCCGGGCGGCCGTGATCGAGCGGCTGATGTGCGATTTCGCTGCCGATCTCGATGCCGAGGCGGACCGGTTCGGTCTTCCGGCAAGCCTGTTCGATGCGGATATGGAGCGGCTTGTCGCGCTGGAGGACGAGGGCCTGGTGGCGCGCGAGGGCCGTCGCGTGACCGTTCCCGAGGCGGGCCAGCCCTTCGTGCGTGTCGTCGCCTCCGTGTTCGACGCCCATCTCGCCCGGGCCGGCCGCCATTCGACGGCGGTCTGACCGCGCCGGACGAGGATATCCGCCACCATGGATCATCAGTGGCCGATCCTTGCCGGGCTCCTTTTGGGCCTTGCCTCCAGCCTGCACTGCGCCGGCATGTGCGGCGCCATCGGCACGGCCGTGCTGTTCATCGGGTCGCCGGATGCCGATCCGGCGACGCGCACCCGCGTTCTTGCGCTGACCCAGGCTGGCCGCGTCCTCGCCTATGCGACAGCCGGGGGCATTCTCGGCCTGTTCGGGTCTTCGCTCGCGGGCGCCTTCGATCAGGCGGCAGCCTATCGGGTGCTCCAGTGGGCCGCGGCGGCAACGCTCGGCTGGATCGGCCTGTCGACGGCCGGCATCGTGCCGGCCATGCTCGGGTTCGACCGGCTGGCGGCGCCCGTGGGTCATGCGCTCGTCAGCTTTGCCGGGCGCCATCCGGCATTCGGGGCCGGCGCGCCGGTCGCCACCGGCGTCCTGTGGGGTTTCATGCCCTGCGCCATGGTCTATGGCGCCCTGTTCACCGCCATGCTGACCGGGACCGGTTCGGGCGGGGCGAGCCTGATGCTCGGCTTCGGGCTCGGTACGGTGCCGGCGGTGATGGCCTCGACGCTCGGCCTCGTCGCGCTCAAGGGGATGGCGACGCGCCCGCTGGCGGGCCGGGTCATCGGGCTTGCGATCACCGCCTTTGCCATGGCCTCGGTGACGCTGGCGCCGGCCGGTTCGGTCCTGTGCCTGCCGGTGCGTTGAGCGCGGGCAGAGCGGACAGAAGGCTCATTCCTGCTCGAGGAAGGCTTCCAGCCGGTCGAGCTGGCTGGTCCAGAACCGCTCGTAGCGTGCGAGCCAGTCCATGGCCTCGCGCATCGGCGAGGCCGCGAGGCGGCAATGGACCGTGCGCCCCGTCTTGGTGCGGATGACGAGCCCCGCATCGGACAGCACGTCGAGATGCTTCATCACCGCCGGCAGCGACATGGGGAAGGGGCGCGCAAGTTCGCTCACCGACAGGTCCGGCATCTCGCCGAGGCGCATCACCATGGCACGGCGGGTCGGATCGGCGAGGGCCGCGAAGGTGCGGTCCAGTGTTTCGGCATGAGATTTAACCATCAGGTTAAGTTGATGCCGGCCGGCCTGACTGTCAAGCGGTATCCCCCTTTCGGGCCGGGAGGACGGCGCGCCGCCTTGGGCTAGCCTGACGGCCAGAACCATTCCCCCGGAGGGGCCGATGACCGCTTCCCGCGCGCCGGAGACCGTGCTCCGCACCGTGACCGCCAACCAGATCACGATCCGCTATGCAGAGGCGGGATCGGGCCCGCTCGTGCTGTTCTGCCACGGCTGGCCGGAGGGCTGGGCCTCGTGGCAACACCAGATCGGCGCCCTCGCCGCGGCCGGCTACCGGGCGGTCGCGCCCGACATGCGCGGCTATGGCGAGACCGATGCCCCGGCCGAGATCGAGCGCTATACGATCCTCGACCTCGTCGCCGACCAGGTGGCGCTGGTCAAGGCGCTGGGCGAGACCTCGGCGGTGATCGTCGGCCACGACTGGGGCGCGCCGGTTGCCTGGCATGCGGCGCTGCTGCGGCCCGACATCTTCCGCGCCGTCGTCGGCATGAGCGTGCCGTGGACGCCGCCGGCGCAGACGGACCTGCTCACCTCGCTGGAGAAACAGGGCATCCGCGACTTCTACATCCAGTATTTCCAGGTGCCCGGCGTGGCCGAGGCCGAGCTCGACGCCGATCCGCGCGAAAGCCTGAAGCGCATCTACAACGACGGCACCGGCGGGCGGCAGGACCGCCGCAAGAGCATGATCAGGCTGAAGACGCCCGGCGGGCTCATGGAGAACATGGACGTTCCCGCGCAACTGCCGTCCTGGCTCACCGACGCCCATCTCGACGCCATGGCGGCCGCTTTCCGCCATTCCGGCTTCCGCGGCGGACTGAACTGGTATCGCAACCTCCGGCGAAACGTCCGCCTGACGGCAGCGTGGCGCGGCGAACCGATCCGCCAGCCCGCCCTGTTCATTGCCGGCGCCGAGGACGGGGTCATGCATTTCCCCGCCACCCGGGCGCAGCTCGATGCCTATCCGCGCACCCTGCCCGCCTGCCGGGGTGTGCATGTCATCCCCGGCGCCGGGCACTGGATCCAGCAGGAGCGGCCGGAGGAGGTTTCGCGCCTCCTGCTCGATTTCCTGCGCGGCCTGTAAAGCCTCAGCGCTGCGGCACCAGTCGCTCGCGGCCGACGCCTTCCTGGCCCGCCACCGTCCAGGTGCCGTTCAGGACCCCGTCATTGCCGATCCGGTAGACGACGAGGCCGATGGCGTTGCCGAGCCGATAGGCGGCGGACAGGACATTGCCCTGGCGCATGCAGAAACCCTGGGTGGGCGGCGTGTTGACGATCTGCCAGCGGATGGAGCAATTGCCGCCGGCCGTCCCGGAAATCTGCGCCACGCCGCGATAGCCGGTGCCGTTGGCGTTGTCGCCGATCACCTGGTAGGTGCCGGTGATCTGCTGGGCGCCAGCCAGCGAAACCGAGCCCACAAGCGCGGCAGCGGCGGCAATGAAGCGAAGTCCGGTCATGTCGATGTCTCCCATTCCCCCTCTCCCGCACGCGCGGGCGAGGCCATAGTCGGGCGGCATTGTTACCAGCCAGTGTCGCAGCGTCATGTTGGGAAATTTCCGGGTCTTGCCTTGCTTCCCGGCGGTCCGGCCGCTATCTCGCGGCCAACCCTTCCGACAGGACACGATCGACCCGCGCCGCCGTCCGGCGCGGCCCAGCCGAGGACGCACCCTTCATGGCCCGCCAGTTCGCCTATCACATGTCCGGCCTGACCAAGGCCTATCCCAACGGCAAGAAGGTGCTGGAGAACGTCCATCTGTCGTTCTACCCGGATGCCAAGATCGGCGTGCTCGGCGTCAACGGCTCGGGCAAGTCGACCCTTCTGCGAATCATGGCCGGCTTGGACAAGGAGTTCACCGGCGAGGCCTGGGCGGCGGACGGCGTGCGCGTCGGCTACCTGCCGCAGGAGCCGCAACTCGATGCGGGCCTCAATGTCCGCGAGAATGTCATGCTGGGCGTGGCGGCGAAGAAGGCGATCCTCGACCGCTACAACGAACTGGCCATGAACTACACGGACGAGGGCGCCGACGAGATGGCCCGGCTCCAGGACGAGATCGAGGCGCAGGGCCTGTGGGACCTCGACAGCAAGGTCGATCAGGCCATGGACGCGCTGATCTGCCCGCCGGACGACTGGTCGGTGGACAAGCTTTCGGGCGGCGAGAAGCGCCGCGTCGCGCTGTGCCGCCTGCTGCTCGACCAGCCGGAAGTGCTGCTGCTCGACGAGCCGACCAACCATCTCGATGCCGAGACCACGGCCTGGCTGGAGGGGCACCTGCGCACCTATCCGGGCGCCATCCTGATCGTCACCCACGACCGCTACTTCCTCGACAATGTCACCGGTTGGATCCTCGAACTCGATCGCGGCAAGGGCATTCCCTATGAGGGCAACTATTCCTCGTGGCTTCAGCAGAAGCAGAAGCGGCTGATCCAGGAGGGTCGCGAGGAGGAGACGCGCCTGAAGACGCTGGCCCGCGAGGCGGAGTGGATGGGCTCGTCGCCGAAGGCCCGGCAGGCCAAGAACAAGGCGCGCATCCAGCGCTATGACGACCTGGTGAAGAAGGCGGCCGAGGCCGGCCCGACCACCGCGCAGATCATCATCCCGATCGCCGAGCGGCTGGGCAACAATGTCATCGAGTTCAAGGACCTGTCGAAGGCGTTCGGCGACAAGCTGCTGATCGACAACCTGTCGTTCCGCCTGCCGCCGGGCGGTATCGTCGGGATCATCGGCCCGAACGGCGCCGGCAAGACGACGCTGTTCCGCATGATCGCCGGGCAGGAAAGCCCCGATTCCGGCGAGATCATCATCGCCGACAACGTCAAGCTCGGCTATGTCGACCAGTCGCGCGACGCTTTGGCCGCCACCAAGACGGTCTATGAGGAAATCTCAGGCGGCAACGAGATCCTCTATCTCGGCAAGCGCGAGATCAATGCCCGGGCCTATTGCGGCGCCTTCAACTTCAAGGGCGGCGACCAGCAGAAGAAGGTCGGCCAGCTCTCCGGCGGCGAGCGCAACCGCGTGCATCTGGCCAAGATCCTGCAGCGCGGCGCCAATGTCCTGCTCCTCGACGAGCCGACCAACGATCTCGACGTGGAGACGCTGAGGGCGCTGGAGGAGGCGCTGGAGGATTATGCCGGCTGCGCGGTCATCATCAGCCATGACCGCATGTTCCTCGACCGCATCGCCACCCATATCCTCGCCTTCGAGGGCGACAGCCACGTGGAATGGTTCGAAGGCAATTTCCAGGACTACGAGGAGGACAAGAAGCGCCGCCTCGGCATCGATTCCACCATTCCGAAGCGCATCCAGTACAAGAAGTTCGCGCGCTAGGCATAAGGGACGCCGGGCCACCCCGGCGGTTGCTGCATCAGGAGGCAGGTCGTGGCTGGCGGGGTGACGAGGCGGCTGCTCCTTGCAGCCATCGCGACAGGCGTTGCGACCGGTTCGCTGCCGGCACAGGAACCCTTGCCGGGGATCGACGTGCTGCTGCAGCGGCCCGCCTTCAAGCAAGCCTGGGACGGGGTGTTCCGCCGCGAGCGCAATATCGACCGCTGGGTCCACGTGTTCGGCGGCGGCGGCGAGGGCACGGTCCTGCCGACGCGGGCCATCGAGCGCGACGGCGTGCGCTATCTGGCCGGTGCGGTGTGCCGGCCGCAGGCCTGCGAGGACAACCGCCTGTTCGTGCTGTTCCGCGACGACGGCAGCCAGGCCTGGGCCCGCTGGGTGGGCAAGGATCTCGCACTCACCTACGGCCAGCCGACGCCGGCCCTGCGCGCGCTGCTCGTCGAGGTGGCCGGGCGATAGGCGAAGGCGTGGCCGCCGCCTTAGCCCTCGATCTTCGAGAAATCCGCCACCGTGGCGGTTGCAGCGCGCAGCTGGGCCAGCATCTTCAGCCGGTTTTCGCGCAGCGCCGGATCCTCGGCATTGACGGTGACCTTCTCGAAGAAGGCATCGACCGCCGGGCGCAGCTCGGCGAGCGCCTTCATGGCGCCGGCGAAATCCTCCCGGGCGACATGGTCGCGGGCGTGGGTCGTGGCACTGTTTAACAGGTTAAACAATGCGCGTTCCTCGGGGACGCCCTTGTCGTGGACGAGGGCGGCATCCGGCGCGCCGTCATAGGTGCGGCCGTCCTTCTTCTCCTCGATGCGCAGGATGTTCATGGCCCGCTTGGTGCCGGCGAGCAGGTTTTTCCCGTCCTCGGTGCCGAGCAGGGCGGTGAGCGCCTCGACGCGGCGGACGACGAGGAGGAGGTCGTCATTGCCCTCGCCGGATGCCAGAACGGCATCGACGAGGTCGTGACGCTGGCCCTGGTCGCGGAGCAGGACCTTCAGGCGGTCGTGGAAGAAGGAGAGTAGATTTTTGGTGCGATCTAACGCAAAGCGCCACAATTCCGGATATCGGCCGTCTAGCGGAACTTTCAATCCGTCAAGTATCGTTTCCGATAAAAACCCTTCGCGTTCGTTTAGAACAATGGACGATCCTTCAATCAGACGGTTGGAAAGGGCCTTGATGGCGAATGCCTTCTCAAGCGCCTCTTGGCTTTGATCTGGACTAAGCATTTCCCCATCGAGCGTATAAGTCTGACGAACGATCCTATCAATAATCTCCATCTGATAAGGATATGGCTTGGCCCAGTCTCCGACCTCGCTACGATGAGCTTCCATAAATGCAAAGAAGTCCGACTTGAATTTTGAATACAATCCATCGCTGTCAAGGAATGCCAGAACAAGCGGCAGATCACGGATCAGTTTTTCTCCCTGATCGTGTATGGTCGACGCAGACTCTTTCGACAGACGGAGAAAACCCTCATAAAGTTGCGAAATCAACGGCTGAACAAAAAGGATGGGTAGATTCCGGTAGAGACTAATCTTGGTGTCATTCTCAGCCACCAACCGGATCACCCCCAGCGCTGCCCTCCTCAGCGCGAACGGATCCTTCGACCCCGTCGGCTTCTCGTCGATGGCCCAGAAGCCTACCAGCGTGTCCAGCTTGTCGGCCAGCGCCACAGCCACCGCCACCTTGTCCGTCGGCACGCGGTCGGACGGCCCCTGCGGCTTGTAATGGTCCTCGATGGCGATGCAGACGCTCTCGGGCTCGCCCTGCAGCGCCGCATATTTCCGCCCCATCAGGCCCTGCACCTCGGGAAACTCTCCGACCACCTCGGTCATCAGGTCGGCCTTGGCGAGTTCCGCGGCGCGCTCGGCAAGGTCCGGGTCGGCACCGACCAGCGGCGCGATGTGGCGGGCCAGCGCCTTGATGCGCTCCACGCGCTCGCCCTGCGTTCCCAGCTTCTCGTGGAACACCACGTTGAGCGCGCGCAGCTTCGCCATGCGCTGGTCCAGCGGCTTGCCCTTGTCCTCATAGCCGGGCAGGGGCTTCTGGTCGGTCTCAAAGAAATAGAGCGCGTCCGACAGCCGCGCGCGGATGACGCGCTCGTTGCCGGCGACGATGGCGGTGCCGCCGTCGCTGGCCTCAAGATTTGCGGTCAGCACGAAGCGGTTGGCCAGCCGCCCGGACTTCGGGTCGCGCACCACGAAACACTTCTGGTTGGCGCGGATGGTGGCGCGGATGACCTCGTCGGGGATGGTGAGGAAGGCTTCCTCGAAGGAGCCCATCAGCACCACCGGCCATTCGACAAGGCCGGCGACCTCGTTCAGCAGGCCCTCGTCCTCGACCAGTTCGAACCCTTGCGCGAAACAGAGGTTCTTGGCGTCGGCGAGGATGCGGCGCTTGCGCTCCTCCGGGTCGGCCACCACGAAGGCCTTTTCCAGCCCGGTCAGATAATCGTCCATGCGCCGCACGCGGAACGGGGCGGGCGCCATGAAGCGGTGGCCGCGCGTCTCCTCGCCCGAGGCGATGCCGTCGATGGAGAACCGGATGACCTCCGGTTCCTCGGTCTCCGGCCCGAAGGTGCAGAGGATCGACTGAAGCGGCCGCACCCAGCGCAGCGAGCCGGGCGAGACCGAGGCCGCGCCCCAGCGTATGGATTTCGGCCAGGGGAAGGCGCGCACCACGTCGGGCACGATCTCGGCGATCACCTCGGGGGTGGGCCGGCCCGGCTTGTTGATGACGGCGATATAGCTGTCGCCCTTCTTCGGGTCGGACTGGATGGTGGCCTCGTCGATGGAGGCGAGACCCGCGCTCTTCAGGAAGCCCTGGATCGCCGCGTCCGGCGCGCCCACGCGCGGGCCCTTGCGCTCCTCGCGGACGTCCGGCGAGGCGGCCGGCAGGCCGTGGACCGACAGCGCGATGCGCCGCGGCGTCACGATGGCGCGCGCGCCCTCGTAGAGGCAGCCCTTCGCCACCAGGGCGTCGGTGACCGCCTTTTTCAGATGCGCGGCGGCATCGGCCTGCATGCGGGCCGGGATTTCTTCTGACAGAAGTTCGAGAAGGAGGTCGGGCATGGCGCCGTCATCAATTCTGCATCTGGAGGAGATGGGACAGCGTCCATCCGTCGGTGCCGGTGCGGCGCGCGTCGTCGATCAGCCAGCGACCGTTTTCGTAGGTGAGATCGAAGCGGATCTCGCTGTCCTGATCGAACAGGCGGAAGGTGGCCACCACCTCGGCGCTGGCGGCGTCACGGGTACCGGCCGTCAGGCGCAGCGTGGTGCGAAAGCCCTCGTCATAGTCCTGGCAGCCGCAGGCATAGTCGAAATCGAGGCCGGGCATGACCTCGTCGGCCTGGCGGGAGCGGGCGATCTGCTCGTCGAACAGACGTTTCAGCCGCGCCGACAGGAAGGGCTGGTCGCTGGTGCCCTGCTGTCGGCCGTAGAGGCCGCGGACGGTGGCGACCGGATCGTCGGCACTCTGGGCGCGGGGTGTCGCCGGCACGAGCCAGGCCTGCACGGCAAGGCCCGCGACCATGACGCGGCGTGACGGCCCGGTCATGCCGCCATCCCCCCGGCTTCGGTCTTCAGCCAGGCGGCGCCGCAGGCCTTTGCCAGTTCGCGCACGCGCAGGATGTAGCTCTGCCGCTCGGTCACCGAGATGACCCCGCGGGCATCCAGGAGGTTGAAGGCATGCCCGGCCTTGAGGCACTGGTCATAGGCGGGCTGAACCATCAGGTGCCGGTCCCCGCCTTCGCCCTTCTCGAGCAGCGACCGGCACTCGGTCTCGGCCTCGGCGAACCGGCGGAACAGGGCGGCGGTGTCGGCATGTTCGAAATTGTAGCGGGAATATTCCTGCTCGGCCTGCAGGAACACCTCGCGATAGGTGACCTTCTCAGGCCCCTCGCGGCCGTTGAAGTTCAGCTCCATGATGCTCTCGACATTCTGCAGGTAGCAGGCAAGGCGCTCCAGGCCATAGGTCAGTTCGCCTGATACGGGCGCGCATTCGATGCCGGCGACCTGCTGGAAATAGGTGAACTGGCTGACCTCCATGCCGTCGCACCAGCACTCCCAGCCGAGGCCCCAGGCGCCGAGCGTCGGGTTCTCCCAGTCGTCCTCGACGAAGCGGATGTCGTGGAGCCGGGGGTCGAGGCCGATGGCCTCCAGCGAGCCGAGATAGAGCTCCTGGAGGTCGGGCGGATTGGGCTTCAGGATGACCTGGAACTGGTAATAGTGCTGCAGGCGGTTGGGGTTCTCGCCATAGCGGCCGTCCTTCGGCCGGCGCGAGGGCTGGACATAGGCAGCGTTCCACGGACGCGGGCCCAGCGAGCGCAACATCGTTCCGGGATGGGAGGTGCCGGCCCCGACTTCCATGTCGTAGGGCTGGAGAATGACGCAGCCCTTCTCCGCCCAGAAGGTCTGGAGCGCCAGAATCAGGCCCTGGAACGAGCGTTCGGGCCGCATGTGCGGGGGCAGGTGGGCTGAAGACATCGCGGTGCGGCCTGTCGGGACGAGCGGAGCCGACCCATACTGACCGGGTGCGAGGGGGTCAACCGCCGCGGGCCGGTCCAGGCCTCAGGGACGATATTCGCCCGTCACGGGGTCACGGCGCAACTTGCGGATCGGCTGGTCGGCGCGAACCGGCTTCGGCTGTGGCTGGGCCGCGATGGCCTTGCGGACCATGGCATAGGCGACGATGGCGATGGCGGCGACGGCAACGCCGAGGAGTGCGGGCGGCATGACGAATCCCATGGGTCAGGATCACAACGGACGCATAGCGCCGGGCAATTCCGGCGAAAGCGGGGCGATCACGGTCTTGTCAGCGATAACCTGCCCATGGGTCATGTGCAGGCGGGCCGTTGCTGGCCGACGCCGACGAACAGGCCCTTGGCCTGCGGAGAGGCGTCAAGCCCGAAGTCGGACTGGGCGAAGGCCCCGATGGCGGCAAGATCGGCCACCGTGCGCCGGATGGTGCTGGCCTCCGGGCGCTGCCAGAACGCCGTGTCGGGCGAGGCCGCGGCATTGATCGGCGTGCGCGGCGGGAAGAACCCGGCGATGAACAGGGTCACGTTGGCGGCGGCCAGATGGCGCAGGTGGCTGTCGCAGGCGGCAGACGAGAGGCTGGCAAGCTCGCGGGCCAGCACCGCGCCATGGTCGAGCACGGCCCGCTCGGTGCGGGCCCGGCCGATGGGCGGCGGCATCAGGCGGGGACCATCCACCTCGACGGTCGCCGCCGGCATGCGGAACACCACCGGGCCAACCGGAAGGTAGGACAGGGCGAGGCGGCCGGACGTGGCCAGGCCGGTCAGGCCGGCACCGGCGCTTTCTCTCACACCGGCCACGGGCGCCACGAACCGCGGACCGGAGGGGCCTGCCGGCACCGGCGCCGCGGCCTTCTGCGCGCTGAAGCCCGGAATGGACGAGATGCCGGGAATGGAAGCGAGGCTCGGCAGTGGCAGCGACGTGCCGCCGGAGAGGAACCAGAAGCCGCCAAATCCGGCCATGAGGGCGACAGCGACGATGAGCACCGTGGAGGTGCTGCCGTCCCGCCGCTCGGCGGGCGCAGGGGCCGCGCCGCGGTTGCGGCGAAAGTTCATGGCGAAGTCGTCGGCCATCGATCCTCTGTCCTCCCGGGAAAGACAGTCTGGCAGAGGATCGTTGAGGCCGGCTTTATCCGAATGGTTCAAGTGAAATGAATCGGCACCCCGGCCGGTCGCAGGCCGGGGTGCGGCACCGCCCGCTCAGGCGAGCGTCCAGTCGAGCGAGATATCGGCGTTCAGCAGGCGCGAGATCGGGCAGGTCTCCTTGGCGGTCTTGACGAGGCCCGCGAAGGCCTCGCGGTCGGCGCCGGGGACGGTGGCGGCCAGCGTCAGCGCCGATTTCGTCACCTTGAAGCCGACATCGTCCCGCTCGCCGGAAATGGCGCAACTCGTCTTCAGTTCGGTCGCGGTCAGACCGGCCTTCTGCAGCCCGAAGGCCAGCGCCATGGTGAAGCAGCCGGCATGGGCGGCCGCGATCAGTTCCTCGGGATTGGTGCCCTTCTCGTTCTCGAAGCGGGTGACGAAGGAATAGGCGGTGTCGGCGAGGACGCCGGAATCGGTGGTCAGGCGGCCTTTGCCGTCGCGGCCGGTGCCGTTCCAGACGGCCGTTGCAGTGCGGATCATCGGGGTCTCCTCCTTCAACGCTCCGGAGCCTGCCGCGCCGGGCGGGCGGGACTATAGGCCGGTGAACCGAGGGCTGCGAGCCCGGACGGGCGGGGTCAGCCCAGCGCGACGGCCGGACTGGACCGGTCGGCGACTGCAACCGACACCCGAGCGCCGCAGAAGCGGCCGAGCAGGTCGGTCGCATCGGCTACCGCCGCATCGAGGTCGCCCGAGCCATTGGTCTGGATGGTCAGGATGGCACGGCGCGTCGCCGGCGTGATGATCGTGCGGGCGTCCTGGCGCCAGTTCCAGCGCCGGCACAGGACATGCCGGGCATCGGCATAGACGACCTCCCCCTCCTTCGGTGGATCGTTCGGATCCTCGCCGGCCTCCGCGCCCATGTCGATGAAGCTGTCGCCGGGCCGGGCGAAGCGGAAGGCGAAGGGCGGGGTCGTCTTGTCGAGATCGTCGGCGCCGCAACAGGCGACCGATGCCAGCGAGACCGCGTTGTAGGCGTCGACGAAGGCGTTGATGGAGGGCAGGGTCCGGCCGGCAAGGGCATTCTTCATCAGCCGCTCCACCGAGCAGCCGTAGCTGGTCTTCTTGATGCCGAAGGAGCGATAGGCCGCGCGCCAGGCGGCAATGCCGTCGATCTCCGCGAGATCCCGGCCGGCATGGGCGGCGCGGGCCGCGTCCTCGCGTTCAGCGATCAGGCTGTCGAGGGCGGCGGGCCGTTCGGCCGGAATACGCAGGTCCTCGCACAGCAGCACAGCCACGCGGAACGCGGGAAAGCGTTCGGTCAGGTCGGCGATGGTCAGGGTGACGGGCATGGCGGGGCGAGCGGTTGGAACAGCGCAGGGGTAGTCGTCCCCCGGCCTGCACGCAAGGCACGCGCGCAGGCGGAGCTGGCTCTGCGCCGTCGCCTGCCGGGCCGCGAGGCGCTAGTCTGGCGACACGGATTCGCCGCAAGCCTTGGCCATGGATGCCGGCCGTCCCGGGATGATCGCCATGATGTTTCGCACCGCCCTTCTCGCCTCCCTTATCGCCCTCGTGCCGGGGATCGCTCTGGCGCAGCAGCAGCGACCCCCGCAGGTAGGCGGCGGTCACCGCATCGAGGATTTCACCGGGTTGTGGGCGGCGCAGCCCGGCGGCCAGCCGGCGGTCGAGATCCGGTCCCAGCGCGCCACGATCATCGCCCGCGAACTGTTCCGCCATTCCGCCGCCGGCCGCTGCGGCACCGAGGGCAGGGGGCGCTGGACCGGCCGGACGTCGCAACTCAACTTCCGCGGCGTCTGCGACAACGGCCGTCCCATGCCTCAAACGCGCTGCGCGGTGACGGTCGAGGCGCCGAACCGGCTGACCACGCGCTGCCAGAACGGCCACCGCATGGTGCTCCACCGGGTGGGGCGGTAACGGCCGCGCGGGCTGCCCGACAAAACGGGTGGAGAGATCGGGTCGCGGCCGGGGCCGTGCCGGTCGATGGGTTGCTCACGGCGACAGAACGGTCGCCCGACAGGAGCATTCCATGACCAGACTTCAGAACAAGGTGGCCATCATCACGGGCGCAAGCTCCGGCATCGGCCGGGCCGCGGCATTGCTGTTCGCCGCGGAAGGATGCCGGATCGTGGCCGTGGCGCGAGGGCAGGCGGGCCTCGATGCGCTCGCGCGCGACATCGGCACGGCCGGCGGCGAGATCGCGACCCTGGCCGGCGATGTGGCAGGCGAGGACGTCGCAGAGGCAGCGGTTGCGCTGGCGCAGCAGCGCTTCGGCGGGCTCGACATCGCGTTCAACAATGCCGGCGCGCTGGGTGAGATGGGGCCTGCCGCCACGGTCTCCCGGACCGGCTGGCAGGAGGCCGTCGACGTCAACCTGACCGGCTCGTTCCTCGGGATCCGGCATCAGGTGCCGGCCATGATCGCGCGCGGCGGCGGCTCGATCCTGTTCACATCGAGTTTCGTCGGTCACACGGTCGGCTTTCCCGGCATGGTGGCCTATGCCGCCAGCAAGGCCGGGCTGATCGGCCTCATGCAGGTCGTGGCCGCCGAATACGGGCCGCAAAAGATCAGGGCCAATGTCCTGCTCGTCGGAGGCACCGACACGCCGATGGGCCGGCAGGTCATCACCACGCCGGAGATGCGCAGCTTCGTGGAGGGGCTCTATCCGCTGAAGCGCCTCGCAGAGCCCGGCGAGATCGCCGAGGCTGCGCTGTTCCTCGCCTCGGATGCCTCCAGCTTCGTCACCGGGTCGGCCCTGGCGGTGGAAGGCGGCATCTCCATCAACCGGACCTGAACCGGCGCCGGGCAGGCCGGGAGGGGCCTTGCGGCGCCCCTTGCCTCTGCCGGGTCACATCCCCGGATAGTTCGGCCCGCCGCCGCCCTCGGGCGTCACCCAGTTGATGTTCTGGGCCGGATCCTTGATGTCGCAGGTTTTGCAGTGGACGCAGTTCTGCGCGTTGATCACGAATTTCGGGTCGGTTTTCGCGGCCTCGTCGCCATAGACCACCTCATAGACGGCCGCCGGGCAATAGAGCCGGGCCGGCTCGCCATATTTCGGCAGGTTGTCGCGGATCGGCACCGCCGGGTCCTTCAGGGTGAGGTGGATCGGCTGATCCTCCTCGTGGTTGGTGTTCGACAGGAACACGCTCGACAGCTTGTCGAAGGAGATGACCCCATCGGGCCGCGGATAGACGATCGGCTTGACCTGGTCGATCGGCTTCAGCGTGGCATGGTCCGGCTTGCCGTGCTTCAGCGTGCCGAAGGGCGAGAAGCGCAGCAGCGAATTGAACCACATGTCGATGCCGCCCAGCATCACGCCGCCGATCGTGCCGAGCTTCGACCAGAGCGGCTTGACGTTGCGCACCGTCCACAGGTCCTTGCCGATGGCCGAGGAGCGCCAGGCGCCTTCATAGCTCGCAAGCTCGTCGTGTTCGCGCCCCGCAGCGATCGCCTCGGCCAGATGCTCGGCACACAGCATCCCCGACAGGATCGCGTTGTGAGAGCCCTTGATGCGCGGCACGTTGACGAGGCCGGCCGCGCAGCCGACCAGCGTGCCGCCCGGGAAGGCGAGCTTCGGCACCGACTGCCAGCCGCCCTCGGTGATGGCGCGCGCGCCGTAGGACAGGCGCTTGCCGCCTTCCAGGATGGGGCGCACGGAGGGGTGCTGCTTGAAGCGCTGGAACTCGTCGAAGGGCGAAAGCGTCGGGTTCTCGTAGTTCAGGTGGACGACGAAGCCGACATAAACCTGGTTGTCCTCGGCGTGGTAGAGGAACGAGCCGCCGCCGGTCTTCATGTCCAGCGGCCAGCCGAAGGAATGCTGGACCAGCCCCGGCTTGTGGTTCTCCGGCCTGACCTGCCAGACTTCCTTCAGGCCGATGCCGAATTTCGGCGGCTCACGGCCCTCGTCCAGCTGGAACGTGCGGATCAACTGCTTGGTCAGGTGGCCGCGCGCGCCTTCCGCGAAGACCGTGTACTTGCCGCGCAGCTCCATGCCGCGGGTGAACCGGTCGGTGACCTCGCCGTCGCGGGCGATGCCCATGTCGCCGGTGGCGATGCCACGCACGGCGCCGCCGTGGTCGAACAGCACCTCGGCGGCGGCGAAGCCGGGATAGATTTCCACGCCCAGCGCCTCGGCGCGGGCCGCCAGCCACTTGGTCACATTGCCGAGCGAGCCGATGAAATTGCCGTGGTTGTTCATCAGCCCCGGCATCATGACATTGGGCAGGCGCAGGCTGCCGGCCGGGCCGAGGAAGTAGAAGCGGTCGTCGGTGACCTCTTGCTTCAGCGGCCGGTCCGGATCCTCGCGCCAGTCGGGCAGCAGGGCGTCGAGGCCGGCCGGGTCGATGACCGCACCCGACAGGATATGGGCGCCGACCTCCGAGCCCTTCTCCACGACGACCACGGTGAGATCGGCATTCAGCTGCTTCAGCCGGATGGCGGTGGCAAGGCCCGCCGGTCCGCCGCCGACCACCACTACGTCATAGTCCATGCCCTCGCGCTCGGGCAGATCCTGTTCCGTGGTCATCGGCATGGTCCCCATGTTCCGCGGCCGGCAAAGGCCGCGCTGCTTGCGACTTTGGTCGGTTTCTAAAGCACGGGCTGGGCGCGGTGACAACGCGCCGACCGTCGGATGCAGGGCCGCAGCCCGTCCGTTTACGTTCGATTAAGGTCCGTTAACGATATCTTAACGTCACGCTTGAGCCGCAATCATTAACAGGAGATTAATGGCCCCGGGTCGCAGGGCAGTCATCGTCGGTACGAGGGTTCATCCTTCATGCGTCGCCTTGCGTTTATTGTTGCAGCCGCCGTTCTGGTTTCGATGGCCCCCTGGGCCGCATCCGCCCAGACGGCCGAGACACGCCGCCTGCAGGCCTCCCTGCCGGCTGGTGCCATCACATCGCCGCCGATCGGCTGGGTGCAGTTCTGCGCCGAGAACGCCGCCGAGTGCCGCATGCGCTTTGCCAGGGCCCGCGAGGTGCAGCTCACGCCGGCTGCCTTCGCCCAGATCGCCCGGGTCAATATCCAGGTGAACCGGGAGATCGAGCAGGTCTCCGACCTCGATCATTTCGGCGTCGAGGAATACTGGACCTATCCGGTGGACGGGAAGGGCGACTGCGAGGATCTGGTGCTGGAGAAGAAGCGCCGCCTCGTCATCATGGGATTTCCGCGCGAGGCGCTGCTGATCACCGTCGTGCGCGATCACAATGGCGAGGGGCACGCGGTGCTGACCGTGGTGACCAATCGCGGCGACTATGTGCTCGACAATTTCACCAACGAGATGAAGCTGTGGCATGGAACCGGCTACCGGTTCATCAAGCGCCAGGCGCAGACCGACCCCAACCAGTGGGTGTCGCTGAACGGCGGCGGCTCCGAGCCGGCACAGGTGGCCATGCCGCGCCGCTGAAGGCGCACCATACTGATCGCCTCCTGCCCCGTTCGGGCAGTCGAGGCCGGGCCGGGGCGGGTCGCAGCGCTCCGGCCTTCTGCTATAGGAAGGCATGGCCGACAGTTCCGCCCTCGACCCGCGACAGCGTGACGCCCTGGAGGCGCTGCTCCTGTTTTACCGCGACGCCGGCATCGATCTGGCGATCGAGGAGGCGCCGGTGGACCGCTTCGCCGCCTCCGCTGCCGAGGAGACCGCGCGGCGCTCCCGGCCCGTTTCGCCGGAACCCGCGACACCTTCGCGGAGCCGCCCCGCCGCCCTGACCGGCCGGGGCGAGGCGCCTCGCGTCGAGCCGGCACGGGCTGCCGTCGCGGTGAGCGGGGAGGGCGCGCCGCCGTCTCCGGAGGCGGCCGTGCTCGCCGCGCGCGAGGCGGCGGCCGCCGCCTCGACGCTCGATGAACTGCGCACGGCGCTGGAGGCATTCGAGGGCTGCGCGCTGAAGACCACGGCCTCCCGCACCGTGTTCGAGGACGGGTCGCGCGCGGCGCGCGTCATGTTCGTCGGCGAGGCGCCGGGGCGGGAGGAGGACATGGAGGGGCGACCGTTCGTCGGCCGGTCCGGCCAGCTTCTCGACCGCATGCTGGCGAGCATCGGGCTCGACCGCATGGCCAATGCCTATATTGCCAACATCATTCCGTGGCGGCCGCCCGGCAACCGCACCCCGACGCCGCAGGAAATCGCTATCTGCGAGCCGTTCATCCGCCGGCAGATCGAGCTGAAGGCCCCCGACCTGCTGGTCTGCGTCGGTGCGCCCTCCACCGAGACGCTGCTGGGGTTGAAGGGCATCACCAAGGTCCGCGGCCGGCTGACCACCTTCCGGGCCGGCGGGCGCGACATCCAGGCCATCGCCACGCTGCATCCGGCCTATCTGCTGCGCCAGCCGGCCGCCAAGCGACTGGCCTGGCGCGACATGCTGACCATCGGCAAGGTTCTGGGGCTGCCCGGCTGAGGCGCTCCGGCTCAGCGGCCCTTCAGGCTGCCGAAGGTCATGCGGTGATGGAGCGAGGGGCCGAGGGTCGCAATCGCCGCGCGGTGAACCCGGGTGCCGTAGCCCTTGTGAACGGCGAAGCCGTAGCCGGGCACGGCGGCATCGACATGGCGCATCAGCCGGTCGCGGTGGACCTTGGCGACGATGGAGGCGGCGGCGATGGAGAGCACCAGCGCATCACCGTCGACGATGGCCTCGCCCGACACGCCAAGCGGCAGGGGCGGAACGTCGCGGCCATCGACGAGCACATGGCGGGCGGGCAGGGCAAGGGCTGCCACGGCGTCGGCCATGGCATGGAGGGTCGCCTTGCGGATATCGGTCGCATCGATGCGAGCGGGCGACGCCGCGGCGAGGGAGACGGCCAGCGCGCTGGCCATGACCGCCTCGTAGAGCGCCTCGCGGCGCGCCTCGTCCAGCAGCTTGGAATCGGCAAGTCCCGGCGGAATCGCCGCAGGGTCGAGGATGACGGCTGCCGCGACAACAGGGCCGGCGAGCGGCCCGCGCCCGGCCTCGTCCACACCCGCCACGGGCGCAAAGCCCTGCGCGATGGCGCGGGCTTCCACGGTGAAGGTCGGAACGGGCGGGGCCATGCGCCTGTCTCGCCGATGGCGCGCTGTCAGGCAAGCTGCGGTTGTCGCATCCGGCCCGCGGCGGCTGATGATCAGATTCAGGTTCAGGGCAAAAAGATCAGGTCTTGCAACGGTCTGGTCCAGCGGGATGAGACGGAGAGTCCGGTTCCCGACAATCCGGTTCAGCCTCCCGCCGGCCCCGACCTCAGGCCGGGAGGTCGATGGTGCCGTCCTCCCTCAGCGGGAAGAACGGGTTCCAGGCAAGTTCGACCGGATGGCCATCGGGGTCGGCGACATAGCCGGAATATCCGCCCCAGCCGGTATCCTCCGGTTCCTTCAGCACCGTGGCGCCGGCGGCAAGCGCCTGTTCGAACACCCGGTCGACGGCGCCCTTCGAGGGCAGGTTGCGGGCCAGCGTGATGCCGCCGAAAGGGCCGCGCGGCGTATCGGACAGCCCGGCATCGGCGGCAAGGTCGGCCCGCCCGAACAGGGCCAGCACCACGCCGCCGGCGGCAAAGAAACTGATCGTCTCGCGGCTCTGCGAGAGCGAGAGCGCAAAGCCGAGCGCCTGGTAGAAGCGTGTGGCGCGCGCGACGTCGGCAACGCCGAGAGTGATGAGGGCAAGGGCGGCGGTCATCGGGTCTCATCGAACAGGCTGAGCTGGCGGGCGCTGGCCGGCCCGCGCGGTTCCGGCGGCGTGAACTGGCTGGTGGCGAGCCTCAGCCGCCGCTTGTCGAAGCCGAGCCGGGCGGCGGCCACCTCGAACCTGCGGCCGATCATCCAGGCGAACGGACCCGTGCCCTTCTGGCGCTGGAAGAACGTGGCATCGTAATCCTTGCCGCTGCGGGTCTGCTGGACCAGCGACAGAACGTGGCGGGCAGCATCCGGGCGGTTGGCCACCAGCCATTCGCGGAACAGGTCGCGGATCTCCAGCGGCAGGCGCAGCAGCACGTAGCCGGCCTCGCGCGCGCCCATGTGCCAGCAGGACTGCAGGATCTTCTCGATCTCCGAATCGTTCACGGCCGGGATGATCGGCGCGACCAGAACAGCGGTCGGAATGCCGGCCTGCGACAGCATCCGGATCGCCTCCAGCCGCTTCGCCGGGGTGGAGGCGCGCGGCTCCAGCGCGCGGGCAAGCTTTGCATCGAGCGTCGTCACCGAGATCGCCACCTTGGCCAGCCCCCGTTCTGCCATGCGGGCGAGGATGTCGATGTCGCGGGTAACCAGGTGGTTCTTGGTGACGATGCCGACCGGGTGGCGGGTGCGCTCCAGCACCTCCAGGATCCGGCGGGTGAGCTGCCACTGCTTCTCGATCGGCTGGTAGGGGTCGGTGTTGGTGCCGATGGCGATGGTGCGCGGCTGGTAGGCGGGATCGGCCAGTTCCTTCTCCAGGAGTTCGGGGGCATTGGGCTTCACGAACAGGCGCGTCTCGAAATCGAGGCCGGGCGACAGGCCCATATAGGCGTGGGTCGGTCGGGCGAAGCAGTAGGTGCAGCCATGCTCGCAGCCCCGATAGGGATTGATCGAGCGGTCGAAGGACAGGTCAGGCGAATCGTTGCGGGTGATGATGCGGCGGGCCTTCTCCTCCGTAACGGTGGTCGCAAGGGGCGGCAGGTCCTCGATCGAGGCCCAGCCGTCGTCGATCGCCTCGCGCTGAACCGTCTCGTAGCGGCCGGAGGCATTGGTCAGCGTGCCGCGGCCGCGCCGGCGCTCGCCGGAAACACCCGGCCCCGAGGCAAGGTCGAGTGCATGGGCGGTGCGCCCCCCGAAGAGGCGGGCAGCCGCCGCCTCGATGCCGCCGGCATTCAGGCGGTCTGCAAGGTCATGGTCCGTTCTGGCAAGGGCGCGTGACATGACGGGAACCCTACCACCGTCATCCGATCAAAACAAGAACAAAACAGGATCATATGGGAACGGGCAGCAGCCCTCTTCGAGAGGCTTGCGCAACCAGCGATAACGGCATAAAGATATCTTTATATGTGAGTGAAGCCTGTGCCGAACCTGTTCTCCTCCGCGCCCGCAGCCCATGCTTTCGACGACGCCGTGGCCGTGCTGCGCGCGGTCGGCGAGCCGACGCGGCTGCGCCTGATCGCGCTGGTGGCGGAGACCGAGCTCACCGTCACCGACATGGTCGACATCCTCGGACAGAGCCAGCCGCGCATCTCGCGGCATCTCAAGCTGCTCCTGGAGGCCGGGCTCGTCGAGCGTGTCAAGGAAGGCTCCTGGGCCTTTTTCCGGGCGGCCGGGGAGGGTGCAGGCGGGCTTGCCGTCACAACGCTGGTGGCGCTGGTCGATCCGGCCGATCCGATCCTTGCGATCGACCGCGAGCGGCTCGCCGAGGTGCGGGCCAAGCGGGCCGCCGAGGCGCAGGCCTTTTTCGGGCGTCACGCCGCCGACTGGGACCGCCTGCGCGCCCTGCATGTGCCGGAGGAGCGCGTCGAGGCGGCGGTCAGGGAGGCGCTGACCGGCCGGCCGGTGCGCGCGCTGCTCGACCTCGGCACCGGAACGGGGCGCATGCTCGAACTGTTCGCCCCCGAGATCGAGCGCGGGCTCGGCATCGACGCCAGCCCCGAAATGCTGTCGCTCGCCAGGGCGGCACTCGACCGGGCCGGCATCCGCCATTGTTCGGTGCGCACGGGCGATATCTATGCGCTCGGCCTGCCGCGCGATGCCTATGACGCCGTGATCATCCACCAGGTGCTGCATTTCCTCGACGATGGCGCCCGTGCCATCCGCGAGGCGGCGCGCGTGCTGCGTCCCGGCGGGCGGCTGGTGGTTGTCGATTTCGCCCCGCACGAACAGGAATTCCTGCGCGAGGCGCAGGCCCACCGCCGCCTCGGCTTCGGCCGCGAGGTGGTGGAGGGCTGGATGGAGGCCGCCGGCCTCGATCTCTGCCGCTTCCAGAACCTTGCGCCCGAGGGCCGGGGCTCCGGCAAGCTCACCGTTTCCATCTGGGTCGGCCGCGACCCGCGCATCATCACCGACGCCCCGGCCCTGCCGGAGGCTGAAGCCGTCGAGGTCGCCTGATGTCTTCCTCCGCCTACAAGGCGAGCCGCTATGTCTCGCGTTCGCGCCTGAAGGTCTCCTTCGAGTTCTTCCCGCCGAAGAGCGACGAGATGGAGGCGACGCTGTGGGACTCCATCGAGCGGCTCGCGCCGCTGCAGCCCGCCTTCGTATCGGTCACCTACGGGGCCGGCGGGTCGACGCGCGAGCGGACCCACGCCACGGTTGCCCGCATCATCAAGGAAACCGCGCTGAAGCCGGCGGCGCACCTGACCTGCGTCGCCGCCACGCGCGCGCAGGTCGACGAGGTGATCCGCGACTACTGGGAGGCGGGCGTGCGCCATATCGTGGCGCTGCGCGGCGATCCGGTGGGCGGGGTCGGCACCCGCTACGAGAGCCACCCCGGCGGCTACGAGGGCTCGCCCGAGCTGATCGCCGGCATCCGGGCCATCGGCGATTTCGAGGTCTCCGTGTCGGCCTATCCGGAAATGCATCCGGAGAGCGGCTCGGTCAGCGCCGACATCGACATCCTGAAGCGCAAGGTCGATGCGGGAGCCACCCGCGCCATCACCCAGTTCTTCTTCGACAACGACGTGTTCCTGCGCTACCTCGACCGCGTCCGGGATGCGGGCATCACCATCCCCATCGTGCCGGGCATCGTGCCGGTGCAGAACTTCAAGCAGACGGCCGGCTTTGCCGCCCGCACCGGCGCCAGCGTGCCGGACTGGCTCGCCCGGCGCTTCGAGGGGCTGGAGGACGACCCGTCGACCCGCAAGCTGATCGCCGCGGCGGTTGCCGCCGAACAGGTGCTCGACCTGGTCGATCGCGGCATCACCGAGTTCCATTTCTACACGATGAATCGCGCCGACCTCGTCTACGCCGTCTGCCACCTGCTCGGCATGCGTCCCCAGGACGTTGCGCCGAACGCGGTGGCGGCGTGAATCAACCCCACCGAGCGTCAGTCGCCGGAGACTGTTCCATGACCCAGTTTGCACCCCGCCATGCCGACGGCGCCGACGTGCTGGCCGCCCTGACCAAAGCGGCCGCCGAGCGCATTCTCGTGCTCGACGGCGCCATGGGCACGATGATCCAGCGCTACAAGTTCTCGGAGGCCGATTTCCGCGGCGAGCGCTTTCAGCACTGGAACCACGACCTTAAGGGCAACAACGACCTTCTCATCCTGACCCGCCCCGACGTGGTGGAGGCCATCCACCTCGAATATTTCGAGGCAGGTTCGGACATGGTCGAGACCAACACCTTCTCGTCCACCTCTATCGCCCAGGCCGATTACGGCATGGAGGAACTCGCCTATGAGCTGAACTACGAGGGTGCTCGCCTGGCCTGCAATGCCGCCCGCCGCGCCGAGGCCAAGGATGGCCGGCGCCGCTTCGTCGCGGGTGCCTTCGGGCCGACCAACCGGACCGCGTCGATCTCTCCGGACGTCAACAATCCCGGGTTTCGCGCGACCACCTTCGACCAGCTGCGCGCGGCCTATGCCGAGGAGGCGCGCGGCCTGATCGACGGCGGGTCCGACGTCATGCTGGTCGAGACCATCTTCGACACGCTCAACGCCAAGGCGGCGCTGGTCGCCATCGAGGAGGTGTTCGAGGAGAAGGGCGTCCGCCTGCCGGTGATGATTTCCGGCACGATCACCGACCTGTCCGGGCGCACCCTGTCGGGCCAGACACCCGAGGCGTTCTGGTATTCCGTGATGCACGCCAAGCCCTTCTCCGTGGGGCTCAACTGCGCCCTCGGCGCCAGGGAGATGCGCGCCCATATCGCCGCCATTTCCAAGGTTGCCGGCACGCTGGTCTGCGCCTATCCCAATGCCGGCCTGCCGAACGAATTCGGCCTCTACGACGAGAGCCCGGAGGCGATGGCCGCCATGGTGGGTGAATTCGCGACCGCGGGCCTGGTCAACATCGTCGGCGGCTGCTGCGGCTCGACGCCGGACCATATCGCCGCCATCGCGAGAGCGGTAAAGGGGGTCAAGCCCCGCGCCGTCCCGGTCATCGAGACCAGGCTTCGGCTGTCCGGCCTCGAAGCCTTCGAGTTTGCTGCATGAACAAGGCCTTCTTCGACAATCCGGAAGCGGTCGCTGCCTATGAGCAGGGGCCGCGCTGGTTCGTGCCCGCCTACGAGGCGAGCCACGACATGGCGACGGTGCTGCTGCAGGAGTTCGTTGCCGAGACGGGGCATATCCTCGTGGTCGGCGCCGGTGGCGGGATCGAGCTTGCAGCGCTTGCCCAGGGCGGCCCGCACTGGCGGTTCACCGGTGTCGATCCGGCGGGCCCGATGATCGAGATGGCGCGCGGCCGGCTGGCGGCGATTGGCGCGCTGGACCGGGTCGATCTGATCCAGGGCTTTGCCAGCGATGCGCCGGCCGGCCCCTTCGATGCGGCGACCTGCTTCCTGACGCTGCATTTCGTGCCGGACGACGGCGCGAGGCTGGCAACGCTTCAGGACATCCGCTCCCGCCTGAAGCCTGGCGCGCCGTTCCTGCTGATTAACGGCTGTCTCGACAAGACGTCGGCCCGCTACCCCCGCGACATGGCGCGCTATTCCGCCTTTGCCCGCTTCAAGGGGGCGCCGGACGAACTGACCCGCAACGCGGCTGTCGCCGTGACGGAACAGGTCCACCTTCTTCCCGCCGCGCGCGACGAGGCACTCCTCGGCGAGGCCGGCTTCCATTCCGTCGAGCCGTTCTACCGTGGCCTGTGGGTCCACGGCTGGCTCGCTCACGCCTGAAAGCAAGCGTTCATGACCAGTCGCGTCGCGTCCTTCATCAATATCGGCGAGCGAACGAACGTCACCGGCTCGGCGAAGTTCCGCAAGCTGATCACCAATGGTGACTATTCGGCGGCCCTCGACGTCGCGCGCGAGCAGGTCGAGAACGGCGCCCAGGTGCTCGACGTCAACATGGACGAGGGCCTGCTCGATTCCGAGAAGGCCATGGTGACCTTCCTCAACCTGATGGCCGCCGAGCCGGACATCGCCCGCGTGCCGGTCATGGTCGACAGCTCCAAGTGGGAGGTGATCGAGGCGGGGCTGAAATGCGTGCAGGGCAAGTGCATCGTCAACTCGATCTCCATGAAGGAAGGCGAGGAGAAGTTCATCGAACAGGCCCGGAAGGTGCGCCGCTATGGCGCCGCCGTGGTCGTGATGGCCTTCGACGAGGTCGGCCAGGCCGACACGTTCCAGCGCAAGATCGAGATCTGCGAGCGGGCCTATCGCATCCTCACCGAACAGGTCGGCTTTCCGCCCGAGGACATCATCTTCGACCCGAACGTCTTCGCGGTCGCGACCGGCATCGAGGAGCACAACAATTACGGCGTCGACTTCATCGAGGCGACGAAGTGGATCCGCGAGAACCTGCCGCACGCCCATGTTTCCGGCGGCGTGTCCAACCTGTCCTTCGCGTTCAGGGGCAACGAGCCGGTGCGCGCGGCCATGCACTCGGTGTTCCTCTACCATGCCATCCGCGTCGGCATGGACATGGGCATCGTCAATGCCGGCGCCCTGCCGGTCTATGACGAGATCGACCCGGAACTGCGCGAACTCTGCGAGGACGTGATCCTCAACCGCCGGTCCGATTCCACCGAGCGGATGGTGGATGCCGCGGCGCGCTTCAAGGGCGATGGCGTTGCCCAGCAGGACAACAAGAAGGACATGTCCTGGCGCGAGAAGCCGGTCGGCGAGCGCCTGACCCATTCGCTGGTCCACGGCATCACCGAATTCATCGAGCAGGACACCGAGGAGGCGCGCCAGCAATCGGCCCGGCCGCTGCATGTCATCGAGGGGCCGCTGATGGACGGCATGAACCATGTCGGCGACCTGTTCGGCGCCGGCAAGATGTTCCTGCCGCAGGTCGTCAAGTCGGCGCGCGTGATGAAACAGGCGGTCGCCTATCTCCAGCCGTTCCTGGAGCAGGAAAAGCGCGACATGGGCCTGGTCGACAAGCCGGCCAACGGCAAGATCCTGATGGCGACCGTGAAGGGCGATGTCCACGACATCGGCAAGAACATCGTCGGCGTCGTGCTCCAGTGCAACAATTACGAGGTGATCGACCTCGGCGTCATGGTGCCGGCGCAGCGCATCCTCGACGAGGCGCGGAAGCACCAGGTCGACATCATCGGCCTGTCGGGCCTGATCACCCCCTCGCTCGACGAGATGGTGCATGTCGCATCCGAGATGGAGCGCGAGGGCTTCTCCTTGCCGCTGCTGATCGGCGGCGCCACCACCTCCCGCGTCCACACGGCGGTGAAGATCCATCCGAACTATGCGCGCGGCCAGACGGTCTATGTGCTCGACGCCTCGCGCGCGGTGGGCGTTGCCTCGGCGCTGCTGTCCGACACCCAGAAGCCGGCCTATGTGGCCGAGATCAAGGCCGAATATGCCAAGATCGCCGAGGCGCATCTGCGCGGCGAGCAGGCCAAGAACCGTCTGCCGCTGGCGGATGCCCGGGCCAATGGCCTGAAGCTCGACTGGGCCGGCTTCACGCCGAAGGGACCCTCGTTCATCGGCACCCGGGTGTTCGAGGATTTCGACCTTGCCGATCTCGTCAGCGCCATCGACTGGACGCCGTTCTTCCAGACCTGGGAACTGAAGGGGCGCTATCCGGCGATCCTCGACGACGACAAGTATGGCGAGGCGGCCCGCACCCTGTTCAAGGATGCGCAGGTCATGCTCCAGCGCATCGTCGGCGAGAAATGGCTGACCGCGAAGGCCGTCGTCGGCTTCTGGCCGGCCAATGCCGTCGGCGACGACATCGCGCTCTTTGCCGACGAGAGCCGGACGCAGGAGCTTGGCCGGCTGCATACGCTGCGCCAGCAGATTTCCCGCCGCGAGGGACGCGAGCGCGCCCATATCGCGCTGTCGGACTATGTCGCGCCGAAAGGCACCAAGCCTGACTGGGTGGGCGGCTTCGTCGTCACCGCAGGCATCGGCGAGGACGAGATCTCGAAGCGGTTCGAGGCGGCGAAGGACGACTATTCCTCCATCCTCTGCAAGGCGCTGGCCGACCGGCTGGCGGAGGCCTTCGCCGAGCGCCTGCACCAGATCGTCCGCCGGACCCTGTGGGGCTATGTGCCCGACGAGGCGCTGAGCAACGAGGAACTGATCCTCGAGCAGTATCAGGGCATCCGTCCGGCGCCCGGCTATCCGGCCCAGCCCGACCATACCGAGAAGGACACGCTGTTCCGCCTGCTCGATGCCGAAAGGGCCATCGGCGTGACGCTCACCGAGAGCCGCGCCATGTGGCCGGGCTCCTCCGTCTCGGGGCTCTATCTGGCCCATCCCGACAGCGAATATTTCGGCGTCGGCCGGGTCGAGCGGGACCAGGTGGAGGACTATGCCGCCCGCAAGGGCTGGACGGTGGAGGAGGCCGAGCGCTGGCTCGCCCCCGTGCTGAACTACGATCCGGGCCTGATGAAGTCGATGAGCGTGGCCGCCGAGTAGGGGGCTGCCGGGCTAAGGCGGCGGCAAGCGACTGCCGTTTTTTGAGTTGCGGCGGCCGGAAGCAGCCGCCTTTTTCAGTCGCGGCGGCCGGAAGCAGCCGTTTTTTGAGTTGCGGCGGCCGGAAGCAGCCGTTTTTTGAGTTGCGGCGGCTGGAAGCAGCCGCCGCTGCGGGACCTCAGATCGTCACCTGCGTCCCCACCTCCACCACGCGGCCGGTCGGCAGGTGGAAATAGTCCGAGGCCGAGTTGGCGTTCACCGCCATGCCGATGAAGATGTAGTCCTGCCAGAGCGGCATGCCGAGCTTGCCGGAGGCCTTCAGGTGCCGCCGCGACAGGAAGAACGAGGTCGACATCATGTCGAACTTCAGCCCCACCTTCTTGCAGGCGATCAGCGCCTTCGGCACATGCGGGGTTTCCATATAGCCGAAGCGCACCACCAGCTTGGAGAAGGTGTCGTTGATCTTCTCGAAGCTGATGCGCTCGCCGTCCGGCACGCGCGGGGTCTCGGCGGTGTTCACGGCCAGGAACACGTTGTGCTCGTGCAGCACCTTGTTGTGCTTGAGGTTGTGCAGGAGCGAGGCCGGCGCATAGGCGTGGTCGGAGGTCAGGAACACGGCGGTTCCCGGCACCCGGTGCGGCGGGCGCTTCTCGAAGCTGCGCATGAGGTCGGCCAGCGGCACCTCGATGCGGCGGGTCTTCTCGCCCAGGATGCGCGTGCCGGTCCGCCAGGTGAACATCAGGAAGACGATGCCGGCGGCCAGCATCAGCGGCACCCAGCCGCCCTCCAGCGTCTTGGTCAGATTGGCACCGAAAAACACCACCTCGATGGCAAGGAACGGCACCGTGATGGCCGCGGCGGCGAAGCGGTTCCACTTCCAGACCCGCCAGACGACCAGGAAGAACAGGATGGAATTGACCACCATGGTGCCGCTCACCGCGACGCCATAGGCCGAGGCCAGCCGCGAGGAGGTCTGGAAGGTCAGCACCAGGATGAGCACCGCCACCATCAGCGACCAGTTGATGAAGGGCAGGTAGATCTGCCCGGCATGCTCCTCGGACGTGTGCATGATCTTCAGGCGCGGCAGCAGGCCAAGCTGGGTCGCCTGCCGTGTCAGCGAGAAGGCCCCGGTGATGACGGCCTGGCTGGCAATGATCGTCGCCATGGTGGCGAGCGCCACCAGCGGCAGCAGCGCCCAGCCCGGCGCCAGAAGAAAGAACGGATTGACCAGGGTCTCGGGCTTGGCCAGCACCATGGCGCCCTGGCCGAGATAGTTCAGCGTCAGGCAGGGGAAGACGACGCCCAGCCAGGCCCACTGGATCGGCCTGCGCCCGAAATGGCCGAGATCGGCGAACAATGCCTCGCACCCCGAGACGGCGAGAAACACCGCTCCCAGTGCGATCAGGCCGACCGTGCCGTTCGAGGCGAGGAACAGCGCGCCGTTCACCGGGTTGAAGGCCGCCAGGACGCCGAGATCGTCCCAGATGTGAAGGAAGCCCAGAACCGCCATCGTGAGGAACCAGACCAGTGTGATCGGTCCGAAGAAGCGGGCCACGCGGGCGGTTCCGTGACGCTGGACCGCGAACAGGCCGACGATGATGACGACGGTCAGGGGCAGGATGTAGGGCTCGAACACGGGGGTGACGAGTTTGAGGCCTTCCAGCGCCGAGACGACGGAAATGGCCGGGGTGATCGCCGCATCGCCATAGAACAGGGCGGCGCCGATGACCCCGACCCCGATGATCGCCAGCTTGTCGCGCCCGACGATCTTCTGGACCAGGGCGAGCAGGGTCAGCGTCCCGCCCTCGCCCTGATTGTCCGCCCGCAGCAGCAGGAGAACATATTTGATCGTGACCAGCAGGATCAGCGCCCAGAGGATCAGCGAGAGGATGCCGATCACGGCCTCGCGGGGCACGGCGCCTTCGAGGTTCGGGCCCAGTGCTGCCCGCATGGCCTCGCGGAAGGCATAGAGCGGGCTGGTGCCGATGTCCCCGTAGACGACGCCGATCGAGCCGATGAACAGGGCACCGAAGCCGGCCTGGCCATGGCCGTTCTGTGCCCCTCCATGGGCCGGCGGGGCCGGGGCCGGATGCGCGCCTTCTTCCGGCAGAGGCTGCCCGGTCGACGTCGATTGATCAGCCATGGGTTTTGGAACCTTGAGGACGGTCGGAACGGGGGTCCGGCCTCTTTGGGTGCAGGCGAGTTCGAGGGTCTTGGTCCCGGTGACGCGGGCACCCCGCCTGCTGGCGGAGCGGCCGACCGGCCTGAATGCGGCGCGGTTCTTACTCCTCCTGTCCGCCACAATCAACCGTCGCCCCGTGACGCGGCTGTTTGACGCTCCACGGCACCTGCCACCCCGGGTCAAGCCGTTGGGAAGGCATGAAAAAGTGTGACAGGGCGCCCGAAATTGGCGTATCGCCTCCGAAACCGACCTAACGGGAAAGGCTCGCCTCTGGCCGGGTGATGTCCAGCACGCGGATACCCTCGGCATTGGCGGTGCCGGCCGTCAGCGGCAGCGACGAGGCCATCGTCGTCGTGCCCGTGGCGGCCGCTCGCGGCCGGGTGGCCGGTCCAAGGCGCGATACCGGCGCTGACAGGCCCTGGTCCCTCGCCTGGATGCCGGCCTCGATGGCCGCGACCCGCTGGCGGATGTCGGCCGGCAGCCGCCCATAGGAGCGGGCGGCGACGAAATCGGCCTGCCGGTAGGGGAAACGGGCGCCGCCGGCAAAGACGCGCACGCCTGCCTCGGTCACCACAACGTCGCCCGCGCGCAGCGTCGGGTCGTGGGTGATCGGCACGCGCGCCAGCCCGTTGGTGGAGGCGCCTGCGCAGGTGCAGGCCGCATCGACCCGTTCACGGAACCGGAAGGCCGTGCTCAGCGCGGCATAGGTCTGCCCGCGCGGGCCGACCGCCTGCTCGATCGAGGCATTGCCGCCGGCCGAATAGAGCGCCACCTCGGCTCCCGGACACTGACGCTGGCAGATATCCTGCTGGGCGACCCGCCCGGCTCGCGCCATGGGACGGCCGACGGGGAAGTAGAAGCCGTCGCATGTGCGCACGCAATAGGCCTGCCCGCCCGGTGTCGTCAGGGTCGTGCGCGGGGTGGCCAGTGGCTGGCCGGTCACCGGGTCGATCGCGCCGGTGCGCGGATTGACGGTGATCTCGGGAACCTCGCGGCGGGAGCCGAAGAAGGGCAGGCCGGGGAAAGAGAAGCCACGGGCGGAGGGCGGCGCCTCGCCGCGGCGGGCGGCGCGCATCTCGGCATCGCGGCGGATGACCGCATAGATCTGGTCATTGTCCTGCGCCACCGCCGGCAGGGGCACCAGAGAGGACAGCAACAGCGTTCCTGAGAGGACAAACGCAATCGGCCGGGCGGTCATGGCGCTGCTCCGAGACGGGATTCACACTCGCATCCTGTCCACAACTCCTTTCGGCCAAATCTGTTGCAGATGAATGTCGCCAATTCGCGCAAGTCTCGGGAACGGGCGCCTTCGGCGAAACACAGGGCGCACGAGACACAGGGCGCACGAGACACAGGGCGCACGAGACACAGGGCGCACGAGACACAGGGCGCACGAGACACAGGGCCCGCGAGGCCCAAATGAAACCGCCGGGCACTGGGCCCGGCGTTCTCATCCGATCAAGTCAGGATTGGTGCTCCTCAGGGGAGCGGAGGGTCAGAACGCGCCAAACAGAATGGCTCCGACGAAAGCGAAAGCGGCACACGCGGCAACGATATTCACGTGTCGCGCAAGTTCCACGGCTGACCTCCCTGTTCAGGAACCGGGACCCCCAATCTACTTGGCCGGCTCGGCGCCTGCAAAGCAAAAATGGCGGTGGCGGCTGACACTGTGGCGCTGCGGAGGCGGGATTGGGGCGGATATGGCTTGAGAATGCTTGGCTTTTTGCCGGTTCGGACCGGTGGAAAAATGGGTGAGCGAGGCTGACGCTCCCGCCTGTCCTATGCGCTGTCCGGGTGTCGCGAGCGGACTTGACCCGCAGAGGCTGCAATGTCAGCGTCTTTCACATGAGGCGAACCCTTCCCGACAGCCGGCTCGCCGAGCGGCGCGGTTATCACCACGGCAACCTGCGCGAATCGCTCGTGGAGGCCGCCAGACGGCTCATCGCCGAGCGCGGTCCTGCCGGTTTCACCCTCTCGGATGCGGCCAAACTTGCCGGCGTATCGCCGGCGGCGCCCTACCGGCATTTCAAGGATCGCCAGGCGCTGCTGCGCGAGGTGGCCCAACTGGGCTTTCAGGAGCTTGGGCGCCGGCTGGGGCAATCCACCCGGTCCGCCGGGCCCGGCCCCGATGGCTTCATGGCCATGGGGCGCGCCTATCTCGACTTCGCCCGGGAGGAGCCTGCCTATTACGCCGCGATGTTCAACACCGGACTGGCCGGGTCCGACGAGGCGGAGGGAACGGCGGAGAAGGAGGCCGATCCGGGATTTGCGCTGCTGGAACAGGCTGTCGGCCAGTTCACGGGGGTCAGCGACCCGGCGCAGCGGCGGCAGGGCGCCCTCATCGTCTATGCGCTCACGCATGGCCTGGCCTCGCTTGCCGCGCCCGGCAGTGTCGCGGTGCCGGGCACGCTCGGCGATGCCGCCGAGGTGCTGAACATTGGCGTGACGGCGCTGCTGCGCGGCCTGCCATCGGCGCTGGCCGATCCATCCCTCCGCCCGCCGGGCGGTCCATCCGTCTGAAGCGCCGTCAGACGGCCCAGCGGACGAATGTCACCATCAGGCTTGCCGCGGCACTGGCCGCGATCAGGGCGAATTTCAGCGCCGAGGCCCATGGCACGATCCGGCTGACATCGGCGGCATCGAGATAGGCGAGCGCCAGCAGCGCGTTCTCGGCGAGATCGATCCCGGCATAGGCGAGGGGCAGGGTCAGCAGCATGGCCCGCGACCGCTCCGTCAGGAAGGCCGCGCCGCCCGATGCCAGCGCCGCGGCCGCAAACAGGGCGCCAGCGACGGCCGCGATGACGGGCAGGTCGAGGACGAGGCCCCACAGGGCAGGCCGGCGGTTCGGGCCGAGCGTTGCGACGAATGTGCGGAAATCCTCGACGCCGTAGCCCGCCATGCGCGCGTCCGGCCGCTGCGGCCTGACGCAGTCGAGACCGGCGCATGGGCCGGTGCGCAGCACGGCCTCGATATCGGCATGCAGCCAGGTCGATACACCCAGCAGCGCGACGAGGGCCGCCAGCGCCGCGGCCAGGTGAACCGGGCGCACGCCGTCCGCGGCCGCGGCGAGCCCGATCACAGCCCCTTGCTCTCGAGGAAGACGATGATGCGGCCCGTCAGGTTGCGCGCGATCGGGATGGCGATATAGGCCGCCACCGCCGCTGCCGGCCAGGCAATGGCGAAGGCCAGCATCCAGCGGCGGAAATAGTCCGGCGGGAAGCCGAGATTGAGATAGGTGATGAGGGCCGTCATGAGGAAGGCCATGACGGCGGCCATCAGGATCGGCTGGATGATGGCGGCCTTGGCGGGCAAGGGCGGTCTCCGGTGAAGCGGGATGCGTTCGGCCCCATGTTGGCGGGCGCCATGGCCGATGCAAGACGGCTGCCGCGCAGATCAGCCCCAGCCGTCGTCGTCCCGGTCCTGCATCTTGCGCATGAGCTTGCGGTTCTGGGCTTCCAGCGCCTTCAGCTTTTCGGACAGGGAATCGGCCTCGGCGCCCGGTGCGGGCCGGACGAAGCCGGCGCCGATCTCATTGTCCTTGCGCCAGACCACCGTGCAGGCGAACACCGCCGACTTCTGCGGGATCTTGAGGTCGAAATGGTCCGGAACGTCACGGACGGCGCCGCAGTCGAGCCGGACGCCCTGTTCGGAAAAATTGCGCACCGTGCATTCGATCGAGCGCAGCCCCCCCGGATAGAGGATCGTGCCCTTCCAGAAGGTTCGCATCCGCGAATTTGACCGGCGCTCGGACATGATCCTCCTGCTCCGGGAATCACAAACCATCCTGTGGATTGTTGATTAGCGCATCACCGTGACGGCGTCGTGCGCAAAAATCCCGGCGAAGGGCTTGGGGCGGGGGGAGGCATAGCCGCCCGCCTTCGATGTCCGGAGCCCGAGGCCGACCATGGCCTCGGCGAGCTTCACCGCCGCCGCCACGCCGTCGATCACCGGCAGGCCATGCTCGGCCGAGAGCGCGGCGGCCAGGTCCGCCATGCCGGCGCAGCCGAGCACGATGGCCTCGGCGCGGTCTTCTGCCTTCGCGCGGGCGATCTCGTCCGAGATGCGGGCCGTGGCACCCGAGGCCGGATTTTCGAGTTCCAGAACGGGCACCTCGCAGGCGCGCACCCGCGCGCACCGGTGTCCGAAACCGTATTTGTGGACATTGTGCTCAAGCGCCGGAACCGAGACTGCCAGCGTCGTCACGACGGAAAATTTCGTCGCCACCAGCGAGGCCATGTGCATGGCCGCCTCGCCGATGCCCACCACGGGCACCGGCACGAGCGAGCGGGCAGCGTCCAGGCCGGTATCGTCGAAACAGGCGATCACGAAGGCGTCCGCATGCGGGCGAGCGCGCATTTCGGCCAGCATGCCGGGAATGGCGAAGACCTCATCGTAGAAGCCCTCGATGGAGACCGGACCGCTGGCCGGATTGACGGCCTCGATCACCGTGCCGGGCGCTGCGACCGCGCGCGCGGCCGCGCCGATCGTGGCGGTCATGGAGGCGGTGGTGTTGGGATTGACGACGGTGATGTGCATGGCAACAGGCCGTGGCAACGGGACAGGGAGAGGCGACGCGACTGGGAGAGGCGACGGGGCTTGAAGAGCGAACCGGACCATGGCCCGGATGCCGGCCCGAGGAAAGGCCGGACACCGGGCGCCTTCGCCTCACGCCATGGCAGGCGCCGTCAGGTCCGTCCGGAAGCAGCGGGCCTGGTGGCCCTCGCCCACGGAGACCGGTTCCGGAGTCGCCTCCGAGCAGACCGGCTCTGCGATCTTGCAGCGGGGCGCGAAGGCGCAGCCCGGCGGCAGGTTGGCAAGGTCCGGCGGCGAGCCGGGGATGGCGTCGAGCCGGGTGCCCTTGGTCATGGCGTCATGGGCCCGGCTCTTCAGCAGCCCGATCGTATAGGGGTGGCGCGGCCGGCGGATGATGTCGCGGATCGGCCCGGTCTCGACGATCCGGCCGCCATACATGACCGCCACCCGGTCGGCGACCTCCACGGCAACGCCGATGTCGTGGGTCACGAAGATGACCGCGATGCCGAACTCGCGCTGCAACTCGCGGATCAGCAGCAGGATCTGGATCTGTACCGTCGCATCCAGCGCGGTGGTCGGCTCGTCGGCCAGCAGGACCTTGGGATTGCAGGCGAGCGCCAGGGCGATCATCGCCCGTTGCCGCATGCCGCCGGACATCTCGTGCGGATAATTGTCCAGCCGCCGCTCGGGCGAGGGGATGCGCACACGCTCGAACAGGTCGAGCGCGCGCTTGCGGGCGGCCTCCCGCGAGCCGCCGTCATGCTTGACGATGGTCTCGGCGATCTGATGGCCAAGCGTGTAGACGGGGTCCAGCGCCAGCGCCGGCTCCTGGAAGATCATCGAGACGTCGCGGCCGCGGAAGGCCTGCAATTCCTTCGGGGGCAGGGCCAGCACGTCCCGTCCGCCGACCTGGATCGTGCCCTCGATCCGGCTGCGCTTCTCCGGATTGAGGCGCAGCAGCGCCCGCAGTGTCACCGACTTGCCGGAGCCGGATTCGCCCAGGATCGCCAGCGTCTCGCCGCGGTCGATGGACAGGTCCACACCGTTGACGGCGCAGATGGGCTTTGGTCCGCCGGTGAACGTGACCTTCAGGTCGCGGATATCGACGAGGGGTGGGGCAGTCAGCATGGCCGGGCTCCGTTGCGCAGCCGATCGCACGGCACGAAGGGGAGTGCGTCCTTCGAGGCTCGCCCTGCGGGCTCACACCTCAGGATGAGGGGGGGCCTGACTGGCATCCGATGAAGGAGCGGCAGCGGCCCCGGCACGCAGGTCCTGGCGGGATGTCTTGCACCACCAGCCCTCATCCTGAGGTGCGAGGCGGTCGCCGAGCCTCGAAGGACGCACTTGGCTGATACAGGCCGGATGACCAGAGGCGATCCGGGCGACGGGATACCGTTCATGCCATCCCCCTCACGCCGCAGCCGCCCGGCCGGGCGCCATGCTGTGCCCCGAGCCGGGAACCGACCTCAGGCAGGCCACCTGATGGAGGCTCGACATGCTGCTCAGCGCCGGCTCGGTGGCGCTGCACACGCCCTCGGCAAAGGTGCAGCGGGTGTGGAAGCGGCAGCCGGGCGGCGGGTCGATCGGGTTCGGCGGATCGCCGGAAATGGGCGCCTGTTCCGTGCGGTTGTCCGGGTCCATGGTCGGCATGGAGCGGGTGAGCGCTGCCGAATAGGGATGAAGGGGCTGGTCGAAGATCGTTTCCGAGGGGCCGATTTCCGCGACCTTGCCGAGATACATGACCATGACCCGGTCCGACATGTAGCGGACGACATGCAGGTCGTGGGAAATGAAGATGTAGGTGAGCTTGAACTCGTCCTTGAGGTCGAGAAGGAGGTTCAGAACCTGTGCCTCGACCGATTTGTCGAGGGCGGAGACCGCCTCGTCGAGGATCACGACCTTGGGCTGGAGGGCGAGCGCGCGGGCGATGTTGATGCGCTGGCGCTGGCCGCCGGAGAGTTCGTGCGGATAGCGCCCGGCGAACCGCGAGGGTTCGAGCCCCACCTTGGCGAGCAGATCGCGCGCGCGCGCGATCGCCTCCGCCTGCGGCACGCCATGGACCTGCGGTCCGAAGGCGATTGAGCTCTCGATGGTCAGGCGCGGATTGAGCGAGGCGTAGCTGTCCTGGAAGACCATCTGCACCTGGCGGCGGTAGTCGGACAGGGTCAGGTCCGGCGAGCCGACCTTGGCCGCGTCGAACAGGATCTCGCCGGCCGTCGGGTCCATCAGGTGCATGAGCAGGCGCGCCGTGGTCGACTTGCCGCAGCCGGATTCGCCGACGATGCCGAGCGTCTCGCCGGCGATGACGTCGAAATCGACCCCGTCGACGGCGCGCACGACCTTCTTCGGGCCGAACAGGCCGCCGGCGATGGGGAAATGCTTGACCAGGCCGCGGACGGTGAGGAGGGGCTGGCTCATACCTTGACGTCCATGGCGTTGCGCAGGCCGTCCGCCAGCATGTTGAAGGAGATCGATGTCATGAAGATCATGACGCCGGGCAGCGCGGCGACCAGCGGCTGGTTGTAGATGGCCGTGCGCAGCGTGTTCAGCATCAGGCCCCATTCGGGCTCTGGCGGGCGCACGCCGAGGCCGAGGAAGGACAGGCCCGAGGCGAGGATCATGGAGACCGAGATGAGACCGGTCGCATAGACGAAGATCGGCCCCAGCACATTGCCGAGCACATGGACGCGGATGATGGTCAGCGCCTTCGCGCCGGAGGCCCGCGCGGCCTCGACATAGTCCCGGTTCCTGACCTGCGTGGTCACGGCCTCCGCGACGCGCGCGATCGGCGGGATGAACACGACCGTGAGCGAGACCAGCGCGTTCTGGATGCCGGCGCCCAGGGCCCCCGACAGCGCCACCGCCAGCAGCACCGAGGGGAAGGCGTAGAACACGTCGATGGTGCGCATGATGACGGTGTTGGTGCGGCCGCCGACATAGCCGGAAATGATGCCGATCAGGCTGCCGATGCCGAAGGCGAGGATGACGGGCGTCACGCCCATCATCAGCGAGTAGCGGGCGCCGTAGATGAGGCGCGAGAGCATGTCGCGCCCCAGTTCGTCCGTGCCGAGCGGGAAGCCGGACGTGCCGACCGGCCGCAGGCGGCGGATGGTGCGCCCGGCATAGGGGTCCATCGGCGCGATCAGCGGGGCGAGGATGGCCACCAGCAGGAGGAGGACGATCACGCAGCCGGCGAAGACGGCGAGCTTGTCCTTCTTGAACCGCTGCATGACGCCGGCCCAGTAGCCCGGCGACTTCTCGATCGGGGCGACCGTCCTGGCCGGATCCTGCGGGAGGAGCGAGGCAACAGAGGTCATGGCGTCAGCTTCTCTGGATGCGCGGGTCGATCGCGGTCTGGATCACGTCGACGATGAGGTTGAGCATGACGAAGAACAGCGCCAGCACGAGGATCGTGCCCTGCAGGAGCGGCAGGTCACGCTGGAAGATGGCGGCGTTGAGCAGGAAACCCGTGCCCGGCCAGGAGAAAACAGTCTCGATCAGGATCGAGCCGCCGAGCAGGTAGCCGAGCTGCAGGCCCATGACCGCGAGGGCGGTGGGGGCGGCATTCTTCACGACATGGCCGAAAATGCCGAACTCGGACAGGCCCTTGGCGCGCAGGGCCGGCACGAAGTCCTGGCTGAGGATGTCGGCGACGAGGGCGCGGATGGTGCGCGCCACGATCCCCATCGGGATGACGCTCATGGTCACCGCCGGCAGGATGAGGTGGCGGATATGGGCCCAGTCGAGCGTCCAGTCCGCCGAGCCCCCGGGCCCCGCGCCGGTGGGCGGCAACCAGTTGAGCTGGACGGAGAAGATGATGACCAGGACCATGCCGAGCCAGTAATGCGGCACCGACACGCCGACGACGGAGAGGATCGAGGCGATCTTGTCGATCGGGCTGTTGCGGAAATAGCCGGCCACGAAGCCGAACAGCAGCCCGAAGAAGAAGCCGATCATGGTCGCCACGAAGGCGAGCAGGAGGGTGTTCCTGACGGCGCGCAGCACCTCCGACGTCACGGGACGGCCGGAGGCGATCGAGGTGCCGAGGTCGCCCTGAAGCGCCCGCCAGCACCATTTGAAGAACTGCTCGTAATAGGGACGATCGAAGCCGTAGGCCTGCATCATCTGCAGTTTCAGCTCTTCGGACGCATCCGGCGGCAGGACCGAGACCAGGGGGTCGCCGGGTGCGATATGCACCAGCATGAAGCAGACCAGCGAAACGCCGAGGACGATGGGGATCGTGTAGACGAGGCGCTTGCCGAGATAGACTAGCATTCCATGTTCCCTGCGCTCGGCCTCATCCGATGGTGACCGGACAGATGTCCTGGTACCAGTTCTGCGCCTGAACGAAGCCCTTCACGCGCGGCGACAGCGCGCGCGGCGCCACGTCGTGGGCGACGAACAGGAACAGGGCATCGTCGACGAATTTCTCATGGGCGCGCTGGATGGCGGCAAGCTGTCGGGCCGGATCGAAGGAGGCGCGGATTTCGGCGAACAGCGCGTCCATCGCAGGGTCCGAATAATAGCCCCAGTTGGTGCCGCGCGGTGGCATCAGGCCGCTGTCGAGATGGCGGATCAGCGCCGTGAACGGGTCCTGGCTGAAATAGGAGGAATTGGTCGAATGGGCGCCACGCGAGGACGCGTCACGCGCGCCCGCGCGCCAGGAACTCACCAGGGCATTCCAGTCCATCACCTCGAAATCGACCTTGATGCCGATCTCGGCCAGGTTCTGCTGGATCAGTTCGTTCATCACCTGCGGCTGCATCTGCCCCGAGCCGGAGGGCGATATGATCGCCTTGACGGCGAGGGGCCTTGTTGGCCCGAAGCCGGCCTCGGACATCAGCTGCCTTGCGGCGGCAAGGTCGGTCTTCACCTCGAACGAGGGCTTGCCGAACCACGGGCTGGCGGGAGGAACCATGCCCTTTGCGGGCAGCATCAGGCCGCCGAGCAGTTCCACCATACCGTCGCGATCGACGGCGAGGTTGGCGGCCTTGCGGATGCGGATGTCATTCCACGGCGATCCCTCGGTCCGGGAGAAATGCCAGGTCCAGTTGTGAGGATAGACATTGGAGACGATCTGCATGCCGCGGGAGCGCAGCTGGGCCAGTGCGTCCGAAGGCGGCGCCTCGATCCAGTCGACCTGGCCCGCCAGCAGCGCGGAAAGCCGCGTCGTTCCCTCCGGCATCGGCACCAGCACCACACGGTCGAGCTTCGGGCGCCGGGCGGGGTTCCAGTAGGCCGTGTTGGGGACGAGTTCCAGCCGCTCGCGCGGGGTGTAGCGGTCGACCTTCCAGGGCCCGGTCCCGGACGGGGCCTTCAGGAAGTTCTCCCAATTGCGTCCGACCTTGTCCCATTGAGTCGGGGAGGACATCAGGATCCACGACATCTCATAGGGAAACAGGGCGTTTGGCGCGTGGGTGGTGAATTCCAGCGTCATCGGATCGAGGGCCCTGTAGGCCTTCACCGATGGAATGCGCGTGCGACCCTGGCCAGCCTGGCGAGGATCGTACTGGGGCGCGTCGTTCCTGAGGATCTTGTCGAAGTTCCAGACGACCGCTGCCGCATCCAGGGGCGAGCCGTCGTGGAAGGTGACGCCCGGCCTGAGGGCGAAGGTCCAGCGGTTCTGGTCGGCGGGATCGACCTGCCAGGAGGTGGCAAGGCCCGGGATGAGGCCGCCGGGCGCATCGGCTTTCGACAGGTCCCAGAGGATCAGGCTGTCGAATACGTTGTAGCCGACGAATCGCATGCCCTCGGCGCCCTGGTCGGTCTGGCCATTGGGCAGCGGGATGTCGGACGCCGTCATGGCGATGCGCAGCGTGCCTGAGCCCTGCGCCGCGACCTGCGTCAAATCGACGAGCGAGGCGGCACCCGCACCGAGGGCACCGGCGAGAATCTGGCGGCGATCGAGATGGCCCATCGCAGGTCCCTCGGGGGCGGGTCGGGGGAGAGAGCCGGGCGGTCGTTGACCGCCCGGCCGTTTGGCGATCAGGAGCCCGGACGGATGTCCATCGGCGCGATGTCGATGAACCAGGAGCGCGGCTGGACCACGCCGGTCACGCGCGGCGACATGGCGCGCGGGCCGACGTCATGGGCAACCCACAGGAAGGGTGCTTCCTCGACGATCCGCTTGTGGAGCGCTGCCAGCGCATTGTCGCGGCCGGCATCGTCGAAGGTCGAGCGGGCGGTCGCGGCGAGCTGGTCGAACTCGTCGGAGTTGAAGAAGCCCCAGTTGTTGGAGGCCGGCGGGTTGGTCTGCCGCGTCACGAAGCGGATCATGGCGAAGAACGGGTCCATGGCGGCAAACGTGACGTTGATGGCGTTGGCGCCGCGGGCATTGGCGTGACCGGCGCCCTCGCGCCAGTTGGTGAAGACCGCGTTCCATTCGGCGACCTCCAGCTGGACGTCGAAGAAGCACTCCTTCAGCGCCTGCTGCAGCCATTCGTTCATGACGATCGGCTGCATCTGGCCGGAGCCGGACGCCGAGGTGAGCACCTTCACGGTCAGCAGGCGCTGGGCCGAGAAGCCGGCCTCCTGCATCAGCTTCTGGGCCGCCGGGAGGTCATACTTGATCTGGAACGAGGGGTTGCCCCACCAGGGATGGCCGGGCGGAACGGTGCCGACCGGAACCTCCATCAGGCCGCCCAGCAGCTCCTTCAGCTCGGCGCGGTTGATGCAGAGGTTGGCCGCATGGCGCACGCGCCGGTCGAGCCAGGGCGAGCCCTCGCGGAAGGAGAACTGCCAGGGCCAGACATGCGGCTGGGCGTTGGTGTAGAGGGTGAAGCCGCGCTGGCGGATCTGGGGCACCGAATCCGGGGCTGGAGCCTCGATCCAGTCCACCTGGCCGGAGAGCAGCGCCGCCGTGCGGGCATTCGGCTCGGGCAGCGGCAGCAGCACGACGCGATCCACTTTCGGGCGGCGGGCCGGGTCCCAGTACTCCTTGTTGGCGACCATCTCGAAGCGCTCGCGCGGCACGAGGCTGACGCCGCGGAACGGGCCGGTGCCGGACGGGTTGCTGGCAAAGGCGGTCCAGGCTGCGGCTGCGCGGGCCTTCGGATCGGCCACGGAGGCGGGAACCTCGGAGAGCAGCTTCTGCCAGTGAGCCGGCGAGGCCATGAACAGGTTGGTCAGGTTGATCGGCAGGAACGAATCCGGCGCGCGGGTGGTCAGTTCCACCGTGAGGTCGTCGATGGCGCGGGCCGAGACGAGGTTCGGCATGCGCGAGACGGTGACGCCGACCTGGCTCTGGTCGAAATGCGCCGCGTTCTGGTCGAGGACCTTCTGGACGTTCCAGACGACGGCGGCGGCGTTGAACGGCGAGCCGTCGTGGAACTTCACGCCCGGACGCAGGCGGAACACCCACTTGTTCTTGTCGGCGCCATCCACGGCCCAGGACAGCGCAAGTCCGGGCACGATGACGGAAGCGGCGTCGGCTTTCGACAGGTCCCAGTGGACCAGGGCATCGTACATCGGGATGCCGGTGAAGCGGTTGCCCTCGAAGCCCTGGTCAGGCTGGCCGTGGGTGCGCGGAATATCGGCCGCCGTCATGCCGATGCGAAGGACCTTTTCCTGAGCCACTGCGGAGCCCGGTATCAGCAGCGCACCCGCAAGGGCAAAAGCGCCGGCGAGCAAAGCCGGACGGAACATGGATCGCATACGAAGTCTCCCTGATATTTCCCTCGGCCAGCCTCGCAAGGCACATGCCAGCCAATCCAAAGAGCCGTTGTTCCGGCTTCCTTAAGCCTGCCCTTCCGTCACCGGCTGGAGAATGCCGGGCAGGGTGGCAGGTTGCCTAAATCTTCAGCAGAACGATTTTGGATGCAAGCGCATTCGGGAGCCTTGCCCGCGAAATGTCCGTTCCGCCCTCAGCACCTCTCCGTCTGTGGCCAATGCCGACGGTGATGGACGTCAGACGAACCCTACGAGCCGGGCCGCGCCGGCGAGCAGGCTGGCGGCAAGAACCCACAGGATCACGAGGCCCGACGCCCGGCGTTCCAGCACGGATTCGGCAGGATTGGCCGGGTTGTAATAGACGGTGACCTGCGATCCCTCGGGGTAGCGGTCGGCAGGTCCCGCGATCAGCCTGACGAGGGTGGATGAGGCATGGGCGCCGAAGGCCACCCGATCACCGCCATAGGTCTGGCCGTTCACCTTGAAGCTGTAGATGACGCGGGAGCGAAAGCCGCGGCGCCCGGTCCATGAGCCTCCTGCCGGCGTCATCTCCACCTCCTCGATCCCGGACGCGCCGATGCGCCCGCGCGCCTCCTCCCAGTGCCGGGAGGCGGCAACCTGCGCCCGCAGCATGAAGCCCATCCGCAGGGCGACAAGGCTCATCGCGACGAGGATGACGGCCATGCCCGCCTGGCCCGGCTCCGGCAGGCGGGGGCGCAGCCATCGGACGATGTCAGTGGTACCGAAGGCCAGCGCGGCCGTTCCGACGACGATCAGCGCCGCCAGCAGGGACAAAGCCTGGAAGGCGCCCTCCGGCATGTCGCGTTCAATCACGGCCTGGCTCGGATCATCTGGATCGTAATAGACGGTGACCCTCGCGCCGTTCCTGAAGCGGGCGAGGGTTTCGGCGACATCGACGTTTCCGAGGTTCTCGCGGACGCTGTAGCGGTCGCTGCGATAGGTGCGGTTGCCGACCCTGTACTCGAAGGTGATGGCCGGGAAATTGCGCAGTTCAAGGCGCCCGTTTCCCGATGACCCGCCCGAACTCACCTCGCGCTGGACCACGCGTGACGAGACGATGCGCCCCTTGGCCGGACGCCATCGGCTGACGGTGCGGACCTCCCACCATTTGACGGCAATCGCCAGGGTGAGCAAAGCCGCGGCCGCGCAGGCGAACCCGATGAAGAGATACCTGACCTCCATTCATCCCCCTTCGAAATCGGCCACCGGAGCGCAAATCCGCCGCGGCGTCGAGAGCTGAAGGCGTCCGCTCAGCGGCCCGGCAGCGCCAGCGGGCCGCCCGATGCCTTCTCGACCGCGGCAGCAATCCTCAGCGCCAGCGCGTCCTGTAAGCGCGGTGCCACCACCTGGAAGCCGATCGGCAGGCCGCCGGCGGTCCGGGCCACGGGCACGGAAACGCCGCACCAGTCGAGATAGTTGACGAAGCGGGTGAGGATACCCGGCGCGGCATCCTCATCGACCTCGGCGACCGGGATCGCCGGATGGGGCGTGGTCGGAATGACCAGCGCGTCGATGCCGCGGCCGGCGAGTTGGGCATTGGCGGCGGCGATGCGCCGGACGCGACGGTCGATGCTTTCCAGCAGGGTCACGGCGGTGATGGCGGTGCCGCCGCCGATGCGCGCCTGCGCCTGGGCGCTGAGCCGGCACGGCGTCTCCTTCAGGAGATGGCCGTGGTTGCGGGCGCCCTCGGCCATCATCAGCAGCCCGCAATCCTGAGTGTAGGTGGACAATTGCTCCGGCAGGCTGACGGGAACGAGGCGGGCACCGGCTGCGCCCAGCGATGCGCAGGCCGTCTCGAAGGCCGCGGCCACCTCGGCATGGATGGATGTGCCCTCGTCCAGCTTGAGCACGCCGAGGGTCAGCCCCTTCACCCCGCCGCCGATGCCGGTGACGAGATCGACGCCGTGGGCGGTGGTGGTGGTGGGGTCGGCCGGGTCGGACCCCAGCATCACCTGGCTCATCAGCGCGGCATCGCGCACGGTGCGCGCAAGCGGGCCGACCGTGTCGAAGGTGAGGGCGAGAGGCACGACGCCCGTGCGGCTGGCAAGGCCGGTCGAGGTCTTGTGGCCGACCGTGCCGCACCATGAGGCGGGCAGGCGAACCGAGCCGCCGGTATCGGTGCCGAAGCCGAGCGGCACAAGGCCCGCGCCGACAGCGACGCCGGTGCCGGACGAGGAGCCGCCGGGAATCCGGTGAACCGCCGTGTCGTGCGGATTGACCGGCGTCCCGGCGATCGGGTTGGTGCCCCAGCCGCCAAAGGCATATTCCACCGTATGGGTCTTGCCGATGACGATGGCGCCGGCCGCGCGCAGCCGCGTCACCACCACCGCATCGCTCGCAGCCGGCGGCAGGTGGTCGCGGGTCAGGGAGCCGGCGCGGGTCGGATAGCCGGAGACATCGATGATGTCCTTCACCGCGACCGGGACGCCGTGCAGCGGCCCGCGCCGATGGCCGAGCGCGGCGAGCCGGTCGAGCATGGCGGCCTCGGCGCGCGCCTGCTCGTCGGCGACCGCGATGAAGGCGTGCAGGCGCTCGTTGTCCGCCCCGATCCGGGCAAGGCATTCCTCCACCACGTCGGCGGCGCGGGCCCGGCCCGTCGACGTCGCCTGCGCGATGGCCGCGGCGCCGGCTGCAAGGAGGCCGGCCGGATCGGTCGGCAGGGCATCGGGGCGCGGCGTTGCGGACATGTTGGGTCTCCGGGATCAGAACGTGTCGGCCGGCGGAAGGCCAAGGCCTGCGGCCACCATGTCGGCGAGCGCGAGTGAAGCGGTGAGGCCCGGGCTCTCGATGCCGAGCAGGTTGACGAGGCCGGCAATGCCATGGACCCCGGGGCCGTCGACGCGAAAGTCGGGCATGGGTGTTCCGGGGCCGTGGAGCTTCGGACGGATGCCGGAATAGTCGGGTTGCAGGGCCCCATCGGGCAGGCCCGGCCAATAGCTGCGGATGGCAGCATAGAAGCCATCGGCGCGGCGCGGGTCGACGATCAGGTCATGCTCGCTGTCCACCCATTCCACGTCCGGCCCGAACCGGCAGCGTCCCTGCATGTCGACCGTGGCATGCACCCCGAGGCCGGCCGCATCGGGCATGGGATAGACGAGCCGGGAAAAGGGCTGGCGGCCGGCAAGCGAGAAGTAATTGCCCTTGGCGTACCACTGGCGGGGCACATGGGCGGCCGGGAACCCGTTCAGCAGGTGAAGGAATTTCGGCGCGAAATGGCCGGCGGCATTGACGACGATGCGGGCCGAGATCTCCGCCGCCTCGGCGCCGCCGGTGGTCAGCACGATGCCGCCGCCGGCGATCGCCGCCGCCTCGACCGGGGTCTCGAAGGCGATCATGCCGCCGGCCGATTCCAGATCACCCTGCAGGGCGAGCATCAGGCTGTGGCTGTCGACGATGCCGGTCGTGGACGAGACGAAGGCTTTGACGCAAGCGACCTCCGGCTCGATGGCGCGGACCTCGTCCGGGTTCATCCAGGCCAACCCGGTCACCCCGTTGGCATGGGCCTGGTCCCAGATGGCCTGCAGCTTCGGCAACTGGGTCTCGTCGGTTGCCACCATCAGCTTGCCGCAGGCCTCAACCGGCACGCCGCGGCTCGCACAATAGCGGTAGAGAAGGTCCTTGCCGGCAACGCAGGCGCGCGCCTTGATCGAGCCGGTCGGATAGTACAGGCCGGCATGGACCACCTCGCTGTTGCGCGAGGAGGTGCCCGTGCCGATGCCGTCTGCTGCCTCGATGACCAGCGTCTCCAGTCCGGCAAGGGCGAGCCGGCGGGCACAGGCGAGCCCGACCACGCCAGCGCCGACGACGACCGCATCGATGCTGAAGGCGCTCATGGGACCGGGCGGGAACGGAAACCGGGGGCTGTCATGGCCCCTTCATAGGCCGGCTGACGGCGGCCGAAAAGCCGGATGCCCGCGCGGCAGACCGGCGCGGGCATCGGGAACATGCGGAGGGTTGGCGGGCGGTGCCCGTCACTCGGTCAGGCGCACGACCGTGGACGTCTGGGCGCTGATCTTCGGGCATTCGACGATGACGCGGATGTCGTCGTAGTCGCTATCGGTCCAGCCATAGCCGGGCGGGCGGTCTTCCCAGCCGAAATACATGAACTTGCCCGGTTCGCAGGCGCGGTTGGCCTGCTGCGGGTTCCGGCTGCGGCCCTCGGGAATGACGCCACCCTTGCTGTTGGTCTTGCACTGGGCAAGGTTGTTGCACAGCACGGTCTCGAGGATCGGCACGCCACCCGAGAAGTTGTGGTTCATCACGCCGCCGACCATCGTCGTGTCCGAATAGTAATTGTAGGACTTGTTGTTCGCCCACGGATCGGCCCAGTCGGCCGCATTGTTGGGGACCAGCGTTCCCGGCTGGTTGTTGTCCCAGAGCGCCGGCTTGGTGCGGGCGTTGCGGACATTGTAGAGCCGGTAGGAAATGGTCTCGCCTTCCTTGCAGACCGGCATGTTGAACTCATACTTGGTGCCGGCATTGTCGGCGATGGCCGTCATCTGCGAGCGGCCCTGATCGGGCTGGTTCGCGCGGCTCCGGTCGTAGCAGTAGACATACATGCGGTTGTAGTCGCCAGCCTCGGGATCGAGCTCGGCGACGACCGGCTTGGCGCTGGTCACCGTGCGGAACGTGTGCGATTCGGCGGTTGCCCGGACATTGAGGTTGAGGGTGGTCATGCCGATGACGCCGAGGAAGCTGGTCTTCATCTTGGCGTCGGTGGTCGCGACACGCACACGCCGGCCGGCGTCCGTCACCTGCACCTGGACAGGATAGGTCGCCAGGTGACCGGAGATGTGGGCGGCCAGATGCCGCTCGGTGGCCAGTTGCACGGCGACCGGCCCAAGCGCCGACTGGCGCGCGCCGGCAATCGCGGCTGCGTCGAAGACACCCTGCAACGCGGCAGTATCGCGCGACCGCTGGTGCAGGTCGACGGCGCCGCCGGCAAGACCCAGGACGGGCACCAGGGAGATCGCGAAGGTGATCGCGACATTGCCCTGCCGGTCACGGGCAAACATTCGAGCGAATTGACCCAGGGTGACGGCCATCGGAATCTCCATCGGCTCCACGCTTTCCTGAAGCCGAACCTAGGGGAGAATCCTTGATGTCCGGTGGCAGCAAATTGTATCGAAACGTCTAATCCGGGCTAACCATAACGGAACGTTACCGGGAAAACGCTGGGGATTCCGGGTGCGAATGTCAGGGCCGGACAGGGCCGTCTGCGCCGTTTCAGCCGGGGATCAGGCGGGCCACGATCGTGGCAATCGCCGCCCAGAGGGCGAGGCTGACCGCCAGGGCCAGCCGCCATGTTCCGGTGGTTCTGGCCACAGCCTGGGCCTGAAAGCTCCTGCCCTGGCGGATGCGTGGAACCTGCATGATCGTGATGCCCCCCGGCCGATCACCTTCGACTTGATCCACAAGCTTACGCGGTCTGCAGCAGAAATCCACGAGGTCGTTGCGGCAATGGCCGAGCCTCGGTACGGGCGGCCGGGCTAGCGCCAGCGCCGGTGCAGCCAGAGCCACTGCTCCGGGTGTTCGCGCACCCAGCCCTCGACCACGTCCGTCATTGCTTGCATGGCCGCCTTTACGTCGATCCGGCCATCGCCGCCGCGGGGCAGGACGATTTCCTCGGTCGCCTCGAGGCGGAAGCGGTTGCCGGGCAGGCGGATGACCCTGACGCCATGGACCGGGCACTCGAACTCGCGGGCAAGGCGCGCAGCGGTCGGGTTGGCCCTGACCGTCCGGCCGAAGAAGGTGACATGGACGCCGCGATGGAGATGCTGGTCGATCAGCATGCCGACATGATTGCCGGCCTCGAGTTCGCGGGCGAGATGGAGCACGCCGCCGCCGCCGGAGGCCACCATCTTGCCCATGGTCCGGCCGCGGATCCTCTGGATGGCGCGGGCGACGAAGCGGTTGTTGGGCATGCGGTAGAGCGCCGTGGTGTCCAGGCCATGGGCGGCGGCGGCCACCGCCGGCATTTCCCAGTTGGCGAGATGAGCGGCAAAGAAGATCGCCGGCTTGCCGTCGTCGCGCAGGCGTTCGTAGAGGTCGGCCTGCGTGGTGACGATGCGGCCCTCGCTCGGGCGGGCCGGATCGTAGTCCCACAGGTCGTCCATGCAGGCATATTCAAAGGCGGTGCGTCCGAGGTTTTCCCACACGCCGCGCAGGATCGTCCTGATCTCCGCGTCCGGTTTCTCGGGGAAGGCCGCCTTGAGGTTGGCAAGGCCCGTTCGGTTGGCCGGGATCAGCGGCGCGATGGCCGGCAGGATGGCGGCGCCGAGATTGCTCGCCCGGTCCGGCCCCAGCGCGCGGATGGCCCGCATGGCGACGAGCACCAGCAGGCCGACAAGCCAGTCTAAGGGCACCATGGCCCGGGGATAATTGTGTCGGATCCAGCGGACCACGCGGACCGGGCCTCAGATCTGGACGAGGATCTTGCCGAAGACCTTGCGGCCCTCCAGCCGGTCGAGGGCCTCGGAAAAGCGCTCCATCGGCAGTTCGGTGTCGATCACCGGGGTCACGCCGGCCTCGATGCGCTTCAGTCCGTCGGCGATCGCGCGGACCGGCGCGCCGAACGACCCGAAGATCTTGTACTGCTGCTGGAACAACTGCATCAGGTTGAAGCTGATTGTTGCACCCGATGTGGCGCCGCAGGTGGCAAGGCGCCCGCCGCGCCTCAGGCAGAACAGCGACTGGTTGAAGGTGTCGGCGCCCGTGTGCTCGAAGGCGACGTCCACGCCCTTCTTCTTCGTGATCTTGCGAACAACGCCCTCGAAGCGCTCGGTGCGGTAATTGATGGCGTGATCGGCGCCGATGGCGAGGGCCTTCGCCGCCTTGTCGTCGTCGCCCACCGTGGTGATGACCGTGCAGCCGAGCGACTTCGCCAGCTTGATGGCGATGGTGCCGATGCCCGATCCGCCGGCCTGCACCAGCACGGTCTCGCCCGGCTCCAGCCGGCAATTGTCGATCAGCATGTGCTCGACGGTGGAGAAGGTGATCGGGGCGGTGGCCGCGTCGCGCAGCGACACGCCGTCCGGTACCTTGACGACGTGGCGGGCTTCCATCGTGACGCGCTCGCAGGCGAAGCCGTCGATATGGAAGCCCATGATGCCCTGCACGTCGGTGCACAGGTTGTCCTGGCCGGCCAGGCAGAAGCGGCAGGTGCCGCAGGTCTTGGCGCCGAACATCACCACCTTGTCGCCGGGGACGAATGCGGTCACGCCGTCGCCGACGCTCTCGACGGTGCCGGAGGCCTCAGCCCCCACCACCAGCGGCACCTTGCGCTTGGCGAAGGCCATGCCGCGGAAGCCCCAGACGTCGATGTGGTTGAGCGCAACAGCGGAAATCGCAATTCGCACCTCGCCCGGGCCGGGGGCGGGGGCGTCCTCGATCTCCTCGATGCGCAGGTCGCGGTCGCCGTGGAGGCGCAGGGCGCGCATGGGCATGATCCTCGGGCAGGAGCCGGGCGGGAGCGGGCCATCCGGCAAGCGGGAAGCGGAGAGCGCGTGCTAAAGGGCAGGGGCGGTGCCGTCAACTCGCGACGCCTGCAGCCCGCCGGCCCGGATGCGCCGCAGAAAGGTCCGGAAGGCGCCCTGATCGGAGGGTTGAAGGCCGCCGCCGCCTCATCTATAGCAGCACCGACTGTCGCATCCAGCCCCTCGCGGGGATCGTTGTCGTCCCCATTGTCCCGACGACTGAATCGGCCCGCCCGGAGACCCGCCAACCATGTCCTCCACCTTCGAAGCCGTGGCCAAGATCATCTCGGAGACCTGCGATATCCCGCTCGAGAAGATCACGCCCGAGAGCCACGCGATCGACGATCTCGGAATCGATTCGCTGGACTTCCTCGATATCGCCTTCGCCATCGACAAGGCATTCGGCATCAAGCTGCCGCTGGAGAAGTGGACGCAGGAAGTGAACGAGGGCAAGGCCAAGACCGAGGACTACTTCGTTCTCGGCGCGCTCTGCACCAAGATCGACGAACTGGTCGCGGCCAAGTCGGCCTGAGCCTTTCCGGCGCGGCGGCTCGCAGGCCCCGTGCCTTCGCGGAGCGGACAGGGCGACCTATGCGGCTCGAAACCTTCCAGATGATCACCCGCGTGGTGTCGTTCGACGCCGAGGCCCGGCGCCTCGTGGCGGCGGCCGACGTGCCGGCCGAAAGCCCGGTGTTCGAAGGGCACTTCCCGGGCTTTCCGCTGTTGCCCGGCGTTCTGATGATCGAGGCCATGGCGCAGACCTCGGGCTGGCTCATCCTCGGTCTCAACGGGTTGACCGCCATGCCGTTCCTGGTCGGGGCGGAGAAGGCGCGGATGCGGGACTTCGTGCCGCCCTCCACGCCCCTGGAAGTGACCGCCGACCTGATCGGCGACGGGTCCGGTTATGCGGTGACCAAGGCCTTCATCACCCGGGCGGGCAAGAAGGTGGCCGAGGCCGAGATCCGGTTCGCGGTGAAGACCTTCCCCGATCCGAAATTCGCCGAGATGATCCGCGAATGGGGCGGGCGACTGCAGTTCCCCTTCGAGAAGCTGGCCGCAGCCTGAGCCGGATCACCAGATCCCCTTTTCGAGAATCTGTTCCAGCCCCTCGTCGGTGGCCGCAAGGAAGGCCGTCTCGATTCGGTCCACCACCTCCGGGCGGGTGAGAAATGCGGCGATGGCGACCGCCTCGTCCACGAAGTCCGGCTCCAGGTGGGCATTCTGGAATATGTATCGGCCGGCGGTCCACAGAACACGCCCGCGGGCATCGGCCATGCGGACGGCTGCCGCCGGGTCGGGCAGGGCGTTCCACACGGCGAGCACGCGCGGCAGGTCGCAGCCGGCCGTGACGAGGCAGGTGAGGGTATCGTCCGTGCTGGCTGCGAGGTCATAGGTCTTCGGCCCGCCCGGTTCGCGCCGCCAACTCGTCATGGCGATGTCAGAGAAGCGCTGTGCCGTGAAGGCGTCGAGGAAATCGTCGATGACGGCGACCTCCTCGGCCGGCCAGGCCTTGCGGAACTCGCTGCGCTCCACCCGCCTCAGGCAGATTTCGAAACCCATGTGGCAGGGCGCCTCGCCCGCGGCCATCAGATCGAGATAGCGCGGCAGGAAATAGCGAAACTCGTCGGCCTCGATGCTGCCGGGCAGCGTCTCGTGAGCGGAATTGGTGTATTCGGCGATGAGGCGTGAGGGGATCTCGCGGAGCGGCGTGGTGGCCAGCAGCACCGCATCCTCTTCGGTCATGCAGACCGGGCAGTTGCAGACGGACAGCCGCTTGCCCACCCGGTAGCGCGCAAAGACGCGATAGGCCCTCTCGACGGTTTCGGCGATGGCAACGGTCACGGCTGATCCCCGGCAGCGGACCGACCGGTCCGTCAACCTGTGTCGCATGAGGGCCGACTGAGGTTCGCAGCGCCGAGCGGTGGCGGTTGCCTACCGCCTTCGTGCAAACCTTGCTCTTGCACGGCTGGGCCGGTATGTCCGGGCCTCCGCCCTACAAGGATACGGGCAAGAACGCGCAGGATCAGCCGCATGGCCCTTCACAAGCCCTCGCCTGAACGGGACGCCTGGATCACCGGCATCGGCCTCGTGACCGCCCTCGGCGAGGGGCTCGACGCGCATTGGGCCGCCCTGAACGGCACGCGCGAGGACTGGTTGAAGCTCGATACGTCCACCTATCCGCCCTACCAGCTGCACCCTGCGGTGGCCATCGACGTCGCGAAGCAGATTCCCGACCGCGGCGACCGCCGCCAGATGGAGGCCTGGCAGCGCCTCGGCACCTATGCGGCGGGCCTGGCGCTGGACGATGCCGGCGTGAAGGGCAATGACGATCTGTTGAAGCGCATGCACATGATCGTCGCCGCCGGCGGTGGCGAGCGCGACTATGCGGTCGACGGGCAGATCCTGACGGGCCTCGAGACGGCTGACGCGCACGGCCCCTTCCTCAACGAGCGCCTGATGAACGATCTCAGGCCGACGCTGTTTCTCGCCCAGTTGTCAAACCTGCTCGCCGGCAACATCTCCATCGTCCACGGCGTCGTCGGCTCCTCGCGCACCTTCATGGGCGAGGAAATGGCCGGCGTCGACGCCGTGCGGGTGGCGCTTGCGCGCTGCCATGCCGGGCAGGGCGACCTGTTCCTCGTCGGCGGCGCCTATTCGGCCGAACGACCGGACACGCTGCTGCACTTCGAGATGGGCCACATGAACTGGACGAAACCCTGGGCTCCGGTCTGGGACCGGGCCGGGCAGGGCGGCGGGACGATCATCGGCTCGGTCGGTGCCTTCCTCGTGGTCGAGGCGCGCGAACATGCCGAGAAGCGCGGGGCCAAGCCGATCGCGCGGCTGGCGGCGGTCTCGTCCGACCGCACCCGTCGCAAGGATGGCGATGCCGAGCATTCCATGGCGGTCCAGTGGAACGACATTTCGCCGTCCCTCGTTCCGGGCGCGACCGTCGTTGTCTCGGGCTCGAGCGGCGTCGCCGAGGCGGTCGCCATCGAACGCGACCTGCTCGACCAGCGGCGCGTGCCCATGCGGGCCACCGGCTCGGTCATCGGGCACAGCGTGGAGGCGGCCTTTCCGGCCAATGTCGCGCTGGGCGCGATGATGGTCTCGCGCGGCGCCGCCGTGCCGCCGATCGGCGGATCGGCGGATGAGGCGCCCATGACGCGCAAGGTGAAGCAGGCCGTGGTGACGTCGGTCGGCTTCTGGCGCGGCGAGGGCATGGGCCTCGTCGAGGCGATCTGAGGGAGGCGGTCTTGGCGACTTCGGTGAAGGACTTGGCGACTTCGGTGAAGGACATGGCGACTTCGATGAAGGACAGGCACGGGCGACCGATGGTCGTGGTCACCGGCATGGGCGTCGTCACCTCGCTCGGCCAGGGCAAGGAGGAGAACTGGACGCGCCTGACAGGCGGCCAGTCCGGCATCCATACCATCACCCGCTTTCCCGTCGACGGGCTGCGCACCACCATCGCCGGCACGGTGGATTTCGTCCCCTTCGACAACGCCCCGGACCTGACCACCCGCATGGCGGCGATTGCCGGCGACGAGGCGGTGACCGAGGCCGGCATCGGCGGCGAGGGCGGCTTTCCGGGACCGCTGTTCCTCGGCATGCCGCCGGTGGAGACCGAATGGCCCCAGCGCCAGGAACTGGCGCGGGCCTCGGGCGCACAAGGCGCCGTCACCTATGCCGAACTCCTGAAGGGTGCCAGCCAGGCCGACTTTACCGGCATGCAGCGGCGTTTCCTGTTCGGCTCGGTGGGTGACGCGCTGGCCGACAGGTTCGGCACGAAAGGCGCGCCCATCTCGATTTCCACCGCCTGCGCGACGGGAGCGACCGCCATCCAGCTCGCGGTGGAGGCGATCCGGCGCGGGGAGACGGGTGCTGCCCTTGTCCTGGCAGCCGATGGCTCGGCCAACCAGGAATCGCTGGTGCGCTTCTCGCTGTTGTCCGCGCTGTCGACGCGAAACGACAATCCGGTCGCGGCCGCCCGGCCGTTCTCGAAGGATCGCGATGGCTTCGTCATGGCCGAGGGCGCAGGCGCGCTGGTGCTGGAATCCTATGACCATGCCGTGGCGCGCGGCGCCACCATCCTTGGCGTGGTCGAAGGCTGTGGCGAAATGGCCGATTCGTTCCACCGCACCCGGTCGAGCCCGGACGGGGCGCCGATCATCGGCTGCATCCGCAATGCGCTGGAGGATGCCGGGGTGACGCCGGCCGACGTGCAGTATGTCAATGCCCACGGCACATCGACCCCCGAGAACGACAAGATGGAATATGTCGGCCTCGCGGCGGTGTTCGGCGAGGCGCTGAAGGGCATGGCGGTCTCGTCCAACAAGTCGATGATCGGCCACACGCTCTCGGCCGCCGGCGCCATCGAGGCGGTGTTCACGCTCATGACCATCGGCCGGGGGGTCATCCCGCCGACCATCAACTATAGCGGGCCCGATCCGGCCATTCCGCTCGACGTGGTGCCGAATGAGGCGCGACAGGCAGACGTTACCCGCGCGATCTCCAACTCGTTCGGCTTCGGCGGGCAGAATGTCTGCCTGGTCCTGGCGAAGGCGCCGGTCTGATGGGCCGGGTTCTCGTCACGGGCGGCGGCCGGGGCATGGGGGCCGCCATCGTGCGCGCCCTCGTGGAGGCGGGCCACGACGTCACCTTCACGGTCCGCTCGTCCGGCGAGGCCGCTACCGCGCTGTGCGCGGAGCTTGAGGCCGCCCATCCCGGCCGGACCGTCGCGGCCGTGAGCCTCGACCTTGCCGACAAGGCGGCGGTGGCCGCCTTCTGCGCCGAACTGGAGGCCGGCGAGCCGTTCTACGGTCTCGTCCACAATGCCGGGCAGCCCTATGACCAGCTCGCCGCCGTGATGGACCAGGACAAGGCCGAGGCGGTGATGCAGGTGAATGTCTTCGCCTTCACCCGGCTGGTGAATGCCACCGTGCGCCAGATGATGCGGGCGCGAACCGGCCGGATCGTCGCCATCGGCTCGGTGACGGCCGAGCGCTCCAATCAGGGCAATGCCGCCTATGGCGCCTCCAAGGCGGCGCTGGCCGCCTATTGCCGGACTCTGGCCATCGAGAGCGCGAGGCGCGGCGTCAGCGTCAATGTGGTCGCGCCCGGCTTCGTCGATACCGACATGATGGCCAAATATGCCGACTACCGGGAGAAGATGGAAAGCCAGATCCCGGCCGGCCGCTTTGCCCGCCCGGACGAGATCGCGGCGCTGGTGGCGTTTCTGTTGTCGCCGCCGGCCGGCTACATCACCGGAGCGACGCTGACGATGGACGGCGGCCTTAGCGCATCCATGGGTCTGCAGCGGTAGTCTTGTGCGCCGCACGCGCCGCCGGGCTCGCGATCCGGCGGCTGCGTTGACCATCACGCGCATTGGTTCTGGCCATCTGTTCGCAACTGCGGTAGGCCTGAGACCTGTATTGCGTGAAACGTCAGAGACGGCGGCTCGATGCCCATTCCCAAGCAGATCGTTCCGGTCATTCTGTCTGGTGGCGCGGGGTCCAGGCTCTGGCCTGCCTCGCGGGAGTCGCTGCCCAAGCAGTTCATGCCGCTTCTCGGGAACCGGTCGACCTTCGAAGACACGCTGGCGCGCGTGTCCGATCCGGCGATCTTCGCCAACCCCATTATCGTGACCGGCGAGGATTTCCGGTTCCTGGTGGCCGATCAACTGACCCGGGCCGGCGGCTCGGGGCGGATCGTGCTGGAGCCGCTGCGTCGCGATTCCGGGCCCGCCATCGCCGTCGCCGCCGAACTGGCGCTGCGCGAGGACCCCGAAGCGGTGCTGCTGGTGCTCGCGGCGGATCATCTCGTGACCGACCGGGCCGCCTTCGCCGAGACGGCCAGGGCCGGGCTCGATGCGGCGCTTGCCGGCGGCATCGTCACCTTCGGCATCCGCCCGACCCATCCGGCGGTCGGTTATGGCTATGTCAAGCCCGGCGCGGCCATGGACGGCCGGGTCCACATGGTCGAGGCCTTCAAGGAAAAGCCCGATGCGGCGACCGCCGAGCGGTTCATCGCAGAGGGGTTCCTGTGGAATTCCGGCAATTTCCTGTTTCGCGCCGATGTGTTTCTCGCCGAACTGAAGCGCTTCGAGCCGGACATGGCCGCTGCCGCGAGCGTAGCCGCTGCGGGCATCGTCGCCGACCAGGCGGTGGGCGTGTCGTTCGAGCGGATCGATGCAGACCTGTTCGCGCGGTGTCCGAAGAAGTCGGTGGACTATGCCGTGATGGAGCATACCGACCGCGCGGCCGTCATCGCCGCCGACTATGCCTGGTCGGATCTCGGCTCCTGGGACGCGCTCTGGGAACTGGCGGAGAAGGATGCCGATGGCAATGCCGTCCGCGGCAATGCCCGGCTCGTCAACGCCCGCAATTCCTATGTGTCCAGCCAGGGCATGTTCACGGCCGTGATCGGCCTCGACGACGTCGCGGTGGTGACCACCAAGGATGCCGTTCTGGTGGCCCGCCGCACCGTGGCCGACGAGTTGAAGGCGATGCTCGAGGCGTTGCGCTCGGATACGGCAACCCGCGCAATCGCCGACGAGCACCGCCGCGTGCTCCGGCCCTGGGGCTCCTATGAGGGCGTGGACCGTGGTGACCGGTTCCAGGTCAAGCGCATCGTGGTCAAGCCGGGCGCCCGACTTTCGCTTCAGAAGCACTTCCACCGCGCCGAGCACTGGATCGTGGTCAAGGGCACGGCCACGGTTGAAGTGGACGCCGCGGTTCAGATCGTGCGCGAGAACGAGAGCGCCTATATCCCGCTCGGCGCCTGGCACAGGCTGTCCAACGAGGGCAAGATTCCGCTCGAACTGATCGAGGTGCAGTCGGGCAGCTATCTCGGCGAGGACGACATCGTCCGCAGCGAGGACGACTACAAGCGCGTCTGAGCAACGTCTGCCGGCATTGCGCTGCCGTGGTCAGGCCGACCGGCCGTCCGGCGCGGCGATTCCGGCCCGGCGCAGCCACCCGATGATCGGAAAGACGATCCAGGCCAGGCCGATGGCGAGGGCCGCCACATTGACCAGATTGTTGTCGGTCACGAGGTCGATCAGGGCGAGGACGGCCGCGGCCGAGGCGACCAGTGCGACGGTGGCGGCGACCTGGCGGGTCGGAATGCCGGTATCAACGGCCCGCTGGTAGGCGTGGTCGCGATGCGGCCGGGCGAGGGGCGCACCGGCCCGCAGGCGGCGCAGCAGCGTCAGCCCGGCCTCGACGACGGGATAGAGCGTGATCAGCAGGCCCGCGGCCCAGAAGCCGGACGCGGCCATGGCAAGCGCCAGCCAGGCGAGCAGCAGGCCGACCGGCAGGCTGCCCGCATGGCCGAGCACGATGCGAGCCGGATGGCGGTTCCAGACCCAGAAGCCGAGAAGGGCACCAAGGCCGGCGGCCGCGGCGAGGCTCGCCTCCGCGGCGATCGGCGCCACGAGGCAGGACAGGGCCGCAGCGGCCAGTCCCGGCCCCGCATGGGCCACGGTGATCTCGTCGATGCCGTCGACGAAACTGACGAAATTGACATTGGCCACCAGCGCAAGGGTCATCGCGATGCGCTCGATCCAGACCAGCGCGCCCGGCCCGGACTGGCCGGTGATGGAGGGCAGGCCGGCCACGGCGATGGCGCAGCAGACCGTCTGCAGGATCAGCCGGGTCACCCGGCCGAGCGGCCTGACATCATCGAGGAAGCCGAGCAGGGTGAGCGCGGCCAGGGCCAGGATCAGCGGCAGGAGGCGCGCAACGTCAAGGCCGAGCAGCACGGCGCCCGTGCCGCAGACCAGCGCAAGGGCCGCCATGGCGCCCATTCCGCCGCCCGGGGGCGCCGGTGAGCGGTGCGACGACCGGGTGTCGGGGCTCCCCGGCGCGATCCGCGCCAGCCACGGGCGCGATGCGCCCACGAGCAGGACCGCGACCAGGGCGGCCGCAAGGACTGCGAGGGCGAGCGAAAGGGCGAACTGTGCCGTCGAAATGGCTGGCCCCCGGAGACGGTTTGGCGCCGAAGATTCCTTCGATTAGCCACTGGCTGCCCGGACGGCAAGCACCCTGTTTCGTTTCAGGCGAGGCACTCTCGCAGCGTTTCGATGATGCGGTCCTGCAGGCCCTCTTCGATATAGGGGTGCATCGGCAGGCTGATCACCTCGGCAGCCAGCCGGTCGCTGACCGGAAGCCCGTTGCCGGCGGCCGGATAGGCGGCATAGGCCGTCTGGCGGTGCAGGGGGCGGGGATAGTAGATCGCGGTCGGAATGCCGGCCGCCTTGAGGCTGGCGGCGAGCGCTGCACGGTCGCGCCCGCGCAGGCAGATGGTGTATTGCGCCCAGGTCGATGTGCAGCCCTCGCGCAGCACCGGGACGTCCACGAGGTCGGAGAGCGCCGCTTTGTAGCGGGCGGCGACACGGTTCCGGGCCGCGATCTCGTCCTCGAAGATCTTCAGCTTCTCGATGAGCACGGCGGCCTGGATCGTGTCCATGCGGCCGTTCATGCCGATGCGCTGGTTGTCGTATTTGTCCTCGTTGTTCTGCCCGTGGATGCGCAGCGACCGCATGATGTCGGCAAGGCCGGCATCGTCGGTGAACACGGCACCGCCGTCGCCGTAGCAGCCCAGCGGCTTGGCCGGGAAGAACGAGGTGGCCGTCGCCATGCCGATGGTGCCAATCTTGCGGCCGCGATAGCTGGCGCCGAAGGACTGGGCCGCATCGTCGAGAAGCCACAGGCCGTGTTCGGCGCAGATCGGCTCAAGCGCGTCATAGTCGGCCGGCTGGCCGAACAGATCGACGGCGATGAGGCCGACCGGCTTCAGGCCCTTCTCCCGTGCCGTGGCGATGCCTGCGAGGAGCGAGGCGGGATCGGTGTTGAACGTCTCCGCCAGGACATCGACGAAGACCGGCGTCGCGCCGAGCCAGGCCACCACTTCGGCGGTGGCGGCGAAGGTGAAGGCCGGGCAGAGCACGGCATCGCCCGGCCCGACGCCGCGCGCCATCAGGATCAGGGCCAGCGCATCCGTGCCGCTGGCGCAGGAGATGACCTGGCTTGAGCCGCAGAAGGCCGAGAGCGCCTTCTCCAGCGCGAAGACCTCCGGCCCCATGATATAGGCCCCGTGGTTGACCACCTTCAGGATCGCCTCGTCCACCGCCGGGCCGAGGCGACGGCGCTGGGCGCCAAGGTCGATGAAGGGAATGGTCGGCGTGGGCGTCATCTGGTTCATCGGCTGAGGGTCCCAGGGGTCAGGCGGGCCGCAGCGTGCTGCGAATCACCGCGCGGCGGCGTGCATCGCGCTCATTGCTGCGCTGCGCATAGACGGGCCTGCCGGCCAACCGAAATCACTTTGTCTTTCCCCGGATTACCGGCCGGGTCGCGAAACGGCCGGATTTTCCGGATCAGGCGGCGGAATGCGGAGCAAGCCGGCCCCTGAGGGTGCGCTCCAGCGTGGCGGCAACCTTGGACTGCGACGACTTGGTGGCGAAATCGACAATCATCTGGGGCGGCAGCCGGGGCGCCAGCGAGGACACCATGTCGACGAGGTCGGACAGGCTCGCCTCGAAATGCCGGCGCAGGTCGGCCGATGCCGAGGCCGCGACCAGCCTTCCGTGCATTTCGCGCGCGACCGTCACCGCGGATTCATCCAGCCGGGCGCCGGTGGTCACCACGCTGTGGACGCAAAGGCGCAGGAAGAAGGGCAGGCAGCGTTCGACTTCGTCGGCGACGGTGCGCATGGGTCTGGTATCGATGGTCGCCGTCGACGGGACGGCCAGGGAGCGGGGAAGAGTCTTGTGTCATCGGTCTGCGGATTAGGCAAGGAACCTGCCGCGCATCAGCCGCCAGACCGTCATATGCCGGGCCCCTTGCTGCCGAGGGCCCGCTTGCCTATTCACGTCGGAAGCGCACCTGTCGGAGCGATCCGGCCCCTGCAGCAGGACCGAGGACCGATGTCCATGTCGACCAGTCTCACCGCCTGGGGCCGCCCGCAACCGATGGTGATCAGGCCGGGCGGGATCGTCTCGCTTGCCGATATCGCGCATGGCGAGCGCTACGATCTGGAATGCGCGTGCCGGTCTGCGGCGCAGCCCTTCTATCTTGGCAACGGCATTGCCCTTGCCCGCGTGCTGGGCCGCTACAAGGTCTATCTGAGCACCGAGGATCGCGGCTTTGCCTCCCATCTGCTGCTCGATGGCTACTGGGAGATGTGGCTGACCCAGTTCGTGGCCAGGATCCTCAAGCCTGGAATGGTCGCGGTCGATGTGGGCGCGAACATGGGCTATTATTCGGTCCTGTTTTCGGACCTGGTGGGGCCGCAGGGGCGCGTGATTGCCGTCGAGCCCTTGCCCAGCACGGTGACGCTGCTGCGCCGGAGCATGGAACTGAACGGCTTCGCGGCGCGGTCGCGGGTCGTGCCGGCTGCGGCCGGATCGGGGTCCGGGATCGGCAAGCTGCGCGTCCCGGAAGGCGAACCGAAGAACGCCACGCTGGTCTCCACGCGCATGGGCGGCGACATGCCGGACAAGGACGAGGTGCCGATCGTGGCGCTCGACGACGTGCTCCATGGCGAGTCCCGGGTCGATTTCATCAAGATCGACACCGAGGGCTTCGAGGAGCATGTCATGCTCGGTCTGGAGGCGACCATCGAGCGGTGGAAGCCGACCATCGTCCTCGAGTTCAATCCCCTGCGGTGCAAGGATCCGGATCGGCTGGTCAGCCGGCTGCACGCGCTCTATGGACAGCTGCACGTCATCGGCTTCGATGCCGTGGCGACGCCCGTCTCGGACGCGCAGCTGCTGGACCGCTCGGACCGCGAGGACCGGCTGGTCTATCTGGCCGGTCGCGGATAAATGCATCGGCTCGCGGCGGGCCGGTCACGCATGGCATGGTTCCCCTTGGTCAGCCCTGGACACAGGCTACCCTTCAACACCGGCGGATCAGGACTCTCCATGGCAGGCACCGGTTCGACTGAGGATGACAGGGCCCACCCGGCCTGCTGTCCGGCGGCGAACAGCCCCGACGCTGTCTGCCGGCGGCCGCATCATCCGGCGATCCGTTCTGCCTGATGCGGATATGGGAGCGAATGCGTAGAGCCATGCAGCCCGCCGAACTCGATGCCCTCATCGCCGACCTTCTGCGCCCGACCGATGCCCTGTCGCGGCCCCAGATGACGGCTCTGCGCATCCTGCTTGCCGACATCTCGGCCATCAAGCTGAACATCAAGATGCAGGGCTACGACCTGGCGGCGGAACTGGCCAGGGCGCTGCCGGTTCCCTCCGGACTGGAGGCGCGGCCGATCGAACTGGCGAGCAAGGCCTGTACGCAGGCGGATATGGAAAGCGACTGGTGCGCCTATTGGCTGGGCCGGCTGCACATCCCGCGCGTGTTCCACCGCAAGCTGTGGGAACTGGCCTATGTCCTGCAGGCCCTCTGGCAGAACGGCCATCTGGAGGCCGGGCAGAAGGGGCTCGGGTTCGGCTGCGGCACGGAGCCGATCCCCAGCCTGCTGGCATCCTGCGGCGTGGACGTGGTTGCGACCGATCTGGCCGAGGAGCAGCAGACCAGCCTCGGCTGGTCGGCGACCGGTCAGCATGCCAAGTCGCTCGAGGTCCTCTACCGGTCCTATCTGGTCGACCGACCGGCCTTCGACGCGCATGTCTCGCTGAGATATGTCGACATGAACGCCATTCCGGCCGATCTCGCCGGATTCGACTTCTGCTGGTCGATCTGCGCCCTCGAGCATCTGGGTTCGATCCGGGCCGGTCTCGACTTCATCGAGGCCTCGCTCGGTCCGCTGAGATCGGGCGGCACGGCGGTCCACACGACCGAGTTCAATTATCTCGACGACGAGCGGACGGTCGACAACTGGGCGACCGTCCTGTTCCAGCGCGCCCATTTCAGGTCCCTTGCCGAGAGGCTGAGGGCCAAGGGCCACCATGTCGCCCCGCTCGACTTCGATGTCGGCGCCAAGCCCCTCGACCGGTTCATCGACATGCCGCCCTATTCGAACGACTGGACCGAGAACCAGCGATCGATCTGGCCGAAGACCCCGCCGCACCTGAAACTTTCGGTCGACGGATTTGCCTCCACCTGTTTCGGCCTCGTGATCCGGAAGGCCTGACCGGATGAGCGAGGCTGCCGTTGCCGAGCCAGCCGTCACCGAGCCAGCGGGGCTGAAACTGCTGGTGGCGGCAACGCCCGGCCCCCTGGGATTGTGGACCGAACAGGTGGTCAGGCGGATCGTCGGCGCGATTGTCGAAAAGCCCATGGAGACGGTGACGCTCGATTCCGACGATGCGACCGACAAATTCCTGTCGAACCCGCAACCGGGGCCTGCCATCCTGTTCTCGCGTTTCCCCCGCCCGAACCTGGTGGCCTATCTGGAGCGGATCGGCGGAGGCGTGGTCCTGGCGATCGACGATCTGCCGGATGTGATCGCGCACCATGTCAAGTCCGGCACGCTCACCGCGGCCGCCTCCATCCGACCGCTGTCGCAGAGCCTTGCCCTGCTGGCCGCGCTCGGCAAGGTTCAGCGCATCGCCACCATCGGGGCCGCACAGCTCAGCCAGCCGGCCGGCCGTCTCGTTGCCGAACTCGCGCTGGCGCTGGGAGCCACTGCCGGGGACGGCCCGGCCATCTCGCGGGCGTTCAAGGGCTGGACCATGGGCTCGGTCGCGGAGTCGATCCAGTCGGCCGTGCTCAAGGGGGTCGATCTGGAAGAGCGTCGCGCCGCCGTCTCGGAACAGGACCGGCGGACCATCACCGGTGCCGCCGGCAGTCTGGTCGACATGGTGCTCGGTCGACAGGCCGGCGATGTCGTCTGGGACCGCAGCCTGTTCTTCGACGGCACGACCATGACAAGCCCCGCGCCGGGCATCATCGACATGACCGGGCCGGCCCGCTGCCTCTATTACGGGCCCTATCTTCACCTGCCGGTCGGCGTCTGGGAGGGGCATCTCTATCTTGGCTGCTCGGATCAGGTGACCGATACCCGGCTGAGGATCGACGTCTATTCCGATGCGGTAGACGCGGTGTTCCTCACGCGCCTGACCAAGGGCGGCATCTTTCGCATGCCGATGACGTTCACGGTGGCCGATGCCCGTTCACCCCTGCAGGTGCGCATCTTCATCGATCGCGGCGAGATCGATGGCCTGTTCGCGTTCAAGCAGGTGGTGCTGAAGCGTCAGCTGGCGGTTCCGGCGCCAGAGGCGTCGCATCTGATCGGGTCGCAGGGGGGTACGTCATAGGCGCGGGCAGCGCGCTTCGGCGCAGGTTTCGACGGACCCTGGTCCGGGGCGGTTGTCCCGGCGCTGGAGGACCGGCAGGCGATGGACTAGACACCCGGCATGGCGTCGGGGCGAGGGCGGGTGGTCAGTGACAAAGACGATACTCTTCGAGGGACGCAATCTGACGCTGACGAAGGGCACCGGAATTGCGACCTACGCTCGCAATCTGACGGGGATCGCGCGCGATCTCGGGTATGGTACCGAGCTGCTGGTCAGCACCGATCAGCCCCTGCCGCGGTCGGCCACCATGTCGGAGGTGGCGCTGTTCGACGCCCACAAGAAGACCCAGTCGCCCGCCATGGCCGCCCTGCGCAGCTATTTCCGCGGGCTGGTGCCGGTGCCGTTCGGCATCAGGACGACGTCGGTGACCGGTTCGGGCATCGTTGTCACCGGCAGGGGCGGCAACCTGCTGGAGGAATTCAACCGGCTGCACCTGGCCTATGACCTGTTCGAGGTCGCCAACCAGCACCTGATCCGGTTCGGCAAGCTGGCCAAAGTGAATGTCGGAACGAGGCCCGACCTGTTCCACGCCACCCACCCCACGCCGCTGAAGATCGAGGGTGCGGCCAACATCTACACGGTCCATGACCTGATACCGCTCAGGCTGCCCTATGCGACGCTCGACAAGAAGGAGCTGTTCTTCGACACCATGAAGGCGCTGGCGCGCGAGGCCGACCATATCGTGACGGTCTCGGAATTCTCCCGGCAGGAGATCGTCAGCCTGCTGGACGTGCCGGAATCGCGGGTCACCAACACCTACCAGGCCGTTTCCCTGCCGGAGGATCTGACCAGCCGCCCGATGGAGGAGGTCGAGGACGAACTGGCCAATGTGTTCAACCTCGAGCCGTCGGGCTATTTCCTGTTCTTCGGTGCCCTCGAGCCGAAGAAGAATGTCGGCAATCTGATCGATGCCTATATCGCCTCGGGCTCGAAGCGGCCGCTGGTCATCGCCGGAGGCCTCGGCTGGCAATATGAGGACGTGCTGGAGAAGATCGCGGATCCGCGGTTCGTCAGCTACCGCATCGACGGCAATGTCATCCGGCAGGAAAACCGCGTCAGGCGTGTGTCGCACCTGCCGCTCGGCCAGCTCGTCTCCCTGATCCGGGGCGCCAGGGCGGTGCTGTTTCCCTCGCTCTACGAAGGCTTCGGCCTGCCCGTGCTGGAGGCCATGTTGCTTGGAACCCCGGTGATGACGTCCAACGTCTCGTCGCTTCCCGAAATCGCGGGCGATGCGGCGGTGCTGGTCGATCCGTACAACGTTACCGACATGGGACGGAGCATCCGCCAGCTGGATCGCGATGACGACCTGGTCCGCGAATTGTCGGCGCGCGGTCCCCTGCGGGCCGCGGCCTTCTCTCCGGAGCACTATCGCGCGCGGCTGGAGACCCTCTACCGCTCGCTGCTGGGCTGACCGGCAAGGGCTTCGGGCAACGCGACCCCAAAGGAGTGGGCCTCATTCAACGTCCGGTGATCTTCGACACGACCCACCTGGTCTCCCGCCAGGGTGTCCTGACGCCGTCGGGCATCGACCGCGTCGACACGGCCTATGCCCATCACCTGGCGAACCGGCGGGGGGTGATCCATGCGGGGCTGCACTATGGCCTGCGCGGCCCGCACCTTTATCCGCGCGACCGGGTGGCAGCTCTTGCCGACCGCCAGCTGGAGGCCTGGAAGAGCCAGGACGTGGGGGCGGCCGATCCGCTCCTGCCCCAGATCGAAGCCTTTCTCGCCGGGGGCGAGGGGGCGCCCGCCACCACCCGCATCGAGGGCCCGCGGCTGACGCCGCCGCAGAACCGGCGGCTCGCGCTCCAGACCCTTGGCCACCGCCTCTACCGGCAGATGGGTGCGGATGTCCCGAGGGGCGCGATCTATGTGAACGTCGCGCAGCACTTCCTGGAAGTGCCCTTCCTGTTCCGCTGGCTGGCGCGCAGGCCGGACGTGATGCCGGTGTTCTTCCTCCACGACATCCTGCCGATCGAATATCCGGAATATTTCCCGGCCGAGCGGAAGGTGCGCTTCCCGCGCATCCTGTCCACGGCCCTGACCCGCGGACGGGCGCTGATCGTCACCTGCGAGACGACGGGTGAGCGCATCCGCCGCTATGCGCGCGATCACGGCTACGATCCGGTTCCCGTCCATGTCGCCCCGCTGCCTGCCGACGATGCGTTTCACCGGCGTCCCACCCCGGTCCAGCCGGTCGATGACGTGCCCTTCGTCATGGCGATCGGCACGGTCGAGCCGCGCAAGAACCATCTTCTGCTGCTCAACCTGTGGCGCCGCTTCGCCGAGCGGTCGCTGGCCGCGCCGAAACTGCTGATCGTCGGACAGATCGGCTGGAACAACGAGATGGTTCTGGACATGCTGGACCGCAGTCCGGGACTCCGCGGCCGGGTCCTGCAGGTTTCGGGGCTGTCGGATGCCGCCTGCCGGCAGCTTCTTGTCCGGTCGCGCGCGCTTCTGGCAGCCTCTTTTTCGGAAGGCTACGGCATTCCGCTGGTGGAGGCCCTGACGGGCGGCGTGCCGGTGATCTGTTCCGATATCCCGGTGTTCCGCGAGATCACCCAGGGCGCGGCCGAATTCTGCCACCCCCTCGACGGCCCGGTCTGGGAACGGGCGATCCTGCGCCACATGAACCTTGCCCATGCGGAGGCGGCCCGATCCGGCACGGCGTCCTTCCGCCCACCGACCTGGGAGCGCTATTTCGATGACCTCATCGCCTTCCTGTCCAGGCTGTGAGGGGTGACGGGCATGGCCACTCCCATTGCGCTCGACCTGACGCGGCTGTTCGTCTCCATCCTGCGCGGCCGCCCGCGCGGCATCGAGCGCGTGGATTTCGCCTTCGCCGAGGCCGCCTTGCAGAACGCCGACCGCCCGCTGTTCGGGATCATCGGCTATCCGTGGGGTCCGCGCGTGCTGGACCGGCTGACGGTCGAGCGGCTGGTCCGGGCCGTGCGCAATGTGTGGGCCGAGGACCAGGCCGTCGATGACGATTCAAGCTTCCGCCAGACCCGGCGCTGGCTGCTGGGCTTCGGCAACGCGCCCGCGCGGTCAGGCCGGGCCACCCGGCTGCCCGGCGATCTCGTCAAGGCGGCCTCGACCACCAGGTTCCGGCGGGGCAGCGAGATCGGGAGCCTGCCGACCGGTTCGGTCTATCTGAATGTCGGGCAGGTGGGTTTCGCCGTCGACCGGGCGACCGGCTGGCTCGGCACCCGCCCGGATGTGAAGGTGGTCTCGTTCCTTCACGACCTTTTGCCCCTGCGTGCCCCGGAATGGTTCGAGGCCTCCAGCGACAGCTATTTTGCCCGGGTCCTGGAGCGGATGCTGGACCGGTCGCAGGTCGTGGTGCTGGCGACGGAGGTGCTGCGGCGGCAGTTGCAGGACCATTGCCGGCAGACCGGACGGGTTCCGCCGCCCGTCATCGTCCAGCCGCTGGCGCCGATGCCGGCGCTCGCCTATCGCGAAGCCTTCGATCCGGACCTCGCCAGCGCCCCCTACATGGTCATCTGCGGGACGATCGAAAGCCGCAAGAACCACCTGATGCCGCTGCTGCTGTGGCGCGACAGCCTGATGGCCGGACGCCCCATGCCGAAGCTGGTGGTCGCCGGCGGTCGCGGCTGGGGCGCCAGCGAGGCCTGGCGGCTGCTCGATCGCAGCGCGGCGATCCGCTCCCACGTCGTCGAGGTTGCCGGCCTGTCGAGCCCGGCGCTGATGCATCTCATCGCGCATTCGAGGGCCCTGCTCGCACCGGCCTTCAGCGAGGGGTTCGGCCTGCCCGTGGTCGAGGCCCTGACCCTCAACGTGCCCGTGCTGGCCTCGGACATTCCGGTCTTCCGGGAAACCGCGGCCGGGCATGCCACGCTGCTCGACCCGCTCGACGGACCCGGCTGGGCAGGGGCCATCGACCGGCTCGCCTGGCGGCTTCCCGGGCGCGACCGTGGCCGTCCCGCCGGCTATTCGCCGGCCCGGCCCGAGGCGATCGCCTGCCTGCTGGACAGCCTGTGTCGCGAATCATGATCCGAGGGCCGCTTTCGACAGACCCCTGCGGGCGGGGGTCGCGCCCAGCGCAGGGTTCAGGGGGCAAGCCGGTATCGCGTCTGAAGGACGGTGATCCGTTCCAGGTTCCGCCGGATCCGGCAGGTCAGGCGGGCCTCGAACAATTCGCCCTGGACATCCGGCTCGGACAGGACCAGGGCCTGGCACTCATGATCCCGCAGCGCCCGGTAGCGCCGGTCCGCCTCCCGCACCGCCCGCTCGAAGGCCTGGCGCTGGAACGGACCGAAGGCCTGGTTGCCGGCCAGGTTGTGAGCCACCTGATCCACCGTCTCGTCGAGACGCGAATCGCTCGCCCTGGCGATGGCCTGCAGACAGAAGATCCAGTTGGACTGGTCGCGGGAACAATGGCCGAAGGGGCGTTCCGGGGTCGGCTCCACCGGTTCCGCGGCCGTGCGAGGCGTCGCCTCGAGCCGCATTTCCGGGAACTGGCCCGGGGCGATTCGGCGGATTTCGGTGCCGGAGGCCCCCGACGCCGTGGGAAAGGCCGTCAACATGGCGAAACACAGCGCAGCCCGCCGGTCGTGCAACATGGGGCGCAACATCCTCCTGCAGGCGCCGGCCGGTCTGCGGCGCCGGGTCCAGACTATCGGCAAAGCCGCCGAAGGTCCGCCCGGGCCGGGATGATGTGGCAAGAGTTCCCACATAGCGGCAATCGGGCAACAGTTTGCGCGATTTTCACTCTTCGGCTGGTCTCTTTAACCTCCGGGACTTATCGTCCGCCCACCGCGGGCGTGCCTTGGTATGCCGGTTCACGGGTCTGATATCGCAAATGCAGTTTGTTCCGAACGTTCGCCTTGCCCTGCTGACGGTCTCCTGCCTGGTCGTTCTGGCTGGCTGTTCCGCCCTTCCGGGGTCTGGCGCGCTCCGGCAGGACGTGGTGACGCCCGAGGCGCAGGCGATCGGCCAGTTCACGGTCGTCGATCTGACCCACGATTCGCTCGCCCTGCTGTCGCGCCGGCCGGTGGTCTCCCTGCGCGGCTCGTTCGGTGACAATCGTCCCCCTGCGGACCAGGTCATCGGCGTCGGCGACACGGTGCAGGTGACGATCTGGGAGGCGGCTGCCGGCGGCCTGTTCTCGGCCCCGGCCGTTGACCGGCTCGGCCCCGGATCCCGCTCGGCGGTGATCCCCGACCAGGTGGTCGGGCGCGACGGGTCGATCACGGTGCCCTATGCCGGCCGGGTGCGTGTCATCGGCCAGCGGACGTCGCAGGTCGAGGCTCGCGTCGTCGAGCTTCTGCGCGGCAAGGCGATCGAGCCCCAGGTGCTGGTGACGGTGCCGCGCAACACGTCCAACACCGTGACCGTCACGGGCGATGTGACCAACGGCGCGGTGGTGCCGGTCAATGTGCGCGGGCAGCGGCTGCTCGAGGTGATCGCCCAGGCCGGCGGCGCCAATGCGCCGGTCCACGAGACCTTCGTCAACCTGATCCGGGGCACCCGCTCGGTGCGGGTGCCGCTGCACACGATCCTGTCTCATCCTGCCGAGAACATCTACGTGCGCTCGGGCGATGTGATCGCGGTGGTCAGAACCCCGCAGACGATCACGGCCATCGGCGCGACCGGGCAGAATGCCGTCGTGCCGTTCGGCAACAGTTCGCTCAGCCTCGACGAGGCCATCGCCAAGTCCGGCGGCCTGCTCGACAGCCGGTCCGATCCGGAGGGCATCTTCGTCCTGCGCTACGAGACCGAGGACATGGTGAGCCAGCTCATCGCGCCGCGCGTGCTGGAGCGCCAGAACCGCCCGGTTGCCGTGACCTACCGGCTGAACCTGCGGGACCCTGCCGCGCTGTTCCACGCCCGCCTGTTCGCGATGCGCGACAAGGACATCGTCTATGTGGCCAATGCGCCGCTGAACGAGGTCCAGAAATTCTTCGCCCTCGTCAACACCATCGCCTCGCCGGTGTTCACGCTGAGCGCGGTTCGGGCGATCACGCGCTGATCCGGCATTCGGGGTGCCGGGTCGCGCTCAGGCGCTGGTTCCGGGTCGCAGGATGGCCGTGACCCTCGGCCCGGCGCAGCGATAGGTGATGCCGGCCCAGCGGATGGTGCGGCCGAACGAGCCCATGACCGCGACGGCGAGGAAGACCGGCCACCACAGGGGCCTGAGCAGGCCATCCAGATGGCGGCCCGGGTCGCCGACACCGGGCACCAGACCTAGCGCCTCGGCCACGATCTGACGGCGCAGCCTGCCACGGATCAGGCCCGCCAGCAGGACAACCGCAAACCCGGCGGGCCCGTACCATCCTCCTCCCAGCGTGTCGGCCAGAGCCGCCGCGAAGCCGAGGACGGGGATCAGGAGGCCGGCAAGGATGCCGACATGCATGATCGCGTCGTTGAGGCGCAGGATGCGGAACTGCCGGATGCCGAACGCGATGAGGGCGGCGAGGTCGCCCGTCCAGGGGGAGGGCAGCAGCGTGCGCCTGTTGGTATGGACGAGGATGCCTTTTGCGCTCGCGGCGGCGGTGAGCTGCATGTCGTCGCTCAGCGCATTCAGCCAGTAGCGGTCGAGGTCGAGGGCCGCGAGCGTCGCCCGCTGCATGGCCATGGTGCCTCCCCAGGCGGCCGTCAGCCCGGTCAGGCGCGGCGCCAGCGCGACGGACAGATTGCTGGCCGCGGCTGCAACGCCTGCGAAGGTCGGTTCGGTCGGCAGGATCAGCCGATAGCCGGTCACGATCTGCTGCCCCTGGTCCACCACCGCCCAGTTCAGCACCGCAAGCCAGTCGGCCGGAAGGATCACGTCGGCATCGGCGAAAACGACGAGCGCGTCGTCATCGCGCAGCCGCTCCATCGCCGCCCGCATGTTCCAGATTTTCTGGCTGCAGGCCGGGGCGAGCCCCGCCACCACGGTCTCGGCCCGATCCGGCGCATCGGCAAAGGCGGAAGCGATGGCCGCGACCGCCGGATCGTCGCCGCTCTCGACGGCGAAGATCACGCGGAACAGCGGATGGTCCTGGTCGCGCAGCGAGGCAAGGAAGCGGTCGGTGGTCTGCGAACGGCCCTTGACCGGCACGATCACCACGCAGCGGGCCGGCTCCTGCGGGCGGCCGTGCTGCGCCATCAGCAGCCGGTACCGCCAGGTCGCATAGGTCGACACACTGGCCATGGTCGCCCAGCCGAGGATGAGGATCTCCTTCACGGCGGGTTCCTCTGCTTGGCATTCGGTTCCGCCGGGGCAGGATCAGTCGGCAGAGCCCTTTTTTTCCCCGCGCGCCGGACCAGCGCCGGGCCGGTTCCTCCCGCGAGAGATCCCGCAGGACCTTCCACGAGGCCAGGATATAGGAAACGATTGTCCAGACCGCGATAGCCAGGAAGATATGATCGAAACTGGTCATCGGGACGGGCCAACTCGTCATCTCGAACGGTCGGACGATCAACATGAGCAGCGTGAGGGCCAGCAGAATCATCCGTGCTTCGGTCGGGCCGAGCGAGCCATAGGCGATGTCATAGGTGCCGGTGACGTTGCTGCGCAGGTGCGTGAGCGCGACCAGCATCAGATAGCCATTGATGAGAAAGAAGGCGACGTCCAGCCGGACCCAGGGCGACAGGCCAAGGCCGATGAAGATCAGGTTGACCGTGAAGATGTCCACGGTCTGATCGAGGAACATGCCGAATCGCGGCCGCTCGATATCGCGCTGCCGGGCCAGCGTGCCATCCAGACTGTCGCCGAACCAGTGGACGACGATGCCTGCGCAGGCGAGCACGAGCCAGTGGGGAGACAGGCTCGAAAGCCAGTATCCCATGAAGCACATGAGGCCGCCAAAAGCCCCAAAAGCCGTCAAAATGTTGGGTGTCACCCAGCCGGGCAGCCGTTCCGCGAGCCAGAGCAGAACCTTCCGCTCCGCCTCCGCGGTCAACGAACTGATCACCTTCTGCGTCATGCGCGACAGCCTTTGTCCCCGATACCTGTGCGGGCATCCTGCCACGACCCGATAGCACAGAAAGGCCCGCCATTGCCTAGGCGCCGGCGAGGGTCGATGTCAGGCTCCGACCTGTGTCATACATGTCGCTGTCGGCATAGTCCTTGCCCACATTTGCGACAATGGTCGGGGGGTGCCCAAATCGGCATCATCGCTGACCGAAGCAATGGCTGGCGATCCGGCCAAAAGCCGTATACCTTCATGTTCGCGGGGGCGATGGTAGCGTGGTGTTCAGCCGGGCGTGACCAGACTGTAACGACTTTGGTCCAGAGAAGGGCCGCGGCCATCCTCAAGTGGGGATGATGGCCGAGCAGTTTGGCAATCCGGTTGACTGGAGGGGTTCATGATTGACAATAGTTTGTCAGTTTACGCTGCCCGGCGGTTAGCATTCGAGGCCGGATCGACGTTCCGCGGCAACTCCCCCTACAATATATCCCTTGATGATCTGCGTGCCGAGGCAGCCCGAAACGGAGCCGAGTTTCTCAGCTTCGGGCATTACGACTATATCGGTATCGCCGAAGACGTCTATGTGGCGGATCGGGCCATCCAGGCCATTCGGGATCATGGCTGCGGGGTCGGTGCGTCCCGCCTGGTCGGCGGAGAACGGAATTTCCATCGCGAGCTGGAATCGCGTCTTGCCCGGTTTCTCGGCACCGACGATGTCCTTGCGATGGTATCCGGATACGGCACCAATTCCTCGCTCATCGGCCACATGATGGGTGCGAGCGATCTCATCGTCTATGACAGCCTGAGCCACAACAGCATCATCGCCGGGCTGGGCGTGACGCGCGCGGAGACGGTGGCCTTCGAGCACAACAATCTGGATGCTCTCGATGCCCTCCTGGCAGAGAGGCGGGACCAGTTCAAAAGGGTCCTGATCGTCTGCGAGGGGCTCTACAGCATGGATGGCGACTTCGTCGACCTTCCCCGGATTGTCGCATTGAAGGAACGCTACGACGCCTGGCTCTATGTCGACGAGGCCCACTCGATCGGCGTGATGGGGCGCACCGGACGCGGCGTCGCCGAACATTTCGGCATCGACCGCGGGCAGATCGACATCACGATGGGCACGCTGTCAAAGACGTTCGGCAGCTGCGGCGGCTTCGTGGCGGCAACCCAACCGGTGATCGACTGGCTGCGCCATACGCTGCCGGGCTATGTCTACAGCGTCGGGCTGTCCCCATCGACGACGATAGCGGCGCTGGCGGCCCTCGAGGTGCTCGAGACGGAGCCGGAGCGCGTGGCCGTGCTTCAGCACAATTCCCGATATTTCGTCGAGGGGGCGCGCCGGCGTGGCCTGCGGACCGGGCTCGCGGGTGGTTTTGCCATTGTGCCCATCCATTTCTCGACCAAGGACAAGGCCGTCGGCGCCTCCCGGATGCTGCGAGACAATGGCATCTACTGCCCGCCCATCGTGAAGCTGGCTGTGCCGAAGGACCTGCCGCGCCTGCGGATGTTCATCTCCGCGGCCCACAGCGAGGCGCAGATCGACCGGACGCTCGACCTGCTCCACGCCTTCGCCCGCGAGCGCGGTGACCTCGTCATGCCTGCCTCGCCCGTTCCGGCGCACGCGATGGCCCCTTCGAGCCATCCCGCACGACCGGCCGCGGCAGTCGCCGCCAAGACCTGAGCTGAACCGGCGGGTCGATGAGCGGTAGCAGCGCCAGCGCGTCCCGCGATGCGGCAGTTCGCCATATTGTGATCACGGGTGCCTCGCGGGGGATCGGCCGCGAACTGGCGCTTCTCTATGCCGCCCCCAACAGCCACCTCACCCTGATCGCCCGCTCGGCCGGTCTGCTGCAGGACGTGGCAGGCCTTTGCCGCAGCCGGGGCGCGACCGTCGATGTGCGGATCGCCGATATCACCGATGCCGGGGCCATCGCCGATGCCCTTGAGATGGCAGCGGGGGTCGCCGGCTTCGATCTGCTCATCGCCAATGCCGGGATCGGCGGGGCGGACGCCATGGCGGGTCCGGCTGGTGAGCATCCGGATGCCGCACGCGCGATCGCATCCGTGAATTTCCTCGGAGTGGTCAACACGATTGCCCCCGCGATTGCCTGCATGACGCGCCAGGGAAGAGGGCGGATCGTCATTGTCGGCTCGGTGGCCGGCCTTGTTCCGCTGCCGTCGAGCCCGGCCTATTCGGCCGCAAAGGCCGGAATCCGGGCCTATGGTATTGCCCTTGACCGGCTGCTAAGGACATCGGGCGTTCGCGTAACGGTGGTCTCTCCGGGTTTCGTGGAGACCGACATGAGCGCCAGCCTGTCGATGTCGCTGCCCTTTCTGGTGCCGGCGGCGGAGGCGGCCAGGATTATTGCGTCCGGGGTGGAACGGGGCAGCCGGGAGATCGTATTCCCCTGGCAGGTTCGCGCCGCCGCGTGGTTCATGCGCCTGCTGCCGGACCGGGTTCTCGTCTGGATCGTGGAGCGCTCGCAGAAAAAGCTGGTTTCATGAGCGATATCGTTGTTCGCACCGTCGACCCTGAGAGCAGGGATATCGGCGACTGGATAGGCGTTCCCAAGACCGTTCATGCTGATGACCGTTCCTTTGTCATCCAGCCCGACAAGCTCGAAAGGCAAAGGGTCACACGGGCCCACAATCCCTATCTGAAGACGATCGAAGCGGCCTTCTTCATCGCCTATCGCGGCGGGCAACCCGTCGGCCGGATCTCGGTCCAGTTCGACCGGAGGCTGGTCGATGCCGAGGGGCAGCCGGTCGGTCATTTCGGTTTTGCCGATTTCATCGAGAACCAGGCCGTGGCCGACCTGCTGGTGGCCCGGGCCCGCGCCTGGCTCGGTCAGGCCGGGGCGCATACGATGCGCGGCCCGTTCAACCTGTCGATCAACCAGGAATGCGGCTGTCTGGTCGAGGGTTTCGACAGCCCGCCCGCCGTCATGATGCCCCACGCGCGCCGGTGGATCGGCCCCATGCTGGAACAGGCCGGCCTCGCAAAGGCGATGGACATGTTCGCCTACCGGGTCGATCCGAAGTCCGTGCCGGAGCGATTTCTCAAGTTCTGCCGCTGGCAGGTAACAAGCCACGCCATTGTGGTGCGTCCGCTGGATCTGGCCAACCTGACGCGTGAAATCGAGCTGATGGGTGAGATTTTCAACGATGGCTGGCGCGACAACTGGGGCTTCGTGCCGTTCAGCCGTGCCGAACTGCACCACCTGGCCGCCGAGTTCAAGCCGGTGCTCCGGCAGGACTACGGGCTGTTCGTCGAGATTGCCGGCCGGCCCGTCGCGATCATGATCGCCATTCCCAATCTCAACGAGATGTTCGCGTCGATGCAGGGCCGCCTTGGCCTGCTCAATTCGCTCCGGCTGCTGTGGGCCCTGCACCGGGAGAGGTGGCATACAGCCCGCGTTCCGATCCTCGGTGTGCGCAAGGAGGTGCAGGGCGGTGCCCTGGGGGCCGCGGTCGTCGCCAGCATGATGGAGAAGCTGCTCGAGCGCAGTCGCAAATTCCATCTGGACTGGGTCGAGTTCTCCTGGGTGCTGGAGAACAACCTGCCGGCCCGACGCGTGCTCGAGGAAGCCGGTGGCGCGCGGGTCAAGACCTACCGGATCTACTCGGGACCAACGGCCTGACGGCGGGGGAGCGGGGTTTGGGCCTTCGCGCCGGGGATGACGTCCATGCGCTCGCCCCCGATGCGGCAAGCTGTGGCGATATCCGGCAGTTTCGGCTAAGTTGGAGCTTGGCCTTGGTCTTGCCACGCCACTGGGGCAAGACCCGCCTTTCATCGGGCCGCCCGAAGTTCTGACATGCAGCTTGCCTTTGACACGCGTGACGTCACCCGGCAGTCGGACGTGCCGGCGGCTGCCCGTTCGCGGCGCCCGTTCCTGGTTGCCTTGCCGCGGCGCCTGATCTCGCTGCTCGTTTTCCTGCTGGCGCTGTCGCCGACGCTGACCGCGTCCGTCTATTACGGGTTCGTCGCCACCGACCGCTATGTGTCGGAGGCCCAGTTCGTGATCCGCAGCGCCTCCCGGACGACCGGCACCACCGGATTCACAGCCTTCCTGCAGATGGTCGGCATCTCCGGATCGCAGGACGACACGTTCGCCGTTCACGACTTCATCTCCTCGCGCGATGCCATGCTCAAGCTGATGGAGCGGATGCCGCTGCGCGAGATGTACGGAAAGCCGGACGCGGACGCCTTGTCGGTCTTTCCGAACTTGTTCTACGGCGACACCCTGGAATATTTCCATCGCTACCTGAAGTGGCGCATCGATGTCAGCCACAACTCCAATACCGGCATCAGCACCCTGAAGGTGCAGGCTTTCTCGCCCGAAGACGCCCGGCGCATCGCCGATGCCTTGCTCGACCTGAGCGAGCAGCTGATCAACCAGATGAACGTGCGCATCCGGCAGGACAGCGTGCGGTTCGCCACCGACGAGGTCCGACGCGGTGAGGAGCGGATGGTTGCGGCTCAGCTGACCATCACCAATTTCCGCAACCGGGAAGTGACCCTCGACCCGACGCGCAGTTCGGTTCATGTCATGGAGCTGGTGGCGCGCCTGGCGGGCGAGCTCAGCACCGCCAATGCGCTGATCGCCGAGGTGAGGGCCTCCTCGCCGTCCTCGCCGCAATTGCCGTCGCTGCAGCGGCGCGCGGATGCGATCCGCGAGCAGATGGCACTGGAGCGCGCCCGCATCTCCAATTCATCGGACGGGCTGGCCGAGAAGATCGCCCAGTTCGAACAGCTGACACTGGAGCGGGAATTCGCCAGCCGGGCCCTGGGGGCGGCGATTGTGGCGCTCGACACGGCGCGCTCCGAGGCCCGGCGCCAGCAGCTTTATCTGGAGCGGGTCGCCGGCCCATCGGTGCCCGACCAGGCGCTGGAGCCGCAGCGCGGGTTCCTGATCGCGACCATCTTTGTTCTCAACCTGATCGCCTTGATGATCGTCTGGCTGTTCGTCGCGGGCATGCGCCTGCACGCCCCGGTCCGGGATCTCTAGGCCATGCGCTCGGTCCTCGCCCAGTGGCGGGTCATGCAGGCGCTGATGGTGCGCGACATGATCGTGCGCTTCGGCCGCGACAATGTCGGCTTCATCTGGACCATCCTGGAGCCGATGCTTCTGTGCATCGGCGTGATGCTGATCTTCTCCCTGATCAAGAAGCCCTACGAGCACGGGGTTCAGATCATCACCTTCGTCGTCACCGGCTATATGCCGCTCACCCTGTTTCGCCACCTCACCAATTCCGGCATCCATGTCCTGACCCGCAGCACCGGCGTGCTGCTGCACCGGCGCCTGACGCAGCTGGACACGCTGCTCTCGCGCCTGCTTCTGGAGTTCACGGCTACGACGGTGGCGCTGTGCATCATCTATGGCGCCCTGTTCATTGCCGGGTTTGCCGAGCCGATCCACGACATCAAGCTGGTCGTTGCCGGCTGGCTGCTGCTCGCCTGGTTCGCCCTCGGCGTAAGCATCGTGTTCTCGGCAGGCACCGAGGCCAGCAATACGATGGAGCGGTTCATCCAGCCGCTGCAGTATCTGACCGTGCCATTGTCGCCGATCTTCTACATGATCAGCTGGCTGCCCTATCAGGCCCAGGAGATCGCGGTCTGGAACCCGCTCGCCCAGCCCTACGAGATGATCCGGGCCGGCGTGTTTGGTCCCAACGTCCAAGCGATCTATTATCCCAACGTGACGCTCTATCCTGGCCTGGTGCTCGTCGCGTTCGGTCTCATCTGGTTCCAGATTGTCGGGAAGCGGGTCCATGAAAAATAGACCGGTGCCGGCAACGGATCGCGGGGGGAGGGTTGCTGGATGAAGCCGGTTCCGCCCGAGTCCATCGTCAACCTGATCGACCTGCGCCAACTCACCGCGCCGGAGGAGCGCAAGCGCCTGCTCCAGCGGCTGCGCGAGTGGCTCAATCCCTGGGCGATGGCCTTCATTCTCGTGCCGACGCTGGTGGCGGCGGTCTATTTCGGGCTGATCGCCTCCGACCGCTACGCGGCCGAGATGCGCTATGTGGTGAGAAGCCCGCAGACGCAGGTTGCCAACCAGCTCGGCGGGCTGCTGCAATCGACGGGCTATGCGGCCGGCGGCGATGCGGCCCACGCCATCAACGCCTATCTCGTCTCCCGCGACGCGCTGTACGACCTGATCGAGGATGTCGATATCCGGCAGATCTTCGGTTCACCCCAGGCCGACCTGTTGTCGCGGTTCCCGCGGCCCTTCGGCCGGTCGTCCAACGAGGCGCTGTTCTCCTATTTCGAGAAGATGGTCTCCGCCAAGGTCGACAGGAACACCGCCATCACCACGGTCGAGGTCCAGGCCTTCACGCCGGAGGATGCCAAGCGGATCGCCGATGCCATGGTCAAGCGTGCCGAGGCGCTGAGCAACCGGCTGACACGCCGGCTGCGCGACGACCTGTTGAAGTCGGCCGACGAGGAGGTCGCGCGGTCGCGCGAGCGCTCGCTGCAGGCGCTTGCGGCGCTCACCGAGTTCCGCAACCGCGAGCAGACGGTCGATCCGACGCGCTATTCGGCGGCTCTCATCGAGACGATCGCCCGGCTGTCGCTGGAGCTTGCCCAGATGCGGGCGCAGCAGGCGGAACTGCGCGAGGCCTCGCCGCAGAGCCCGCAGATCGCAGCGCTTGCCAACCGCATCCGGGCCTTCGAGGAGCAGATCAATGTGGAGCGCCTCGGCCTTGCCGGCTCGGCCGATTCCATGGCGCCGCGGATCGCCGAATACGAGCGCCTGATGCTGGAGCGGGAGTTCGCCGATCGGCTGCTGGCCGCGACCATGAATTCGCTGGAGACCTCGCGCCAGGACGCGCAGCGCCAGCAGATCTATGTCGAGCTGGTGGTGACGCCGCGCATGCCCGACTATCCGGCCTATCCCTCCAGGCTGCTGGCGATCCTGGCGGTGTTCGTCGTCTCCGGCCTGCTCTATATTGTGCTCTCGACCCTTGTCCGGAACATCCTCCGCCATGTCTGAGCTGCAGGTCATCGACAGGACGGACCAGGCGGATCAGGCGGCACCCGCGCCGGCTCCCGCGGCGGCGCCGCCAAGCCGCGAGATCGCCCTGCACAACATCTGCAAGTCGTTCGAGACGGCCATGGGCCGGCACGACGTGCTCAAGAACATCTCGTTCTCGGTGGCCCCCGGCGAGCGGCTGGCGATCCTTGGCCGCAACGGCGCCGGCAAGTCGACCCTGATCAAGATCCTGGCGGGCGTCATGGAGCCGACCTCCGGCTCGATGCATTTCGGCATGTCGCTGTCCTGGCCGCTGGCGCTCGCCCACGGCTTCGAGGGGGCGCTGACCGGCTATGACAACATCCGTTTCGTCTGCGACATCTATGACGTGCCGGTGCGCTCGGTCTATCCGTTCATCCGCAATTTCACCGAACTCGGCGACCTCCTGTTCGTCCCGGTCCGCTCCTATTCGGACGGCATGCGCGCGAGGCTCGCCTTCGGGTTGTCACTGGCCATCGAGTTCGACTGCCTGCTGATCGACGAGGTGCTGGGGGTGGGCGACCAGCGTTTCCAGGAAAAATGCCATTACGAGCTCTTCCAGAGGCGTGCCGGCCAGACCATGATCGCGGCGGTTCACGCGCCGCACTGGGTGAGGCAATATTGCTCGTCGGCGCTCGTGCTCAAGAGCGGTCGGGGCCGGGTGTTCCAGGACCTCGAAGTGGCGACGGCGATCTACGCGACGCTGTGATGCAGTGGATTGATTATCCTCGAATGCAACCGAACACGCAGGATATGGGGGATTGAACCGCCCCGGTTTTGTCGCAGGCTCCAACTTCCAAGTAGGATGGAGCCATGACGAGCAAGACGACGAACAAGTTTTCGCCTGAGGTCCGCGAACGCGCGGTGCGGCTGGTGCTCGACCAGGAGGGCGAGCACTCCTCGCGCTGGGTCGCCTGCGCCTCGATCGCCGCCAAGATCGGCTGCTCGACCCACACGCTGCTGGAGTGGGTCAAGCGGGCGGAGGTCGATGGCGGGAAGCGTGCTGGTGTTCCCTCCGATGTCTCGGAGAAGCTGAAGGCGCTCGAACGGGAGAACCGCGAGCTGCGGCAGGCCAACGAGATCCTGCGCAAGGCGTCGGCTTATTTCGCCCAGGCGGAGATCGACCGCCCATTCAAACGATGATCGCCTTCATCGACGATCATCGCGACGTCTATGGGGTCGAGCCGATCTGCAAGGTCCTGCCGATCGCCGAGCTGTGCAGGCCTAGGATGAGATCACCTTCCCAGTGCCCCGGCATCGCCCGGTCTTCGACCTCTGGGGGCCGTTCGCTGATCATGACAGCATTTCCCACGAAGGACTTTCCACGGCCGCGGGTGTCAAACGGCGCGCAATATTGTCCCCCGATCGGCGTCCAATATTGACCCCTTGATGGGCTGAGGCGGTGAGGAGACGGCGCGGCGGAGCTGGTCGGGGTTGCGCCGGCGCGCCGGTTCCGGGTCGCTGGCGGCGCGTGGCTCAGAGCCTGCTCTTGAAGCGCCAGCTCTCGTTGCCGGTCTCGACGATGTCGCAGTGATGGGTCAGCCGGTCGAGGAGCGCCGTGGTCATCTTGGCGTCGCCGAAGATGGCCGTCTTCCACTTCATCGAAGGCTTCTACAACCCGTCACGCCGCCACTCGGCGCTGGGCTACCTCTCGCCGAAAGAATACGAAAGGAAGCATCATGAGCTGAACTGATCCGCCCAAGCCGCAAACAGTCCGCGGAAACGGGTCAACTCCAGTCCACAATTGCGGGGGAAGATCACCGCTAATCCTCAATTTTCAAAACTAGGCCAGCCTCGATCAGCGTCATAGGAGATTCATAAAGCCGGCTCACATCTCCAATCAGGGAGAGTTCAGGATTTTGCGTCAGGATGTCCCTGTAGCATTTGTACTCAATACTTCCGCCCCAATAGTTCTGCGCCCGGACAGCTTCGTCGATGCGCCGGATCGTATCCGGCAGGAACTTGAAGTGCAGCAGACCCAGAACACATGGCGATACGAAGTTGGGCTCGTAAGGCCAAACGTGATGCGGATTGGCGAAAATATCGTGCCCCGAAAGCTTGAAGACCGGATACTTCGTCATCTCAGGCCTGAATGAGGCGGAGGCTTTACCGAACACGCGCTGGCGCGGCCCGCCCTTGCGGGAGATGATCTCGCGGAACTGCTGCTCGTCATAGCCCCCGTCATCGAAGAACGGATAGGCTTCGACGAGGCGCTGCCCCGCCCGATAGGAACTGCCGAGCAGGGGGCCGTCGCTATACATGTCGATGAGCATCCCCCGGATGCGCGAGATCTGTCGGGCCTCCGCCCAGACGCACAGGTCGGCGAAGCTGCGGCGTTCCATGCCCTCGAACACGATATGCTCGTCCGCATCGACATAGATGTACCAGGCGTCGCGCGAGCGCCCTACCTTGTCGATGGCCAGCGTGATCCAGCCTTGCTTACGCATCCAGTGGAAGGCCCCCTTGATCTGGAGGACCTCGCAGTCAGGCTGGGCACAGAGCAGGTCCACAGTACCGTCAGTCGAACCATTGTCCACAAAGACGAAGCGCTCGATCCCGAAGGTGCGGTAGTGCCGCAGGAAATCGTCAAGCCGGTCGGCCTCGTCTTTGACGACGCTGATCACAACGGGCTGTTCCGGAATCTGCCGGGCAGCGCGCGGCAACGACAGCGGCGTCAGTACCGCGCGGCCATGCTCAGCTAGGACGGCCCGGACATAGTCCGGGGCGTTCCGCTCGACGATGTCCGAGAACGTCATATCGATCCGCGCCTCAGAACACCCGCGTTAAAGGAACTGCATGGCGGTTCCAGCGCTCGCCCATCCGGCCCAGCGTGTCCTGACTCATCGAGAAAAAATAGACAAGGTCGCCGGCACCCGTGACAGGATCGAAGCTGACGACCGCTGCGCAGGCCAGCCCGGGAAAGTGGCGCACCATGTTCTGGGCAAAGTCAGCCCCGAAGTCACGATAATGCTCGTTTACCTTCGGATCGGGAAAACCCCAGTCGATCGTCTCCCAGCGATAGGTTGGGGTGGGCACTGTCAAATGCACCACGCCGGCGGCCCCGACCACGCGCAGCATCTCAGCCATGGCGAGTTTGTCGTCACGAACATGCTCGAGCACATGGTTTGAGATGACGATGTCGAAGCGGCCGTCCGGAAGGCCGGTGTCGATCATGTCGATCGTGTTCTCGCCGCCATAGCTAGAGCCGAGATACTCCTTGAACCAGAAGCGGTCGACGCTGCGGTCGGGAGCGAACTGCAGAGCCCGCCACTCGTCGAGCAACGGTCGAAGCGGCAGATAGATGCGGCGGACTATGCGATGCCGCTCGACCGACCTGCAGCCCCTGCACATGGGCGGGAGCCCATTGGCAATCCGTCCGTTGAAGCCAGGCAGGAATTCGGTGGACCCGCAGATGTTGCATTCCATGGGGGTCTGGTCCTTACAGCCGTGACAGCGCAAACGAATTGTGGCCGTGCGGCTCCAGGGTCATGTAGCGGTATCGCCAGCCATCCTGAACGCAGAACTCGTTGCAGGCCTCGATGACGCCATATGGCCATGGGGCGAGTACATTGCCTGTGCAATAGTCATGACCGGCGATATAGCCGAACGGCTTCAGCTTCGCCGCAGCAAGGCGCAGTTCCGCCGCGGTCGTGTCGTAGCTGTGATCGGTGTCGATGTAGATCCAGTCAAAGTATCCATCCTTGAACGTCTCGAGAACGGACGTCGACATTCCCTGGTGGATCTCAATCGCCCCGGTCTTTAGCAGTCCCGCATACCGCTGCCTGATCCCATCAAGGCCGGCGCGGTATCGCTCAGAGTTCCACATGTCTACCAGATGTAGCTTGAGCGGACGATTGTGCTTCAGAATCTCGGACGTGTAGTCGCCAAAGGCCACGCCCACCTCCGCCGCGACGCCGGAGTGCGGGAGATGCTGCAGCAGCGCGACCCGATCGGGCAGGACCTGACAATCGCGCGTATGTTCCTCCCGCAGGAACAGCGACGGGGTGTTCTGCTTCAGGGCGCGGCGGAATTCGACTGTGTTGGTTGACATTATCTGACTTCGCTGCTGTCGCCGTTAGGCCTCCCGGCGGGCGAAGCGCAAATACCCCGCGTGCCGATTGTCCCCAGCCGCCGCGTGAACCGACTGCGTCAGTTCCGCGTCCAGCACGAAACCGCCCAACTGCAGGCGGGAAACATATTCTGCCCAGGGTCTTGCGACATAGTGCTGGCTGGATTGACGTTCAGCCGGGGGAAAGTAATCGGCGATCAGCAAGTGGCCCTTGGCGGAAACGCTGGCCATAGCGTTGTCGAGGAAGCGGCTCCACTCTTGATCGTCCACGAAATGAACAAGTACGAAGAGCGCACAGACAAGGTCATGGCGCTTGGTAGCTTTCCATTTGAGCAAGTCGACGACTTGGAATTGCGCCGCGGGGTTACGCTCTTTGCCATCGTGGACGGCCGTTGGGGACACGTCGAGGCCGACATAGTGGAAGCCTGCATCGGTGAAGCTGCCCGACACTCGGCCATACCCGCTGCCCAGGTCGAGGACCGAGCCTCCGGGACGCACAAGCCGATTCGCAACCTGGCTCATAAGCGCCCTAAACTGCTCCTCGCCAGCTGCGTTCTCCTCAGCGGAAGCCGCCAAGTTCCCGACGGAGCGGGGATCGCCGCGATATTCTTCGTGCCGCGTGATCCAGTACCGAGACTGATCGAAAGAGGCGTTGCCGCTCATGCAAAAGCTCTCGGGTTGATTGATGCAATTTAGGTAGGTAGACGTCATGCAGTAGCTCGCGAAAGTCAAGGCTGGAAGGACGTGTCAGCCATCGGACTGTCAACCGCTCTGGCGAACCGCCCCCGGGCTTGCCGGAGGGTCAGAGGTGGTTCGGTTTGTTTGAACAGTTTTCGGGCCGTCGATAAGTGGTTTCGCCCCATGGTTACGCCGCCGCCGGGATTCGCTGCAGCGATCTGATGAAGGCCTGATCGGGCGTCTGTCCTGCCAGTCCCTGATGAGGGCGCCTTCGGTTGTAGAAGTCCAGATAGCGCCCGATCGACGCCCGCGCCTCGGGACTGTCAGGATTTTCGTGTGTGGGCGGCGTGTTGAACATCAGGCCACCATGGCCCTTGTGAAGCGCTCGCCGAA
>NZ_JBHYDR010000011.1:180599-180916 GCF_051860605.1 Phreatobacter sp. | reverse complement strand
GGATCGCGGTCATCGAGGCGATGAAGATGGAGCATACGCTGGTGGCGCCTTCCGCCGGCACGGTGACCATGGTGGCGGTGCTGGCCGGCGAGCAGGTGGCCGAGGGCGCGCCGGTGGCCGCCATCGAGGCAACGGAGGAGAAGGCGGCGTGAGCATGGTGCAGTGAACGGGCGCCGCGGTCGACGCGCTTCACCTCTCCCCGACGGGGAGAGGTCGGCCGCAGGCCGGGTGAGGGGGCAGGGCCGATTCAGGCGCAGACTCCCCCGCCCCCCCACCCCCCCGGTGGGGGGGAAGACGCACACCCCCCCCCGGGGGGG
>NZ_JBHYDR010000011.1:0-180589 GCF_051860605.1 Phreatobacter sp. | reverse complement strand
CCCTGGGCCGCCCGGCTGGGGGGCAGGAGTGCCGCTCGCCGGCCCCCGGCCGCCGGGCCCCCCGCCCCGCCCCCCCGCCGGGCGGGGGGGGGCGGCGGCGGGGGGGGGGCCCCCCCCCAGGGCCGATTCAGGCGCAGACTCCCCCTCACCCGATCCTCGCTGTTGCTCGGATCGACCTCTCCCCGCCGGGGAGAGGTGAGGTGGTGCCCGTTTCGGGGGGTCGTGAACGTCATGAAGGGCCAACCTCGTGCCAGCCTCCTCCTCGCCGTCCTCGCAGCGTTCATCGCCCCCGCGACCCCCGCCCACGCCTGCCAGTGCTACAATTTCTCCCGCGCGGAGATCGTCCAGCGTGCCGACATCGTCTTCGAGGGCACGGTGGCGGTCGTCACCGCCGTGCGTGGCCAGCTGCAGGCCACCATCGATATCGGCCGCATCGAGAAGGGGCCGCCGGTCACCTCCATCACGCTGCTGACGCCGGCCAGCTCGGCCGCCTGCGGGGTGCGGCTTGAGGTCGCCCAGCGGGTGACGCTCGCCGCCATGCGCGACGGCCGGGTCTGGCGCACCAACCTGTGCATTGCGCTCGGCCTCAGGCCGATTTCGCCATTTGTCCCCAACCGCTGACGGCCAGGCTCTTGGGGCCGCGGCCCGCCAGCGCTAGTCTGGCGCCATGGCGCTCCATCTCATCAAGCTCTGTGTCGGTGCCGACTCGGTCGAGGACCTCCAGGACTGGGTCGAGCGGCGCGTCCGCCTGTCCGGCGAGCAGGTCCACACCACCCGCATGATGCCGAAGCGCGCCGACGAGATTGTCGGCAAGGGCTCGCTCTACTGGGTGATCAAGGGGTCGATCCTGTGCCGGCAGCGGCTGATCGGCGTGCGCCCCTTCACCGACGGCGAGGGCATCTCCCGCTGCGACCTGATCCTCGAGCCGGTCATCGTCCGCGTTCACCCGCGCCGGCGCGGGCCGTTCCAGGGCTGGCGCTATTTCGAGGCGAAGGACGCCCCGCCCGACCTCGATTCAGGCGCGACCAAGGGCATGCCGCCCGAACTGGCGAAGGAACTGGCCGAACTCGGGCTGCTGTGATCAGGACGCGGGCGCCGGCCCCGTCGAGCCGCGCACCACCAGCGTCGGCGGAATGATGATGCGCTCGGCCGGCAGCGCCGGATTGACCGTGCGCACCAGCACCCGCTCGCACGCCCTTCGGCCGAGATCGGCCTGGTGGTTGTTGACCGTGGTCAGGCCCGGCACCCAGAGCGAGGCCTCCTTCACGTCGTCGGCGCCCACCACCGAGAAGTCGCGGCCCGGCTCCTTGCCGCGGTTCCTGAGGCCCAGCATCACGCCGAAGGCGGTCAGGTCGTTGATGCAGATGGTGGCGGTCGGCGGCGCGGGCATGTCGAGCAGGGTCTGGATCGCCTGGAAGCCGGCATGGCGGGTGGGGGAACCCGGCAGCAGCAGGGCGGGACTGGCCGGAAGACCCTTGTCCTTCAGCCAGTCCATATAGGCGCGGTGGCGGTTGAGGCCTGTCGACATGCTGTCGAAACCGCCGATACAGGCGATGCGCCGGTGGCCGAGGTCGAACAGGTGGTCGAGGGCGACGCGGGTCGCTGCCGCATCGTCCGAGCCGACGAAATCGAGGCCGACGCCGGCAATTTCGCGGGTGATCTGGACGATCGGGATGCCGGAGGCGGCCACGGCCCTGAGGCCCGGCGCCTCGGCGCCATTGGCCGGGCAGATGATCATGCCGTCGGGCCGGTACTCCTTCAGCGATCCGAGCACCCGGTCCTGCTTGGCCGGATCGTCGGAATAGGTGCCGAGCAGAACGGTATGGCCCGAGCCGGCCAGCGTTTCCTCGATGGCAGCGAGGATCTCGCCGAAATAGGGGTTGACGATGTCGTTGACCCCCACCGCGATCATGTTGGTGCGGGCGGTGCGCAGGCTGGCGGCCGATCGGTTGTAGATATAGCCGAGCCGGCGGGCGAGATCCTGAACCTTCTCGCGCGTGGCCTCGGCCACCAGCGGGCTTGACCGCAGGGCCAGCGAGACCGTCGCGGTCGAGACGCCGAGTTCGTCGGCGATCATCTGCAGCGTGACCCGGGCCGGGCGAACGATCTGGTCCATTCTCAACTCCACATTCACAACCGCCGATATTTTAAATTTTCAGTTCAAGATTTGAAAGCCCGGTTCAATCGTTTCACTCTCGTCCTTCCGGCGGAGATCGGGTTAGGCTCCGTCGAAACAGAGCCTCGGGAGGGCAGGATGGGCAGCGAGCGAATCGGTTTCGTCGGCGTCGGGCTGATGGGCCACGGCATGGCGAAGAACATCGTCGAGAAGGGCTATGCGCTGACCGTGACCGCCAACCGCAACCGCAAGCCCGTGGAAGATCTCGTCGGTCGCGGCGCGCAGGAGGCGGCAAGCCCGCGGGCTGTGGCGGAGGCCTCCGACATCGTGTTCATCTGCGTGACCGGATCGCCGGAGGTGGCGGCCGTCGTCGAGGGGCCGGACGGCCTGAAGGGCGGCCTGCGCGCCGGGATGGTCATCGTCGATTGCTCGACCTCCGAGCCGACCCTGACCCGCAGGCTCGCGGCCGATCTCGCCACGCTCGGCGTGACCTTCATCGACGCGCCGCTGTCGCGCACGCCGAAGGAGGCCTGGGAGGGCACGCTCGACGTCATGGTCGGGGCCTCCGATGCTGATCTCGCGCGCGTGCGCCCGATCATCGACTGCTTCGCCGGCCGGATCATCCATGTCGGCCCGACGGGCGCCGGCCACACCATGAAGATCGTCAACAATTTCGTCGCCATGGGCTATGCCGCCCTCTATTCGGAAGCGCTGGCGGTGGCGAAGGCCAATGGGGTCGCGCCAAAAGGCGTCCATGCCGTGCTCGGCGGCGGGCGCATGGATTGCGGCTTCTTCCAGACATACTTCAAGTATGTGATCGAGCGCGATGAAAACGCGCATAAATTCACGCTTTCGAACGCCCACAAGGACATGCGCTACTGCGCCGCCATGGCGGAAGCCTCCGGCATCGCCAATCCGCTCGGCAGTGCGGTGAAGAACTGCTTCGCCATGGCCGAGGCGCAGGGGAACGGCGGCAAATATGTGCCCATGCTGTCCGACGAGGTGGCGCGCTGGAACGGCTTGAACCTTCTGGACTGACGGGGCGACCCGAAGCCCCTTCCGCCAGCGCGCCGAGCGGCGCCTGTCGACCGGCCAGCGAGGAGAGGACCCGCCGCGCTTCTGCCGGCGGGAGGCTGCCGCGAGCGGCGCGAGGTTGCACGGTCACGCAACTTGCCTATTTTCATGCATCGCCCTATTGCCCGGATTGTCGGTCATAGACCGGCCTTCCTTCGAGGATCTGTCGCTCGTGGTTTCCTATGTCGATGCCGTGACCGCGCCGCTGCGGAAGAACGGCCAGATCAAGATTCATGGTCCCCAGGCCTTCGAGGGCATGCGCCGGGCCGGCCGGCTCGTGGCCGAATGCCTCGACATGCTGACCGGCGAGGTGCGCGAAGGCGTCCCCACCGAGCGCATCGACCAGTTGGTCTTCGAATTTGCCATGGACCACGGCGCCTTTCCGGCGACGCTGATGTATCGCGGCTACGAGAAGAGTTGCTGCACCTCGATCAACCATGTCGTCTGCCACGGCATCCCGAACGACAAGCCGTTCCGGGCCGGCGACATCGTCAACATCGACGTGACGCTGTTGCTCGACGGCTGGCACGGCGATTCCTCGCGCATGTATGCGATCGGCGAGATCCCGCGCCGGGCCGAACGGCTGATCGAGGTGACCTACGAGGCGCTGATGCGCGGCGTCGCGGTGGTGAAGCCGGGCGCGACCGTCGGCGATATCGGCCATGCCATCCAGAGCTATGTCGAACCCCAGCACATGAGCGTGGTGCGCGACTTCTGCGGTCATGGCCTGGGACGGCTGTTCCATGACGAGCCGAACATCGTCCATATCGGCCGGCCGGGCGAGGGCAGCGTACTGAAGCCCGGCATGTTCTTCACCATCGAGCCGATGATCAATCTCGGCCGCCCGCATGTGAAGGTGCTGTCCGACGGCTGGACCGCCGTCACGCGCGACCGCTCGCTCTCGGCCCAGTTCGAGCATGCCGTGGGCGTGACGGAGACCGGCGTCGAGGTGTTCACGCTGTCGCCGAAGGGTCTGGAGCGGCCGCCGGCGAGCACGGCGGCGTGAGTTGGCGGGCCGCCGGCCCGCAAATCTCTGAACAATCGACCAAAGACCGAGCCTGCAGGGCCTGCCATGCGTTGCTTCATGTGCCGGACTTTGGCAGAAACGTGCCCGACTCGTGGTCGGGTAGCGCATCATGCACCCGACCGCCACTGGCGAGCCAACAACATCCGGCGGCGGGGGCCGGACGGACGCCCCTGACGGGACGCCGCGACAGAGGAAACATTCCATGACGTTAGCCTTGTGGATTATCATCGGCTGCGGACTTCTGTCCGTGGTCTATGGGGTGTGGGCGATCCGCTCGCTCATGGAGTCGGATGCCGGCTCCGCGCGCATGCAGGAGATCGCCTCGGCGATCGCCGAGGGCGCGGCCGCCTATCTGCGCCGCCAGTACATCACCATCGCTATCGTCGGCGCCGTCATCCTTGTTCTGGTTGGCTACCTGCTGGGGGCCATCGTTGCGGTCGGCTTCCTTATTGGCGCGGTGCTCTCCGGGGCTGCCGGCTTCATCGGCATGAACGTGTCGGTGCGCGCCAATGTCCGCACGGCCCAGGCGGCCTCGAAGTCGCTGGCAGGCGGCCTCGACATCGCCTTCAAGGCGGGCGCGGTCACCGGCCTGCTGGTCGCCGGTCTCGCCCTCCTTGGTGTCGCCGTCTATTTCTGGGCCCTGACCGGCCCCGGCGGCTACGCCCCGACCAGCCGCACGGTCATTGACGGCCTCGTGGCGCTCGGCTTCGGTGCCTCGCTGATCTCCATCTTCGCCCGTCTCGGTGGCGGCATCTTCACCAAGGGCGCCGATGTCGGCGCCGATCTGGTCGGTAAGGTCGAGGCCGGCATTCCGGAAGATGACCCGCGCAACCCCGCCACCATCGCCGACAATGTCGGCGACAATGTCGGCGACTGCGCCGGCATGGCGGCCGACCTGTTCGAGACCTATGCGGTGACGGTGGTCGCCACCATGGTGCTCGCCGCCATCTTCTTCGCCGGCACGCCGGCCCTGGAATCGGCGCTGATCTACCCGCTGGCGATCTGCGCGGTCTGCATCGTCACCTCGATCATCGGCACCTTCTTCGTGAAGCTGGGCGCCAACAACTCGATCATGGGGGCGCTCTACAAGGGCCTCATCGTCACCGGCATCCTGTCCATCGGCGGCCTCGCGATCGCCACCCAGTTCGTCACCGGCTGGGGTGTGGTCGGCACGGTCGCCGGCAAGCCGGTCACCGGCACGGGCCTGTTCCTGTGCGGTCTCGTCGGCCTTGCCGTCACCGGCCTGATCGTCTGGATCACCGAATACTACACCGCCACCGGCAAGCGGCCGGTGGTCTCCATCGCCCAGGCCTCCGTCACCGGCCATGGCACCAACGTGATCCAGGGCCTCGCGGTCTCGCTGGAATCGACGGCGCTGCCGGCCATCGTGATCGTCGGCGGCATCATCGCCACCTTCCAGCTCGCCGGCCTGTTCGGCACGGCGATCGCGGTCACCACCATGCTCGGCCTTGCCGGCATGATCGTCGCGCTCGACGCCTTCGGCCCGGTCACCGACAATGCCGGCGGCATTGCCGAAATGGCCGGCCTGCCGAAGGAGGTGCGCCACTCGACGGATGCGCTCGACGCCGTCGGCAACACCACCAAGGCGGTCACCAAGGGCTATGCCATCGGCTCGGCCGGTCTTGGCGCGCTGGTGCTGTTCGCGGCCTACAGCTACGACCTCAACTACTTCATCACCGAGGCCAACAAGGCCGGCTCGACCGTCTACGGCTACTTCCGTGGCATGACGCCGGTCACCTTCGACCTGTCCGACCCCTATGTCGTGTCCGGCCTGATCTTCGGTGGCCTCATCCCCTACCTGTTCGGCGGCATCGCCATGACCGCCGTCGGCCGCGCCGCCGGCTCGGTCGTCGAGGAGGTCCGCCGCCAGTTCCGGGAGAAGCCGGGCATCATGGCCGGCACCGACAAGCCGGACTATGCCCGGGCCGTCGACATGCTGACCAAGGCGGCGATCAAGGAGATGATCATCCCCTCGCTGCTGCCGGTTCTGGCGCCCATCGTCGTCTATTTCGGCGTGCTGTGGATCTCCGGGTCCAAGGCCTCGGCCTTCGCGGCGCTCGGCGCCTCGCTGCTCGGTGTCATCGTCAACGGCCTGTTCGTCGCCATCTCGATGACGTCCGGCGGCGGCGCCTGGGACAATGCCAAGAAGAGCTTTGAGGACGGCTTCGTCGACAAGGACGGCGTGACCCACCACAAGGGCTCGGAGGCGCACAAGGCTTCCGTCACCGGCGACACCGTCGGCGACCCCTACAAGGACACGGCCGGCCCGGCGGTGAACCCGGCCATCAAGATCTGCAACATCGTCGCCCTGCTGCTGCTCGCGATCCTCGCGCACTGAGCCTCGGCGATGGCCATCGGCAGGCCCCGCGGGAGCGATCCCGCGGGGCTTTTTCGTTGCCGGCAGGTCTTGAGCCCGCCGATGCCGGCCTCAGCCCGGGACGGACCAGGTCCTGACGGACGCATGGCGGACGCTCATGGCGAAGGTTTCGACGAAGCGTTCCGTCAGGCCGACATGAAGGCTCGCCGTCTCCAGATGCCATTCGCGGACGGGATAGCCGTTCTGGACGATCTCCTCGACCGGGGGGAGGGTTGCGAGCAGGTGCTGGCAGGTCGCCGCGTAGATCGCGCGCGCGCCCGCGCGTTCATGGCTTATGTCGCTGCGCTGCATCCACACCGCAAAGAGTCGGTCGGCGTTGAACCAGTAGCGCCTGTCCGGCGGGGTGCCGTCGTCGAAGCGCGCCTCGATGTGCACGGGCAGCCCGCCGAACACCCGGTCCGACCAGCGCAGGATGGTGACGCCGGCATCGCTGCGTTCAGGGGCGCCGATCGCAGCCGCCACCTCGCGCGCCGCCAGCCAGGGCAGGAGCAGCCCGCGCTCCTCCAGGACAATGCCCTCGTCGAGGCGCCAGGGGCTGGACATGGCGGCAGGCTAGGCCATTCGCCCGAAGTCCGGCAAGAGACCCGTTTAGCTCAGTGCGACGGCCCCTGGCCCTCGCCGCGGGCGAGCGATTCGGCGATCAGGCGATTGGTTGCGGCTTCCACCTCGCTCTTCAGCCTTTCGGCGAAGACATCCGGCGGCAGGCCCGGCGGGATCGGATCAAGCAGTTCCACCAGCACCGTGCCGGGGCGCCTGATGAAGGATTTCCGGCTCCAGAACATGCCGGAATTGAGCGCCACGGGCTGGCAGGGCACGCCGAGCCGCTCGTAGAGATGGGTGACGCCGAACTTGTAGTCCGGCGCGGCTCCCACCGCCCTGCGTGTGCCTTCGGGGAAGATCATGACCTGCCGGCCGTCTGCCGCGGCCCTTTCGGCCCCTGCCGCGATGGAGGCGAGGGCGACGCCCTTACCGCCGCGGTCGACGGGGATCTGCCGCGCCTTCCAGATCAGCCAGCCGAACAGCGGCACATAGGCCAGCTGCCGCTTGTAGACATAGGCCGGCCGCCGGAACGGCACGAAGAACGCAAAGGTTTCCCAGGCGGACTGGTGCTTGGCCGCGACCAGGATCGCGCCCTTCGGCATCTTGTCGAATCCGCGCCACTCGACCTTCATGCCGCAGATGAGGCGCAGCGCCAGCAGGTTCCCGCGGCCCCACAGCAGTCCGCCGGCCAGGATCACCCGGTCGCCGGGCAGCAGCATGCACGGCACCAGGACCAGGATGACCGCGATGGTCCACACGTAGAAGAACAGATTGAACAGCAGGGAGCGCAGAACGAGCATCGGGCGGAGCCCTTCCCGCCCTTGTTCCGGGCGTTCACGAGGACGACACGCGGACCGTACGCGGTTCGGCCACCGGGGAATCCAGCCTCAGCCGCACGGCAGCCATCAGATACTTGGCATATTCCAGGCCGAGAAGCTTCAGGCTCTGCCCATCTTTCCACCACGGATTGCCGTTCGCGGAGGCGGCCTGCACCGGATGGGCGATGAGCTCGACATCGGGAAGCTGGCGCCTGAGCTCCAGCATGGTGCGAGGCATGTGATAGGCGGAGGTGACCACCAGCACCGAGCGGAACGCGTGCTGGCGCACCCAGCGGGCCGTCTCGATGGCATTGCCGAAGGTGTTGAGTGCGCGGTGGTCGAGATCGATGCAGCAGTCGAGAAAACGCTCGGCTTCGGGCACGGCACGGGCAATGGCGCGTTCGCCGACGGCCGGGTGAACGCCGCTGATCAGCAGGCGTCGGCCGTGGCCGGCGCCGAGCAGGGCGACCGCGTCCGTCACGCGCTGCGCACCGCCCGTCATCGCCACTATGGCCTCTGTCCGTGGCACGGCAGCGCTGGCTGGCTGCGTGACTCCATCCGCGAAGCTCAGGAACCCAAGTCCGAGCACGGTGGCGACGGGAACGGTGACGGCAAGCAGCAGGAAGCCGGGGCGCAGCATCCTCCGGCGCCACGACCGTGCCGGACGGGGCGTTGCATTGCCGGGAGCGCCGGACGGCGCGACATGCGAGCCCTGATCCGCCATTCCGCCTAGAATAGCAGCGAATGGGGCGGCCGGAAGTCCGGTCTGTGGCGGGATCGGTACTGTTTCCCGCATGGGTGCCCGGCATCGGGGCCGGCCCGTCCTTCGGCCAAGGTTGACCGCGCTGCCGCCGGCTGATGGTGTGCGGCGCCGAGGAGGACCCCCGATGAAAGCCGTTCTGTGCAAGGCCTATGGCCCCCCCGAGAGCATGGTCGTGGAGGATTTGCCCGATCCCGTTCCCGGTCCCGGCGACGTCGTCGTGCGCGTCAATGCCGTCGGCCTCAACTTCTTCGACAATCTCATCATCCGGAACATGTACCAGGTGAAGCCGGCGCTGCCGTTCTCGCCGGGCTCTGAATATGCCGGCACGGTCGCGGCCGTCGGCGAGGGCGTGACCTCCGCGAAGGTCGGCGACCGCGTCATGGGCAATGCGTCCCACGGTGCGGCGCGCACCCATCTCGTGGTCAAGGCCGCGGCGCTGGCGCCGATCCCCGATGGCCTGAGCGACGAGCAGGCCGCCGGCATGATCATCACCTACGGCACCACCATCCATGCGCTGAAGGATCGCGCGAAACTGCAGCCGGGCGAGACGCTGGCCGTGCTGGGGGCGGCCGGCGGTGTCGGGCTCGCGGCCATCGAGATCGGCAAGGCCATGGGCGCCACCGTGATCGCCTGCGCCTCCTCCGACGAGAAACTGGCGTTCTGCCGTGAGCATGGCGCGGACCTGACCATCAACTACGCCACCGAAGATCTGAAGGAGAAGCTGCGGGAACTGACCGGCGGCAAGGGCGTGGATGTCATCTACGATCCGGTCGGAGACAAATATGCCGAGCCGGCGCTGCGCTCCATCGCCTGGGAGGGCCGGTTCCTCGTCATCGGCTTCGCCGGCGGTGAGATCCCGAAAATCCCGCTCAACCTGACCCTGCTCAAGGGTTGCGACATCCGCGGGGTGTTCTGGGGCTCGTTCGCCCAGCGCAATCCTGAGGCGAACCGCCAGAACATGATTCAGGTCGGCCGCTGGGCGGCGGAAGGCAAGCTCTCGCTTCACGTCCATGCCACCTATCCGCTGGAAAGCTTCGCCGAGGCGATCGGCGAACTGACCAGCCGGCGCGCGCGCGGCAAGGTCATTCTCAAGCCCTGAGGGGGCTGGCAGGGGTTGCGTGCGGTCGCCCCTGTCGTGCCGGCCTGCCAGGCGTTCCAGCCCAGCGCCCGCGCCAGCGCAACGCGGCCGCACCCCGGGGAGGGGTGCGTGCAAACAACTGCGCCAGTCTGGAACCGTTGGCGCTTCGTTCCCGTTGATCTGGTCTGCCTGAACGGCAATCAATGGACCAGGCCCCCGGTGCGGACCGCTGTGCGATCCGCGAGCCCGCGTGCGGCACGGATCGCGGAGCGCGGCGATGATGGAAGATGTTGTCAGACTGGCAGCCGACCCTGCGGCATGGGCGGCGCTCGCGACACTGATCGTCATGGAGGTTGTCCTCGGCATCGACAACCTCATCTTCATCTCGATCCTGACCAACAAGCTTCCCGAAGGCCAGCGCGAGCGGGCCCGGCGCATCGGCATCCTTCTGGCGCTGGTCATGCGCCTTGCCCTGCTGGGCACTGTCGCCATCATCGTCACCCTCACGACGCCGGTCATCACCATCCTCGGCAAGGGCTTTTCCTGGCGCGACATCATCCTGATCGCCGGCGGCCTGTTCCTGTTGTGGAAGGCGACCAAGGAGATCCACCACAGCGTCGATCCCCATCACGGGGCCGACACGCCGACGACACGGGTAGCCGCCAACAATTTCGGCGCGGCCATCGTCCAGATCCTGCTGCTGGACCTCGTCTTCTCGGTCGACAGCATCATCACCGCCGTCGGCATGACCAACGAGATCGTCATCATGGTCATCGCGGTGGTCTTCACCGTAATGGTCATGCTGCTGGCTGCCGACCCGCTTGCCCGCTTCATCGCGGCCAACCCGACCATCGTGATGCTGGCCCTCGGCTTCCTCATGATGATCGGCATGACGCTGATCGCCGAGGGCTTCGGGGCGCACCTGCCCAAGGGCTACATCTACTCGGCCATGGCCTTCTCGGCCTTTGTGGAAGGGCTCAACATGCTGTCGCGGCGGGCGAGGGCACGACAGGCGGCCAATGGTCACGCGCCGCCGCCCGGGGGCCACGCACCCTAGGAAAGGGCCGGCTGGCACACGTCCATGGGCGAGACGAGATCGGCCTCGACGGCGGCGCGTGCGGCCTCGTCCGTTGCGGTCAGATGCAGGTGGACCTCGCAGGCCCCCTTCATCCGCGCCAGGCGGGCCAGTGCCTGTTCGGAGCCGGGCGAGCGCCCGGCCCAGACCGCCACGCGCGTGCCATCCGCCTCGGGGCGGGCCAGCACCACGATGGCGCCGCTGCCATAGGCCGGCGCGCAGCGGGCATCATGAACCGTGGTCAGGTAGCGCCGGCCGGACTTGCCGCGCCAGGCGTGGAACCCGCGGGCAAGTCCCGCCGCCGCAAGCGCAGCGGGCCGGCCGGCATCGAAAGCATGGATGATTCGCCGTTTGTTCATGGGAACAATGAGAGAACAGAAGGCGTGGTCCGGTCAACGGCTCTGTTGCCGGCCTGCTGACACCGTCATGTCAGGAGCATTGGCGGCAGACAGGGGCAGGGGAAACTGCGCGAGTTGCCGGCCGGCCGTCAGGTTCGCGGCCCAACCATGATCTGGCGCAGCAGATTGGCCTCTTCGCCACCTGACGTCGTCGTCCGCGAGATGAAGTCGAACACCTTGCCGTCCTGCAGACCGTAATTCGCCACCCGCTCGACGCGCCGCTCGCCGTTGAAATAGACGGCCAGCACGTTGCGTTCCACGGTGCGGGTCTGCTGGAACAGGAACTGTCGCTGCTGCTTCTCGCTGATATAGTAGAAGACATCGCCGTTGATGGTCGAGATCGTCGTCGGCGTGCCCAAAGCCACCAGGACCTGATCCTGGCTGTTGCCTTCGCGCACCTGCGACAGCGCTTCCTCCGACACCACGTAACCGCGGTTGAAGGTTTCGCGCGACTGCCCGACGATCGGCTCGGGCAGGGACGGCAGCGAGGTCAGCTGCGGGCCGGACGAACAGGCAGCCGTCGTCAGGGCGATGCCCGCGACAATCGCGGCCCTTGCGAAACGGAACGACAGGGTGACCATGAAACCGCAAACCTCAGAAACACCAAAGGCCGGTGCCGACCCGCCCGATTGAACGGGCGCCTTGCTTGAATGAGCCGGCGCGATGACTTAACCCCCGCCTGCTGCCAATGCAACCCGACCACGGATCCACCGATGATTCTCGGCCTGTTCCGCAGGAAGAAGCGCGACGAGACGATCAGCACCCTTTACGGCGCCATCGTGGCGCAGGCGCGCGATCCCGCCTTCTATCGCGACCACGGGGTCGGCGACACGGTCACCGGTCGTTTCGAACTGGTCTCGCTGCACGTCTTCTTGCTGCTGCATCGCCTGAAGGAAGAGCCGGAGGACCGGCGCCAGCTCGGCCAGGATCTGTTCGACCTGTTCTTCCTCGACCTCGACCGCGGCCTGAGGGAGCTCGGCGTCGGTGATACCAAGGTGCCGAAGCGCATCAAGGAGATGGGCCAGGCCTTCTATGGCCGGGTGAAGGCCTATGACGACGCGCTGGCCGATGCCGAGGCCGGCGCCCTCGCGCGGGCCATTGCACGCAACGTGCTGGGCGACGAGGAGGCCGACGCCACCCCGATCGCGGCCTATATGCGGGCGGCGGTCGCCGAGCTCTCCTCGCTTCCCTTCCAGCGCTTCGCGCGCGGGGAGATCGTGTTCCCGCCGGTGCCGCGCCGCCGGCTCCAGGAGGAGGGGGCTTGACGGCACCAACGGATGGGACCGGGCGCCTGCCGTCCTGGCCGGTGCGGATCGGCGAGGTGTCCTCGGCCGGACTGGACGTGCGCAAGGCCGGGCTGCCTGAGGCCGCACTCGCCGCCTTCGCCGAGCGCATCGGGGTCGATGCTGTCACGGCGCTCGACCTCGAGGTGGTTGTCCGCCCGCATCGCGGCGACGGGCTAGCCGTGGTCGGCCGGGTCCGGGCCCGTGTCGTGCAAACCTGCGTGGTCACGCTCGAACCGGTGGACGGCCAGATCGACGAGGAGATCGAGGCGACCTTCCGGCCGGAAAAGTCGATCCGGCCGGTCGTCGTGCGCGATGCCGAGGAGAAGCGCGACGTGATCGATGCAGGCCAGGATGCCGATGATCCGCTGATCGGCGGCACGGTGGATCTGGCCGAGGTTGCGGCCGAGTTCCTGGCGCTGGGCGTCGATCCCTATCCGCGCCGGCCCGACGCCCGCTTCGAAGGCGAGGGTGAGCCGGAGCGGTCGCCGTTCGCGGGACTTTCCAAACGCCTGAAGGACACGTAAACGGGCGCTGGTCCGTACGGTCCGGCCCTTGTGCCGGCCCGGCGAGCCGCTATTGTCCCGGTCCCCGGGCCGGACCAGCCGGCGGGGATCGACATGAGGGTGCCGACGGCGCCCGCCGAGAACGGATAGAGGATGTCCGAGAAGGTCAGGCTGGCCCTCGATGCGATGGGGGGTGATTTCGGTCCCTCGGTTGTCATCCCCGGCGCCGAGATCGCCCTGTCGCGGCATCGCGACCTGGAGGTCATCCTCATTGGCGACGAGGCGCAGATCATGCCGCTCCTTTCGGCCAATCCGCGCGTCAAGGCACGCTCCACGCTGATCCATACCGATGTCGCCATCCGCATGGACGACAAGCCGTCCCGGGCGCTGCGCTATGGCCGGCGGGTCTCCTCGATGTGGAAGGTGCTGGACGAGGTGAAGTTCGGGCGAGCCGATGCCGCGGTCTCCGCCGGCAATACCGGCGCCCTGATGGCCATGTCGGCCTTCAACCTGAAGACCATGGAGGGCATCCAGCGGCCGGCGCTTGCGGCGCTCTGGCCGACGCTGCGTGGCGAATCCATCGTGCTCGACATGGGCGCCTCGATCGGCGCCGACGCGGCCGCGCTTGTCGACATGGCGGTGATGGGGGCCGCCATGGCGCGGGTGGTCTTCGATCTGGAGCGTCCGACGGTCGGCCTGCTGAATATCGGGGTGGAGGAGGTCAAGGGCCTCGAATTCATCCGCGAGGCGGGCGGCATCCTGCGCGAGATCGACCTTCCGACCCTCGACTACCGGGGGTTCGTCGAGGGCGACGATATCGGCAAGGGCGAAGTTGACGTGGTGGTCACGGAGGGCTTCACGGGCAACATCGCGCTGAAGACCGGCGAGGGCACGGCCAAGCAGATCGGCGAATATCTGCGTGCGGCGATGGCGCGCACCTGGCGCTCGCGCCTCGGCTACCTGCTGGCCCGCAACGCCTTTTCCACGCTGCGCGAGAAGATGGACCCGCGCAAGAGCAACGGCGCCGTGTTCCTCGGTCTGAACGGCGTGGTCATCAAGAGCCATGGCGGCACCGACCCGATCGGATTCGCCAGCGCCATCGATGTCGGCTTCGACATGGCCCGCTACGATCTCCAGTCAAAGATCCGTTCCATGATCGATTCCTATCACCAGACGCGGCCGGAACCGCGGACGCCCCCACTTGAGGCCGCATCGTGATGCTTCGTTCCGTTGTTCGCGGGGTTGGCAGCCATCTGCCCGAGCGGGTCATGGCCAATGCCGAACTGGCCCGGCTCGTCGATACCTCCGACGAGTGGATCGTCCAGCGCACCGGCATCCGCGAGCGGCACATCGCCGCCGAAGGCGAGACGACCTCGGACCTTGCCCTGAAGGCGGCCGAGGCGGCGCTCGCCGCTGCGGGCCTGGCGGCGGGCGATATCGATCTCATCGTTCTGGCCACCTCCACCCCGGACCGCACCTTCCCGGCGACCGCGACAGCGGTGCAGATGCGCCTCGGCATCACCCACGGGGTGGCCTTCGACCTGCAGGCCGTCTGTTCAGGCTTCGTCTTCGCCGTCGCCACCGCCGACAAGTTCCTGCGCTCCGGCAGCCACCGGCGCGCGCTGGTCATCGGCGCGGAAACCTTCTCGCGCATCCTCGACTGGACCGATCGCACCACCTGCGTGCTGTTCGGCGACGGGGCGGGCGCCATGGTGCTGGAGGCCGTTGAACAGGCCGACGACGCGGTGCCGCGCGGCGTGCTGACCACGCATCTGCGCTCCGACGGGCGCCACACGCCCAAGCTCTATGTCGATGGAGGCCCTTCGCTGACCGGCACGGTCGGGCATCTGCGCATGGAGGGGCGCGAGGTGTTCAAGCACGCGGTCGGCATGATCACCGACGTGATCACTGATGCCTATGCCGCCACCGGAACGACGTCTGCCGACCTCGACTGGTTCGTCCCGCACCAGGCCAACAGGCGGATCATCGACGCCTCCGCCGACAAGCTGAAAATCCCCGCCGACAAGGTGGTCATCACGGTCGATCGGCACGGCAACACCTCGGCGGCCTCCATTCCGCTCGCGCTCGACGTGGCGGTGAGGGACGGCCGCATCCGGCCCGGACATCTGGTCATGCTGGAGGCCATGGGCGGCGGGTTCACCTGGGGCTCGGCGCTGGTGCGCTGGTGACAAATCCCGGTCGCCGGATGGGTTGACCGATCCCTTCGCAGGCCATAGTGATAATGAAATCAGAGTGATAAGAAGCGGCCGCGGTGCTCGGAGCGCCGGCAGAAACGTCGCTGGCGGGGCCAATTTGGGGGTCGACATGGCGGGCAGGACGGTCACGCGCGCGGATCTGTGCGAGGCGGTGTACCAGAAGGTCGGGCTGTCCCGGTCTGAATCGGCCCAGTTGGTCGAGCAGGTGCTGAAGGAAATTACCGATTGCCTGGCGGACGGGGAGACGGTGAAGCTCTCCTCCTTCGGCTCCTTCGTGGTCAGGTCCAAGGGCGAGCGCATCGGCCGCAATCCCAAGACCGGGCAGGAAGTGCCCATCGCGCCCCGGCGCGTGATGGTGTTCAAGCCCTCGAACATCCTGAAGGCCCGGATCAACGGGCGCGACGCCAGCGGCCTGAAGGACTGAACGATCAGGCAGATGCCTCTCATTTGACGTTGAGGAAGGCGTGCGAATCCGTCACGGTTTCGCCTTCCGGCGCGGCTAGAGCGTCAAACCTCCTCAATTGCGGGACTGGTTAGTGGACAAGGCCCCCGACGCCTATCGGACGATCAGCGAAGTCGCGGATGAACTGGACCTGCCGCAGCATGTTTTGCGGTTCTGGGAGACGCGCTTTGCCCAGATCCGCCCGCTGAAGCGGGGCGGAGGCCGCCGCTACTACCGCCCCGACGACATCGACCTTTTGCGCGGCATCCGGCACCTGCTCTACGGGCAGGGCTACACGATCCGCGGCGTGCAGCGCATCATCAAGGAAAGCGGCGTCAAGGCCATCCAGGCGCTCGGGCGCGGGGAGGGCCTTGCCGCTCCCGCCAAGCCCGGTGGCCCGGATGTCGTCACCATCGAGGAAGAGGCACGCGCCCGCCACCATGAGTCGCCGCGCGCCGGGCTCACGGCGGGACTGCGCGGCCTGTTCGCCGGCCCGTCCCCGATGCCGGCCCGTGCGGAACCGCCCCTTTCCGAACAGATGCGCTCCGAGCCGGTCCATTCGGATCCGGTCCGTTCGGAACCGGTTCTTGGCTGGCCGCAGGACGAGGCCGCCGAAGCGCCGCTGGCGGCAGAGCCCGCCGCCGCCGGCTTTGACGACCGCTTCGAGCCGGAGGAAGACACCCGCCAGACGTTCGGGGCGGGGGCTGAAGAGGAGCCTCAACGCGCGGCCCCGACCGTCGTTGCCAGGCCAGCGGCTCCAGCCGCTGTAGCGAGCGCCGCCCCCGACCGCGGCCTGCCATATGGCGGTGCCGGGCGGCCGGGCAATGGCAATGGCAATGGCAGTGCCGCCGCGCCGGCTTTCCCGGCGGAGCCCGCGTCAGCAGGTCCGGACACGGGGGGACTGGCCCGCGGCCAGACTTTGAGGTTTGCCCCGGCCGTCCTTGCACCCGAGGACGTTCGGCGGCTGCAGGCCGCGCTCTATGAACTCACCGAATGCCGCCGCCGCCTCGACGCGGTGCTCGACGGCGCCTGACGCCGCCTCACCGGAATCGCGACGTTGGAGGTTCCGGCGGCGACTCGATCCGCCGCTTCATGTGCTCGGCCAGTTCGCGCACGGACGAGAACCCGGCATCGAGTGCCGCCGCCTGGTCGTTGGCGGTCTCCAACGCATAGAGCATGCGCTCCAGCTTGGACTGAATCTCGATATCGGCCCGCGTTTCCAGTTCGCAGCCGAACAGGATGAGCAGCGGGCCGATGGGCAGTGCGAGCGCGAGCGCGATGGTGAGCTGCCAGTAGAGCGTGCGCTCCTCCGGGCTCGTGGCGTTGAAGCCGAGGATATAGCTCGCCCCCAGCGCTGCCGGCAGGATCATCAGCAGCGCGATGCCGACCAGCCCGGGGAGCCGCGGGCGTACACGCGTTCGGAAGGTCATGGATGCCCCTTGACGCTGCGGGATGCCGTCGGGCCAGTGTTGGGGGAGGCGGCGCGCTTGTGCAAGGGGGCGGGTCCATTCAGAAGCCCGGCACGGTTCCCTCCGGCAGGGCGGCGACATGGGCTGCGATGGCGCCGGCGCTGGTGATCCAGACCGCCTCGCGACGGGCCGCGATATGGGCGAGCGCCCGCCTCAACTGCCTCAGCCTGAAGGGTTGGCCGACGATATAGGGGTGCAGGGCGATCCCCATGACCAGCGGCATGGCCGCGGACTGTTCCAGCATCTCGTCGAACTGGTCGATGATCATGTCGGCGAACTGGCTGGCCGAATCCTTGCGCGCGACAATGGCCGGTATGTCGTTCAACTCCTGCGGGTAGGGCACGGAGAGGATGCGTCCGCCGCCGCGCGTGGCAAACCAGACCGGCTGGTCGTCCTGGCACCAGTCGAGCAGATAGGTGTAGCCGGCCTCGGCCAGCAGGTCCGGCGTCACCCGGCTCTGCGAAATCCAGGGGCCGAGCCAGCCCCGCGGCGTCCGGCCCTCGGCGGCATTGATGACGGCGCTGGTGTCTGCAATGAGCCGGGCTTCCGCCGCCTCGTCCAGCACGCCCTGCCGTTCGGAATTGGTGCGACCGTGGCCGAGCACCTCGTCTCCGCGCGCGCGGAACGCATCCATCACTTCGGGGCAGTAGCCGTAGATCGCGGAATTGACCAGCACCGAGGCGGGCAGGGCCAATTGGTCGAACATCTCGATCATCCGCCAGACGCCGACGCGGTTGCCGTAGTCGCGCCAGGCGAAATTGAGCACGTCCGGCTGCGGCCCGCCGGGGGCAAGCTCGGCGCCGAGCCCCTCGCCGAAGGCGAAATGTTCGAGGTTGAGGCCGAGATAGACGGCGAGGCGCCGGCCACCGGGCCAGTCATAGACCGGCCGGTGCGTGATGGCGCTGTAGCCGTAGCGGCCATGCGTGGGGAGGGACGGGGGAGAGGGCAGGTCGGGCATCGCGCAGGTCCTGAAGGGCCGGCGGACCGGCATCCCGCCCATGCTGCGCGAGGGCATACCCCTCTGTCACCTCTGCTGCGCTGCAACAGGGCGATGCGGGACCGGTCGGAGCGGCTTTCATCGGCAGGGTATGCCGGTCATGTCCCCCGACCCTGGACGGGTCGGGAAGGGTCGCGGGGGGACGCAAGACATCGCATCCCGCAGAGAGAACGGGCCGGCCTCAGCCGCCCGTGTGCTTGCGGGTCCGGGCCGGCGCGACCTTGGCCGGCGCGGCGCGTGCGGCATGACGGGCGCGGGTATCCCGCTCCATGCGCAACTGCCTCAGCTTGTGCATGTTGTCGTCGCGTGCGTCTGCGGCCACCTGGATGTCGGTCAGGATGCGGTCACGCGTCAGGTTCTTGGACTGGATGTTCAGGAAGGCGGCGTTGGCCACCATGCGGGCCTTGGTTTCATTGGTCATACGATCGTCCTTGCTGGCACGAGAGTGTGCTGGTGTGAAAAAAGGCCGAGCATGCGCCCGGCCTTCCTTCGACGTCTGCTTCGATCCATGGTCCCAGTACATCCGTGGAAACCGGTTCTCAGCAGCGGCAATCACGCCGCCTGGAGCTGTTCGGCCGCAACCTTGCCGGACCGGTTGTCCCGCATGGCTTCGTAGCCGAGCTTCTGGCCCTCATGAATGTTGCTCATGCCGGCCCGCTCGACGGCGGAGATGTGCACGAAGACGTCAGCGCCGCCGTCATCCGGCTGAATGAAGCCGAAACCCTTGGTGGCGTTGAACCATTTTACTGTGCCGGTGGTCATGATGATCCTCCCTTTTGGCAATAAATGTCCGCCCGCGCGGATGCGCGGCGGTGTAGAACGATTTTCGAAGGGGAGGTTTCGTCAGGAGCACGCCGAAGCGGCAAAAAACAAAGGGCCGACCGAGCAAATATCGATGAGTTCTTATAGGCGTGATCATCCGGAAAGGCAAGACATTTCTTGATGGAACGATTTTCAAAGAACAATCGGCCCGTCACCAGAAGCCGGAATGAAATGCTTCCGACAGCCGGAAAGCCTCTTTGCAAATCTGTCTGGCTTAGCTGGAAAACCCGGCAGCGGGGTGGCACGCCGGCCCCACAGGTCAATCAGGGTTGGCGCATCACGGCGGGAGCAGGGAGCGCGGCAGCGCATGAACCCTGTCGGGATTGATCGCCGGCCAGGCAGCATCCACGGCGTCTGCCGTCGCCTGCAATCATCCCAAAATGTCAGGGGAAGTTTGGTCGGAGTGCCGAGATTCGAACTCGGGACCCCTTGCACCCCATGCAAGTGCGCTACCGGGCTGCGCTACACTCCGACCGTTCGCGGGATGTAAGCCGTTTCGCTTCTGACCGCAACCCGGTTGGCGAGCGCAAGACCCCAGATCAGCCCGCCCAGCACCCAGAAGTGGCGCCAGTGGTCGGTGTCGATGATCTGGCCCTCGAAGGCGAGGCCCGCAAAGGTCGCGAACACCGCGATGGTCACGGGCTGCCAGGGCGTGCGCGTGAAGCTTGCGGCAAGGCCGAGGAACAGCGTCACGCCGACGAGGACAAGATAGAGGATGCCGGCCAGCCAGCCGCCCGCCATGAACGAGTTGAGATAGACATTGTGCGGATCCTCCGGGAAGAACCGGTGGAACTGCAGCGGGCCGATGCCGAGCGGGCGATCGAGCGCCATCTGCCAGCCATAGGCGTGGCGGCCGAACCGGCCCATGGGTCCCGAATCATAGCTCTGGTTGAAGCTGGCGCGCTCGCGCATCAGGTCCGCGATCGCGTCGACGGACAGCGCAAGGCCGATGAGCACGGTCAGCACGGCAAGGCCGGCCATCACGACCAGAACGATGCGGGCCCGCGCGGCCGCCGACCGCGCGGTGAGGAACAGCAGGCCGGTCATGATCGCCGCCGACATGCCGAAATGGATCCAGGCCCCGCGCGAGAAGGAGAGCAGGAGCCCGAGCATCAGCACGGCCAGCACGGCGGCCGCGGGAATCGCCTGCCTCAGCGTGCCGCGATAGAAGGCCTGCACGGCCATCAGCATGGGCAGGACAAGGAAGGGGCCGAAGACGTTCGGGTCGTTGAACGTGCCCTTGGCGCGGCCATAGAGGGTGAACAGGTCGAAGGCGCCGGGCAGCAGCCGGAAATAGCCGGCAAGCCCGGCAGCCGTGGCGATCAGCGCGGCGAGGGTCCAGCCGCGGACGATGACGGCCATGCGCTGCTCGGTGTTCTCCGCCGCGATCATGGCGAAGAACAGCATGGTGACGGCGAGATACCAGGACACCGCCACCCATGGCACCACCTTGGTCGCCCCGAACACCGGGATGGCCGAGATGGTCAGCCCCAGACAGTAGAGGATCAGGATGAAGACCAGCGGCAGATGCGCCGGCCGGAGCGTCAGGGCGCCGGTGGCCGCAAAGCCCGCCACCGCCAGCAGCGCACCGACCTCGTAGGGCGAGGGCTCGGCGAAGACGAACGCACCGCCCACCATCATCAGGAAGAGCAGGGCGAGGCGCAGCCGCTCTTTGCCGATGCGAAGGCCGGTTGTCGGCGCGGGCGCCCCGGCGGCCAGCGTCAAAACGCGTTCTCGCGATGGCTGGCGAGCGACAGCGGTGTCTTCGCGAGGATGTAGAGATCGAACAGGATCGACCAGTTCTCGATGTAGTAGAGGTCGTGCTCGACGCGCCGCTGGATCTTCTCCGGCGTGTCGGTCTCGCCGCGCCAGCCGTTTATCTGCGCCCAGCCGGTGATGCCGGGCTTGACCTTGTGACGGGCGAAATAGCCGTCCACCACCTCGTCATAGAGCCGGTCGGCGGCCTTGGCCTGCGCGGCATGCGGGCGCGGGCCGACCAGCGACAGGTTGCCGCTGAACACCACGTTGAAGAGCTGCGGCAGCTCGTCCAGCGAGGTCTTGCGGATGAAGCGGCCGACGCGGGTGACCCGCGGATCGCCCCTGGTCACCAGCTTGGCCGCCGAGGCATCGCTCATGTCGGTGTACATGGAGCGGAACTTGAACACCTCGATCATCTCGTTGTTGAAGCCGTAGCGCTTCTGGCGGAACAGGACCGGGCCCTTCGAATCGAGCTTCACCGCGATCGCCGTGGCGAGCATGAGGGGCGACAGCGCGATCAGGGCGGCGGTGCCGACCACCTTGTCGAACACCCATTTCAGCACGACGTCCCAGTCCTGGATCGGCTTGTCGAACACGTCGAGCACCGGCACGTTGCCGATATAGGAATAGGCGCGCGGCCGGAACCGCAGCTTGGCGGTGTGGGCGGCGAGCCGGATGTCCACCGGCAGTACCCACAGTTTCTGCAGCATGGTGAGCACACGCGTCTCGGCGGTCATCGGCAGGGTGACGACGACGAGGTCGACGCGGGTCCGGCGGGCAAACTCGACCAGGTCATCGACGTTGCCAAGCTTCGGCACATGGGCCGCATGGGCCGGCGAGCGCTCGTCGGTGCGGTCGTCGAACGTGCCGCAGACGGTGACGTCGCTGTCGGTCTGCGCCTGGATGGCGGCGATCAGCTCCTCCGCCGGCTTGCCGCCGCCGACGATCACAGCGCGGCGCTGCAGGCGGCCCGCCCGGGACCAGGAGCGCACGAACTGCGCCAGCACCGAGCGCAGCACGACCATGGCGGCAAGGCCGGTCAGGTACCAGGAACCGAGCCAGAAGCGCGACAGCTCCTCGCCGGACTTCAGGAAGAAGGCGGCTGCAAGGGCGACGAGAAACACGAGGGTCCAGCCAACCAGCAGCCGGCCGAACTGGGCGACCTGCGTGCGGAAGACCTGAATGTCGTAGAGGCCGGCACCCTGGAACACCAGAATGGACAGGAAGGCGACGCCGAACAGGCCAAGTGTCGACACCCACTGGATGCCGTCTGACGGATAGACCCAGCCGAGATAGAGCGTGGCGCCGACGAACAGGATGACGACGAACTCGACCAGGCGAACCACGCCGCCGATCACCACCGGCGAATAGGCTGGCGCGACCGCCTCGCCGGCGATCCGCGCGGCAAGATCGGGCAGTTCGCGCGGCGGCATGGCCGGCGCTCGCTCGGTGCCGGCGGCCGCTTTGACGATGTCCCGCCCTGTGAATCCCAGCATGTCCGTCCTCTGGCCAACGCCTGTCAGGTCCGGCCATCCGGCCGGGCGCTTCCCCTGCGCGAAGGCTAGGCGACAAAGGTTGCTTTTCGCTTGATCCTGCGGCGTCAGGTGGCGAGGCGGCGTGACATCGCCTCGGCATAGCCGGCCAGCACCCCGTCGGTCATTGCCGAGACCGAAAAGGCCGAGGCGATGCGCTGCTTCAGCCGCCCGGCCTGCTCGGCGGTCTGCGAGTGTCCGTCCAGCCTCGAGGCGATGGCTGCGGCAAGGGCCCCGGCATCGTCCGGCGGGATCAGGAGGTCCGCGTCGTCCCCGAGGATCTCGGCCATGCCACCCACTCTGGTGGCGATCAGCGGCAGGCCCGCAGCCCCGGCCTCCAGCACGATATAGGGCAGGGATTCGGCGCGCGAGGGCACGGCCATCAACCGGCCAAGCGTGAAGGCGTGACGGGCCGGCATCGCGCCGGGAAAGCGCGTCGCCTCGCCGAGGCCAAGCTCCCCGGCCATGGCGTGGAACTGTGCCGCATCCGGTCCTGCGCCGACCAGCGTGGCGGTCAGCGGTCGCCCTCCGGCCCTCAGCTGGGCGAGGGATCGCAGCAGCACGTCCACGCCCTTGAGCAGACGCAATTCGCCGACAAAGAGCAGATCGGTCGCGTCGGTCGCCGGTTCCACGGGTTCGAACTCGGCGGGTGCGACGCCGTTGTGGACGATGCGCACCAGGCCGGCCGGTCGGCCGACCTTGGCAGCGAAGGTCGTCTCGCCATAGCCGCTTTCGAACAGGAACAGGTCGGTGCGCCGCGCGAGAATCTGCTCCAGCGTCAGATAGGCGAAGCCGACCGGCGAGGAGCGGGCATAGTGTAGCGAGCCGCCATGCGGCGTGTAGACCCGCACGCGTCCGGCGCCGGCAAGTCGCGCATAGGCGCCGCCCTTTGCGCCGTGACCGTGAACGACATCGACGGCCAGGTCCGCGATCAGCCGGCGCGCCGCACGGAACGCCGTCCAGTCCGACAGGCCGAGGTCGCGGCTCATCGGCACGCGGGTGACCCCCAGCGCAAGCTCACGGGCAAGGTCGGCAAGCACGGCATCGGCCCGGTCTCCGCCTGTGGCGGCATCGGCCAGAATGCCGACGCGGTGCCCGCGCGCCGTCTGCTCGCGGGCAAGGTCGCAGACATGGCGGAACAGGCCGCCCACCGGCGCGCGCATCACGTGCAGGACGGAAAGGCTGCTGGCTGTCACGGGCTCAGAACCAGCGCTCGCGGATCACCACCGTGTCGCCGGGCACCAGCGGATGGGTCATCGGCACATCGGCCCGGTAGAGCTGGCCATTGATGCGCCGGGTGACCTCGACATTGCCGCGATTGGCGCGCGGCGTGAAACCGCCGGCTATGGCGACCGCGTGCTGAACGGTCATGCCGCTGACATAGGGAAACTGGCCGCCAGCGGTCACCTCGCCCATGATGAAGAAGGGCCGGTAGGTCTCGACCTCGACCGAGACCGATGGGTCGCGGATGAAGCCGCCGCGCAGCTTGCCGGCAATCTCGCGGCTCAGCATGTCGGTGGAGCGCCCGGCGGCGGGCACAGTGCCGATCAGCGGCATGGCGATGTTGCCTGCCGGATCGACCGCATAGGCATTGGTCAGGCTCTCCTGGCCGAACACCACGACGCGCAGCCGGTCGCCGGTATCCAGCAGATAGGGGCCGCGCGGCAGGATGGCCTCCTGCGAGACGGCGGTGCCGGGGCCGTCCACGGGACCGGCCGTGCCGCGGGTGGTGTCCACCAGCGTTCCAGGTCCTGGCCCCGGACGGCCGGCACAGCCAGCCAACATCAGGGCACAGAGGGTCAGGGCAAGCATTCGACGCATCACGGTCCGTCCGGGACGAGCAATCAGGACTTGCGCGTGATCATGGTCGGACGTGGTTAAGAAAGCCTTTGACTGCCGTGCGGGGTGCACGCGCCATTAACGCGATGGCAACCGTGATGGGTTTCAGTTGGACCCATGAACCGGACCGCATCCAGCAACGAACTCGACGCGCGTGGCGCCCAGGGTGGAGAACTCGACCTCGGGGCGCTCGGCCGCGCCATCTGGGACCGTCGCCACTGGATCGTGCTGCCAACCCTGCTCGCGCTCGGCCTGTCGGCGATCGCCGTCAATCTCGTCCAGCCGACCTATCGCTCGGAGGCGCGCATCCTCGTGGAGAGCGGCGAGACCTCCTACACAAGGCCCGAATCGGAGCGGGGTGCGGCCCCCGACCGGTCGGCCATCGACCAGGAAGCCGTGCTCAGCCAGGTGCAGGTCGTCCTCTCGCGCGATGTGGCGAAGGCGGTGGTCGAGCAGCTGGATCTCGCCCGCAATCCCGAATTTGATCCGGCCCTGCGCCGGTTCAATCCGGTCCGGCAGGCGCTGGTCATGCTCGGCCTTGCCGACGATCCCCTGCGCATGACCGCCGAGGAGCGCGTGCTGCGCAGCTACCAGTCGCGCCTGACCGCCTATCAGGTGGACCGCTCGCGCGTCATCGCCATCCAGTTCGAATCGGGCAATCCGGAGCTGGCCGCCCGCGCCGCCAACGCCATCGCCGACCGGCTGATCGAGGCACAGCGCACCAACAAGCGCGACCAGACCCGCTCGGCCGGCCAGTGGCTCGGCACAGAGGTCGAGCAGCTGCGCCGCAAGGTCGTCGAAGCCGAAGGCCGCGTGGAGAGCTTTCGCGCCCGCGCGGACCTGTTCACCGGCGCCAACAATATCAGCCTGACCGCCCAGCAGCTTGCCGACGTCAACGGCCAGATCGCGGCGGCTCGCGCCCAGCAGACCGATGCCCAGACCCGCTCGCGCCTTCTGCGCGACTTCCTGCGCACCCGCCGGCCGATCGAGGCGGGCGACGTGGTCAATTCGGAGATCATCCGCCGCCTGAACGAGCAGCGGGCCGCGGTCACCGCCCAGCTTGCCGAGCAGTCCTCGACGCTTGGCCCGCGCCATCCGCGCATCGCCGAACTGCGCGCCCAGCTTGCCAATCTGGAGACGCAGGTCCGCCTGGAGGCCGAGAAGCTGGTGCGCGTTCTGGAGAACGACGCCCGCATCGCCGGGGCGCGGGTGGAATCGCTGCAGCAGGACCTCGACCAGGTGAAGCAGCAGGCAAGCCGGGCCAACGAGCAGGAGATCCAGCTGCGCGTGCTGGAGCGCGAGGCCAAGTCGCTGCGCGACCAGCTCGAGGCGCTGCTGTCGCGTTACCGCGACGCCTCGGCCCGCGAATCGGCCGGCGCCATTCCCGCTGATGCCCGGGTGGTCTCGCAGGCTGTCGTCTCCAATCTGCCGGCCTTCCCGCGCAAGATTCCAACCATTCTGATCGCAACGCTCGGTACGCTGCTCCTGACGCTCGGCTGCGTGACCACACTGGCGCTCCTGTCGGGCCCGCCGGCCGCCGCCGCCCCCCGGATGCAGGCCGCCGAGCCGGCCCGGTTCGCTGACGTCCCCGAAGCGACAGGCCCGGAGCCTGCCGCTCCCGAATATCCCGACAGCATTGCCGCCCTTGCCGGCATGCTGGTCGCCGACGGCCGTGAGGCCCGGCGCACTCTGGTCGTGCCGACCGCCGCCGGACTGGTCGCGACCGGTGTCGCGATCGCGCTCGGACGCGAACTGAGCCGCACCGGGCGGGCCGTGGTCATGGTCGATCTCGACCCATCGACCGCCGCGCTCTCGGCGCTGGCCGGTCCGCGCGCGGACGGCCTTGCCGACTATGCCGCCGGCGCCATTCCGCTGGCAGCAGCCATTCACGCCGATCCCCAGTCGCGCGCCCATATCGTGCCGCTCGGCCGAAGCGGCGAGGCCCGCGCGCCCGAGCCGGACATCGTCGCCTTTGCCATCGACGCCCTGTCCTCGACCTATGATTCGGTCATCGTTCTCTCTGGCGAGTTATCCGGGGAGGCGGCGGACCTTGCCGCGCTGGCCGACGAGGCCGTGGTGGTCGCCGAGACGGAGGCCCATGATCCGGCCGTCATCGCCGCCTTCGAGCGTCTGACGGACGCAGGCCTTGAGCCGGTAGTGGTCATGCTGGCGGCTGCCGAGCCCGCAACTGTCGCAGCCGCTGCCTGATTGCTCGGTCGTCGCGTCAGAGCGGCACGGTCGGTCCGAACCGGGCCTCGAATCGCGCCCGCAGAACCGCATCCACCTCCGGCAGGGTCACCGGCAGGCCGAGATCGACGAGGCTGGTGACGCCATAGCGCGGGTCGGCGATGCCGCAGGGCACGATGCCGGCAAAATGCGACAGATCCGGCTCCACATTGAGCGAGATGCCGTGAAGCGTGATCCAGCGCCGCACGCGGATGCCGATGGCGGCGATCTTGTCCTCGTGGCCTGGCCCCTTGTCGGGCCTGCGGACCCAGACGCCGACCCGGTCCTCGCGCCGCTCGCCGCGGATGTTGAAGGCATCGAGCGTTGCGATGATCCAGTCTTCCAGCGCCGCAACGAAGGCCCTGAGGTCGCGCCGGCGCCGGTTCAGGTCGAGCATCGTATAGGCCACGCGCTGGCCCGGCCCGTGATAGGTCATCTGGCCGCCGCGTCCCGCCTCGAAGACCGGAAAGCGGGCATCGAGCACGCCGCCGGGCTCCGCAGACGTGCCGGATGTGTAGAGCGGCGGGTGTTCCAGAAGCCAGACGAGTTCGCGTGCCAGGCCATCCGCCATGGCCGCAACCCGCTGCTCCATTGCCGAGAGTGCTTCGGGATAGGCAATCTCGCCCTCGCTTACCGCCCATTGCACCGGCGGGGCGCTCTCCTGCGCCATCAGCGAGAGACCCAGATCGGCACGCGCGTTTACCACTCGTTCACCATGATCGATCAGGCTGTGCCCGTCCTTCGCAAGTGCATCCTCATCAAGGGCCGACATGGCGCAACTGCAAACCGTTCCTCTCGACGTATCGGTCGTCCTCGGGACGACCAAGATGCCGATTCATCAGATGCTGCGTATGGCCCGCGGCGCCATTATCGAACTCGATGCCACGGAGGACGACGAGGTGCAAATCCTCGCCAACGGCATGCCGATCGCCCGTGGACAAGTGGTCATCAATGGCAACCGGATCGGCGTGCAGATCACCGAGATGCTGCCGCGGCCGCTCGATCTTCGCTGAATGGTTGACTCCGTCAACTGATCGGTCCAGCCTTTCCCAAGGGGGAGGCGGTCATGGCCGATATCGAGGTGGATGCGGAACAGGTCGCCAGCGTCAGGGCCTTCAACCGCTTCTACACGCGGGCTGCGGGCCTGCTCGGCCGCTATCTCGGCAGTCCCTGGTCGCTCACCGAGGCGCGCGTCCTCTACGAGCTTTTCGCCCGCGACGGGCTGTCCGCCAGCCAGCTCTGCGAGGAACTCGGGCTCGATCCCGGTTATCTCTCCCGGCTGCTGCGGCGCTTCGAGGCGGCCGGGCAGATCGAACGCCGGCCCGATCCCGACGACCGCCGGCGCAGCCTCATCGCACTGACCGGGGCGGGCAGGGCCGGCTTTGCCCCCTATGATGCAGCCTCCCGCCAGGAGGTCGGCGCGCTGCTGGCAAGGCTCAGGCCGGGCGGCCGTACCCGGCTGGTACGGGCGATGGCGGAAGTCGAGGATCTGCTCTCGGGCCGCACTGGGGAGGTCGAAATCCGGCGCCACCGGCCGGGTGACATCAGCTTGATCGTTGCCGCGCAGGCGCGCATCTACCACCAGGAATATGGCTGGAACCACGAATACGAGCCGCTCGCGGCCCGCATTGCCGCCGATTTCATCGAGGCACACGACCCCTTGCGCGAACGCGCCTTCGTCGCCGAGAGGGGCGGGGAGGTGGTGGGCGCCGTGTTCTGCGTCGATGCCGGCAAGGGCGTCGCCAAACTGCGGCTGCTGCATGTCGAGGCCTCCGAACGCGGCTCCGGCCTCGGCCGCAGGCTGGTGCGCGACTGCATCGCCTTCGCGCGCGAGGCCAGCTACCGGCGCATGACCCTGTGGACAAACGACGTGCTCTCAGCGGCCCGCGCGATCTACCAGGCCGAGGGTTTCGTGATGACCGCCAGCCAGCCGCACCATTCCTTCGGTGCGGATCTCGTGGGCGAGACGTGGGAACTCGACCTTACCGCTCGCTGAACTCGCCATAGCCGAGCCGGTCGAGCGCGCCCTGCAGGATGTAGGCCGCGGCCATCTTGTCGACCAGTTCGGCACGCCGCGCCCGCGAGGCGTCAGCCTCCAGAAGCGTGCGCGTCACGGCAGCGGTCGACAGCCGCTCGTCCCAGAAGGCAATCGGCAGATCCGTCTTCGGGACCAGATTGCGCACGAAGGCGCGGGTGGACTGGGCGCGCGGTCCCTCGGTTCCGTCGAGGTTCTTCGGCAGGCCGATGACGAGCGCGCCGACGCCGTGCCGTTCGGCAAGTGCCATGAGGGCCGCGACGTCCGGCGTGAACTTGACCCTCCGGATGGTCTCGAGCGGCGTGGCAATTGTCCAGTTCACGTCGGACAGCGCCGTGCCGATGGTCTTGGTGCCGAGATCGAGGCCCATGATGCGCTGTCCCGCCGCCACAAGGGCCCGCATCGCGGCAAGCTCGGTCAGCGCCATGACGGGCAATCCATGACGGGCGATCCTTCGGGGCCGTTGAGACGACGGGAAGCCGACCTATACTCCGCTCTCGCGCAAAGTCCCATGCGAGGAGACGCATCCCATGAAGATCACCTGGTTCGGCCATTCTGCCTTCCGCCTCGACTTCGGCTCCTCGGTGGTGCTTGTCGATCCGTTCCTGACCGGCAACCCGTCCTTCACCGGCGACCGCGCGGAGGCAATCGCGGGGGCGACCCATGTGCTGCTGACCCATGGCCATGGCGACCATGTCGGCGACGCCGTGGCGATCTCGCAGGAGACCGGCGCGAAGGTCGTCACCAATTACGACCTGTGCATGTATCTGGCGGCCAAGGGGCTCAAGAACTTCGACCCGATGAACACCGGCGGCAGCACCGACCAGGGCGGCTTCACCGTCACCCTGACCAATGCGCTGCATTCATCCGCCGACTTCCACGACGGCGTGAGCCACGCGCTCGGCAACCCGAACGGCATCATCATCAAGCCAGCCGGCGGCCCGGTCATCTATGCCATGGGCGACACGGACATGATGCCGGACATGGGCCTGATCGCGGAGTATCACAAGCCGACCGTCGGCCTCGTGCCCGTCGGAGACCGCTTCACCATGGGCGGCGATGCGGCGGCCTTCGCCTGCCGCAAGTTCTTCACCTTCGACACCGCCATTCCCTGCCATTACGGCACGTTCCCGATCATCGACGCGACGGCCGACCGGTTCGTATCCGGCATGGCGGGAACAAGCACGAAGGTGGCCGTTCCGAAGCCGGGGGAGACCGTGTCGGTCTGACCGTCAAATGGGCTGATCGGAGAAACGGTTCATGGTCTCGTCCGTCTGACCCTTCCTCATGTTCGAGGGCGCCGCCGAAGCGGCCATGACCTTCTACGTGTCGGTGTTTCCGGACGCCGCACTCGTCGCTGTCGACCGCTACGGGCCCGCCGAGGCGGGCCCCGAAGGCTCCGTGAAGACTGCGCGCTTCACCATCGCCGGGCGCGAGATCATGTGCATCGACAGCCCGGCGAAACATGCCTTCGGCTTCACGCCGTCGATGTCGCTCTTCGTCGATTGCGAGGCGCAGGACGAGATCGAACGCCTTGCCGCCGCCCTTGGCGAAGGCGGCTCTGTCATGATGCCGCTCGGAAACTACGGATTCAGCCGGCAGTTTGCCTGGGTTCAGGATCGGTTCGGCGTGTCATGGCAGCTCAACCTGCCATGAGGCCACAGGACGATTAGCGGAAGCCGCGGATCATGGTCATGAACCGGGCCTGTTCGGCGGGATCGTCGCGGTACAGGCCGGTGAAGCCCGTGGTCACCGTCGAGACACCCTGCTTCTGCACGCCGCGCATCGACATGCACATGTGCTCGGCCTCGACCAGCAGGGCGGCGCCGCGCGGCTGCAGGTGCTCCTCGATCGAGCCGATGATCTCGGCCGTCATGTTCTCCTGCGTCTGCAGGCGGCGGGCGAAGATGTCCACGACCTTGGCGAGCTTGGACAGGCCCACCACGCCCTCGCGCGGATAATAGGCGATATGGGCGCGGCCGGAGATCGGCACGATATGGTGTTCGCAATGGGAGAAGAACGGGATGTCGCGAACGAGCACCATATCGCCGTAGCCGCCAACCTCCTCGAAGACCGTTCCCAGTTCCTTGCCCGGTGACAGGTGGTAGCCGCGGAACAGATCTTCCCAGGCCTTGACCATGCGGCGCGGCGTGTCGAGCAGCCCCTCCCGGCGCGGGTCATCGCCGATCCATTCGATCAGGGTCCTGACGGCCGCTTCCGCCTCGTCGCGCGACGGCCTCCGCCGCATATGCGGTTCGGCGGCCTTCGCCAGGGGAAGGGTCGTTACGACGGCATCCATGGCACGCTACTCCGCTCTGGCACTCATACGACTACGCTTGAGGGTGGGTTTTGGTTGCAGCGGGCGCGCGAAAAAAGACCCTGTCGGCCCGCCTGCCCGTCGCCTCTCCCTCGCGCCCCGATCTTCTGCCGGGGTTACATTGCCTCTTGGTCAGGCATATATCTGTTTTGCATCTGAACGCTCCATGAACAGATGTTCATCTCCTGTGACACGGATGTGAAAGTGATCGACGACGTCTACAACAAGCGAATCCTGGCACTGGCGGCGGATATCCCGCGGCTCGGCCGGCTGGAGCATCCGCAGGCGAGCGCGACCGCCCATTCCAGGCTGTGCGGCTCGACCGTCACGGTGGACCTGGTGCTGGACGGCGACACGGTGGCGGATTTCGCCCAGGACGTGAAGGCCTGTGCCCTGGGCCAGGCCTCGTCCTCGATCATGGGGCGCACCATCGTCGGCTCGACGACCGCAGAGCTTCGCGACGTGCGCGAGATCATGCGCCGCATGCTGAAGGAGGGTGGGCCGGCTCCGTCCGGTCGCTGGGCGGACCTGGCCGTGCTCGAGCCGGTGCGTGACTACAAGGCCCGCCATGCCTCGACACTCCTGACCTTCGACGCCGTGGTCGATGCCATCGGCCGGATCGAGGCGGGGCGCCCGGCCGCCGCGGCGGAATGAGCGCGTGTCCGACCTTCATGAGCTGTTCGCCGACCGGCGCCCGTCGCGCTGGCCGCGCCTCGGAGCCCATGTCCTGATCCGCGGCTACCAGCTGTCGATTTCCATGCTCGTCGGCCGCTGGTGCCGGCACATGCCCACCTGCTCGGCCTATATGGACGAGGCGGTGCTGCGCCATGGCCTGTGGGCCGGCGGCTGGATGGGGCTGGCGCGTCTGTGCCGCTGCCACGGCTGGGGCACGTCGGGCATTGACAATCCGCCGCTGCACCGGCCCCCGGCCGCCCGCTGGTATCGGCCCTGGCGCTACGGGTCCTGGCGCTGGCGCGGCGGCGGACCGGTCTGCGAGGCGGTCGGGCCGAACCCGAAAGGCTGATCGCGGGTGATCAGACCGGTCAACTCCAGAAGACCCCGGTCCGGGTAGAAGGGCTCGTAGCGGTCGCCGTCGAGATAGTCGGCCAGCTGTGTGTCGATCCCCATTTCTGACAGGTAGGCGCGCACCCGCATCAGGCCCGCCGCGATCAGGCGCGAGCGCATCGCAGGAGGGAAGGGTGCGTCGGCGGGGCCGGGAAAGTCGAGCGGCGTGATCGTCACGATGGCGCCGGGCGCCACCGCCCGTTCGGTACCGGCCGCCAGCAGGTAGAGGCACGCGCCATGACACTCCCCGTCGAGGGCGGGAGCGGGCAGGGCTCCTGACCTCTCGGTGCGCGCCACGATGACCACCAGGCCGGCCCGGCGCACCAGCCGGCCCATGGCCATGGCGGCTTCCACCGTGCCGCCGGGCGACTGCACGAGCACGGGCGGGCGGGTCTCGCCGAGCCGCGCCAGAAGGGCCGCGAAATCCGTCGGGGTTGCGGCCAGAACGCTGCCCTCGGCCGCGATCCATTCCGAGCAGCCCGTGCCGCAGGCATCGGGTGCGCCGCGCTCCAGGGTGAAGGCCATGGCCGCCATCGGCCTTGTCGGCTCGGCGGTGGCGGCCGCAAGGGTTGCGCATAGCGCCAGCGCCAGGGCCAGCGCGGGACACGTTCGGGACCAATGCAGCGGCAGGACCATGCGGAGCGCCATCGTCCCGCACCCTAGCCCAGCCGGTTGCATGACCCAAGCCGCAGCCGGCGAGCCGCCCTGTGACGGCGCCGCCACGGTGCAACCCAATCGCCGTCCCTTCTCTGTTTGGAGAGTTCCTTTCGATCCCGGCCCACCCGATCCTCGTCCGGTGGATTGGAGCGAGTCGCCTGCGGCGGGGCAGGCAGCGGCGTGCTCCGGACAGCGACGAGGCCCGGCGCGATGGGACCGCGCCCGACGGAGGGAGATGCGACGTGAGGAAAGTGCTTCTGGCTGGCGCGTTGCTGGCGCTCATGACACCGTCGGCGAAGGCAGCCGATCCGGCCTACGAGACAGTGGGTCCGGCATCGTTCTCGTGGCAGGGCCTTTATGCCGGCGTCCATGTCGCTTTCGGGACCGGACAGCAGACGTTCCCGGGAGACCCCGATTCGACCCATCGCTTTAACGGCCTGCTCGGCGGCGTGCAGTTCGGCTTCAATCATCAGCTGTCCAACCGGGTCGTGATCGGCCTTGAGGCGACGCTTGGCTTCGGCGGCCTTGCCGGCTCGACCATTGCCGACGTCGCGCCGCCGCCCTTCGGCATCCAGCGGATCGGATCGCGCGTCGACTTCCTGACCACGATCGGTCCGCGTATCGGCTATGCCTTCGACCGGTCGCTGATCTACGCCAAGGGCGGCTTCGCGGCGGCCAGTTTCATCGGCTGGTTCGCCGATGATGCCGGCCCCCCGACGCAGGCGCGCAACTGGCGCGGCGGCTGGTTCCTCGGCGCCGGCATCGAGCATGCGTTTGCCCCGAACTGGACGGCCAAGATCGAGTACAACTATGTCAATCTGGGCAATGGCCGGTTCTTCTTCGCGCAGGGGCTGAGCAATCCCACCAGAATGGACATCCACACCGTCACGATCGGCGTGAACTACCGCTTCATCACCGGCGGGGGAGCGGTCGTCGCCCGCTACTGATCCGCGACAGCCGGCAAGGTTGCAGCGCCGTCCTCCGGGGCGGCGTTTTGCATTTCGGCCGTGGCTTCGCTATCTCCACGCTCGTCCTGCGACCGGATGCCGCTTCGTGCCGGCAAGTCCGGTTTCGGGCCAATTGTCCACGCCAACCCCTTACCTGCTTCGTCGGCAGGAGTGAGAGGAACCCGACATGCCGAACCTGACCTTCCCCGATGGCGCCGAGCGCTCCTACGACGCCGGCATGACCGGCCTCGATGTTGCCAAGGCCATCGCCCCCTCGCTCGCCAAACGCTCCATCGCCGTCAAGCTCGACGGGGTCCTGACGGACCTGTCGGAGACGATCGCGCGCGACGCCCGCATCGAATTCGTCACCCGCGACAGTCCCGAGGCCCTCGAACTGATCCGCCACGACGCGGCCCATGTCATGGCCGAAGCCGTGCAGAAGCTGTGGCCGGGCACGCAGGTGACCATCGGCCCGGTCATCGAGAACGGCTTCTACTACGATTTCTTCCGCAACGAGCCCTTCACGCCTGAGGACTTCGCGGCCATCGAGGCCGAGATGCGCAAGATCGTCGCCGCGAACAGGCCCTTCACCAGGCGGGTCGTCTCGCGCGACGAGGCCATGCAGATCTTCCGCGACAAGGGCGAGGCCTTCAAGGTCGAGCTGGTGGAGGCCATCCCCGCCGACCAGCAGATCAGGCTCTACGACCAGGGCGGCTGGTTCGACCTCTGCCGCGGCCCGCACATGGCCGCAACCGGCCAGATCGGCACGTCCTTCAAGCTGATGAAGGTGGCCGGCGCCTATTGGCGCGGCGATTCGAACAATCCGATGCTGACCCGCATCTATGGCACCGCCTGGCGCACCGACGAGGAGCTGAAGGCCTATCTCCACATGTTGGAAGAGGCCGAGAAGCGCGACCATCGCCGCCTCGGCCGCGAGATGGACCTGTTCCATTTCCAGGAGGAGGGGCCGGGCGTCGTCTTCTGGCATCCCAAGGGCTGGTCGATGTTCCAGACCCTCGTCGCCTATATGCGCCGGCGGCTGGCCGAACATGGCTATGACGAGGTCAACGCACCCCAGCTTCTCGACAAGTCGCTGTGGGAGACGTCCGGCCACTGGGGCTGGTATCGGGAGAACATGTTTGCGGCCCAGTCGGCCGGCGACGAGGCCGAGGACAAGCGCTGGTTCGCCATCAAGCCGATGAACTGCCCCGGCCACGTGCAGATCTTCAAGCATGGTCTCAAGAGCTACCGCGACCTGCCGATGAAGCTCGCCGAGTTCGGCGTGGTCCACCGCTACGAACCGTCCGGCGCGCTGCACGGGCTGATGCGCGTGCGCGGCTTCACCCAGGACGATGCGCATGTCTTCTGCACCGACGAGCAGCTGGAAGCCGAGTGCATCCGCATCAACGACCTGATCCTGACGACCTATGCCGATTTCGGCTTCGACGAGATCGTGGTGAAGCTCTCGACCCGGCCGGAGAAGCGGGTCGGCGCGGATGCGCTGTGGGATCGCGCGGAAGACGTGATGGGCCGGGTGCTGGAGACGATCGCCGCGCAGTCCGGCGGCAGGATCAAGACCGCCATCAATCCGGGCGAGGGGGCCTTTTATGGTCCGAAGTTCGAATATGTGCTGCGCGACGCGATCGGCCGCGACTGGCAATGCGGCACCACGCAGGTCGATTTCAACCTCCCCGAACGGTTCGGCGCCTTCTACATCGGCTCGGATGGCGAGAAAACCACGCCCGTCATGGTTCACCGGGCCATCTGCGGCTCGATGGAGCGGTTCATCGGCATCCTGATCGAGAACTTCGCCGGAAACTTCCCGTTCTGGTTCGCGCCGAAGCAGGTGGTGGTCTGTCCGATCACCTCCGAGGCCGACGATTATGCGACGGAGGTGCTGGCGGCCTGCCGCAGGGCCGGCCTCAAGGCCGATGCCGACCTGCGCAACGAGAAGATCTCCTACAAGGTGCGCGAGCATTCGCTCCAGAAGATCCCGGTCATCCTGGCCGTCGGCAAGAAGGAGGCGGCCGAACGCACCGTCTCGGTCCGCCGCTTCGGTAGCCAGGCGCAGGAAACGATGACGCTCGACGCGGTGGTCGCGAAGCTGGTGGAGGAGGCGGTCCCGCCGGATGTGAGGCGGGCACAGGCGGCGGGGTAGGGGCTCCAGCCCGGGCCCCGTCCCGCCCGGGCGTGCTACTGGGCCACCACCTCGATCGCGACGTCCTTGCCGGCCTCGACCTGGAACCGCTTGTTGAACACGCGTCCCTCGTGGCGGGCGATGGCGAGATACTCGCCCTCCTGCAGCACCATGTCGGGGAAGGCGCCGATCGATTCCTTGATGACGTCGCCGCCGGGGGTCAGCACCGTCCAGGCGGCCGTGTCGATCCGCTCGCCGCCCTCCTGGCCGCGCACCAGACGCAGGCGGATATTGGCCGCCCGGTGGTGGATGGTCGCATCGGTGACCTGGCCTGCGCGGATGCGGATGTCGGCGCGGATGGTGGCATTGGCGTCCCCATAGGTGGAGACGACATGGTAGGTGCCTTCCTGCAGCGCGATCAGATCGCCGGCCGGAACCTGGCGCATGACGAGGCGCGGCTCGCCACCGTCGAAAAGGCCGCCGGCATAGATGTCAAACGAGAGGCTCTGCAGGCGGATGGTCCGCTCGCCGACCTTGCCGGCGAGGCGCACCGCGCCGGCATTCAGCACCATCGTCTCGCGATGGGGAACATTGGAGATCTGGATGCGCTTGACCCGGTAGAACGTGCCGAAGGCGACGTGGAGGATGTAGCCGCCGGGCCTGAGGGCGAAGACCCCCTGCGCGTCGCGCGATTCCTCGACAAGGGCAAAGGCGCCGCTCGCCTCCGGCTGGTCGCTGAAGATGCGCCAGTGCAGGCCCTGCCGGACATATTGGCCTCCCGGCCTGAACTGCGCGTCGATCACGACGGGGGTGCGGTCGGCGAATTGCGGCGGCAGGTTCGGCTGCGGTGCGATGCCCGGCAGCAGGGACGGGCCCGTGCCCGTCTGCGGCACGAAGGGCATGGCGCCGTCGGGGAGGGTGAAGAAGGGCGCTGCGGCCCCGCCGGGGCTGAGCCGGCGCCGCCTTTGAAGGTCGGTGCCGAGCGGCGAGGCGGGTGGCGCGGGGATGACCAGCGACGGCTGGTCGGGACGGGTCGGCAGCCCCTGCGCCACGGCCTCGGTCCCCGGCTGCGGCGCTAGGGCGAGGAGGGACAGGGCCAAGAGGGCGGTCGGAAGCAGCCGTCGGATCATGGGTCCATGCTGTCGGTTCGGAATATGGCCCTTTTTGGTGCGGATCAGCCGTGCGCGCAACCCGGCAGGCTGCCCCTTGGCGGATGGCGGCCGTTCCCCTAGTTGAGCGTCAGGGCTCGGACCGGGGCCGCCACGAGGCAGCGATGACGCATTCCCCCCTGATCGACCATCTGACCACCCGCCGGTCCGTGCCCTTCGCGCTGATGGGCGGACCGGGGCCGGATGCCGCAATCCTTGAGGCCATGCTCGCCATTGCCGCCCGCGTGCCGGATCACGGCAAGTTGGCGCCCTGGCGCTTCATCGTCATCGGGCCCGAGGCCGGCGCAAGCCTTGGCCGGTTCCTGGAAGGTCTCGTCGCGGCGGATGACCCGGCCGTCGAGGACCGGCGGCGGGAGATCGAGCGCGCTCGCTTCACGCGCGCGCCCGTGTGCGTGGCGGTGGTGTCGCGCGCCGCCCCCCATCCAAAAATTCCGGAATGGGAGCAGGTCCTCTCGTGCGGAGCCGTCTGCCTCAACCTGCTTCACGCGGCCACGGCATATGGTTTCGGCGGAACCTGGATCACCGAATGGCCGGCCTTCGACCGGCGCGTGCTCGACCGGCTCGGTCTTGAAGCCCATGAGACGATTGCTGGCTTCGTTCATCTCGGCACGCCGACCGCGAAGGCCGACGACCGTATCCGGCCTGACATGACAACCATCATCAGCCACCTGGAGCCCTGACCCGTGCACTATAGCGTCGCCGCCGCCGACCATGGCCTTCCGCATGATCCGTTCAAGTCCCTGGTCGCTCCGCGCCCGATCGGCTGGATCACGGCGCTCGATCGCGAAGGGCGGGTCAACTGCTCGCCCTATTCGTTCTTCAATGCCATATCGGACCGGCCGCACATGGTGGCCTTCTCCTCCGACGGGCTGAAGGACGCGCGTGCCTTCATCGAGGAGACCGGCGAGTTCACCTGCTCCTTTTCCAACTGGGACCTGCGCGACGCCATGAACGCCACCTCCGCGCCGCTGCCGCGCGGCGAGAGCGAACTGGCCTTTGCCGGCCTTGAGCCGGCACCGTCGCGGTTCGTGAAGCCGCCGCGGGTCAAGGCGGCCCCCGCGGCCCTCGAATGCAAGTGGCTTCAGACGGTGCCGCTCACCTCGCTCGAAGGCAAGACGCGCTACTTCCTCGTCATCGGCGAGGTGGTCGGCGTCTATATCGACGACACCTTCGTCAAGGACGGCTTCGTCGACACCGCCGCCATGCGGCCGATCATGCGCGGCGGCTACGACCAGTATTTTGCGGTCGGTCCGGAGCAGATGTTCCGCATGACCCGGCCGGCCGGCGGCGGCAATTTCAACGAGCGCAAAGGCTGAAGCCTGGCCTCAGCCCGCGGCGAACGCGGCCGCGCGGGCGAGCAGGCGCTCGGCCCGTTTCAGATGCGGCCGGTCGAACATCTCGCCCCCGATGTTGACGACGCCGGCAGCGGGCTGCGCTGCAAAGGCTGCCACCACCCGCCGGGCCTCCTCGATGGAGGCCGCGTCCGGCGAGAACACGGCGTTGATTACCGGAACCTGCGCCGGGTGGATGGCCATCTTGCCGGTATAGCCGTCGCGGCGGGCCTCCTCGCATTCGAGCCTGAGGCCCGCCTCGTCGCGGAACGCCGGGAAAACGGTGTCGATCGGCTGGACGCCGGCAGCCACCGCGCCGAACAGGCAGAGTGACCGGACCAGCCGGAATGGCTCCGTGTGGCGCCCGTCAGGGGCCCGGTTGGTTTCCGCGGAAATGTCTGCGGACAGGTCCTCCGCGCCCCAGGTGAGGCCGGCAAGGCGCGCGCTGGCTCCGGCATAGGTGCCGAGCTGGAAGACGGCCGCCGCCGTCTCGGTGGCGACCGGCAGGATGCCGGTCACGCCGTCCTCGATGCCGTTGAGGGCCTCATGGACCGCGATCCGCCCATCCAGGAGGGCGACGTCAGCGCCGCCGCCGGCCTTCGGCAGCATGATGAGGTCGGGCCGGCCGGGCATGACGGCCGCGAGATCATCATCGGTCAGTCCGGTGTCGAGCGCGTTGACGCGCACCATCAGGCGTGGGCGCCCGGCAAGAGCCCGGTGAGCCACCAGGAAGGCGCAGGTGGCTTCGCGCGCCGCCGGCTTCATCTCCGCGGCGACCGAGTCCTCCAGGTCGATGATCAGCGCATCAGCCCCCGAGGCCATGGCCCTGGACAGCTTCTTCTCCGAGTCGCCGGGCACGAACAGAAGCGAGCGCATGGCTCAGGCTCCCCGCTTGAGCACGAGCGACTGGCGCACGCATTCGGCCACCAGCTTGTCATGCTGGTTGTAGGCCCGGTGATGAAACTCGACGACGCCCATGGTCGGTCGCGATTTCGACTCCCGCTTGGCCACGACCGTCGTCTCGCAATGGACCGTGTCGTTCTCGAACAGCGGATGTGGGAACTTCACGTCGGTCATGCCGAGATTGGCGAACAGCGTGCCATTGGTGGTGTCGCCGACCGAAATGCCGATCAGCAGGCCGAGCGTGAACAGCGAGTTCATCAACGGCTGGCCCCACTCGCTCGATTCGGCGAAGTGCCGGTCGATGTGCAGCGGCTGCGGGTTGAGCGTCAGCGTGGAGAACAGCATGTTGTCCATCTGGGTGACCGATCGGGTCAGCCGGTGACGAATGACCTGTCCGGGCTCGAAATCGTCGAAATAGATGCCGCCACGGGGATGACGGCGGTCTTCGGTGATGCCGGTCGTGGTCATGTCATGCCTCTTCGGGATGCGATGTTACCGTTTCGTTTACCATAATGGACCACGATCACCTGCGGTGGGTCAGCCTTCCGGGGGTCACAGCCATGTTTCTCTTCCGTTCCTCGGCCGAAACGCCGACGCGCCCGACATCGGCCGCCGAAGCGGGGGCCAACCGGGTGATGTCGGCGATCCGGTCGGCCGCCGACCGGACGGGGGCAGGGTTCGACTATCTGCTGCGCACCGCACGGCGCGAATCGAGCCTCCAGCCTGAAGCGCAGGCACCCACATCGAGCGCGCGCGGCCTGTTCCAGTTCATCGATTCCACCTGGCTCACGATGGTGCGCGACGAAGGCCGCAATCTCGGTCTGCAACGCTACGCCGAACAGATCGGATCGAGCGATGCCGGGCGGCCTGTCGTCAGTGATCCGGCCATGCGCCGGCAGATCCTTGCTCTGCGCGACGACCCGGCCGTCTCGGCGCTGGTTGCCGGCGCCTTCACCAATCGCAACGCGACGGAGCTCCGCTCGGCGATCGGCCGCAATCCGACCGAGGGCGAACTCTACATGGCCCATTTTCTCGGTTCGGGCGGGGCCGGCCGGCTGATCGGCCTCAACCAGTCCAGTCCCCAGATCAGTGCTGCCACGCAGTTTCCCGACGCGGCCGGCGCCAACCGCCGGATCTTCTTCGATCGGGGTCGGCCACGCACCGTCGCCGAGGTCTATGGCCTGCTCGCCGGCAGCCAGTCCAGGACTGTCGCGGCAACGACGGCAACGACCGCGGGGACAGCGCCGGCGACACGGGCAGGGGCTCCCGCCGCCGGCACGGCCGAGGCGGAGGACCCGGGCCGCGGCTCCTGGTCGTCGGTCGCCCAGGTGCGCGCCGATCCGAACCGTCCATTCCATTCCATGTTTTCGACGAACGGCGCGGGCCCCATCAACGCTTTCGTGGCGGCCACCTGGGCAGCCCTCGGCCGGCCAGTTGCGGAAACATCGCCGACCGTCACGACGCCGGCCTCCATCACCCCGGCTTCCATCACCCCGGCTTCCATGGCGTCATCGCCAAATTCCGATCCGCGCGCGATCACCGCAGATGTCGGCGGGCCGTTCTACCCGGTCCAGATCGAGCGGATGCGCCGCGGCCAGCCGCTCGATCTCGGCCAGTTCCTGGTGGCTCCGGCGCGGCGCTGATGTCCATGCCGCCTCGGCGCCCGTCCCATCATGGTGAAGCCTTTGTTAACGGTCGGGCGCTAGCCTCAAAGCCGTCCCGCCCGGGCATCCGGGCCAGCGAATCGTGGCGTCCGGACTAGACTGATGATCGTGCGGCAGTTTCTCAGGTGGATTCAGACCGCCCCGGCCGGCGACAGGGCTGACGCGACCGCGGCGCTTGCCCGCGCCTATCTCCATTCGGACCTTTCGGTCGACGACCTTGCAGCCGCGGAGGCCGCCATGGTCATGCTGCTGGACGATCCCTCGCCGCTGGTCCGCCGCGCCCTCGCCGACGCTCTCGCAACCTCCGAGGCGGCCCCCCACACGGTCATTGCCGGCCTGCTGCAGGACCAGGCCGAGATCGCCGCCGTGGTCGCCGGCCACTCGCCCCTGCTGCTTGATGCCGAGCTTGTGGACCTCGTGGGCAGCGGCGAGCCGCTCGTCCAGTATGCCATCGCCTGCCGTGAGGACGTCCCGGCACCGGTCGCGGCGGCCCTCGCCGAGGTCGGGTGCCTGGAAGCCTGCCTCGCGGTCGTCACCCTCGATGGCGTGTCGCTGCCAGCCTTTTCCATCGACCGGATCATCGAGCGCTTCGGCGACGTGCCGGACGTTCGCGAAGCGCTCTTCGCCCGTGCCGACCTGTCGCCGGGCGCGCGGCAGGCTCTTGTCGTTCGTCTCTCCCAGGCGCTTTCACGCTTCGTCACCGAGCGGGCCTGGCTCGCCGAGGACCGAGCCGAGCGGATCGTCCGCGACGCTGCCGAGAAGGCGACTGTGGTCATCGCCGCAGACACCGAGACGACGCGGCTCGGCCCGCTGGTGCGCCATTTGCGGGCCTCCGGCCAACTGACCACCGGTCTCGTCCTCAGGGCGCTGCTGTCCGGACATATCCACCTGTTCGAACAGGCGCTTTCGGAGCTGTCCGGCTTCGATGGCCGGCGTGTCGCGGGCATGGTCCATGATCGCCGCGGTGCCGGGTTCCGGGCACTCTACGAACGTGCCGGGCTGCCGCTGGCGGCGTTCCCCGCTTTTCGCGCGGCCCTCGCCGTGTGGGCGGAGGAGGGGGGCTGGACGCAGCGCAAGGGCGGCGATGCGGGATTGCGCCGCCGCATGGTCGAGCGCGTCCTGACCGCCTACGTGCCGTTGGCCGATGGCGAACTCGATCAGCTTCTGGCACTGCTGCGTCGCTTCGCGGCGGAAGCGGCCCGCGAGGAAGCCCGCGCCTTCGCCCGCGACCTGATCGCCGGCAACGATGCGCTGGACGATTCCGAACTGGAATTTCCGCTGGTTGCGGCCTGAACGGCGGCTGCAGGCCGCTCTGTGCCGAGCCTTCTAGGGCTCTGTCAGGGGGCGATAGAGGGTGAGCCCTCGATCTGCACGAGGAGGTCGTTGACGACCGAGGCGAGGCGCTCGCTGAGGGTCAGCGCGGTGCGGTTGTCAGCCCCGGTTGCCTGCTCGCGCACGATGGCGCCAATGGCATCCACATGCTGGGACACCAGGCCGACCGGCACCCTGCGATCATCGGCGATGCCGTCAAGGAGGCGGCAGAGACTGTCGGCCACGCTGGCAGCCAGCGGATAGCCGAACGTCGCGGCCTGGCCGCGAATGTCATGGGCCGCGCGGTAGAGAACAGGGCGCGTCTCAGGGCCGAGGCCGCCGCGCTTCACCACGTCGCGGGCATCGCCGAGGCGCACCACTTCCTTGCGCATCCAGTCGTCGAACTCGGTGGAGAGTTCGGCCAGCGCCGCTTCCGCCCGCTCGAGTGCGTCGAGGTCGAAGCCGTGCTCGTCGTATCGGGCCTTCACCTTGCGGGAGAAGCCCTTGAGATTGTGCTTGGGCGTGATGATGTCGTGGTCGGCAAAGCCTGCGATCGAGGCCTCATCCAGTTTGGCTTTGCTCTGGGCAGACATGGGCTGTCCCGTCAGATCGGATTCTTCGTCTTGTCCAGCAGGGGCTGGACCTTGATGATTTCAGACTTCTCGCCCTTGCGCCGCTCGGGCCCCACATAGCTGCTGGCGTGGTTGCGGCGGCGGTCTGGGCCGAAGAAGGTCTTGGTCTTGATAAACGGGCGGGGGTTAACGACCACATTCAGAATGCGCTGGTAGAGCGCCTTGGCTGAAATGGGCTTGGCAAGAAACTCGGTGACGCCGGCATCACGCGATTCCAGGACGCGCTTCTTCTCGGAATGGCCGGTGAGCATGATGATCGCCACATAGGGATTGGCGTTGGCACCCGGCTGGCGGATCATGCTGGTCAGTTCCAGCCCGTCGAAGATGGGCATGGCCCAGTCGGTGATCACGATGTCGGGCATGTAGTGAGTGAAGGCCTCAAGGCCCGCGGCCCCGTCCTCCGCCTCATAGACCTCGCGGGCGCCGAACCCGTGCAGCAGCGTCCGGACGATCCGGCGCATGTGCGCGTTGTCGTCGATAACCAGGAATCGCAGCCGGTTGAAGTCGATGCGGATCATCGTCATCAGATTACCGGACCCGCCATTAGCGGACCGTTAAGGCTGCTGGTCACAATCCGGTCAGGGGCCGAACTGCTCGCGCAAAATTCGCTCATCGAGCGAATGGCCCGGATCGTGGAGGAGGATCATCGACCGGTTCCGGTCCGTTGCGATGTCGACGGTTGCCACCTCGCGGACCTCGAGATGGTCGGCCGTCGCGCTGACAGGCCGCTTGGCGGCCTCCAGCACCTCGATGCGGATCCGGACGTGGTCGGGCAGCAGGGCGCCGCGCCACCGCCGGGGCCGGAATGGCGAGATGGGGGTGAGGGCCAGCAGCGGTGTGTTCAGCGGCAGGATCGGCCCATTCACCGAGAGGTTGTAGGCGGTGGACCCTGCCGGCGTCGCCACCAGCACGCCGTCGGAAACGAGCTCGCCCATGCGCTCGTTGCCATCGACCAGGATTCTCAGCTTTGCGACCTGCGAGGTCTGGCGCAGCAGCGAGACCTCGTTGATGGCCACCGCATCGCGCCGCTCGCCATGGACGTCGATGGCGGTCATGGCCAGCGGATGGATGACCGAACGCTCGGCCGTCCAGATGCGCTCGACCAGCCCGTCCTCGGCATATTCGTTCATCAGGAAGCCGACCGAGCCGCGGTTCATGCCATAGATCGGCTTGCCGCTGTCGATGAAGCGATGGAGCGTCTGCAGCATCACGCCGTCGCCGCCGAGAGCGATGATGACCTCGGCCTCGTCGGCCGGCACGTTGCCGTAGCGCGCCACCAGCCGGGCGAGCGCCTCCTGCGCATCCGGCGCCGGGGAGGCGACGAAGGAAATGCTCTTCGGATCAGGCCTGAAGTCCGGCATGGGCAGCGTCCTCGGGCGGACGGGCAGGGGATCGACGTGGCGCGAGACGACCAGCCGGATGGGGTCGTTCTGGTCTATACGACCGCCGCAAACCTTGTCGAGGCCGGGACCCGATGACCGCGCGGCTTGCCCGCCGCGCGGTGCAGTCTCTTGGCGCAGTGGCCGGTGTTCCGGCCTTGCCGCGAGATATCAGCCGCGGCCGACGAAGGGCATGTCGTTGGCCATGATGGTCATGGTCAGCATGTTCACGTCGAGCGGCAGGTTGGCGACATGGACCACCGCGTCCGCGACGTGCCGGACATCCATGCGCGGCTCCACCTTCACCGTGAAATCGGCCTGCAGCACGCCGGCGGTCATCCGCTCGGTCATCTCGGTGGCGGCATTGCCGATGTCGATCTGGGAGCAGACGATGCGGTCCGACCGTCCGTCGAGCGAGATCGACTTGGTCAGGCCGAGCACGGCGTGCTTGGTCGATGTGTAGGGCGCCGAATAGGGCCGCGGCGCATAGGCCGAGATCGAGCCGTTGTTGATGATGCGGCCGCCCTTGGGGTCCTGCGCACGCATCATCCTCATGGCTTCCCGCGCGCAGAGGAACGAGCCGGTGAGATTGACATCCACCACCTGGCGCCACTTCTCGATCGGCAGTTCGTCGAGCGGCACGGCGGGTGCGCCCATGCCGGCATTGTTGAACAGAACGTCGAGCCGGCCGAAGCGGTCCTTGACCAGTTTGAACAGGGCCGACACCGAGGCCTCGTCGGTGACATCGGTCGGGCAGGCGACGACGGTGCCGCCGCCGGCCATCGTAACGGTCTTCTCCAGTTCGTCGGCGCGGCGCCCCGCGACAACGACCGCATAGCCGGCCTTGGCAAGGCCGAGCGCGGAGGCCCGCCCGATTCCCGATCCCGCGCCGGTCACGACGGCAATGCGCTGTCCCATGATGTCCTCCCGATGGCGACGGGTCCGTCCCGTTCGTCCTTTGGCGGCGGAGACTGGCCGAAACGGCTGGTGCTGTCGACCCGTGGGCCGCAGGGGTGCGTTGCGAACCGATTAGATATCCCGCGCTAACGCGTCGCCGCAAAAGCAAGAGGCCCGGCCGGAGCCGGGCCTCGCAGCCTCGATCGTCGCCGGGGCCGGGCGCCTCAGACGGCCGGCGACCACTGGGCCGGCACGAACTGGAACCCGTTCCCGTCCTTCGCCACATAGCCGTTCGAGGGGAACGGTGCGTGATAGAAGTGCAGGCGGGTCTTCTCGCTGGCAGCCATGTCGAGCATGCGCCGGCGCGTCGCACGGGCCATGTCGGCATCCATGTCGAACACCGCCGACCAGTCGGGATTGCGAACGAAGAAGGCCGGATGGTTCGACGTGTCGGCCATGTAGAGCAGCTTGGCATTTCCCGAGGACACCACGAAGGCCGTATGGCCTGGGGAGTGCCCGTAGGCCGCCACCGACGTGATGCCGGAGCCGACCTCGGCGCCTGGTTCGAAGCGCTTCACCTGCGCGGCCAGCGGGCTGAACACGCGCCGGCAGTTCTGGAACGCGCCGCGGGCGGCCTCAGGCGCCTGCGCCATGCGCTCGTCCGACATCCAGAAAGCCCATTCAGGGGCCGGGACCTGGATCTCGGCATTGGGGAACACCGCCGTGCCGTCGCGCAGGCGGATGCCGCTGATATGGTCGCCGTGGAAATGGCTGATCACGATGCTGTCCACCCGCGCCGGGTCAAAGCCTGCCGCGCGGAAATTGGCCAGCCAGTTGCCGGTGGTGGGAGCGCCGACATTGCCGATGCCGGTGTCCAGCAGCACGAGTTTTCCGCCGGTCTCGACAACCAGCGTCGTGATCGGAATCGGCACGGCGGTGGTCGGCAGGAACGCCGCGCTCGCCGCAGCCTGCACGGCCGGCAGTTCGGCATTGCGAATGAACCCTTCGAGCGGCCGGTTGAAGAAGCCGTCATGGATGGCCGTGACAGTGATGTCGCCGACCTTGTAGCGGTAGAAACCGGGCGCCTGGCCGGGGCCGGCAGCCGGTGCCGGCGCGGCAGTCTGGGCTTGGACGGCCGTGGCGGTTGCGATCGCGGGGGCGGCAATGGCGGCTGCGCCTGCAGCCAGGGCGTGACGGCGGTTGATCGTCGGCATCATTCTTCTCCTGTGGCTGGACGGGCGGCGAACCGCCGCGCGCGCAGACTGCGACGAACTTCGGGCGCTGTCGCCTGACGTCGAGTCCGGTCACGGGCTTGTGACCTGGATAAGACAAGCGCGATGCCGTGTTGCGGTCCGCAGAGACGCTTGCGCCGGAGGGGCAGGCTTTGCTACCGCGTGTCGGTGGCGCCGGCATAGCTCAGTTGGTAGAGCAACCGCCTTGTAAGCGGTAGGTCGCGGGTTCGATTCCTGCTGCCGGCACCAGTCCTGCCTCAGCGCCGCGCGCAGGCGCCGCGAAGCATGGCCGCCAGCGAGGGGCCGGCTCCCGCCACATCGTCGATGCGCCAGCCTGCCGGGGTCATCTCCATGCGGAAGCGGACGGTGGACGGCGCGCCGAAATTGCGGAAGCGCACCGTGATTTCCTGCCGACCATCACGAACGGGTCCCTCCTGGAACTGCACGTTGCGGATCTCGTGGTCCTGGCCCTGAACCCACGGATCGGCATCGACGGCCGGATTGCCGGACCGCTGCTCGCAGCGTTCCGCCGCGCGCCAGAGATTGACCACGCGCGGCGTGTAGAAGCGCTGGCGAATGCTGGCTTCGCGGCTCATGGGTGTCGGTTGCGGCTCCTGATCGCGGGCAAGCGACTGATAGACCGGGCGGATGAGGTCGATGGCCGCTGGGCCGGATTGCGCCGCGGCCCCCGAAAGGCCGGTCGCCAGGATGGCGGCAGTAAGGATGAACCGGTGCATGGCGAACTCCGAAACCGATGAAGGTCGTCGAGCATCGCCGCAGGACCGGCCTGCGGGCAAGGGGCCGGTTTTGATGGGCAGTTGCGCAAAGGAAAAGGCCGGGGCTGAGCCCCGGCCTTTCTGCCTATCGTCGATGGAAGGCACCTGTTCAGTAGGGCAGCGTACCAACCGAGGAGGGAATGGCGTTGCGGTCGGTCCGGGTCTGATCCGGGCGCTCGGCGCGGAAGGCGGCACGATCCAGCAGGACATTGCGCTGGGTGAACTCGCGCGGGGCCTCGGTGGCCGCGGGGGCCGGCGACGGCACGTAGGGGTTCTGGATCTCCTGGGCGAGAACCGGCGTGATCGCCATCGGGGCGAGGAGGGCGGCGGCAAGAATGAGCTTCTTCATGGTCTTTCTCCATCATGTCCGGGTCGGGAGGGACACACATGACCCGGGTCTTTGACTTCGCTGTCGGCGGGTGGTGTCCGCCGTCGACAAGGCTGAGATGGAGGTCCCGGCGATCACATGCCAATCACGAGAATGAGAAAATGCATAAACAGATGGAATGAAATCATTTCGTTTTTGCATTCTCGCAATCGTGAGAATGAATCGCGGGACTGTGAGCCGGCTCGTCTTGCGCCTTGGGGCGAGAGAGCAGGGTGGCGATTCACGACGGTTCGGGAAAGTCGCCGCCCGGCGAAGGAGACGCCTTCCTGTGGCGTGCCCGGGCCGCTAGTCTGATCCTGATGCGGCCTGAAACAGGGAGAACCGACCATGCGTGTCGGAACCACGACCTTTTGCGCGGCCGCCATCATGCTCCTCGCCAATGCCGGTCCCGCTTACGCCCAGCAGCGTGTGGTGATGATCGGCGATCAGGTGGTCGACGGACGCATCGTCGTCCGCCACGTCTATCGCTGCGATGGCTGCGGGCCGCGCCGTCAGGAGCGCGCCGGCCACTGGCGCCGCCGTGCCACCGTTGATTATGGCCAGGCCCTGCCGGTCTATCAGCCGCCGCTGTTCACCCATCCCGGCCATGTCGTTCCGGCGGTTCCCGTCCGGCCGCGCTCGGGTTCATACGCGGTGACCGGCGGGCCGGTGCCACGCGACGCCCAGCGGCGCGAGGGCTACGGGGCCACCGGTTCGATGCCGCGGATCATCACGATCCCGCCTCGCGCGTCCCGGCGGAACTGATCAGCGTCGCAGCCCGAGGCGCGTCGTCACCGCATAGAGCGCCAGGGCGGTTGCGTTAGAGACGTTCAGGCTGCGGATGGCGCCGGGCATGTCGATGCGCGCCAGCACGTCGCAATTCTCGCGCGTCAACTGGCGCAATCCCTTGCCCTCGGCCCCCAGCACCAGCGCAACCGGCTCGGTGACGGCCACCTGGTCGAGATCGGCCTCGCCCTCGCTGTCCAGGCCGACGATCAGGAAGGCGCGCGCCTTCAGGTCGGCCATGGCGCGGGCAAGGTTCTGCACCGTCACGAAGGGCACATGCTCCAGGCCGCCCGAAGCGCTCTTTGCGAGCACGCCGGTTGCTTCCGGCGAGTGACGGTTGGTGGTGACGATGGCCTTGACGCCGAAGGCGGCGGCCGAGCGGACGATGGCGCCGACATTGTGCGGGTCGGTGATCTGGTCGAGCAGCAGCACGACGCCCTTGGCCGGAAGCCGGTCGAGGGATGGTGCGTCCAGCGCGTCGGCCTCGGCGAACAGGCCCTGATGGACCGCGTCGGGCGTCGCGGCGAGGCGCCTGTCGATATCCCGCACCGGCACGATCTCGGCGGAATGGGCGATGCCCTCCTCGTCGAGCCGCTTGGCCGCATTCTCGGTGGCCAGCAGCGTCCGGATGCGGCGTTTCGGATTGTTCAGCGCCTCCGCCACCGTATGCCAGCCGTAGAGCAGCACCGTTCCGGTCTCATAGTCGGGCGCGGCCTCGCGTAGCACGCGCCCGCCACGGCCCTTGAACGGCCGGCCCGGCTTGGAGAAAGGTCGGAACGGCTTGCGCGGGCCTGAAGGGGGCCTGCCGGGCGGAGGGCTGGTCATGTCGGAAGCCTCGTCATGGCGTCCTCATGTCACGCCGGCCGGCCGGGCGCAATTCGCCATGGCCCACGACAGCCGGGAGCCGCGTTGGTTCGCGGCGCGCGCAGGCGTCATCCTTTGCCGGTTGACAGGCAGGGGGGGCGTCCCTATCAAGCGCGCCACGCCCGCCGCATCTTTGTCGGGCGCGGGACGGGGGAATGTCCCGAGCGGCAAAGGGGGCGGACTGTAAATCCGCTGGCTACGCCTTCGTAGGTTCGAGTCCTACTTCCCCCACCACCCACCCTTGTCATGACATCGCGGAGTGGCGGTGAGCCTGAAGCCGTTTCGACGGGCCGGCTGGCCGTGTCGAGGAGACCTGCGCCAGGTCACTTTCCGCGAGCAGCGGACAGGGGCATTCTCCCGATCACGACGGGGCCGCCTGCTGGCGCGGACCGTCGGCGACAGGGAGGCGAGCCTTGGGTGATCAGTCAACCGGCTGGCTCGGTGAGTCTCCGGCCGTGCTGCGCCGCGAGGCGCATTTCGGCGACCGCATCGTCGATTGCTTCGCCGAACGGCCTCAAAGCCTCCATGCCCTCCTCGAGCAGGCTGTTCTCCGTCGGCCGGAGGGCGAGGCGCTGGTGTGCGGCGACGAGCGGCTGACCTTCAGGGATCTTGAGGGCGAGTCGATCCGCCTCGCCGGAGCACTTGTCGCGCAGGGCATCGGTGCAGGCGACCGGATCGGGCTGCTGGTTGGCAACCGCATCGCGTTCGTGACGCTGCTGTTTGCTGCCGCTAGCATCGGCGCCATTGCCGTTCCGATGGGTCTGCGCCTCCAGGGGCCGGAGATCCTGCATATCCTCGTCGATTGCGGGGCCAGCCTGCTGGTCCACGAGGCCGAGCTTGCCGACCGCCTGCCGGACCCGGCGGAGGTTCCTGCGCTGCGCACCCGCATCGCCATTGGCGGAGAGGCCGCGGGGAGCCTTGCCTTCGAGGCGTTTGCTGCGTCCGGGAGGGAGCGCCAACCCCCGGAGATTGCTGCCGTCGCCGAGGAGGACGTCGCCGCGATCCTTTACACCTCGGGGACGACAGGCCGGCCCAAGGGCGCCATGCTGACCCATCTCGGCATCGTGCATTCCTCGATGGTCTATCAGCATTGCCTGAGGCTGACCGAGGCCGACCGCTCGATCGCCGCCGTGCCGCTGAGCCATGTCACCGGTCTGATCGCCAACATCACGGCGATGGTGCGCGCTGCCGGCTGCCTGATCATCATGCCGGCCTTCAAGGCCTCCGACTTTCTGCCGCTGGCCGCACGCGAGCGCATGACCTTCTCGGTGCTGGTTCCGGCCATGTACAACCTGTTTCTGATGCAGCCCGACTTCGATGCACACGACCTGTCGGCCTGGCGCATCGGCGGCTATGGCGGCGCGCCCATGCCGGTGCCGACCATCGAGCGGCTGGCTGACCGCTGCCCCGGTCTCAATCTCGTCAATGCCTATGGCTCAACCGAGACGACCTCGCCCTCGACCATCCTGCCGCCGCGCTTCACGGCGAGCCACGGCCATTCGGTCGGGCTCGCCGCGCCGGGGGTGGACATTGTGGTGATGGACGATGCCGGCCGGGAGGTGGAGCCCGGCGAGACCGGCGAGATCTGGATCGGCGGTCCGCATGTGGTCAAGGGCTACTGGAACAATCCGCAGGCCAGCGCCGAGGGCTTCACGGCCGGCTACTGGCATTCCGGCGACATCGGCTCGATGGATGCCGAAGGCTACGTGCAGGTGCTCGACCGCAAGAAGGACATGATCAACCGCGGCGGCTACAAGGTGTTCACGGCCGAAGTGGAAACGGTTCTTGCCGGCCTGTCCGGCGTCGTCGAATGCGCCGTGGTGGCCGTGCCCTGTCCGGTGCTTGGCGAAAGGGTCCATGCCTTTGTCGTCACCGGGGAGGCGGACGGCCCCGACGCGGTGGCGATCCGCGCCTGGTGCGCGGCCAGGCTCTCCGACTACAAGGTGCCGGAGACCCTGACCCTCGGCACGGATCCGCTGCCGCGCAATGCCAATGGCAAGGTGCTGAAGCGCGTACTGCGCGAAGGGCTGAGGGCCTGACGGGGGACCCGACGGACTGGCGTCGGTTGCCTGCTGCCGGTCCATCCGTCCCGGCCATCTCAACTTGCGCTGCGAGGTGCCGGATTGCTTAAGGAACAGCGCGGCCCTGGAACCTTTCACGGCCGTCGAGGCGGAACCGGACAAGCTTGTGAGGCCTGATTGCACGCTGGCTTGCATGCGATAAGGTCCAAAGTCAGGTCGTTTGCGCGGCCATCCGCTGATCTATGGGGGAATCGATGCTGCTTCGTTCTGTTTCCGTGGCATTGGTCCTCGCCGCGGCCCTAAGCACCCAGCCGGCTCTTGCCCAGTCCCTGTCGCCCGACCGGACATTGCGCATGGTCCCGAATGCGGATCTCCAGACGCTCGATCCGATCAACACTACGGCCGGTGTGGTCCAGTCCCACGCGCACATGATCTACGACCAGTTGTTCGGCCGTGACGAACAGCAGCGCCCGCAGCCTCAGATGGTCGAGTCATGGACCGTGTCCGATGACGCGCTGACGTGGTCCTTCACCCTTCGCGACCGGCTGGTCTTTCATGACGGACAGCCGGTGACTGCCAACGACGTGATCGCGTCGCTCCGCCGCTGGGGCGCGCGCGATCCCCATGGTCGGCAGATCATGGCGATCACTGAGGCGATGGAGCCGCGTGCGGACGGCCGGTCCTTCACCTGGCGCCTGCGCCGCCCCTACGGTCTGATGCTGGTCGCGCTGTCAAAGCCGGCCGGGAACATGCCCGCCATCATGCCGGCGCGCGTCGCGGCAACCGACCCGTTCACCGCCATCACCGAGACTGTCGGTTCGGGTCCGTTCATCTTCGTTCGCGAGGAATGGGTCCCCGGCTCCCGCGTCGTGTATCGCCGCAATCCCGAGTACGTCCCTCGTGGCGAGCCCGCCTCGGGAACCGCGGGGGGCAAGGTCGCGCATGTCGATCGGGTTGAATGGCTGAACATTGCCAATGCCCAGACGGCGGTGCTGGCGTTGATTCAGGGCGAACTCGACTACATCGAGAGCCCCGGCGTGGATTTCCTGCCCATGTTGCAGCGCCGGGGCATGCAGATCGTCCGCACCAACACGCTTGGTGCGCCCGGCATGATCCGCATGAACCACATTCACCCGCCCTTCAATGACCCACGGGCGCGCGAGGCGCTGATGCTGCTGGTCGACCAGCAGGACATCCTGCAAGCAATGTTCCCTGATCCCTCGCTCTATCAGGTCTGTCATGCCTTCTTTGTCTGTGGCTCGCCGCAGGAGACAAATGCGGGCGTGCCAGCCGGGCTTGGATCGGAAGCGGCCCGCGAGCGTGCGCGGAACCTTCTGCGCGAAAGCGGCTACGATGGCAGCCCCATTGTCATCATGGATCCTGCCGACAACCCCTTCGTCCACACGGCGACCCTGGTGCTGGCCAAGCAGATGGAGGCGGTTGGTTTCAGGACGGACGTTCAGGCCATGGACTTCGCGTCCATGGCCGGCCGGCGTGCGAATCGCCGCCCGCCAGCGGAGGGCGGCTGGCATATCGGGCTGACCTTCTGGAACGGTCTCGGAGCAAGCGACCCTGTCGGGAATGTGCCGATGCAGGCCAGTTGCGAGCGGGCCTGGCCTGGCTGGCCATGCGATGCGGCCCATCAGGCGCTGATCGACAGCTATCCCTATGCCGCTGGCGAGGCGGATCGCAAACGGATCCTCGACCAGCTGCACGAGAGCGCGTACCGGCTTGTGCCATATGTTCCCTATGGCCAGTGGTATCTGCCGTCGGCAGTCAACCCGCGCGTGTCGGGCGTCCTCGCTATGCCAGGGATCATCATCGCCTGGAACGTGAGGAAGGCCGTGCGTTAGCCCGAACCGGCGGCGCACGGACGTTTTACCGCCGCGCACGCTGTTGTCGTTGAGCGCCTGTCATTTCCATGCCCGCATCCGCTCAACCGACAGGTGGCGCGGGTGGGCGATCTATCATAGGAGATAGGAAATCCACTATCGGCAACGGCACCGCCTTGCCTCCAGACCGGTGCCCCATGGACGCCTGGACCGTTTCGGCCGCGCTGCTCAGCGCCGTTCTTCACGCCGGCTGGAACGCCGCGGTCAAGGCGAGCCCGGACCCGCGCGGCGTGATGACGGCACAGATGATGGCCAGTGCCGCCATCGTGCTGCCGGGCCTTGCCTGGACCGGATTGCCGGCGGCCGCGTCCTGGCCGTGGATCCTGGCCTCCACCACCATCAATCTGGTGACCGTTCTGAGTTTGCTCAGGGCCTATGAGGCGGTCGGCTTCGCCATGGCCTATCCGGTCGCCCGTGCGCTCTCGGTCATGCTGGTCGTGCCCCTTGCGGCGCTGGTGGCCGGCGAGGTGCCGGGCGGCTGGAGCCTTGCCGGCATTGGCCTGATCGCGCTGGCGCTCGCCACGCTGGCCATCGATCATGTGCGCAGGGCCGCCGGCGCGGGCAGGGGGCTCGGCTGGGTGGCGCTGGCTGGGCTCGGCATCGCCGGCTATGTCCTCTGCGACGCGCAGGGCGTGCGTGCGGCCGGGTCGCCCTGGTCCTATGGCTATGCGGTCAGCATCACCAACGCGGTTGCGATGAGCTGGGCGACGTCGCGGCTCGGTGCAACGTCCGGACAGGTTTCCGCGCCGCTCGACATCCTCAGGCGCCACGGCGCACGCGCCTTTCCCATCGCGGTCGCCTCGGTCGTGTCCTTCCAGCTCATTCTCTGGGTCTGGAGCTTCAGCGCCATCGCGCCCGCCGCGGCTCTGCGCGACACCAGCGCCATCTTCGCTGTCATCATCGCGGTCGTGGTGCTGAAGGAGCGCCTCACGCCGCTCAGGGCCGTCGCCATCGTTCTGGCGGCGGCTGCCATTCCATTGATCCGGCTCGGCTGAACGGACCGGCTTCAGAATACGGTGTAGCCGCCGTCGACCACCAGCGTCTGGCCGGTGTGATAGGCCGAGGCGCGGCTCATCAGATAGACCGTGATGCCGCCGAAATCGGCCGGCGTGCCGAAGCGGCGCGCCGGGATGCGTGGCATGACCGCGCCGACGAACTTCTCGTTGGCGAAGGTGCCGGCCGTCATGTCGGTCTCGATCCAGCCGGGCAGGATCGTGTTGGCGGTGACGCCATAGCGGGCAAGTTCGACCGCGAGCGCCCGGACCATCGCGTTCACGGCGCCCTTGGACGCGCCATAGTGCTCGTTGAACGCAGCGCCCTCGACGGAGGCGACCGAGGATGTGGCGATCAGCCGGCCATAGGCGTCGCCCGCCTTCGCCCGGTCCATCATATGCAGCGCCGCCACCTGAAAGCAGTGCATGACGCCCTCGACATTTGCGGTCATCACCCGGCGATAATCCTCCACGGTCCGGTTGATGAACGGCCCCTTGCTGGCGCCCGTGATGCCGGCATTGGCAATCATGCCGTCGACCCGGCCGAGGGCTGTCAGCGTCGCCGCGAAGGTCGCCTCGATCGAGGCACGGTCGGTGATATCGCAGATCCGCGCTTCGACCTTTCCGCCAAGACCCGCGAGCCGGCTGGCCGCCTCCTCGTTCTTGGCGGCGTTCCGGCCCCAGACCGACACCGCACAGCCGGCGGCGGCCAGCGCCTCGGCCATGCCGAGGCCGATGCCGCCATTGCCGCCGGTGACGACGGCGACGCGGCCGGACAGATCGAAAAGGGCGGTCATGGCATGTCCTCAAAGGGGGCAATCGGGGAAGGGACAGGGGGCCTGCCGTCGGCACCGGGTGTCAAATCGTCCGTGCGGGAGAGGCGGATCGTCGGCATTGACAGCTGGCGTTCATCGGGCGGCCATTGTCGCGACATGATGGCCGCTATGATCGCGCGACTTCGTAGGGAGGTCGCCATGACCCGTACCGCGCTGCTGTCCGTTCCGCTCGCTCTTGGCCTGGCCGCAATGGTCCTGCCGGCCTCGTCATTGCAGGCCCAGCCGGCCGGGGCAGCTGCCGCGCCATCCGAGCGGGACGCCGCCACCGGCCGCTTCATTCTGCGCGACAGTCCGGAGGGTCTGCTGCGCATGGACACGCGCAGCGGCCAGATGTCGATCTGCGCCCGCCAGAGTGGCAACTTCGCCTGCCGCCTGGTGCCGGATGACCGGACTGCGCTCACCGAGGAAGTCGAGCGGCTGAAGGCCGAGAACGAGACGCTGCGGCGCGGCGGCGGGTCGGCGCTTGTGCGCCCGGCTCCCGAGCAGCGACAGCAACTTCCCTCCGATGCCGAGGTCGACCGCGCCCTTTCCATCGCCGAGCGCGTCTGGCGGCGGCTTCTCGGGCTGATCCGCGAGACGGAGCCGGAACAGGGCCGCCGACTTTAGGCAGCTCCGCTGGCGCCGGCACCGGCACGGCCCTCAATGAAGGCGCGCCGCTTGGTCACTTCCGTGCCGACGTGATCCATGAACACGCGCACCCGCGCCGTGTTGCGCAGGTCCGGGTGGGTGAGCAGCCAGAGCGCGCCCTCGAACTCCTCCGAGGGATCGGCGAGCCGGACGAGGTTCGGGAACGTGTGGGCGATGAAGCAGGGCAGAAGGCCGATGCCGGCGCCCTCCGCCACGGCTTCGGCAAGCCCCAGCACGGTGTTGATCTTCCAGCCGATCCGATCCTCTCCCACATTCTGGGTCAGCCACCGGCCCGGCTTCAGGCCTGCCAGATTGTCGCCCAGCCCGATCCAGCTGTGGCTGCGGTAGTCGACCGGATCCAGGCGTTCGAGCCCGAGGCTTTCGGCCGCATAGACCGACCATGGAATGGTCGCGAGCCGGCGGCCGACCAGCGTCTCGGGCGGACTGCCGGTAGCGCGTATCGCGACATCCGCATCGCGTTTCGACAGGTTCAGCGACTGGTTTCCGATGACCACGTCGAGCGCGATCTCCGGGTAGCGCTTTCGGAACGAGGCGAAGATCGGGGTGAGCAGGTGGACGACCAGTGTATCGTTGGTCGTGACCCGGAGCTCGCCCTGCGGCCGCAGATCCTGCCCGGTCAGGCGCCGCTCGAAATCGACGATGTCCTCGGACATCCGCTCGGCGAGCCCCACCATCTCCTCGCCGGCGGCCGTCAGGGCATAGCCCGTGCGGCTGCGCTCGAACAGGCGGGCACCGAGCCGGTCCTCCATCGCGCCGAGGCGGCGGAACACCGTTGACTGGTTGACGCCGAGCAGGTCGGCCGCACCGGCCAGCGACCGGGCCTTCGAGACGGCGAGCACCGTCCGGTAATCATCCCAGGAGACCAGGGTCTGGCTCATCGTCGCTCCGTTCCGCCGATCGGTCGCTTGCGACGATGCAAGCAAATCTTTGCGGCGACGTCAATTTACTTGCGTGGGGAGGGGCGCCAAATGTGTCTCCGTCACCGGTAGCCGACGGTCTTTTCAAAAAGCCGATCTCTCCGGTCACCCTCGCCCTTGACCCGAAGGATCGTTCCCATGACCGCCTCTGCCTCCGTCGATTCCCGCACCGCTCCCTATGGTCTCTTTGCCCTGCGTGCCGCCCTCGGCACCATGTGGATCGCGCACGGCCTGCTGAAGGTCTTTGTCTTCGGAATTGCAGGCTTTGCCGGCTTTCTCGGCTCGCTCGGCTACCCCGCGGCTCTGGCCGGTCCGATCATCGCGGCCGAGGTGATCGGCGGCGTTCTGATCCTGCTCGGCATCTACGGCCGGCAGGTGTCCGTTCTGCTTCTGCCGGTCATGGCCGCCGCCATGCTGGTCCATGTGCCGAATGGCTGGCTCTTCTCGGCGCCGAATGGCGGCTGGGAATATCCCGCCTTCCTGATCGTCGCCTCGATCGCCCATGCGCTGGCCGGCGAGGGCGCCTTTGCCCTGCGGGCGCGCCCGCTGATGTTCTGGCAGGCCGGTCCGGCGCCGACGGTCCGCGCCGCCTGAGGGCTGCACCCACGGCTTTCACTATCGCATCCGAAAGGCCCGTCCCGATCCTCGGGGCGGGCTTCTCCCTGTTCGGGCGGTGCGGTCACTCGACCGGGATATTGTCGATCAGGCGCGTTGCAGCGAGCGTCGCCGCCACCAGCATCCTGCGTGGCGAGCCCGGCTGCGGAGGGCCGAGGTCGTTGGCCCCCCGGACCTCGAGATAGTCGAGCGCGAACCCGGCTTCGGTGATCGCCTGTCGGGACGGGGACAGCGCATCCTCCACCCCGGCGCCGGCCCGGATGGCGGCCGCCGTCTCCTGCATGATGCGGTGCAGGGCAGGAGCCCTGGCCCGCTCGGCCTGGCTCAGGTAGACATTGCGCGACGACATGGCGAGCCCGTCGGCTTCGCGCACGGTCGGCGCGCCGACGATCTCCACCGGCAGGTCGAGATCGGCCGCCATCCGCCGGATGACCGCGAGCTGCTGGAAGTCCTTCTCGCCGAACAGGGCGACATCGGCCTGGCTCTGGGTGAACAGCTTGGCGACGATGGTCGCCACCCCATCGAAATGGAAAGGGCGGGTGACGTCCTCGAGACCCGCGGTCGCAGGCCCTTTCAGACTGACCGTCGTCGCCGACCCCGCTGGATACATGGTCTCGACATCCGGGGCGTAGACAGCCTCGACGCCAACTTCCGACAATTTGCGAATATCACCCTCGAACGTTCTGGGATATTTAGAGAAATCCTCTGTCGGCGCAAACTGGGTGGGATTGACGAAGATGGATACGACCGTCGCGCTGGCGTGGCGGCGCGCGACCTCGACCAGCGAGACGTGGCCGGCATGGAGCGCACCCATGGTCGGCACGAGGGCGACCCGCTCGCCCCTGACGCGGCGCCCGGAAACGAAGGCGCGCAGCGCGGCGATGGTCGACAGGACGATGGGCATGGCGGCCTTCCTGCTGAAGCGTCGGACCGGTCTCAGTCCGTCTCGTCGTCCCTGTCGGGCCTTGCCATCCACCAGACGACCAGCATGGCAACCGGGATCCAGCCAATTCCCGCAAAGGCGTAGAACAGCGGCTCGCCGACCGGCCCGAAGCGGCGCGCGGCATTGTGCATGATCGCGGTGACCAGCAGAGCGTAGAACGAGACCCAGACGAGCAGCAGCACGGTTCCGATCAGCTTGCGGGTGCGCGAATGCATGGCAGGTCCGAGTTTCGGCAGGTCCGGGGCTTCGTGCCGGTTGTCCGGCATCCGGGGGGTCTATATCTGTCGTATGCCGCTTATACCAGCCAGAAGGACTGCCGGATGACGGCCGCGAATGCCTTTGCCCCCGACCCCCGCCAGAACCGGATCATCCGGTTCTGGCTGCTTGGCGTGGCGGTTCTGGTCTTTGCCATGGTGGTGGTGGGTGGCGCGACGCGGCTGACCGATTCCGGCCTCTCGATCACCGAATGGAAGCCGGTGACCGGGGCCTTGCCGCCGCTGACGGAGGCGCAGTGGGCGGACGAGTTCGCGCGCTATCGGGCGAGCCCGCAATACGAGGCGGTCAACCGGGGCATGAGCCTCGCCGACTTCCAGTTCATCTACTGGTGGGAATGGGGACACCGTTTCCTCGGCCGCCTGACCGGCGCGGCCATGCTCCTGCCCTGGCTGGTCTTCGTCGCGCGCGGCTGGATGTCGGCGCGGCTCGCCGCGGGCACCTTCGCCATCGGCCTGCTGATGGCGCTTCAGGGCTTTGTCGGCTGGATCATGGTCGCGTCCGGGCTCAGGCCCGGCATGGTGGCGGTGGCGCCTCTCAAACTCATGTTCCACCTGACGCTTGCCTGCCTGATCTTCGCGCTGCTGGTCTGGACGGCGCTCCGGCTGGCTCCCGAGCGACCGCGAGAGCCTGCGAGCGACAAGGTCCGCTATGGCGCCATCGCGGTTCTCGGCGTCCTCTCGGCGCAGATCGCCCTCGGCGCGCTGGTCGCGGGCAACCGGGCCGGCATGCGGTTCAACGACTGGCCGTTGATGGACGGCGCCCTGGTGCCGCCGCTCAACGTCCTGTTCGACCGGCCGACCGTGCTGGAATCCTTCATTGATTCCCTGGCGCTGGTGCAGTTCAACCACCGTCTGGTTGCCTATGGGCTGGTGGCACTGGCGCTCTGGCACCTGCTCGCGGCACGCGGCACGGCCTATGCCAAAGGCGCAGCGGTGCTGTTCGGGCTGATTGCCGCGCAGGCCGTCATCGGCATCGTCACCCTCGTGCTGGTCGTGCCGCTCTGGGCCGGACTGCTGCATCAGGGCTTTGCCGTGATCGTGCTGGGCCATGCGCTGGCCCATGTCCATGCGCTGGTTCGCGCCCCGCGGGCGGGACGCGAACCGCTGGGCCGGCCCGTGCCGGCCGAATGAGCCTTACACGGCCGCCAGTGCCGTCTCCAGATCCGCGATGATGTCCGCGGCGTCCTCGATGCCGACCGATACGCGCACCACCTCCGGTCCGGCGCCGGCCTGCGTCTTCTGCTCGTCCGAGAGCTGGCGGTGGGTCGTCGAGGCCGGGTGGATGATCAGCGAGCGCGTGTCGCCGACATTGGCCAGGTGCGAGAACAGTTGCACCCCCGACACCAGCTTGACGCCGGCCTGGTAGCCGCCCTTCAGACCGAATGTGAAGACCGCGCCGGCCCCCTTCGGGGCATATTTCTTGGCCAGCGCATGACCCTTGTCGGAGGCAAGGCCCGGATAGCTGACCCAGGCGATCTTCGGATGCGTGGACAGGAATTCGGCCACCTTCAGCGCATTCGCGCAATGCCTCTCCATCCGCAGCGGCAAGGTCTCGATGCCGGTCAGCACCATGAAGGCGTTGAAGGGCGCGAGGGCGGGGCCGAGATCGCGCAGGCCGAGAACGCGGCAGGCGATGGCGAAGGCGAAATTGCCGAAGGTCTCGCCGAGGACGATGCCGCCATATTCCGGGCGCGGCGTGGACAGCATCGGATAGCGGCCGCCCTTCATCCAGTCGAACGAGCCGCCATCGACGATCAGCCCGGCAATCGAATTGCCGTGGCCGCCGAGGAACTTGGTGGCCGAATGGATGATGATGTCGGCACCGTGCTCGAAAGGTCTGATCAGGTAGGGCGTCGCCAGTGTGTTGTCGACGACCAGCGGCACGCCATGCTTCTTCGCCACCGCCGAGATTGCCGCGATGTCGGTGATCTCGCCGGCCGGATTGGCGATGCTCTCGATGAAGATCGCCTTGGTTTTCGGCGAGATCGCCTTTTCGAAGGACGACACGTCGTCCTGGTCGGCCCAGACGACCGTCCAGTCGAAGTTCTTGTAGGAATGGTTGAACTGGTTGATCGAGCCGCCATAGAGCTTGCGCGAGGCGATGAACTCGTCGCCCGGCTGCATCAGGGCGTGCATGATCAAGAATTCGGCGGCATGTCCGGATGCAACCCCGAGCGCGGCCGTGCCGCCTTCGAGAGCCGCAACACGCTCCTCCAGCACCGCATTGGTCGGGTTGCCGATGCGGGTGTAGATGTTGCCGAAGGCTTGAAGGCCGAACAGCGATGCCGCGTGATCGACATCGTCGAAGACGAAGGATGTGGTCTGGTAGATAGGCGTCGCCCGCGCGCCCGTCGTCGGGTCGGGCTGGGCGCCGGCATGGACTGCAAGGGTCGAAAATCCGGGAACGCGGTCGGCCATGGTGTCTCCTCCTGTGGGGGCCGCGCGGCGGCCTTCGCGGTCTTCGGGGGATAAGTTTCTACGAACCGGGCCGCTGCATGGTCAAGCGAACAGGATTTTCTATTCGTCCGCTTTCCCGGAACCGAAGGTCTGTCTGAGCCCCAGCTTCTGGAACTTGCCTTCCTTCAACTGCGGCGCGCGCCGGGCGGAAATGGTGCGCGAGTTGACGCCCATCCAGGCAATCTCCGAGGACAGGCGGCCCAACTCGATCTTCGGGCAGCGGTTCATCACCACCTGCAGACCCTCCGCTCCGGCGCGGGCGGCGGCCGCATCGTTGCGGACGGACAATTGCATCCAGATGACCTTCGGCTTCGGCACCAGGGCAAGCGCCTCGTCGACAACGGCGCCGGCGGCCTCCGAGTTGCGGAAGATGTCGATCATGTCGATCGGCTCGGGCACGTCCTTGAGCGTGCCGTAGACGGTCTGGCCCAGGATCTCCTTGCCGGCCAGCCCAGGATTGATCGGGTGAACGCGGTAGCCGCGGTCGAGAAGGTATTTCAGGACGAAATAGCTCGGCCGCACCTCGTTCGCCGATGCACCGACCATGGCCACCGTGTTCACCGAGGACAGGATGGAGCGGATATGATCGTTGGAATAGGCGTCGTGATTCACCGGTCTTCCCATTGCGGCTGGCGCTTCTGAAGGGTCGCGCCGATACCTTCCTCGGCGTCGCGCGCGAGCATGTTTTCAACCATCACCTCGCTCGCATGGGCATAGGCACGGCCGAGATCCATGCCGGCCTGAGCGTAGAAGGCGCGCTTGCCGGTCTTCACGGTCACGGTGGATTTGGCTGCGATGGCGGCCGCGAGCGCCTGGGCCGCGGCCAGTTCCGCGCCTGCCGGCACGACCCGGTTGAGCAGTCCGATCCGGAAGGCCTCGTCGGCCGGGATCTGTTCGCCGAGCAGCAGCATCTCCATGGCGTACTTCGGCGCGACGTTCCGCGACAGGGCCACCATCGGCGTTGAACAGAACAGGCCGATATGGACGCCCGGCGTGCAGAAGCGCGCTTCGGCCGAGGCGACGGCCAGGTCGCAGGTCGCGACCAGCTGGCATCCCGCGGCCGTGGCGAGCCCCTGCACGGCGGCGATCACCGGCTGGGGCAGGGCGACGATCTGCTGCATCATGGCCGAGCAGCGACCCATCACATCGGCGAAATAGGCGCGGCCACGGTCGGCATCGGCGCGCCGGGCCGTCATTTCCTTCAGGTTGTGCCCGGACGAGAAACAGGGCCCGCGCGCCGCCAGCACGACCGACCGCACGGAGCGGTCTGCGGCGATTGCCGACCATGTCTCCGACAGCGCCGCCAGCATTCCCTCCGAGAGAGAATTGCGGCTGGCCGGATCGTCCATGGTGAGGGTCGCCACGCCGCTGGAATCCTCGCGAAGGAGGATGGCCTGCCGGGCCTGGGGTCTCAGGGAGGGTGCGTTCATCACCATCCGCCTTTCGCAAGAGGGACGGGCGCGACCTTGGCTCGCTAACCTCTGCGCCGCAAGGCCGCCGATCGGCGGCCGCAGGACGATCCTTCATGGCCGATGCATCGACCCCGCCACCGAAAATGACCGTGGCCGAACTGGAGGCCTTCCTTGAGCAGGAATTCCCGCAGGTGTTCGGCGCCGGCAAGCTGTATCACGTCGAGGACGTTGCGCACCGCTTTGCCCGCATGCGCTGCCGGTACGATCCGGGCCAGCTGCGGCCAGGGGGCACCATCTCCGGCCCCACCATGATGACGTTGGCCGATACGGGCCTCTATGTTGCGATCCTCGCATCCATCGGGCCGGTCGGACTGGCGGTCACCACAAATCTCAACGTCAACTTCCTGAAGAAGCCGGCGCCCCGTGACCTGATCGCCGAATGCAGGCTGGTGAAGCTCGGCAAGCGGCTGGCCGTCGGCGAGGTGGCCATCTGGTCGGACGGGGAGGGCGAGGAACTGGTGGCCCATGCCACCGGCACCTATTCCATTCCGCCGGAGCGGTGACGCTCAGCCCGCCGGCATGGCTTCCAGCATTTTCCTGAGCTCGGCCTTGGCGATCTTTTCCAGCGTCGAGCGGGGCATGTCGTCGACCAGATGCACGGCGCGCGGCACCTTGAAGTCGGCGAGCGCGGCCCGGCAGGTGGCAAGAATAACCTCGGAGAGGTCTGCCGGCGCGTCGGCAAGGCCCGCCTGGGGAATGACGAACACGACCGGTACCTCGTCGAGCATCGGGTGCTTGCGCGCCACGACAGCGACTTCCCGCACGCCGGCAACCGTCATGATGACCTGCTCGATCTCGGAGGCGGCAACATTCTCGCCGCCCACCTTGAGCATGTCCTTGTCGCGGTCGGCAAAGCGGAAATAGCCGTTTTCGAGCAGCTTCACCCGGTCGCCGGTGATGAAATAGCCGTGCGCGTCGAAGCTGTCCTGCATGGCCTTCTCGTTGAACAGATATTCCTTGAACAGCGACAGCCCCGGCACGCCCCGGATCAGCAGGTGGCCGGTGCCGCCGACCTCGGTTGCACTGCCGTCGTCATTGACCACGCGGATCTCGTATTCGGGTGCGGCCCGGCCGATGGACATCGGAATATTCGGCTGGTGCATCTCGCCGATGATCCCGTGGGTGATGGTCTCGGTCATGCCCCACCAGCCGATTGTCTTCACACCGAAGACCGCATCGGTGGGGGGCGACGAGATCGCATTGCCCCAGAGCCGGAAGTGATGCTGCCCGGGGATCTCGCGCTCCATCAGCGCGCGGGTGCAGAACGGCACCACAGACGTCCAGGTGCAGCGGTGGGCGAGCGCGGTCGGCCAGAACCGGCTGGCCGAGAAGCGCGGCATGACGACGGCCGTCGCCCCCACCCAGAGGCTCGCCAGGATCGAATAGGCCAGCGCATTGGTGTGGAACAGCGGCAGGTGGACGAGGTGGACGTCTTCAGGTCGCAGATCCTCGTGGTCGGCATTGACCTTGGCGCCCCACAGGGCATTGGCGTGGGTCCAGAGCACCGCCTTCGGCCGGGCCGTTGTGCCGGACGTGTACTGGACCGAGCAGGGCCAGTGCGGGTCGTGCGGCCGGGACGGCCGGTCCGCGGGGTCCGCGAACAGCGCTTCGAAACGCTCGGCGCGTTCCGGAATGCGATGGGACGGAGGCGGGTCGCCGCTGTCATTGTCGGTGACCGCGAGCCAGCGGATCGCCGGGCAGTTGGATGCGACGAGGTCGGCATAGGCCGGCTGGGTGATGGCGGCGACAGCCCCGCAATGGCCTGCGAAATAGGCCACTTCCGGCCCGGCCGAGCGGGTGTTGGTGGTCACCGCCACCGCGCCCAGTTCCACGCAGGCATACCAGGCAAGGATCGCCTCGAGGCAGTTGTCGAGATGGATCAGAACGAACTCGCCGGGCTTCACGCCCCGGCGGGCCAGACCCGCGGCGAGCGACCCGACGCGGTCCCGGAAGGCGCGATAGGTGAGGGTGGTCGCAGGTCGTTCGAAAGGCGCCCAGACGATGAACGGGTGGTCCGCGCGCGTCTCGGCCCGCAGCTTCAGGAGCCAGGGCACGTCGAGACCGGCGAACGGCCCGACATGTCCCGGCGGCGTGGCGACCATCGGCATGGCGTGTCCTCATGTCTGGCTGCGGCGACTTCGGCCGTCGTGGTTGGGCGCGAGCCTAGCAGCGGTTGACCGTGGCTCAACATGTCCGAACCGGGGAGGCGGCCTGACGCACCGTGGCAGCAGCCCCCTGACGTGAACGCCGGATACGGCCGGCCGCCTTGCCTGCCGCGCACAACCTGCCCATCTGATCGCAACGGCCGGTCCGCCATGGCCGGCAGGGAGCCTTCATGACCGACCTTTCCAGCTTTCCGATCACCCGCCGCTGGCCGGCCACCCATCCGGACCGCATCCAGCTCTATTCGCTGCCAACGCCGAACGGGGTGAAAGTGTCGATCATGCTGGAGGAAACCGGGCTGCCCTATGAACCCCACGCCATCGATATCGGCAGGAACGAGACCTGGACCGGGGAGTTCCTGTCGCTCAACCCGAACGGCAAGATTCCAGCCATCATCGATCCGGATGGTCCCGGCGGACAGCCGATCGGCCTGTTCGAATCCGGAGCTATCCTGCTCTACCTGGCCGAGAAGACCGGGCGCTTCCTCCCTGCGGATCCGGCGCGACGGATCGAGACCGTGCAGTGGGTCTTTTTCCAGATGGCGGCGGTCGGGCCGATGTTCGGCCAGCTCGGATTCTTCCACAAGTTTGCCGGACGCGACTACGAGGACAAGCGGCCTCTCGAACGCTATCGGGCGGAGTCGCACAGGCTGATCCGCGTGCTGGAGACCCGGCTGGCCGGTCGCCACTGGATCATGGGAGACGACTACACGATCGCGGACATGTCCCTGCTGGGCTGGGTGCGCAATCTCGTTGGCTTCTATGGCGCCGCCGAACTTGTCGACTATGCCGCCCTTAAAGAGGTTCCGGCCTGGCTGGAGCGCGGCCTTTCACGTCCTGCGGTCCAGCGCGGTCTGACGATCCCGGAGCGTCCCTGATCGGCGGGCAGGGCGCAAGTCCCTGCAAAATCAGGCGCAAATCAAGGGTATTGAAATACCATTTTTGTAAGCCTTTGAAATAGCGATGATAATCGAAGCATGCGTCCATTGACGCAGAAGCAGGCCTCGCCTATAGCCCATGCCGACGCGGGGACCGTCTTCGGCCTCCGCTGCAGATTTCCTCTTTTCCGGAAGACACGATCATGAAGACCTATGTGGCGAAACCCGCCGAGGTCGACAAGAAGTGGGTTCTGATCGACGCGAAAGGCCTTGTTGTCGGCCGTCTCGCCTCGATCGTGGCGATGCGCCTGCGCGGCAAGCACAAGGCCACCTACACCCCCCATGTCGATTGCGGCGACAATGTCATCATCATCAATGCGGACAAGGTGATCTTCACCGGCCGCAAGTGGGACCAGAAGGCCTACTACCACCACACCGGCTTTCCGGGCGGCATCAAGGAGCGGGTCGCCAAGACCATCCGCGATGGCCGTTTTCCCGAGCGGATCGTCGAGAAGGCGGTCGAGCGCATGATCCCGCGCGGTCCGCTGGGCCGCCAGCAGATGTCGAACCTGCGTGTCTATGGCGGTGAAAAGCACCCGCACGAGGCCCAGACGCCGGTTTCCCTCGACGTCCGCGCCCTGAACTCCAAGAACGCGAGGGCCTGACCATGGCCGAGACCGTTTCCTCCCTCGAGGCCCTTGCCGCCCTCAAGCCGGCCGCCGTCGAGGCGCCGCGCCACGTCCAGAAGCTCGACAAGCAGGGCCGCGCCTATGCCACCGGCAAGCGCAAGGACGCGGTTGCCCGCGTCTGGGTGAAGCCGGGTTCTGGCCGCATCACCGTCAACGAGCGCGAACTGGACGTGTATTTCGCCCGTCCGGTGCTGCGCATGATCCTGAAGCAGCCGCTGATCATGGCCAACCGCGATGGCCAGTACGACGTCATCGTCACCGTCGCTGGTGGCGGTCTGTCGGGCCAGGCCGGCGCGGTGCGCCACGGTCTGTCCAAGGCGCTGACCTATTACGAGCCGGACCTGCGTGGCCTGCTCAAGAAGGAAGGCTTCCTGACCCGCGACAGCCGCGTGGTCGAGCGCAAGAAGTATGGCCGGGCCAAGGCCCGCCGGTCCTTCCAGTTCTCCAAGCGCTGATCCGCGCAGGCTGTATCAGTCGATCGGAAAAGCCGGGCCTCGTGCCCGGCTTTTTTGCGTCCGGCTCAGGGGCGGACCGGTGTGGCGATCCACCAGGTATTGCCGGAAGCGTCGCGAAAGCCGGCGCGCCGGTCGCCGTCGCCCTTTTCCGATGGAGCCTGGACCTCCGTCGCGCCCGCGTCGATGGCAAGCCTGAAGGTTGCATCGACATCGGCGACATAGACGTGGAGCCAGGCGGGGAAGGCCGGGAAGTCGCCGGTGCCGTCGGCCAGCATCACGGTGGAATCGCCGATGCAGATAGAGGCATGCATCACGCTGCCGTCTTCGCGGTCGAGCCGCAGAACCGTTCTCGCGTCGAAGACCTGCGACAGAAAGGCGATGAGAGGCTCGGCACCTGTCGTCATCACATAGGCGGAAACTGTGGAGTGATCGGCGGGCTGGCTCGGTGGGCGGGTCATCGGGCACATCCTTGGCTGGTGGTCCGGCGGGGCACTGTGGCTCCCCGGGCCGCGTTCATGGCACTGTCTCACCTTGCCACAAGGAAATCCCGTTCATGGCCATAGACGTCTCTTCCGTACCGCAGGCCTTTCGCGACGCCGCCTACAACAATGGCGCGGCGGTGCCGTCATGGGTGGAGACTTTCGCGGCCTGGACAGCCGAGTCGGCTCTGATCCGTGCCCGTCATTCGACGACCATGGACCTGCCCTATGGGCCGAAGGAGCGCACCCGAACCGACATCTTCCCCGCTGCCGATCCCGGCGCTCCCTGCCTCGTCTATTTTCACGGCGGCTACTGGATGCGCAATTCACGCGAGATGTTCGCCGTGCTGGGCGAGGGCGTCGCTGCCCATGGCTGGTCGGTGGCCATTCCCGGATACACGCTGGCGCCCGAAGCCTCGCTCCGTCAGATCGTCGCCGAATGTTCAACGGCCCTCGACTGGCTCGCCGCGCATGGGCCGGCCCATGGTGTCTCAGGTCCACTGATCGCCTGCGGCTGGTCGGCGGGCGGGCACCTCACCGCCATGGCGCTGTCCCATCCAGCGGTCGCTGCGGGGCTCGCCATCTCCGGCCTGTTCGAGCTCGGGCCCATGGTCGACACCTATCTCGACGAGAAGCTGGCGCTCTCATCCGATGAGATTGCCGACCTGTCGCCGCTCCGCCGTCCGCCGGTCATGAAACGGCTCGATCTCACCTATGGCGGCAACGAACTGCCGATGCTGGTCGCCAATTCGCATGCCTTCCACGCTGCCCGGCAGCGCGCCGGGGCGCCGGGCAGGCTCCTGCCGGTTGCGGGCGCCGACCATTTTTCAATCCTCGACGGCATGCGCAGTGCGGACGGCGCGCTGACCGCCATGCTTCTCGATCTGGCCGACACCCGCGGCTAGCTGCCGATCCGCCCGCCGCCGGCTTTGGTCACGACCACGATGGCCGGCCGGGGCGGCATGTCGGGCCGGAAATCGGGCCAGCGGGTTGATGGCGCTTCGTAGACCGAGACCTGGCCGCTTGGCAGGCCGGCGCTGCCCTCGGCAGGGTGCTGGACGGCAAGGAACAGCGTCTCGCCATCGGGTGTGAACTCCGGCGCGCACAGTTCCGCGCCGTAGGGGCACTTGAAGAACAGCCGCGACGTGGCGCGCGCCGGTCCCTCCGTATCGACGGCCCAGAGCCCGTCATTGCGTCCGGTTCGGGAGGGATTGTTGCCATCGGTCGAGATCCAAAGCCGGCCGTCGGCGTCGATGGCGCAGTTGTCGGGCGCGCCGAACCAGCCGTCCCGGCTGGTCTCCGCGCTGAAGGTAGCACCGACCGCCGCCACCGCCGGGTCGCCGCATTTCAGGAGGATGTCCCAGGTGAAGCGCTCTGCGGTATGGTCGCGACCCTCGGGCAGCATCTCGATGACATGGCCGAAGCGGTTGTCGGGCCGCGGGTTCGCGGCATCGACCTGTTCGGGCCTGCGCCGGTCATTGCCGGTCAGCATGACATAGACCTTGTCGGTCGCGGGATTGGCCTCGACATCCTCCGGACGATCCATGCGGGTGGCACCGACGAGATCGGCGGCCCGGCGGGTCTCGACAAGGACATCGGCCTGGGACCGGAAGCCGTTGGCGGGGGTGAGCGGCCCCTGGCCGAACACGAGCGGCAGCCACGTGCCCGTGCCGTCGGCATCATAACGCGCCACCGACAGGGTGCCGGCATCGAGAAGGTCCCTGTCGCGGGCGCGCTCGCCGCTGACACGGCCGTCGGTCACGAAACGATAGATGTACTCGAACCGCTCGTCATCGCCCGAATAGACGACGTGTCGGCCGTCGCGGGCCGTGATGCCGGCCGCGCCCTCGTGCTTGAACCGGCCCATGGCCGTGCGCTTCTTCGGCACCGAGGTCGGATCGAAAGGATCGATCTCCACCACCCAGCCGAAGCGGTTCGCCTCGTTCGGCTCCTTCGCCACGTCGAACCGCGTGTCGAAGTCATGCCAGTTGTACCAGTGGGCCGGAAGGCCGAGGCGCCGGTAGTTGCGATATTCCGGGTGGCCTTCCGCCAGTGCCCCCGAGAAATAGCCGTTGAAATTCTCCTCGCATGTCAGCCAGGTGCCCCATGGCGTGCGCCCGCCAGCGCAGTTGTTGAGCATGCCGCGCACCCGCCGCCCGGTCGGGTCGAAGCCTGTGCGCAGGCGCGCGTGCCCGGCCGCCGGCCCGCTTATCTCCATCTCGGTCTCGGCGGTAATGCGGCGGGCATAGCGGGAACCGGCCACCACCTGCCAGGCCTCGCCCTCGCGCCGCACTTCGATCACCGACCCTCCGTGGGCCATCATCTCGATCGCCACCAGATCAGCGGTCATCTTCGCGAAAGGTACGCCGCCGCGCGCGGCGATGCGCCGGTCCTGGATACCGAGGCCGGGGAACATCAGCTCCTCGTTGGTATATTCGTGATTGATGCACAGCAGCCCGTGCCGTGACGGATCGGTTGCCCCTGGCATCGGGAAATAGCCGATATAATCGTTGTTATAGCCGAACTGGCCGGCCTGGGCGGTGGGCGTCTGGGCGTTCGGATCGAACGTCGGCGCACCGGGCAGGACCGGGTCGCCCCAGCGCATCAGCACCGTGGCGCGGTAGCCATCGGCGACCCCGATGCCGTCTGTCGGTGCAGACGAGAGCTCTTCGAACGCAAAGGCGCTGGCAGCAGGTCCGACACTCTGTGCGGCAAGGCTGCGCGGCCCGAGCGCCGCGGAGACGGCGGCCGCGCCGAGAATGCCTCTGATCAGGTCCCTGCGGCCGAAACGGGCGGCGATCACATCGCCGATGGTCGGACCCAGCGTCGGATTGGAGCCGGCATCTTCGACCGCTTCGGCAAGCTCCGCGCGGGAGCGGGCAATGCTGTCGTCGGTATCGGCCACGAAACAACCCCGGTCTGGAAAGGCGGGCGCGATGATGGCGCTGCTGGACGACGTCACCATGACCCAACGTGGCCGATCTGCAACAGCCAAGACGCTTTGCTCCGGTGGCACGAAACCTCAAGACCGCGTTTACCCGCCGGCGCGCATGCTCGTCATGAACCACGGATGGTTCTGGCGTACAGGAGTACAGGCGATGGACCGCCTCTTGGGACTGGCGACGATCGAGACGGACATGTCCCGGCTCATGCGCGCCGCCGAGAGAGCCGGCCTTGCCCTTGGCTGCATCGACCCTGAGGAAACCAGGCTGGTGCTTCCCGGCGACGAGGCTGACCCGTCCTGGACGCTCGGCCGGATTGGCGCCTGGGGGGTCACCTGCGCGATGGCCGCGGCCTTCCTGCTGCTCTGATCGCGGGTCCCCAAAAGAAAAACGGGCGCCGGGGCGCCCGCTTGTGAGGTGACCGCAGCGCGGCCGCGGTTGGGAGGAAGCTCGTTCTGCGCGCAAGGCGCGGGAATGGGCTCGCCGGCCTGCGAGGGGGCGGGTGCGAAGACCCGCCCCGTCGGGATCAGACCGAATAGTACATGTCGTACTCGACCGGGTGCGGGGTCATCTCGAAGCGCATGACCTCGCCCATCTTCAGCTCGATGTAGCTGTCGATGAAGTCGTCGTTGAACACGCCGCCGGCCTTGAGGAAGGCGCGGTCCTTGTCCAGGCTCTGGAGAGCCTCGCGCAGCGAGCCGCACACCGTCGGGATCTTCTTCAGCTCCTTCGGCGGCAGGTCATAGAGATCCTTGTCCATGGCGGCGCCCGGATCGATCTTGTTGGTGATGCCGTCGATGCCGGCCATCAGCATGGCTGCGAACGCCAGGTAGGGGTTGGCAGTCGGGTCGGGGAAGCGGACCTCGACGCGCTTGGCCTTCGGGTTGGCCGTCCACGGAATGCGGCAGGAGGCCGAGCGGTTGCGGGCCGAGTAAGCCAGCAGCACCGGCGCCTCATAGCCCGGGACCAGACGCTTGTAGGAGTTGGTCGACGGGTTGGTGAAGGCGTTCAGGGCCTTGGCATGCTTGATGATGCCGCCGATGTACCAGAGGCACTCCTGGCTGAGATCAGCATATTTGTTGCCGGCAAACAGCGGCTTGCCGCCCTTCCAGATCGACTGGTGCACGTGCATGCCCGAGCCGTTGTCGCCGAAGACGGGCTTCGGCATGAAGGTGGCGGTCTTGCCGTAGATGTTGGCGACCTGATGGATGCAGTACTTGTAGATCTGCATCTGGTCGGCCATGTGGGTCAGCGTGTCGAACTTCATGCCGAGCTCGTGCTGGGCGGAAGCCACCTCGTGGTGATGCTTCTCCACCTTCACGCCCATCTTGGCCATGGAGGCGAGCATCTCGCCGCGCATGTCCTGCAGGCTGTCGATCGGCGGGACGGGGAAGTAGCCGCCCTTGGTGCGGACGCGGTGGCCGAGATTGCCGCCCTCGTAGTCGGTGTAGCCGTTGGTCGGCAGTTCCGAGGAATCGACCTTGAAGCCAGTGTGGTACGGCTCGGCAGAGAACTTGACGTCATCGAAAACGAAGAACTCGGCTTCCGGGCCGACGAAGATCGTATCGCCGATCTTGGATGCATTCAGATAGGCCTCGGCCTTCTTGGCCATGCCGCGCGGGTCGCGGCCGTAGGGCTCGCCGGTGGTCGGCTCCAGCACGTCGCAAACGATCGACAGCGTCGTCTCGGCGAAGAACGGGTCGATCTGCGCGGTCGACGGGTCGAGCATGAGGAGCATGTCGGACTCGTTGATCGCCTTCCAGCCGGCGATCGAGGAGCCGTCGAACATCGTGCCCTCGGCGAAGATCTCCTCGTCGATCATGGTGATGTCGAAGGTGACGTGCTGCCACTTGCCGCGCGGATCGGTAAAGCGGAGATCGACGTACTTCACGTCGTTCTCCTTGATCATTTTCAGGACATCCTTGGCAGTCGTCATTGTGCTTCCTCTTGGTTTGCACGTTCGCGTCGTGGCGGGCAGGCCGCCGGAAAGGATCAGATGGCGTCGAGGCCAGACTCACCGGTGCGGATGCGGATGGCTTCCTCGATGGTCGAGACGAAGATCTTGCCGTCGCCGATGCGCCCGGTCTGGGCGGCCCGGCGGATGGCCTCGACGGCCTTGTCCACCATGTCGTCCGGCATGACGATCTCGATCTTCACCTTCGGCAGGAAATCCACGACATATTCTGCGCCCCGATAGAGCTCGGTATGGCCCTTCTGGCGGCCGAAGCCCTTGGCCTCGGTGACGGTGATGCCCTGGAGGCCGACCTCCTGAAGCGCTTCCTTCACCTCGTCCAGCTTGAACGGCTTGATGATGGCCTCGATCTTCTTCATTCCGAACCTGCTCCTGTAGTCTGGGCGCTGGCTGCCGCGCCGCTCCCGGACCGTATCGCGGGCTAGCAGGAGACATGCCAGAGCGGTCCATGGCGGAAACCGTCGTTATTTCAAGAGGTTGAATGCATTCGGTCTTGCCCCTGATGCTCACCCGATCATGGCGATGCCGAAGAAATAAGCAATCTGCATTCGCAATGGGCATTGCGGGGTGCCATCGGTCGGCCATGTCTCGTCGGCAATTCCAGATGTGCACAGGAACTGTGCAGGATCGGGGCGACGGGAGCAGGAAGCGGGGTTTGACCCCCGCAGACCGGTCCCTCACAGTCATCGGATGATAGAACTTCTGATGCCGGTCGAGGTGGGCGAGGCGGATCGGTTGTCCGTCATGTCCGGCACCTCCATTGAAACACTGATGAACCGGGCCGGGATCGCCGTCGCGGATGCCGCCGCGCGCCGGCTGCAGATCGGCGGGCGGATCGTGGTGCTTGCGGGGCCGGGCAACAATGGCGGCGACGGCTATGTCGCGGCCAGGGTTCTGCGACAGAGGGGCTACCGGGTAACCGTCGCGCGAAACCGCCTGCCAGACGCGCGGGCGCCGGCGGCGCTGGCCGCCGCTGGCCGGTGGGACGGCCCGGTGGTCGGGCTCGAAGCCTTTGGCGAGCCTGAGCCCGACCTGGTCGTCGATGCCCTCTATGGCGCAGGTCTGGTGCGTGTCATAGCCGGGGCAGAGGCCGACGCGATCGAAAGCCTCAACGCTTCGGGCCGGCCGGTCATCGCCGTTGACATGCCCTCGGGAATCGATGGCGCCAGCGGGTCGGTTCGCGGGGTGGCTGTCCGCGCGGTCGAAACGGTCACGTTCTTCAGGCGGCGGCCGGGCCACCTCCTGATGCCCGGTCGGCTGGCCTGCGGCAGGCTTCGCACCGCCGATATCGGCATCGACGACGCGGTTCTGGACGTCATCCGCCCGCGCAATTTTTCCAACGAGCCGCCCCTGTGGCGCCCGGAATTTCCGCTGCCGGGAGCGGACGGTCACAAATACAGCCGGGGCCATGCTGTGGTGGTCTCGGGCGGTGCGACCAGCACCGGCGCCGCCCGGCTTGCCGCGATGGGTGCGCTGCGATCCGGGGCCGGGCTGGTCACCGTTGCCTCGCCGCCAGAGGCGCTCATGGTCAATGCCTGCCACCTGACGGCGGTCATGCTCGCGCGCATGGAGGGGCCGCCGGGCCTTGCCGCGATCCTTGCCGACCGGCGCCGCAATGCCGTCTGCCTCGGACCGGGTCTTGGGGTCGGAGACGCGACGCAGGCGCTGGTTGTGGAGGCGCTGGCCAGCGGTGCGGCGACGGTCCTTGATGCCGATGGCCTGACCAGCTTTGCCGGGTCGCCGGACCGCCTTTTCGCCGGTATCGGTGCCTGGTCGGACCGTCCCTGCGTCCTGACCCCACATGGCGGCGAGTTCGCACGGCTTTTCGGCCCGGCTGGCGACGCCTCCAAACTGGAACGCGCCCGGCAGGCGGCAAGCCGTTCAGGCGCGGTCGTGGTCTTCAAGGGGCCGGACACGGTTGTGGCGGCGCCCGACGGGCGGGCGGCGATCACGGCGAATGCACCGCCCTGGCTCGCCACGGCCGGCTCGGGCGATGTGCTCGCCGGTATGGTTGCGGGGCTGCTGGCGCAGGGCATGCCAGCCTTCGAGGCTGCGTCGGCAGCGGTCTGGCTTCACGGCGAGGCCGGCAACGGGCTGGGTATCGGTTTGATCGCGGAAGATCTGCCGGCTGCGCTGCCGGCCGTCTATGCCCGCCTGCTGCAGCCCGAATAGCCCCGGTTACTCGACCTGAAACCAGGCGATGAGCGGGGCCCGGTCATCATTGATCGGTTGAAGCTCGATCGGCCAGCCACCCGGATTGTCGGCGACGAAGGCAAGGCGTGTCGTGGTGCGTGGGGCGAGCACGGCCGTGCCGACAAAATACGGCTTCCAGCCATCATCCAGCGTGTCCAGCAGCCGTACCTGATGACCGTGAAGCTGGACGGCATGAAACCGATCGGTGCCGTTGGCGAGCGTCAGCACGACGACCGCGCCGCGCTGCGCTTTGAACGCCGGGGCGTCGGCCGGCTCGCGGTCCTGCCGCCCGGCAAAGGTCATCGCGCCAGCCGCGCCCATGGCCACCGGCAGTTCGGCGCGCGTTGCCGTTGCGAGATTCATCGTCTGCGCAATCGGATTGGCCGGCAGGGCGGCAGGGGCGGGGAGCGGCGTCGAGCGCATCGGCGCCGCGGTGCCCGCAGCCACCCGGCCCTCAAGCGTTGCACCCGCAAGGTTTGCCAGCGCGATCGGCACGGAAGCCAGCGATTCGCCTGGCAGGTCGATGATGAGGTCGGCGCGCTGGCACGGCGCGAGCAGCAGCCGGCCATCAGCGAGCGGGAACACCTCCGAGGGCTGTCCGTCGAGTGCGATCAGCCAGGGCTCGCGGCCACCGATCGTGATCTGGACAAGACGGTTGACCGTGCCATTGGCGATTCTCAGGCGCAGCCGCTCGTTGGCGCGTCCCTCGATGGACAGATCCGGCCGGCCATTGACCGTCAGATGGGGTAGCAGGCCGGGCGGCGGCTCGTCGTCGCCGGAAAACAGCCGACCGTCATCGGCCACCCGCCAGTCCTGGATCAGCAGCAACTCGTCGCGGTCGGCGACCGCCGGCCCCTCTCCATCGACCACGAGAAATCCGGTCAGGCCCTGCATGACCTGCCGCTGCCCGTGGCGCGGATGCCATGGCCGATAGAGAAACGACCCGGCATCCGGAGGCACGAATGTCAGGTCGCTCGTCGTCCCCGGCGCAATGCCAGGGCCGACCATGGCACCGAACCCGGCGGTCCGGTTGTCGATGCGCAGGCCGTGCCAGCTCAGCGAGGTCGGGTCGGCCAGTCCGTTTCGGAACTGGATCTGGAACGGCTCGCCCTGCCGTGCATACAGGGCCGGGCCGGGTATGGTGCCGCCATAGGTGAGAACGGACGAGCCGGCCGCCTCCGCTCCGCGCAGGCGCGCTACCGCCGGGCGCGCCACCAGAAGCCCCGAAGACTGGGACAGAGCTGTCCCCGGCCGGGACAGCGCGGCGGCCAGAGTCCCGGCGCCTGCGAGAAGGGAGCGGCGGGTCAGAGCAAATGGTTTCATGGCTGCGGCACGCCTGGCGGGCATTCGAGGGGGTTTTAGGGCGCTCGGCGGGCGGGACCAGCCCCCGGTCGGACAGGTCGCCGTCCCATGGCGGGATTGGCACGGCCCTTGTGACGAGCGGGTGTCAGGCTGTCGCCAACCATGGAGAACAGAGATGATCCGGCTGGCCATCATTGGTGTCTGCGCTCTCGTGCTTGCCTCGCATTTCGGTTTCGTGCCGCACAACCCTGCAACCTTCGTTCTGGGCGCCGCCCTCGCCACCCTGGCGATGATCTGGGCCGGCCTGTTCGCACGAAGCTGAACCTCCGATAGGGCCCGAACCAAGGCGGTCGCGCGTTTTTTTGCTGCAGTGGCCGCCCCATGGTGCTAAGAGGCCGCGCCCGATCGCGCTTGCGTCGATCGGAACGAGAAGCTATTTCGAGCGGCCCTCGGCGGGCGTGGTGGAATTGGTAGACACGCGGGATTTAGGTTCCCGTGGCGAAAGCCGTGGGGGTTCAAGTCCCTCCGCCCGCACCATCCGACCGAGCGGAACAGTCCCGCCGACCAACGCGAAAGACAACAAGCCATGCAGGTGACCGCCACCGTATCCGAAGGCCTGAAGCGCGAATTCCGCGTGGTGGTCCCGGTGTCCGATCTCGCCGCGCGGGCCGAAGCCCGCCTCGACGACCTCAAGGGCCGTGTGCAGATCAACGGTTTTCGTCCCGGCAAGGTGCCGACCGCGCATCTGAAGAAGCTCTACGGCCGCGCCGTGCTGGCCGAGACGATCGAGCAGCTGGTCGGTGAGACGAACCAGAAGATCGTCGAGGATAATGGCTTCAAGCTGGCCATGCAGCCCGAGGTCAAGCTCCCCGAGGCGGAGAACGAGGCCAAGGCGGTGTTCGAGGGGACGGCCGACCTCGACTACACGGTCGCCTTCGAGGTGCTGCCGACCATCCAGCTCGCCGACTTCAAGGGCATCAAGGTCGAGCGCCCGGTCGCCGAGCCGACCGAGGCCGATGTGCAGTCCATGCTGGAGACCATGGCCAAGCAGAACCGACCCTTCGAGCCGAAAGCCGAAGGTGCTGCCGCCGATGGCGACAGGCTGACCATCTCGTTCGTCGGAACCATCGACGGCGAGGCCTTCGACGGTGGCACGGCCGACGGCATCCAGCTTGAACTTGGCTCCAAGTCCTTCATTCCCGGCTTCGAGGACCAGCTTCTTGGCGCGAAGGCCGGCGAGGAGCGCCTGGTGAAGGTGACGTTCCCGACCAATTACATGTCGGAGAAACTGGCCGGCAAGGACGCCGAATTCTCCGTGACGGTGAACGCGATCGAACAGCCGGGCGAGCGCGCCATCGACGAGGAGTTCGCCAAGATGGTGGGCTTCGAGGACATGCCCAAGCTGAAGGCGGCCATCACCGAACGCCTGAAGGGCGAATACGCCACCGCATCGCGCCGCAAGGTGAAGCGCGCCCTGCTTGACGCGCTCGACGAAAAGCATGCCTTCGATCTTCCGAAGACGCTGGTGGACCAGGAGTTCGACAGCGTGTGGCGCCAGATCACCCAGGATCTTGAGGGGCGCGGCAAGACCTTCGCCGACGACGACACGACCGAGGAAAAGGCCCGCGAGGAGTACCGCAAGATCGCCGAGAGGCGCGTTCGCCTCGGCCTGGTCCTTGCGGAGATCGGTGAGAAGGCCCAGATCAAGATCACGGACGACGAGGTGACCCGTGCGGTCGTCGAGCGCGCCCGCCAGTTTCCCGGCCAGGAACAGCTGGTCTGGGAATATTACCGCAAGACGCCGGAGGCTCTCGCCCAGCTTCGCGCTCCGATCTTCGAGGAGAAGGTCGTGGACTACATCCTGGAACTCGCCGACGTCACCGAGAAGCCGGTGACCAAGGACGACCTGTTCAAGGACAACGACGACGAGGAGGAGGCCTGAGGGTTCGCCCCGGGTCTTGAGACGTCATCGGGCGGGCTGTTCCGGCAGCCCGGATCGCGTGGGGGGCGGCTCGCCGCAGGCGGGTCGTGCCGTTAGGATGACGTCAATGAGATTCGGTCGACAAGACCGGATCGAATCCAAGGACCGAAGATCATGAGAGACCCCCACGACACCCTGATGAACTATCTCGTGCCCATGGTGGTCGAGCAGACCAACCGGGGCGAGCGGTCCTACGACATCTATTCGCGCCTTCTGAAGGAGCGCATCATCTTCCTGTCGGGTCCGGTCGAGGACGGAATGGCGACGCTGATCGTCGCCCAGCTGCTGTTCCTGGAAGCTGAGAACCCGAAGAAGGAAATCAACATGTACATCAACTCGCCGGGCGGGGTCGTCACGGCGGGCATGTCGATCTACGACACGATGCAGTTCATCAAGCCGGCCGTGACGACGCTGTGCATGGGCCAGGCGGCCTCCATGGGCTCGCTGCTGCTGACCGCCGGCGCCAAGGGCCAGCGGTTCGCCCTGCCGCATTCGCGCATCATGGTTCACCAGCCCTCGGGCGGCTATCGCGGTCAGGTCACCGACATCCTCATCCATGCGGAAGAGGTCAAGGAACTGAAGCGGCGCCTCAACGAGATCTATGTGAGCCACACCGGGCGGACTTTGAAGGAGATCGAGGACGCTCTCGAGCGCGACAACTTCATGTCGGCCGAGAAGGCCCGCGAGTTCGGCCTGATCGACCAGGTCATCGAGCACCGTGCGGACGAGCCCGCGCCGTCCAAGGCCTGATCGGCGCCGCCGGCATGGGATCGGTCTCGCTGCGGGACAGGGCCGGCGGCCCGTTCCTTGCTGCTTTGCACCTGGGCCTGGGCCGTTTCGAAGGCGGTCATGGTTCCGTCACGATGGCGTGTCCTGGCTTTCAGGTCAGCGCGGGCGTGACGAAATAGCATTAATCCTTTCTTGATCCGGGTCGGGTCACCATGCTTGGCTGAAAGGCCGTCGGGTGACCGGCCCGGGACCAGGACGACCGGAAGCCGGGTCCGCCCCAGCGGATCAGGCCAGTGACGGACAGGCCAGCGCCTGCCCGACGTGGAGAGAGACTGATGAGCAAGGCCGGCAGCGACGCGAAGAACACGCTCTACTGTTCCTTCTGCGGCAAGAGCCAGCATGAGGTTCGCAAGCTCATCGCAGGCCCGACGGTTTTCATCTGCGATGAATGCGTCGAACTGTGCATGGACATCATCCGCGAGGAGTCGAAGTCCTCCCTGGTCAAATCCAAGGACGGCATTCCGACCCCGAAGGAGATTTGCAAGGTCCTGGACGACTATGTGATCGGCCAGTTCCATGCCAAGCGCGTCCTGTCGGTCGCCGTCCACAACCACTACAAGCGCCTGAACCACGCGACCAAGCACAACGACGTCGAGCTGTCGAAGTCGAACATCCTGCTGATCGGGCCGACCGGTTCGGGCAAGACGCTGCTGGCCCAGACGCTGGCGCGCATTCTCGACGTGCCCTTCACCATGGCCGATGCCACGACCCTGACCGAGGCCGGCTATGTCGGCGAGGACGTGGAGAACATCATCCTCAAGCTGCTTCAGGCCTCCGACTATAATGTCGAGCGGGCCCAGCGCGGCATCGTCTATATCGACGAGATCGACAAGATCTCGCGCAAGTCCGACAATCCCTCGATCACCCGCGACGTCTCGGGCGAGGGTGTGCAGCAGGCGCTGCTCAAGATCATGGAGGGCACGGTTGCCTCCGTGCCGCCCCAGGGCGGCCGCAAGCATCCCCAGCAGGAGTTCCTGCAGGTCGATACCTCCAACATCCTGTTCATCTGCGGCGGCGCCTTCGCCGGCCTCGAAAAGATCATCTCGACCAAGGGGCAGGGCTCCTCGATCGGCTTCGGTGCGTCGGTTCGTGCGCCGGAAGAGCGCCGGACCGGTGAAATCTTCCGTGACGTGGAGCCGGAAGACCTGCTGAAATACGGTCTGATCCCCGAGTTCGTCGGCCGTCTGCCGGTCGTCGCCACCCTGGAGGACCTGGACGAGGCGGCGCTGACCAAGATCCTGACCGAGCCGAAGAATGCCCTGGTCAAGCAGTATCAGCGGCTGTTCGAGATGGAGAATGTCGACCTGACCTTCCACGAGGACGCGCTCGGCGCCGTCTCGCGCAAGGCGATCGAGCGCAAGACGGGTGCCCGTGGCCTGCGGTCGATCATGGAAGGCATCCTCCTGGACACGATGTACGACCTGCCGGGCCTGGAAGGCGTGGAGGAGGTCGTGATCTCCGACGAGGTCGTGCAGGGCAAGGCCCGGCCGCTCTACATCTATGCGGAGAAGGAGAAGGCGCAGAGCGCCTGACGTCTCCACGGCTGCGGCGAATCAAAAAGGCGGGCCGGTGGCCCGCCTTTCTTGTTTCTGCGGCCCGGTCAGTCAACGCGGTATCGCGTGCCGCCGTTCCAGGTGAGCGTGACGACGCTGACGCGGCACAGATCGACTTCGCGGATCTCGGCCCGTTCGCCGTCCGAGTAGATGATCCGGATATCGAAACTGCAGTCGCGCTGGTTGCGTCCGAAGGTGATGTTCCGCCGCGTGCCCGAGGGCATCACTTCGTCACCGAGAATGTCGCGGCCCCAGCGATTGTTGGCCGAAGCGCTGACATAGAGTTCGTTGATCTGGTAGCCGGTGCGGTTGACCAGGGCGAAATCCTGCTGGGACTGGGCCAGCGCTGGAGCGGAGCCGAGGCATGCGCTGGCAAGAAGGGAGGCGAGAAGGATTCGGCGGCGCATGGGCAGTCTCCGTACTTGTCCCGCGGGCGAACGCAGCCCGGCGGAGGGTGGAATATGGCATCGACTAGAAGCTTCGTGTTTCCGACGTGCGACGCGCCACGGAAGTGCACGAAACGCGACATTATCGTGCAAGTGGCCGGCTGCAATGGTCTTGTTGCAGGCACAGGACAGGCTCTGCGGCCCGCCCGTCGGGCGCCTTGACACGGGCGGGTGCCGCCGCCACCTAATGGTCTCCGACAGACCCCCGGGCAGGGTTGTGTGCCCGAGGTCGGCCAAGCGCCTAGAGACCCCGAAGGAGGCCGGCAAGAGCCTTCGGATCGGCCTCGATTTCGCCGCCGTCCCCGCGCGACAAAAGCGTAATCCAGCGTGACCCTGTCTGGAATCATCCGAGCGCCGCCGTCGGGCGGGCCCATTGGGCCGTTTCGCGGCGTGTCGAGCAAAGGACGAACGAATCATGAGCGAGACCAAGAAGCGTCCGCCTCTGGAACCCGGTGAAGCGAAGGTCTTCCCGGTCCTGCCGCTCCGCGACATCGTGGTGTTTCCCCACATGATCGTGCCGCTCTTCGTCGGCCGCGAGAAATCCATCCGCGCGCTCGAGGAGGTGATGCGGGCGGAGACCCACATCCTGCTGGCCACGCAGATGAAGGCGCAGGACGATGATCCTGAGCCCGACGACATCTATCGCATCGGGACGCTGGCGAGCGTGCTGCAGTTGCTCAAGCTGCCGGATGGCACCGTCAAGGTGCTGGTCGAGGGCGTGTCGCGCGCGACCATCCTCGACTATTCCGGCCGCGAGGAGTTCTACGAGGCAGAGGCGACGGCGCTGCCGGACGAGATCGCCGACAAGGTCCAGGTTCAGGCTCTCGCCCGCTCGGTCATTGCCGAGTTCGAGGGCTATGTGAAGCTGAACAAGAAGGTCTCGCCCGAGATCGTGTCCGTCGTCGGCCAGATCGACGACCCCTCCAAGCTGGCCGACACCGTGGCCTCGCATCTGGCGGTGAAGATTTCCGACAAGCAGCAGGTGCTTGAGACGATCGACGTCGGCAAGCGGCTGGAGAAGGCGCTCGGCCTGATGGAGAGCGAGATCTCGGTGCTGCAGGTCGAGAAGAAGATCCGCACCCGCGTCAAGCGGCAGATGGAGAAGACCCAGCGCGAGTACTACCTCAACGAGCAGATGAAGGCGATCCAGAAGGAGCTCGGCGACGAGGATGGCCGCGATGAGCTCGTCGAGATCGAGGAGAAGATCAAGCGCACCAAGCTCTCCAAGGAAGCGCGCGACAAGGCCAATCACGAGTTGAAGAAGCTGCGGCAGATGTCGCCCATGTCCGCCGAGGCGACCGTGGTGCGCAACTATCTCGACTGGCTGCTGTCGCTGCCCTGGGGCAAGAAGTCGAAGATCAAGAAGGACCTGCCGGGCGCGCAGGCGGTGCTCGATGCCGATCACCATGGCCTCGACAAGGTCAAGGACCGGATCGTCGAATATCTTGCCGTCCAGCAGCGCGCCAACAAGCTGACCGGCCCGATCCTCTGCCTCGTCGGCCCCCCCGGCGTCGGCAAGACCTCGCTCGGCAAGTCGATCGCCAAGGCGACGGGTCGCGAGTTCGTGCGCATCTCGCTCGGCGGCGTGCGCGACGAGGCCGAGATCCGCGGCCATCGGCGCACCTATATCGGCTCCATGCCCGGCAAGATCATCCAGTCGATGAAGAAGGCCAAGACGGCGAACCCGCTGTTCCTGCTCGATGAGATCGACAAGATGGGTCAGGACTTCCGGGGCGACCCCTCGGCAGCCCTGCTGGAGGTGCTCGATCCGGAGCAGAACGCCACCTTCAACGACCACTACCTTGAGGTGGACTTCGACCTCTCCAGCGTCATGTTCGTGACCACCGCGAACACGCTGAACATCCCGCCGGCCCTGCTCGACCGGATGGAGACCATCCGCATTGCAGGCTACACCGAGGACGAGAAGCGCGAGATCGCCAAGAAGCACCTGATTCCGAACGCGATCACGAAGCACGGCCTCACGCCGAAGGAGTGGTCGATCACGGATGAGGCCCTGATGACGGTGGTCCGCCGCTACACCCGCGAGGCCGGCGTCCGCAACCTTGAGCGGGAGGTCTCGAACCTCGTCCGCAAGGGCGTGAAGGACCTGACCCTGACCAAGAAGCGGACGATCAAGGTCACTCCGAAGGTGGTCGAGGAGTATCTCGGCGTTCCCCGCTATCGCTACGGCATGGCGGAGACCGAGGATCAGGTGGGCGCCGTCACGGGCCTCGCCTGGACCGAGGTCGGCGGCGAACTTCTGACTATCGAGGCCGTGATGATGCCCGGCAAGGGCCGCATGACGGTCACCGGCAACCTCAAGGACGTGATGAAGGAATCGATCTCGGCGGCGGCCTCTTATGTCCGCTCCCGGTCGCTGGCCTTCGGCATCAAGCCGCCGCTCTTCGACCGGCGCGACGTGCATGTCCACGTTCCCGAGGGCGCGACCCCGAAGGATGGGCCGTCTGCGGGCATCGCCATGGCAACCGCCATCATCTCGGTGATGACGGGCATCCCGATCCACAAGGACATCGCCATGACCGGCGAGGTCACGCTGCGTGGCCGGGTCCTGCCGATCGGCGGTCTGAAGGAGAAACTGCTCGCGGCTCTGCGTGGCGGCCTGAAGACCGTGCTGATCCCCGAGGAGAATGCCAAGGACCTCGCCGAGATCCCGGACAATGTGAAGAACGGCCTGGAGATCATTCCGGTCGCTCGCATGGACGAGGTCATCAAGCACGCCCTCATCCGCCAGCCGGAACCGGTTGAGTGGGACGAGGGGGCGGAACCGGTCCGCCCGCGTTCGGCCGATGACGATCAGACCGGCGTTGTCGCTCACTGACGGCAGAGTTCGCCAGGCATTGCAGGAACCCGGGGCCGTGCCCCGGGTTTTCTGTTGAAACGGCAGAAAACCTGCCGTTTTTGGTGATTTCAGGCCGCTCTTTCCTTGCTTTCGGACCCGTTGCACGGCAAACGAGTGCCTCCGTCGGCGACGGAATCACGGATTCCCGGATCGGCGACAACGAAAAGGAGAACAGCCCGTGACCAAGAACGAACTGATCGCCGCGGTCGCCGAATCGGCGAGCCTGACCAAGGCGCAGGCGGGTGCAGCGGTGGATGCGACCTTCGACATCATCGCGAAGACGCTGAAGGCTGGCGACGATGTGAAGCTGGTGGGTTTTGGCGCCTTCTCGGTGAGCCAGCGCGCCGCCCGCGAGGGTCGAGACCCGCGTACCGGCAAGCCGGTCAAGATTGCCGCCTCCAAGGCGCCGAAGTTCTCGGCCGGCAAGGGCCTGAAGGACGCCGTCAACGGCTGACGATCAGCAACCCGGTGGCGGGGGGCGTGAGGCCTGGAGGGCTTCGCGCCCCTTTTGCTTTGGCGGGGGGCAGGCGCGGTTGGGCAGGGTGCTCCGCGGGACTGGCATCCTGCGACGGGGCTGCCGGTTGCGGCCCACCGTCCGAGCGTCTAAATCCCTCCAGGCTTGTTGGGGGCGGTTAGCTCAGTTGGTAGAGCGCCTGCTTTACACGCAGGATGTCGGCGGTTCGAGCCCGTCACCGCCCACCACCTCCAGACGCTTCGGCTGAGCCCGTCCGCGCATCGGCGACCGGCCACCCGGTGACAGGAGCGTCGCGGACTGCCTCGCGCCGGCCGGATGGCATCCTCCCGCGATCAGGGTGACTGGTGCGGCCCCCGCCATGCTATGCGGCGGTCAAGCGTGGAGGGGCCCCGTCGTGTCGAGCTGGCTTGCCGAACTCAGGAATGGCTTTGCCGCGCTTTCCCCTTCAGCCTTTCCCTATGGTCGCTTCGCCCTGGCCATCGCCATCGGCATCTGCGGCGGTTACGTCTTCTCGCGGGCCGGGCTGCCGCTGCCCTGGATGCTGGGCGCCATGTCCTTCTGCACGGTTGCGGCGCTGTCTGGCGCTCCGGTCGCTGCTCCCCCGGTGATCCGCTCGCCGATGGCTGCCGTCATCGGTGTCATGCTCGGTTCGGGCTTCACGCCGGCCATCGTCGGCCAGGTTCCGCACTGGATCGTTCCGCTGGCCGGGCTGGTGGTCTTCATGATCGCCTGCGGCGTGACCGTCGTCTGGTATTTCAGGGTCCTTGGCGGCTACGACCGGACCACCGCCTTCTTTTCCGGCATGCCGGGCGGCCTTGTGGAGATGGTGATCTACGGCGAGGAGCGGGGAGGCGATGCGCGCGTGATTGCGCTCGTCCATTCGGCCCGCATCCTGATGGTGGTGATGACGCTGCCGTTCATCATCCAGTGGAGCCAGGGGGTCAGTCTGGCGCGCCCCGTCGGCGGCGTCTCGATGTTCGACGTTCCCATGCTGTCGCAGGGCTGGCTGGTGGGCTGCGGGCTTGCGGGCGCGCTGCTCGGCCATCTTCTGCGCCTGCCCGCCAAGACCCTTCTGGGCGCCATGATCGTCAGCGCCGCCGTCCACATCTCGGGCCTGTCCGACTTCAAGCCCTCGTTCGAGATCGTCAATGCCGCGCAGGTCGTGCTCGGCGTGGTCATCGGCTGTCGCTTTGCCGGCACGGCGACCAGGGTGGTGCTGAAGGTCCTTGCCCTGTCCGTCGGCTCAACCGCCATCCTGCTGTTCTGGATGACGCTGTTCGCGGTCGTGGTGGCCCGCCTGTCCGGCTTCGAGGCCGTGACACTGATTCTCGCCTATTCGCCGGGCGGGCTTGCCGAGATGAGCCTGATCGCGGTGGCGCTGAACGTGGAAGTTGCCTTCGTCGCGGCCTTCCACATCATCCGGGTGTTCCTCGTCATGATCGCGGCTCCGCTTCTGTTCGGCTGGCTTGGCGCGGGGGGCGGAGATGCGGGTCCGGCAGGAGAAAATCCTCCGGAGGAACCCGGTCATCCCTCCTGATCATCGTGATCGGCGCCGCCGGCTGGCGCCCGCGGCGACCGGCTTCGGCCGGTGATGGCAGGACAGGCCCGAATGCGCCTTGACAGGGCAGGGTGCCTCCCGTAAGTCCGCCCTCCTCGACCGGCTCATGTCTGAGCCGAGCAACGCGCGGGCGTAGCTCAGTTGGTTAGAGTGCCGGCCTGTCACGCCGGAGGTCGCGGGTTCGAGTCCCGTCGCCCGCGCCAGTTCTCTCCGGGAAGCGAGCTTCGCAGTCCCGTCCCGGGGGCAGACCCCGATCATTCGCCGCGATACGCTCCCGCCACCCGTGCCGCGAGACGTGTTGCCGTCACGGGATGTGGATCGAAATCACCTCGTCGCCCGGCGCCATGCGGCGCTGCTCGATATGCTGGACCATGCCGATGCGCTGGGCCTCGTCCGCGCCGAAGCGGTAATTGTTCGGGGTGAAGCGTGCCGCCATGTCGGCCTCGCTCCATTTCAGGACGTCCCGGAAAGGCGCCGAGATGAGATCGGTGATGGGGTTTCTCTCGCCGGCGCGGGGGCCGCTGTCGAAGGTCACCTGGTGCAGCAGGAACTGGGTGGTCGGATCGCAGGAGCGGCGCTCCGAGGCCAGCATGATGGTCGCGGCAATCGAACTGCACATGCCGATCGCGTGAATATGGACGCTGATCGGCAGGAACCGGATCGTCCCCATCAGGCCGAGGGCCGTTTCGATGTCGCCGCCGCTGCTGGTCAGCATCAGGACGACGGACGGGTGTCCCGCGCGCTGGGTTTCGATCAGCTCTGCCTGGGTGTTCCGCATGCCGGGCGGGGTCACCCGCCCGTTATAGATGAGATAGCGCACGCCGATCCTCCGTGGTTGCCGCTCAGGCTCCATTCGGCCCCGGATCGGCGAACCTGTCCACACCTGCGAGTGTGGGTACGGGCGCGCCGCGTGCCCAAGGGCGCCACAAGGGACAGGATCAGGTGCGCCGGCGCTCCTGCACCAGTGCCAGCAACACGGTCAGCACCATGAAGACCGCCGCGACGGCGAAGATGGCGCGGGGCTGGCCCCTGTCGAGCAGGAAGGCAAACAGCAGGGGCCCGATGAGGCCGCCGATATTGAACCCCGTCGAGACGATGCCGAAGACGATGCCTTCCGCACCGCGGGGGGCGGCCGCCCGCACCATCATGTCGCGCGACGGCGTGATGATGCCCGACAGGAAGCCGGCCAGGCCCATCAGGATGATCACGACCACGGCGGAGGGCGTCGTCAGTGCCAGCCCGGCCGTGATGACAGCGGTTGCCAGATAGGCGGCAGCCGCGACCAGCCCGTGCCGACGCGTGCGGTCGGCGAGCGCCCCGCCGGCCAGCACCCCCAGCGCACTGGCAAACAGGAAGGCCGTCAGCGCCGCGCTGGCAGAGGCAAGATCGAGCCCGTAGCCCTGGACGAAGGCCGCCACCGCATAGCTCACCAGGCCGCCGGTGCTGAGCGCCAGAAGCACGAAAAGCCCGATCAGGGAGATGACCGTGGGCGTGATCAGGCTGGCGCGAGGCAGCGCCTCCTGCGGGCCGTCCGCCTGTCGCGCCGCAGTCGAACGGGCGCCCCCTTCGCCGACGGGCGTCAGGATGATCAGCACCGCCACGACGAATGCGAGGACGCCCGCCAGCGCGAAAGCCTGGCCAACGCCCGCAAGGGCGGCCGCGCCGAGCAGAAGGGGCGGGGCGATGGCATTGCCGAAATAGCCCGCGAATGTATGGATGGAGAAGGCGCGGCCCATGCGGCTGCCGTCGATCCCGCGGGCAAGCAGCGCATAATCGGCCGGGTGGTACACGCCGTTCGCAAGCCCTGCGGCGGCCATGGCGATGAGCAGCCAGACATAGCTGGGGCTCACCGCGATCGACAGGAAGCTGCTGCCGCCGAGCACCAGCCCGAGCAGCAGGATGCGCCGCGCGCCGAACCGGTCGGTCGCAAATCCCATGGGCGTCTGGACGAGCAGCGACACCAGGTTGAACACCGTCAGCGCCAGGCCGATCTCCACATAGCTTGCGCCGAAGAAAGCCGGCAGCAGCGGCATCAGGGCCGGCACCGTGGTGATGTGGACGTGGCTGACAAGATGGGCCATCGACACCTGGCCGAGCAGGATGCGCTCGCCGCTGCGCGCGGGGCCTCCCATCGGGGCCGAAATATCGGAGGAACTGGTCATAGAGGCGCTTCCCTGGGCCGCATGGCATAGCAGCTTCGCGCTGCTCCCGCCCTGCCGCCGCTGCAGCCGCGCCCGGCGCGCGCCACATGGCGCCGTATCGGCGGGCGTCCTGGTGAAGCCACGGGGTGAACGCGCCTGATTCCCCGGTCATGCCCGGTCCGGCAGCGGACAATGCGATGCGGGCACCGGCGATCGAGCTGCCACTTCGCTGGCTTGCAGGGGCGTCCGGATCGCTCCAGCGCGGAGTTCACAACGATTCCAGCCGTGGCCGGGAAATGCGTTCTGTCATGCGCTTGCACCGCAACAGATGAGAGAGTAAGGCACGGGGCAGAGCCGGAGGAGGGGCGCGCTTGTCCGCCGGCCCCACGCAGGAGAACCGCGATGCAGGCTGCCACGGCCGCGCTTCTGACCGACTATCTGCCGCTGGTGATCTTCATCGCGCTTGCCGCCTTCATCGGCGTGGTCCTGCTGGTTGCGCCCTTCGCCGTCGCCTATTCCCGGCCCGATGCAGAGAAGCTGTCCGCCTACGAATGCGGCTTCAACGCCTTCGACGATGCGCGCATGAAATTCGATGTGCGCTTCTACCTCGTGGCGATCCTCTTCATCATTTTCGACCTCGAAGTGGCGTTCCTGTTCCCCTGGGCTGTGGCCTTCAAGGAAATCGGCGTCTTCGGCTTCTGGTCCATGATGGTCTTCCTCGGCGTGCTGACGATCGGCTTCGTCTACGAGTGGAAGAAGGGCGCCCTGGAGTGGGATTGAGGGTCTGACCATGGCAACCACCGCTCTCGATCGCGGCAATCCGCTCGTCGCTCCGGCGCCCAAGGGCCTCCTCGGCCCGGATGGCAAGCCGGTTGGCGCTGCTGACCCGTTCTTCACCGGCATCAACAACGAGCTGGCCGACAAGGGCTTTCTCGTGACCGCGACCGACGACCTGATCAACTGGGCGCGCACCGGCTCGCTGATGTGGATGACCTTCGGTCTGGCCTGCTGCGCCGTGGAGATGATGCAGCTGTCGATGCCGCGCTATGACGTCGAGCGCTTCGGCTTCGCGCCGCGCGCCTCGCCCCGCCAATCCGATGTGATGATCGTCGCCGGCACGCTGACCAACAAGATGGCGCCCGCCCTGCGCAAGGTCTACGACCAGATGCCGGAGCCGCGCTACGTCATTTCCATGGGCTCCTGCGCCAATGGCGGCGGCTATTATCACTATTCCTATGCGGTGGTGCGCGGCTGCGACCGCATCGTGCCGGTTGATGTCTATGTTCCCGGCTGCCCCCCGACGGCCGAAGCGCTGCTCTACGGCGTTCTGTTGCTGCAGAAGAAGATCCGCCGCACCGGCACGATCGAGCGGTGAGGGGGCATCATGTCGCTTGAAGAACTCGGCGAGACCATCAGGGCGGAGCTTCCCGGAATGGTGACCGGTGCGTCGGTCGCCTATGGCGAACTGACGCTGGAGGCAGACGCAGCCGCGATCATTCCGATCCTGACCCATCTGCGTGACGAGCCGGACTGCCTTTTCCGCAACATCATCGATATCTGCGGCGTCGACTATCCCGGTCGCGAGAAGCGCTTCGACGTGGTCTATCATCTGCTCTCGCCGAGGCATAACCGCCGCATCCGCGTGAAAATCCAGACCGACGAGACGACGCCGGTGGCCTCGGCCACGGACGTGTTCCCCGGCGCCCTGTGGTTCGAGCGCGAGACCTATGATCTCTACGGCGTGCTGTTCACCGGCCATCCGGACCTCAGGCGGCTGCTGACCGACTACGGTTTTGACGGTCATCCGCTGCGCAAGGACTTCCCGACCACGGGCTTCGTCGAGGTTCGATACGACGACGAGGTCAAGCGCGTCGTCTATGAGCCGGTGCGCCTGGCGCAGGAGTTCCGGCAGTTCGACTTCCTGTCCCCATGGGAAGGCACGGACTACGTGTTGCCGGGTGACGAAAAGGCCAAGGCGAACTGAGCATGGCTGAAGCTGAAATCCGCAACTTCACCTTCAACTGGGGTCCCCAGCACCCGGCAGCCCACGGCGTGCTTCGCCTCGTCATGGAGCTCGACGGCGAGGTGGTCGAACGCTGCGATCCGCATATCGGCCTCCTGCACCGCGGCACCGAGAAGCTGATCGAGACCAAGACATATCTTCAGGCGATGCCCTATTTCGACCGGCTCGACTATGTCGCGCCGATGAACCAGGAGCATGCCTTCTGCCTCGCCATCGAGCGCCTGCTCGGCATCGAGGTCCCCAGGCGCGGCCAGCTGATCCGCGTGCTCTATTCCGAGATCGGCCGCATCCTCTCGCACCTTCTCAACGTCACCACGCAGGCCATGGACGTCGGCGCGCTGACCCCGCCGCTCTGGGGCTTCGAGGAGCGCGAGAAGCTGATGATCTTCTACGAGCGCGCCTCCGGCTCGCGCATGCATGCGGCCTATTTCCGCGTGGGCGGCGTGCACCAGGACCTCCCCGCAGCGCTCGTCGACGATATCGAAGCCTGGTGCGACCCCTTCCTCAAGGTGGTCGCCGACCTCGACGCCCTGCTCACTCCGAACCGCATCTTCAAGCAGCGCAACGTCGATATCGGCGTGGTGACGCTCGACGAATGCTGGGCCTGGGGCTTCTCGGGCGTCATGGTGCGCGGCTCCGGCGCGCCGTGGGACCTCAGGAAGTCGCAGCCCTACGAGTGCTATGCCGAGCTCGATTTCGACATTCCGATCGGCAAGAACGGCGACTGCTACGACCGCTACCTCATCCGCATGGAGGAGATGCGCCAGTCGGTGAAGATCATGCGCCAGTGCTGCAAGCTGCTGCGCGAGACGCCCGGCCCGGTTTCGGCGAAGGACAACAAGGTGGTGGCGCCCAAGCGCGCCGAGATGAAGCGCTCGATGGAAGCGCTCATCCATCACTTCAAGCTCTATACCGAGGGCTTCCACGTGCCGGCCGGCGAGGTCTATGCGGCCGTCGAGGCGCCCAAGGGCGAGTTCGGCGTCTATCTGGTCGCCGACGGCACCAACAAGCCCTATCGCTGCAAGATCCGAGCGCCGGGATTTGCCCACCTGCAGGCGATGGATTTCCTGTGCAAGGGCCACATGCTGGCGGATGTCTCCGCCATCCTCGGCTCCATCGACATCGTGTTCGGAGAGGTTGACCGGTGAGCGTTCGCAGACTGGCTCCCGACGAGGTCCAGCCGGCCTCCTTCGCCTTCACGCCCGACAATCTCGCCTGGGCGCGCGCGACGATTGGCAAATACCCGTCGGATCGGAAGGCGTCCGCCGTCATCCCGCTGCTCTGGCGGGCGCAGGAGCAGCACGCCTACTGGCTGCCCAAGGCGGCGATCGAATACATCGCCGACATGCTCGACATGCCCTATATCCGGGTCTTCGAGGTGGCGACATTCTACACCATGTTCCAGCTGCAACCGGTTGGAAAGAAGGCCCATATCCAGGTTTGCGGTACCACGCCGTGCATGCTGCGCGGTGCCGAACAGCTCATCAAGATCTGCAAGAACCGCATTCATCCGGAACCCTTCCACCTGTCCGCCGATGGCGACTTCTCCTGGGAAGAGGTTGAATGCGCGGGCGCCTGCGTGAACGCGCCGATGATCCAGGTGTTTTCCGACACCTATGAGGACCTGACGCCGGAAAGCTTCGAGAAAGTGCTGGACGCCTTCGCCCGCGGCGCGACACCGAAGCCCGGTCCGCAGAACGGTCGCCACGGCGCCGAACCCGAGGGCGGTGCGCTGACCCTGCGCGACCTGCCTTTCAGTGCTGCCGGTCCCGGGGACGCACCGGTTGCCGAGAAACCCAAGGCCGAACCGAAAGCCAGGCCGGTGGCGAAGGCGAGGGTGGAGCCGAAGGACAAGCCGGCCGCGGCCCCGGTGCCCCAGCCTGCTGCTCCCTCGGCAGCCGAGCTTGCCGCGCAGGAAGAGGCCGAGATCAAGGCGAGGCTCGCAACGCTTGCCGCCGACGCCACGCCCGAGCAGAAGGCCGACGCGGTCGGCACACGCCCCGCCGGGCTCGCCGCTGCACGCGGCGCTGCGCCCGACAAGCTGCAGAGGGTGAAGGGCATCGGCCCGGTCAACGAGGGCAAATTGCACGCGCTCGGCATCTTCCATTTCGACCAGATCGCCGCCTGGACCCGCGAGGAGATCCGCTGGGTCGGCACCTATCTTGCGTTCCCCGGCCGCATCGACCGTGAGGAATGGGTGGCTCAGGCCATGGCGCTGGTGGCGGACAAGCCGCCTGCGAAGGAGTGAAGGCATGCTCGCCGACAAGGACCGCATCTTCACCAACATCTACGGGTTCCACGACAAGAGCCTGAAAGGCGCCATGGCGCGCGGGCACTGGGACGGGATCAAGGGCTTCATCGATCAGGGCCGCGACTGGATCATTCAGCAGGTCAAGGATTCCGGCCTGCGCGGCCGGGGCGGCGCAGGCTTCCCGACCGGCCTGAAATGGTCGTTCATGCCCAAGCAGTCCGACGGCCGGCCGCACTATCTCGTGGTCAATGCCGACGAGTCCGAGCCGGGAACCTGCAAGGACCGCGAGATCCTGCGCAACGACCCGCACACGCTGGTCGAGGGCTGCGTGATTGCCGGCTGCGCCATGGGCGCCCATGTCGGCTACATCTACGTTCGCGGCGAGTTCATCCGCGAGCGCGAGGCCCTGCAGCGCGCCATCGACGAGTGCTACGAGGCCGGCCTGCTCGGCAAGGGCAACAAGACCGGTTGGGACTTCGAACTCTACGTCCACCACGGCGCCGGGGCCTATATCTGCGGCGAGGAGACGGCACTTCTGGAGAGCCTGGAAGGCAAGAAGGGCCAGCCGCGCCTGAAGCCGCCGTTCCCGGCCAATATGGGCCTCTATGGCTGCCCGACGACGGTCAACAACGTCGAATCGATTGCCGTCGTGCCGACCATCCTGCGGCGCGGGCCGACCTGGTTCGCCTCCTTCGGCAATCCGAACAATCTCGGCACCAAGCTGTTCTGCGTCTCCGGCCATGTGAACAAGCCGGCGACCTTCGAGGAGGCCATGTCGATCCCGTTCTCGGAACTGGTCGAGAAGCATTGCGGCGGCATTCGAGGCGGCAAGGACAACCTGCTCGCCGTGATCCCGGGCGGCTCCTCGGTGCCCCTGGTGCCGGCCGAGCAGATCTGGGATGCGCCGATGGACTTCGACGGGCTCAGGGCGCTCCGGTCGGGCCTCGGCACCGCCGCCGTCATCGTCATGGACAAGTCCACCGACGTGGTGAAGGCGATCACGCGCATTTCCTATTTCTACAAGCACGAGAGCTGCGGCCAGTGCACGCCCTGCCGCGAGGGCACGGGCTGGATGTGGCGCGTCCTGACCCGCATGAGCGAGGGCCGCGCCCACAAGAAGGAGATCGACATGCTCCTCGACGTGGCGGGCCAGGTCGAGGGCCATACGATCTGCGCGCTCGGCGATGCGGCAGCCTGGCCTGTCCAGGGGCTGATCCGCCACTTCCGCCATGAGATCGAGAAGAAGATCGACGCCTATTCCGCCAATCCGCACGACGATCCCGTGCGCGCGGCGGCCCATTGAGACGACCGGACCGGAGACATCTGCCGTGACGGGCGAAGTGCATTGGCTCAGACGAGACGGAGAGACAGCGATGTCGCTTGCCGCGAAGAATGAGAGTGCAGTGCGCGCCTGGCCGCAGGCCATGCCGCTTGAGACGATGGCTGGACCTTTCGCCGCCGCAGCGATCCTGCCGGCCGCGGCGATGATGGCCGGGTTCGTGACGGTCTGGGGCGTCGGCTTCGGACTTGCCAGCGCCTTCGCCACCCTGCGCCGGGACAGACTGCCCGCTCCGGTCAACGACGAGCCGGCCCTGGCCGCGGCGCCTGCAGTTCGGCTGGTGGTGGCCAATGACGAACCACTGGTCGATGCGGCGAAGCCTGCGACGCCGAAGGACGGCGGCCTGAAGACGCCCGGACCCGGCGTTCCGCCGAAGCCGGCCAAGCCGGGCGGCGCGCCTCCCAAGCCGAAGGCTATGGCCGCAGCGCCGGTGACGGTTGCTGAAACCGTGGTCGCGGCGACCAAGCCTGCGACGCCGAAGGATGGCGGCCTGAAGACGCCCGGACCTGGCGTTCCGCCGAAGCCGGCCAAGCCGGGCGGCGCGCCGCCCAAGCCGAAGGCTATGGCTGCAGCGCCGGTGACGGTTGCCGAAACACTGGTCGCGGCCACGAAGCCGGCAACCCCGAAGGATGGCGGCCTGAAGACGCCCGGACCCGGCGTTCCGCCGAAGCCGGCCAAGCCGGGCAGTTCCCCGCCCAAGCCGAAATCGGCCGCCGCGCAGCCTGCTGCCCGGCGCAAGGCGACGCCGGCCGTGACGGTCGCTCCGCTGAAGATCGAGGCCAAGGCGACGTCCAAGGGCATTTCGCTGCCCCGGGTGTCGATCCAGGACGACAAGGCAGACGGGCCGCAGAAGACGTGAGGGAACGGTGCGGGCCAGCCCCGCACCGCCACAGACAATGACAGGGCAGCAGCCTTCCGCTGCTGCCAGACTGCGGGGGCTCCGCCGGGGCCGTCCGCGAGGACCGAATGGGACGACCGATGACGAAGCTGATCGTCGACGGACAGGAAGTCGAGGTTCCCGCCGAATACACGCTGATGCAGGCGTGCGAGGCGGCGGGCGCCGAGATTCCGCGATTCTGCTATCATGAGCGGCTGTCGATCGCCGGCAACTGCCGCATGTGCCTCGTGGAGGTGAAGGGCTCGCCGAAGCCCATCGCCTCCTGTGCGCAGAATGTCCGCGACCTGCGTCCCGGCCCGAACGGCGAGCCGCCGGTGGTCAACACCCGCACGCCGCTGGTCAAGAAGGCGCGCGAGGGGGTGATGGAGTTCCTCCTCATCAACCACCCGCTGGACTGTCCGATCTGCGACCAGGGCGGCGAGTGCGACCTGCAGGACCAGGCCATGGCCTATGGTGTCGACAAGTCGCGCTACCACGAGAACAAGCGCGCCGTTGAGGACAAGTATATCGGTCCGCTGGTCAAGACCGTCATGACGCGCTGCATCCACTGCACGCGCTGCGTCCGCTTCACCACCGAAGTGGCCGGCATTTCCGAGCTCGGCCTGATTGGCCGCGGTGAGGATGCCGAGATCACCACCTATCTCGAACAGGCCATGACCTCGGAGCTGCAGGGCAATGTGGTCGATCTCTGCCCGGTCGGCGCCCTGACATCGAAGCCCTACGCGTTTAATGCCCGCCCCTGGGAACTGCTCAAGACCGAATCCACCGACATGATGGATGCCGTCGGCTCGGCCATCCGTGTCGATGCGCGCGGCCGCGAGGTCATGCGCGTGTTGCCGCGCCTCAACGAGGCGATCAACGAGGAGTGGATCTCCGACAAGACGCGTCACGTCGCCGATGGCCTGCGCACCCAGCGCCTCGACCGCCCCTATCTGCGTGAGAACGGCCGGCTGCGGCCCGCTGCCTGGGCCGAGGCTTTCGCGGCCATCGCGGCGAAGGTGAAGGCCTCGGCCCCGGAGAAGATCGGCGCGATTGCGGGCGACCTCGCCACGCTGGAAGAGATGTATGCCCTGAAGGGCCTCGTCTCGGCTCTTGGCTCGAAGAACATCGACGGCCGGCCGGACGGCGTGCGGCTCGATCCGGCGCTTGGCCGGGCGACCTATGTCTTCAATCCCGGCATTGCTGCCATCGAACGGGCGGATGCGATCCTTCTGGTCGGCACCAATCCGCGCAAGGAAGCGCCGATCGTCAATGCGCGCATTCGCAAGCGCTGGCGGATGGGCAATGTCCGCATCGGCCTGATCGGCGAGCATGCCGACCTGACCTATACCCACGACTATCTCGGCGCCGGCCCCGAGACGCTGGCCGATGTGGTCGCGGGCAAGCATGCCTTCGCCGATGCGCTGAAGAAGGCCGAGCGGCCGCTGGTCATCGTGGGGCAGGGGGCGCTTGCGCGGCCTGACGGGCAGGAGGTGCTGTCGCTGGCCGCCCATGCCGCGACCGCCTTCGGTGCCATCGCCGATGGCTGGACCGGATTTGCCGTGCTGCATACGGCCGCCGCCCGCGTCGGCGCGCTCGATCTCGGCCTCGTGCCGGGCGAGGGCGGGCTTGATGCTGCGGCCATGGCGGCCGGCGGCGTGGAGGTGCTGTTCAACCTCGGCGCGGACGAGATCCCGGTCGCCGACGGACCTTTCGTCGTCTATATCGGCACCCATGGCGACCGCGGCGCCCATCGCGCCGATGTCATCCTGCCCGGCGCGGCCTATACCGAGAAGGCGGGCCTCACGGTCAATACCGAGGGGCGCGTCCAGGCGATCAGCCGGGCGGGCTTCCCACCGGGCGATGCCAGGGAAGACTGGGCCATCCTTCGCGCCCTCTCTGACCAGTTCGGCGTCACGCTGCCCTTCGATTCGCTGGCCCGGTTGCGCGCCACGATGGCGGTCGATCATCCCCACGCCTTGCGGGTGGGCGTGCTCGGCGAGCCGGACCAGGGCGCCATCGCGGCTCTTGCGAAACGCGGCGGCAAGGTCGGTTCGGCCCCCTTCACGGTCGCGGTCGACGACTTCTACCTGACCAATCCGATCGCCCGCGCCTCGGCCACCATGGCCGAATGCTCGGCGATCGCGAAGGGCGCCCACCGCCAGGCAGCGGAATAGCGGATCGGATCGATGGATTTCTTCTGGACCCACCTCTGGCCCGTCCTGCTGATCGTGATCCAGAGCCTCGTGCTCATGGTGGCGCTGCTGGTCTTCGTCGCCTTCATCCTGCTCGCCGACCGCAAGATCTGGGCTGCGGTCCAGCTTCGCCGCGGTCCCAACGTGGTCGGCCCCTTCGGCCTGCTGCAGAGCTTTGCCGACCTCCTGAAGTTCATCCTCAAGGAGCCGGTCGTCCCTTCAGGCGCCAACAAGGGGGTGTTTCTGCTTGCCCCGCTGGTCTCGGTGCTGCTGGCGCTTGCCGCCTGGGCCGTGATCCCGCTGCAGGAGGGCTGGGCGATCGCCGACATCAATGTCGGCATCCTGTTCATCTTCGCGGTGTCATCGCTCGGCGTCTATGGCGTGATCATGGGCGGCTGGGCGTCCAACTCGAAATATCCCTTCCTCGGCGCGCTGCGTTCGGCAGCCCAGATGGTCTCCTACGAGGTCTCCATCGGCTTCGTGATCATCTGCGTGCTGCTCTGCGTCGGCTCGCTGAACCTCACCGACATCGTCAAGGCGCAGGACAAGGGCATCGGCCTGTTCGGCTGGTTCTGGCTGCCGCTGTTCCCGGTCTTCGTGATCTTCTTCATCTCGGCCCTGGCGGAGACCAACCGGCCGCCCTTCGACCTGCCGGAAGCTGAGTCTGAGCTCGTGGCCGGCTTCATGGTCGAATATTCCTCGACCCCGTACATGATGTTCATGCTCGCCGAATACGTGGCGATCATGACCATGTGCGCGCTCACCACCATCCTGTTCCTGGGGGGATGGCTGCCGCCGTTCCCGTTCGCGCCGTTCACCTGGGTTCCGGGGGTGGTCTGGTTCGTTCTGAAGATCTCCCTGGTCTTCTTCATGTTCGCCATGGTGAAGGCCTTCGTGCCGCGCTACCGCTACGACCAGCTCATGCGGCTCGGCTGGAAGGTGTTCCTGCCGATCTCGCTCGCCATGGTGGTCGTCGTCGCCGCTGTGCTGCAGTTCACCGGCTGGGCGCCGTGAGGAGACAGATGTGGACGGCTTGCTGAACCCGGCCGGACTGATCGGCGCTCTCATCGGCGCCGGCATCGGCTGGGTGGATTACCGGATCATCTCCGGCATCCTCACCCGCAAGCTGCGCGAGACCGACCGCTCGACGACGGCCGCCGAGCGGGCGGACTACGAACGCAGGATCGTGCTGGCACAGCGCCTCCTGCTGGTGATCACCGTGCCCGTCTTCGCGGGCATAGGCTATTGGCTCGGCCGCACGCTCGGCGGCTGGGGCGTTTGAGGAGACGAGGTACATGGCGTCGGCAATCAGGCTCGACCGCGCGGCCAAGGCCCTGTTCCTGACCGAGTTCGTCTCGGCCTTCTTCCTGTCCATGCGCTATTTCTTCAAGCCGAAGGCGACCATCAACTACCCCTTCGAGAAGGGGCAGATTTCGCCGCGCTTCCGTGGCGAACACGCGCTGCGCCGCTATCCGAACGGCGAGGAGCGCTGCATCGCCTGCAAGCTCTGCGAGGCGATCTGCCCGGCCCAGGCGATCACCATCGAGGCCGGCCCGCGCCGCAACGACGGCACGCGCCGCACCACCCGCTACGACATCGACATGGTGAAATGCATCTATTGCGGCTTCTGCCAGGAGGCCTGCCCGGTGGATGCCATCGTCGAGGGGCCGAACTTCGAGTTCGCGGTCGAGACCCGCGAGGAGCTCTATTACGACAAGGTGCGGCTGCTTTCGAACGGCGACCGCTGGGAGCGCGAGATCGCCGACAGCCTGAAGCAGGACGCGCCCTATCGCTGATGCCGGAATGGGTCCGGACCCCGTCGTCTGGACGCATTCCAACTTGGACACTATGAGAAGCGCGCGCGGGGCTCCCCTCTTGAGTCTTCGTCAGCGCGCCCTTTGAAACAGGAACGGGGCAAAGGGGCAGATGCTCGCCGGTCTCTTCTTCTACCTCTTCGCGGCGGTGCTGATCGCATCCGCATTCATGGTGATTGCCGCGCGCAATCCCGTGCATTCGGTGCTGTTCCTGATCCTCGCCTTCGTCAACGCCTCCGGGCTCTTCGTGCTGATGGGCGCCGAGTTCCTGGCGATGATCCTGGTGGTCGTCTATGTCGGTGCGGTGGCGGTGCTGTTCCTGTTCGTCGTCATGATGCTCGATGTCGACTTTGCCGAGCTGCGCCAGGGCTTCCTGCAATATCTGCCGGTCGGGGTGCTTATCGGCCTCGTCGTTCTCGCCGAACTGTTCATGGTCATCGGCGCCTGGGTGATCGGCGGCGGCGCGCCGCGCGCCATCGCCGCGCCGATCCCGGCCGACATCACCAATGCCGAGGCGCTCGGACGGGTGCTCTACACGAAATACGTCTTCTTCTTCCAGACCGCCGGCCTGATCCTCCTGGTCGCCATGATCGGCGCCATCGTGCTGACGCTGCGCCACAAGGTCGGGGTGAAGCGGCAGGACCCGGGCGCGCAGGCGGCGCGCACGCCGGAGACCTCCATCGAGGTCGTCAAGGTCAAGACGGGCGAGGGGGTCTGACCATGCTCACAATCGGCCTCTCACACTACCTGTCGGTCGCGGCGATCCTGTTCACGCTCGGCATGCTCGGCATCTTCCTCAACCGGAAGAACGTCATCGTCATCCTGATGTCGATCGAACTGATCCTGCTGGCGGTCAACATCAATCTCGTCGCCTTCTCGACCCATCTCGGAGACCTTGTCGGCCAGGTTTTCGCGCTGCTGGTGCTCACCGTTGCCGCCGCCGAGGCGGCCATCGGTCTGGCGATCCTCGTGGTCTTCTTCCGCAACCGCGGCTCGATCGCGGTGGAAGACATCAACATGATGAAGGGCTGAGACGAACCCATGTATCAGGCCATCGTCTTTCTACCCCTCGTCGGCTTCCTGATCGCCGGGCTGTTCGGCCGGGCGCTGGGCGCGCGCGCCTCCGAGATCGTCACCACCAGCCTGCTCGGCATCTCGGCGCTTTTGTCCTGGGTCGCGTTCTACCAGGTCGGCTATGCCGGCCAGACGACCACCGTGGAATTGCTGCGCTGGATCCATGCCGGCTCGCTCGACGTGTCCTGGTCGCTGCGGATCGACACGCTCACCGCCGTCATGCTGGTGGTGGTCAATTCGGTGTCGTTCCTCGTCCACCTCTATTCCATCGGCTACATGCACGAGGATCCGCACCGGCCGCGGTTCTTCGCCTATCTGTCGCTGTTCACCTTCGCCATGCTCATGCTGGTGACGGCCGACGACCTCGTGCAGATGTTCTTCGGCTGGGAGGGCGTGGGCCTCGCCAGCTATCTGCTGATCGGGTTCTGGTACCAGAAGCCGACCGCCAATGCCGCGGCCATCAAGGCCTTCGTGGTCAACCGGGTCGGTGATTTCGGCTTCGCCCTGGGCATTTTCGGCGTCTACAAGCTGACCGGCTCCGTCGACTTCGACACGATCTTCGGCGCGGCACAGGGCCTCGCCGGCAAGCCGATGGAATTCCTCGGCTATCAGGTCGATGCACTCACCGTCGTGTGCCTGCTGCTGTTCATGGGGGCGATGGGCAAGTCGGCGCAGTTCCTGCTGCACACCTGGCTGCCGGACGCGATGGAGGGGCCGACGCCGGTCTCCGCGCTGATCCATGCCGCCACCATGGTCACCGCCGGCGTGTTCATGGTCGCGCGGCTGTCGCCGCTGTTCGAATATGCGCCGATCGCCCTTCAGGTGGTCATGTTCTTCGGCGCCACCACCGCCTTCTTCGCGGCGACCGTCGGCCTCGTCCAGAACGACATCAAGCGTGTGATCGCCTATTCCACCTGCTCGCAGCTCGGCTACATGTTCGTGGCGCTCGGGGCAGGGGCCTATTCGGTCGGCATCTTCCACCTGTTCACCCATGCCTTCTTCAAGGCGTTGCTGTTCCTCGGTGCCGGCTCGGTCATCCATGCCATGCATCACGAGCAGGATATCCGGCGCATGGGCGGCCTCGCCGGCCATATCAAGTTCACCTATGCGATGATGCTGATCGGCACGCTCGCCCTGACCGGGTTCGGCATTCCGTTCCTCCATATCGGCTTTGCCGGCTATCACTCGAAGGACGCCATCATCGAAGTGGCCTATGCCGCCCACGGCGCCATGGGGCCCTATGCCTTCGCGCTGACGGTCGCGGCCGCCGCCATGACCTCGTTCTATTCGTGGCGCCTCATCTTCCTGACCTTCCACGGCAAGCCGCGCTGGCAGGAGGGTCATCACGACGCCCATGGTCATGCCGCGCATGGTCATGCCGACCACGGACAAGCCGCGCATGGCGCCGGGGACGAGCACCGCGACCACGCCACCGCCGACGACCATCACGGTCACGGCCACGGCCATGCCCACACGCCGCACGAGAGTCCGGTGGTCATGCTGGTGCCGCTCGGCGCCCTGGCCTTCGGATCGGTGGTGGCCGGCTTCGCCTTCGCCAAGAAGTTCAACTACGAGGACGGCATCCGGTCGTTCTTCCGCGAGTCGATCTTCATGCGGCCGGACAACCACATCATCCACGCTTTCCACCAGGTGCCCGGATGGGTGCCGTGGACGCCGTTCGTCATGATGTCGCTGGGCTTCGTGCTGGCCTGGTACATGTACATCAAGGCGCCGCACGTGCCGGCCGATCTCGCCCGCCGGCACCACGGCCTCTACCAGTTCCTGCTCAACAAGTGGTATTTCGACGAGCTCTACGACCGCATCTTCGTCCGTCCGGCGCGCTGGCTCGGCCGCTTCCTGTGGAAGAAGGGCGACGGCTGGGTCATTGACGGCTTCGGACCCGACGGGGTGGCCGCGCGCGTGATCGACGTCACCCGCGGCGTCGTCCGTCTGCAGACCGGCTACGTCTATCACTATGCCTTCGCCATGCTGATCGGGGTCGCGGCGCTCGCCACCTGGTTCATGTTCTCCGGCGGCGTCGGGGGAGCCCGCTGATGTCCAATGCCCCGATCCTGTCCCTGATCACCTTCCTGCCGCTCCTCGGCGCGGCCCTGGTGATGATGGTCCGCGGCGACGACGAGGCCGCCCGCCGCAACATCCGCATGATCGCGCTGTTCACGACAGCCGTGACCTTCGGCCTGTCGCTGATCCCGGTCGCCCTGTTCAACCCGGCGACCGCCGAGTTCCAGTTCGTCGAGCGCGCCTCCTGGCTCGGCGGCGTCATCAGCTACCGGATGGGGGTGGACGGCATCTCGCTGCCGCTCATCATCCTGACCACCTTCCTGATGCCCTTCTGCATCCTGGCCTCGTGGACCTCCATCGAGCACAGGGTGAAGGAATATATGGTCGCCTTCCTGGTGCTTGAGACGCTGATGATCGGCGTCTTCTGCGCCCTCGACATCGTGCTGTTCTACCTGTTCTTCGAGGCCGGCCTCATCCCGATGTTCCTGATCATCGGCATCTGGGGCGGCAAGCGGCGCATCTACGCCTCGTTCAAGTTCTTCCTCTACACGCTGCTCGGCTCGGTGCTGATGCTGCTCGCCATCATGGCGATGATCTGGACGGCCGGCACCAGCGACATCGCGGAACTGATCAAGCGCGGCCCCAGCGTCTTCTCGCGCGACATGCAGTTCTGGCTCTGGGTGGCCTTCTTCGCCTCCTTCGCGGTGAAGATGCCGATGTGGCCGGTCCATACCTGGCTGCCGGACGCCCATGTCGAGGCGCCGACAGCCGGCTCCGTCATCCTCGCCGGCGTGCTGCTGAAGATGGGTGGCTACGGCTTCCTGCGCTTCTCGTTGCCGATGTTCCCGGAGGCGAGCGCCTTCTTCGCGCCGCTGGTCTTCGCCCTGTCGGTGATCGCCATCATCTACACCTCGCTGGTGGCGATGATGCAGGAGGACATCAAGAAGCTGATCGCCTATTCCTCCGTCGCCCATATGGGCTTCGTGACCATGGGCATTTTCGCCGGCAATGCCGAGGGCATCCAGGGCGCGGTGTTCCAGATGGTCTCGCACGGCATCGTGTCGGGGGCGCTCTTCCTGTGTGTCGGCGTCGTCTATGACCGCATGCACACGCGCGAGATCGCCGCCTATGGCGGTCTCGTGAACCGCATGCCGATCTATGCCGTCATCTTCATGATCTTCACCATGGCCAATGTCGGCCTGCCGGGCACGTCCGGCTTCGTCGGCGAGTTCCTCACGCTGATCGGCGCCTTCAAGGCCTCCACCATCGTGGCGTTTCTCGCCACGACGGGCGTCATCCTGTCGGCCTGCTATGCCCTGTGGCTCTACTGGCAGGTCATCTGGGGCGAGTTGACCAAGCCGGCGCTGAAGGCGATCACCGACGTCAACACCCGCGAGGTCACCATCCTCGCCCCGCTGGTCGTGCTGACCATCCTGCTTGGCATCTATCCGACCGTCGTGCTGTCGACCTCCGAGGTTGCGGTCAACGCGCTGGTCGAAAGCTACAACCAGGCGATCACCGCGGCGGGCCGAACGGCCGCCGTTCTGCCGCGCTGAGGGATCGGGAACCCATGAACGCTCCGCTCCTCGACCTTGCTCCGGCGCTGCCCGAACTGATCCTCGCGGTCGGTGCCATGGCCCTGCTCATGTATGGCGTCTTCGCCGGCGATGGGTCCAACCGCGCCGTCACCGCCGGGGCCGTGGTCCTGCTGGTCGCCGCCGCCATCGCGACGCTTGCCGTCAGCGGCGCCCCGCGCGCCACCTTCGGCGGCTCCTTCCTGTTCGACGCCTTTGCCCGCTTCATGAAGGTGCTCGCCTTCCTCGGTGCGGCGGTGACGCTGGTCCTGTCGCACGACTTCCTCAGGCGGGAGAAGGTCGAGCGCTTCGAGTTCCCGATCCTGGTCGTGCTGTCCGCCACCGGCATGGGCATCCTGATCTCGGCCGGCGACCTGATCGCGCTCTATCTCGGCCTCGAACTCATGTCGCTGTCGCTCTATGTGGTGGCCTCCATCCATCGCGACGATGCGCGCTCGTCCGAGGCGGGCCTGAAATATTTCGTCCTCGGCGCCCTGTCCTCCGGCATGCTGCTCTACGGCTGCTCGCTCATCTACGGCTTCACCGGAACGGTGGCCTTCGATGGCATTGCGGCCGCCGTCAAGACCGGCCCGATCAGCCTCGGCCTGGTCTTCGGCCTCGTCTTCCTGATCGCCGGACTTGCCTTCAAGGTCTCGGCCGTGCCGTTCCACATGTGGACGCCGGACGTCTATGAGGGCGCGCCCTCGCCGGTGACGGCCTTCTTTGCCGCCGCACCGAAGGTGGCGGCCATCGCCATCTTCGCGCGCGTCATGGTCACCGGCTTTCCGGGCGCAACCGCCCAATGGCAGCAGATCGTCGTCTTCGTCTCGGTCGGCTCCATGCTGCTCGGCTCGTTTGCCGCCATCGGGCAGACCAACATCAAGCGGCTGATGGCCTATTCCTCCATCGGCCATATGGGTTTCGCGCTGGTCGGGCTCGCGGCCGGCACCGCGAACGGCGTGCAGGGCATTGCCATCTACATCGCCATCTACATGGTCATGACGCTCGGCACCTTCGCCTGCATCATCGCCATGCGGCGCGGCGACGGTCCGGTCGAGACCATCGACGATCTGGCCGGTTTGTCGCGCACCAATCCCATGATGGCCGCCTCGCTGGCCGCGCTGCTGTTTTCGCTGGCGGGCATTCCGCCGCTCGCCGGCTTCTTCGCCAAATTCTACGTCTTTGCGGCGGCCATCGAGGCCAAGCTCTACACGCTGGCGGTCATCGGCGTTCTGGCCAGCGTGGTCGGCTGCTACTACTACCTGCGCATCATCAAGCTGATGTATTTTGACGAGCCGGCACCGGCTTTCGAGCCGATGCGCTTCGAGCAGAAGGCGGTGCTGGGCCTTGCCGCGCTGTTCGTCACCTTCTTCGTGCTCTATCCGGCCCCGCTGGTGGCAGCCGCCGGCGCAGCCGCGCGCGCGCTGTTCTGATCAGGTGCCGGCTCTCTCCGACACCGCGCGGGCGGCAGGTTTCCAACTGGTCCATCTCGACGCCGTGGGGTCCACCAATGCCGAGGCGCTGGCGAGCGGGGCGACGGGCGAGACCCGCCCGACCTGGTTCGTCGCCGACCGGCAGACGGCCGGACGGGGCCGGCGCGGCCGCGCCTGGGTTGGCCTCGACGGCAATCTCTTCGCAACCCTTCTGCTGACGGATCCGGCCCCGGCGCCGCGCATTCCCGAACTGTGTTTCGTGGCCGCTCTCGCCCTCGACGATGCGTTGCTGAAACTGGCACCCGATCTCGAGATCCGGTTCAAGGTGAAGTGGCCGAATGACGCCCTTCTGGATGGTGCGAAGGTTTCCGGCACGCTGATCGAGGCGACGACACGCGGCGCGGTCACGCAGGCCGCCATCGGCATCGGCGTCAACATTGCCGGCCATCCGGACGGCATGCCCTATCCGACCACCTCGCTCCAGGCCGCCGGCTTTGCGGTGACGCGCGACCAGGTCTTCGAGGCGCTGTCGAAATCCATGGTGACGGCGCTTGCCATCTGGAACCGCGGTCAGGGCTTCGATGCCATCCGTGCAGGCTGGCTCGCGCGGGCCCACAATCTCGGCCGCCCGGTGGCGGTCCGGATCGATGGACGGCATGTCGAGGGAATTTTCGTCGGGCTGGACGGGCAGGGGCGGCTGCTGCTCGACACGCCGGACGGACGCGAGACGATCATGGTGGGTGAGGTGATGCCCTCGCTGGCAGGGATGGTGCACTGACATGGCAAGACGGGGCGGACGCGGCCACGCAGAGGAACTGGTCTTCGCCCCGCTTGGCGGCGTCGGCGAGATCGGTATGAACTTCTCGCTATACGGCTATGGGCCGCCGGCGAAGAAGGAATGGATCGCGGTGGATTGCGGCGTCGCCTTTGCCGGTCCCGATCTTCCCGGCATCGACCTCGTCATGGCCGATCCCGCCTTCATCGCCGACGAGCGCCGGCACCTCAAGGCGCTGATCATCACCCATGCCCACGAGGACCATATCGGCGCGGTCGTCGATCTGTGGCCGCGCCTGCGCTGTCCCGTCTATCTGACCCCGTTCGCGGCTGCGATGCTGGAAGCCAAGCGCCTCTCCGAGGCCGGCGCGCCGGACGTGCCCATCCATGTCATCGCGCCGGGCGTGACGGTTGAGGCCGGTCCCTTTGCGTTCGAGTTCATCGCCGTTGCCCATTCGATCCCTGAATCGAACGCGGTGGCGATCCGCTCCCCGCTCGGCATGGTGCTGCATACCGGCGACTGGAAGATCGATCCAACGCCCGTTCTGGGGGCAAAGACCGACGAGGCCCGCCTGAGGGCGCTGGGCGATGCCGGCGTCCTGGCCATGATCGGCGATTCCACCAATGCCATCCGCGAGGGCGTCTCTCCGTCCGAGCGCGAGGTCGCCGGTGAGCTTGAACAGATCATCAGGGCCGCCAAGGGCAGGGTGGCGGTGACCACCTTCGCCTCGAATGCCGGGCGCATCCGCTCGGTCGCGGAGGCTGCCATGCGCTGCGACCGTCAGGTCGTGCTCGTCGGCCGCGCCATGGAGCGGGTCATGGGCATCGCCCGCGAGCAGGGCATGCTGGATGGCATCCCGCCCTTCGTCGGTGCCGAATCCTATGGCTACCTGCCGCGCGACAAGGTGGTCGCCTGCCTGACCGGCAGCCAGGGCGAGCCGCGGGCCGCGCTCGCCCGCATCGCCAATGACGATCATCCGGAAGTGACACTCGCGGCCGGCGACACCGTCGTGTTCTCCTCCCGCACCATTCCCGGCAACGAGAAGGCCGTTGGCGGCATCATCAACGGGCTGGTGAAACAGGGCGTCCATGTCATCACTGACCGCGAGCGGCCGCTCGTCCATGTCTCGGGCCATCCGCGGCGCGGCGAGATGGAGCAACTCTATCAATGGGTGCGGCCGGCCATCTCGGTGCCGGTCCACGGCGAGGCACTGCACCTGGCCGCCCATGCCGAACTGGCGAGGCGCATGGGCGTGAAGGACGTGATCCTTGCCAGTGACGGCGACGTCATCCGTCTTGCTCCCGGTGAGCCCGACGTGGTCGACACGCTGCCATCGGCGCGGCTGCTCAAGGATGGGGCGCTGCTCATTCCCGAGGGGCTGCGCGTCGTGCCCGAACGGCGCCGGCTGGCCTTCGCCGGCATCGTCTCGGTGGCGATCGCCATGGACGAGCGTGGCCAGATCGTCGGCGACATCCAGATGGACATGGCCGGCATCCCGGAGGCCGATGCCACGGGCGACAGCCTGGTCGATCTCATCGAGGAAACGGTGATCGACTGCGTGGAGAACCTGCCCAAGGCGCGCCGCCGCGACCCCGATGCCGTGTCGGAGAGCGTGACGCGCGCCATTCGCGGAACCGTGAATGGCCGTTGGGGCAAAAAGCCGATGTGCCACGTGCTGGTGCTGACGGTATAAGCCAGCGTTCCCGGACGGAGACCGCAGCCATGATCGGACGCCTCAACCACGTTGCCATTGCCGTGCGCGACATCGCCGCCGCCAGTGCGCTCTATCGCGACACGCTGGGCGCCAGAGTGACCGCCCCCGTCGACCAGCCGGCCCATGGCGTCACCGTCGTCTTCGTCGAACTGCCCAACACCAAGATCGAGTTCCTCCAGCCGCTCGGCGCCGACAGCCCGATCGCGCGGTTTCTCGACAAGAACCCGGACGGCGGCATCCACCATGTCTGCTACGAGGTCGACGACATCATCGCCGCCCGGGATCATCTGAAGGCGCAGGGCGCGCGTATCCTCGGCGACGGCGAGCCGAAGATCGGCGCCCATGACAAGCCCGTGCTGTTCCTCCATCCGAAGGACTTCAACGGCACGCTGGTGGAGCTCGAACAGGCATGACGCTGCCCGCAGCCCTGGCGATCTACTTCATCATCTGGTGGCTCACGCTGTTCGCCATCCTGCCCTTCGGAATCCGCTCCCAGATCGAAGCGGGCGCGGTGGTTCCCGGCAGCGATGGCGGCGCTCCTTCTCGTCCGGGTCTGGCGGCGAAGGTGCTGTGGACCACGCTCGTTTCGGGGGTCATCTTCGGCCTCTACTACGCCAATTACGTCACCGGTTACATCACGCTCGAAGACCTGCCGGCGTTCCTGCGCGGCCCCGCCGTCTGATCCGTATTCATCCGGATGGCTTGAGCTGCACTTTTTTTGGCCAGCTGCTGCCCAACTTGATGACAAAGCATTTTATGTCGTCTAGCGTCCGCATGCTGCAAGAAACAGACCGGCGCACAACGAAGCCAAGGTCAAGGCGGCTCAGGTCTTGGGAGGAAGACCACCAAGGACGGCGCGTTCATCGGAACGACGCCGACGGCTCATAAAATGGGAGACGTGTGGCGCGCTCGCTCGCGACGGCGATCTCCAGAGCATACCTTCGGGGGGCGGGGTCTTTGATCCCGCCTTTCCTTTTTGGCCAGCCTGGTAGCATCGCCGGACTGTTCAAGGGCCTGACCGTCGCGGTCACGCCAGCGCCTTGGCCATCCGGAAATTGGTCAGCACTTCGCCGCGCGCCGGAATGGCCCGCATCATCACGACGGTGAAGCCGTGGCGTTGGAAAACCGGCCGTGCCGCAAGGCTCGCATCGGTCGTCAGCCCGGACATCCCGCCGCTCCGGGCCTCCGCCTCCACGCGGCCGAGCAGGGCGCGCGCGACGCCGCGACCCTGGAAGCGCGGCTCGACGAACAGCATGTCGATATGCCCGTCCGCCATCAGGTCGGAGAAGCCGGCCACCTCGCCATCTATCTCCGCAATGAAGGTCGGGCGGCTCGCCCGCCGCTCCGCCCAGCCGTCCCGATCAACGGTGTCGGGCGCCCAGGCCTCCACCTGCCGGGCGGTGTAGTGGCGGGGGGCATTGTTCCTCACCGCCCGCCGGAACAGGCCGATCAGGGCGTCCAGATCATCGGGCCGGTAGAGCCGGATCGTGATGGGCGCCGGTGCATCGGGATCCTTCATCATTGCGCCTGCCATGCTTGCTTCCCGCGCCAAAACCGGGTCAAGTCCGCCACCCGCGGCCGCCTGAACCGGGCCGCGCACAGACCGCGACCAGAGGACCCTCGATGCGTCTCAGCCGTTACTTCCTGCCTATCCTGCGCGAGACGCCCAAGGAAGCCGAGATCGTCTCCCACCGCCTCATGCTCAGGGCAGGCATGGTCCGCCAGGAGAGCGCCGGCATCTATGCCTGGCTGCCGCTCGGGTACCGCGTGCTGCGCAAGGTCGAGCAGGTCATCCGCGAGGAGCAGGACCGTTCCGGCGCCATCGAACTGCTGATGCCGACCATCCAGTCGGCGGATCTGTGGCGCGAGAGCGGCCGCTATGACGCCTATGGCAAGGAGATGCTGCGCATCCGCGACCGGCATGATCGCGAGATGCTGTTCGGCCCGACGAACGAGGAGATGATCACCGAGATCTTCCGGGCCTATGTGAAGAGCTACAAGGACCTGCCGCTGAACCTTTATCACATGCAGTGGAAGTTCCGGGACGAGGTGCGGCCACGCTTCGGCACCATGCGCTCGCGCGAGTTCCTGATGAAGGATGCCTATTCCTTCGACCTCGACCAGGCGGGCGCCGTCCATGCCTACAACCGCATGTTCGTCGCCTATCTCAGGACCTTCGAACGGTTCGGGCTGAAGTCCATTCCCATGCGCGCCGATACCGGCCCGATCGGCGGCGACCTCAGCCACGAGTTCATCATTCTCGCCGATACGGGCGAGTCCGAGGTCTTCTGCCACAAGGATTATCTCGACTTCCCGGTGCCGCCGGCCGACACCGATTTCGACGATGTCGAGGGCCTCAAGGCGAGCGTCGCCAAATGGACCTCGCTCTATGCGGCGACCTCCGAGATGCACGACGAGGCGGCCTACAACGCCATTCCCGAGGCCTCGCGCGTCTCGGCGCGCGGCATTGAGGTCGGTCACATCTTCTATTTCGGCACCAAATATTCCGACCCCATGGGCGCGACCGTGCAGGGGCCCGACGGCAAGCCTGTGCCGGTCCATATGGGCTCCTACGGAATCGGCCCGACGCGCGTGGTCGCCGCCATCGTCGAGGCGTGCCATGACGAGGCCGGCATCCGGTGGCCGACGGAGGTCGCTCCCTTCACGGTAGCGCTGCTCAACCTGAAGCAGGGCGACAGCGCCTGCGATTCGGCCTGCGAAGGGCTCTATCGTTCGCTCGGCGCCGCCGGCATCGACGTGCTCTACGACGACCGTGACGACCGTCCCGGCGCGAAATTCGCCACCGCCGATCTGATCGGCATCCCGTTCCAGGTCATGGTGGGGCCGCGCAGCCTGGCCGAGGGCAAGGTGGAACTGAAGGTGCGCGCCACCGGCGAGCGCGAGATGCTGGCGGCTGGCGATCTCGTCGAACGGATCACCGGTGGCTGACTTCGTGATCCGCGTCGTCGGTCCGGCCGACGCTCACCTGTTTGGCCGCATCGCCCCGGACGTCTTTGACGGGCCGGTGGTGCCGGAGCGCCTGGCGGCCTATCTCGCCCGGCCCGACCACATCATGGTGCTCGCTCTCGAAGGGGATGAGGTGGTTGGCCAGGTCGCCGGCGTGATCCACCACCATCCCGACATGCCGGACGAACTCTACATCGATAATCTGGGCGTCACGCCGGGCCGGCAGCGCCGCGGGATCGGGCGCAGGCTCATGGAGGCCATCTTCGAGATCGGGCTGCAGCGCGGCTGCGAGGAGGCCTGGGTCGCGACCGAGACGGACAACGGTCCCGCCCGCGCCCTCTACCGCGCGCTGGAGCCGGTGGAGGACGAAAGGGTGGCGTTCTACCAGTATGAACTGTGAGCCGGCCGAGCAGGGCGCCTCGGCCTTCAGATGCGACCGCGGCAGGGCACGCATGCCTTGCGACGGGCCGCTCGTGTCCCACATCCTGCTTGCGATCCGGGACGGCCCGGACCTTCTGATCATGGCCAGCGGGGACGACCCCGCCATGATGGAGGGTCTGACATGGCATGGATCTATCTCGTTCTCGCCGGCCTGTTCGAGATCGGCTGGGCGGTCGGCCTGAAGTTCACCGACGGCTTCACGAGGCCCATGCCGACCGCGCTGACGGTCGCCAGCATGGCGGTGAGCCTCTTCCTGCTCGGCCTCGCGCTCAAGTCGCTGCCGCTCGGCACGGCCTATGCCATCTGGACCGGCATCGGAACTGTCGGAACGGTGGTCCTCGGCATCGCGCTGTTCGGCGAGAGCACCCACGTCCTGCGGCTCGCCTGTATCGGCCTCATTGTCATGGGCATTGTCGGACTCAAGGTCGTCACGCCTTGAGTGAGCAAAACCAGAGATTTATGCCGATGATCTCATGTATCATGAGAGCATGAAGGCCTCGTGGATGGCGCTCTTCACGCCGCCGCCCATCTGGGGTCCGCCGCCTGCCACATAGATCGCATCGCCAATGGCCACGGCGCCCATGCCGTGGCGGGGCGTCAGCATCGGGGCATAGGCCTCCCAGCGATCGGCGGCCAGATCATAGGCCTCGTTCTGCCCATAGACGCGGTTCCAGCCCTCGCCACCCATGCAGAAGATGCGTCCGCGGAATAGCACGGCGCCGTGGCCGGACCGGGCCGTCGGCATGTGGTTGCGCGCGGTCCAGCGGTCCTCGCGCGGATCGTAGACGTGGTGCAGCACCGAATTGGTATGGAAGGAATCGACCCGTCCACCGATCAGGTGGATCAGGCCCTCGACGGTGACGATGCCGGTATGGTCGCGGCCGAGCGGCATGGGGGCCACGCGCGTCCACCGGTCGTCCTTCGGATCATAGACCAGGTGCCAGTCGATCGATTTGCGGGTGGCGAACGTGTTGCCCGTGGCGCCGCCGATGGCATGGATGCGCTCGCCGATCGTCGTGCAGGCAATGGCGCCGCAGGCTTCGGGCAGGGGACGGATCGCCGACCAGCGGTCGCCCTCCACCCCCCAGACGAAACATTCGGCATGCGGCGTGCGGTTCTGCTCGATGAAGCCGCCGATGGCATAGAGCCGCTGGCCTGCCACAGCGACGCCGACATGGTTGGCGCCGCGCGGCACCTCGGCAGCGGTGATCCAGCTGTCATTGGCCGGGTCATAGACATGGTGATACGGCCGGTCGACCCGCTGCTCGGCATAGCCGCCGACGAGGTGCATCCGGCCCTCGCGGCCGACCGCCCAGGCCATTTCCGTGCGCGGAATGGGCAGCGGCGCCTTCGGCACCCAGCGGCCGGGATTGGGCGCCTGCGGCACCGGGCTCGTCACATCGGCCTGCTGGTGATGGATTTCGGGCAGGTCGACCCGGCCAGGCGCGTTCAGCCGCTCGAACTGGCCCTGGCGGTGCTGATGCGGCCCGTGGGACGAGTGTGGCCCATGCTGGGCATGCGGGTTCTGCGCGAGCGCGGGACCGGAGACGACGGCGATGCCGCCCGTGACCATCAGGCGGCGCGAAAGGATGGTGTTCACCGGCGCTCTCCCAGCAAGATCGTGACGCAACGTGAAGGCTAGCGCCGATCCGCCAGCCGGCAAGCCGGGACCGGGCAATGTCACGCGGGCGTGAAGCGGATGAGCCCTGCGGCACGCGAATGGCTTGCAATCCCGTCCGGGGGCGCCAGATTGGGGGCATGAGCGACAAGACTTCCAGACCCTCGACGCCAGGCGTGATCGATGCCCGCACCGGACGAACCGTCGGCGTCTCCGGCGCGGCCGACATTTCCAGCTTCCTGAAGCGGGCTGCAGCCGTCGGCCCGCCCAAGGTGGCCGGCGAGCGCGGCCGGCTGATCTTCGCGCTGGACGCCACCGCCAGCCGGGAGCCGACCTGGTCGATGGCCCAGGAGATCCAGGGCGAGATGTTCAATGCCGCCGCCAGCGTCGGAATGCTGGATATCCAGCTCGTCTTCTTCCGGGGTGTCGGCGAGTGCCGCGCCTCCGGCTGGATCGCCGATTCGGCCCGCCTGAAGGAGTTGATGCGGAAGGTCAGTTGCCTCGGCGGCCAGACCCAGATCGGGCGCGTGCTCGACCATGCCATGGAGGAGGCCGCCGACAAGCGCATCCACGCCGTCGTCTTTGTCGGCGACGCCATGGAAGAGAGCCTCGACATGCTGTGCGGCAAGGCGGGCAAGCTCGCCTTCGCGAACATCCCGGTCTTCCTGTTCCAGGAGGGCGGCGATCCGGCTGCGTCCACGGGCTTTGCCGAAATCGCCCGCATCACGCGCGGCGCCCATGTGCGGTTCGACCCGGGGGCTGCGGCACAGCTGGCGGACTTGCTGAAGGCCGTGGCGATCTTCGCCTCGGGCGGACGGTTGGCCCTGACCGACGCTTCGGCGCGCGGGTCGCGCGGGGCGCAATTGCTGCTCGGCCGGATGACGTGATAGGCCGCGGCCATGACCTATTTCATCGCCGGCCTGATCGCGCTCATCGTCTTTTCCGGTGTCCTCAATCAGGTGATCAGCGCCAATCCCCGCTGGCTGTCGAAGCAGATGCGCCGGCTGGGGGGCATCGCCGTCATCGCCTTCGGCATCCTGCTGCTGGCCCGCGGGCGCTGGGAACTGGCCCTGCCGGCCTTTCTGGCGGGGGCCACGCTGCTCGGCATCGTGCCCGGACAGTCCATGCTCGGCGGCTGGGGACAGGCGGGCCAGCGCACGCCGCGTCAGACCTCGAAGGTCCGCTCCACCTTCATCGAGATGGAACTGGACATCGACACGGGTCAGATGACCGGGCGGTTTCTTGCCGGCTCTCTGGCCGGCCAGACGCTTGAGCAACTCCCCGTACCGCGGCTGATCCAGGCCTTCGCCGAGATCGACGCGGAGAGCGCCCAGCTCCTAGAGGCTTATCTTGACCGCCGGGAGCCCACCTGGCGTGAACACGCTCAGGGCAATGCGGGTGCGCGGCAGGCCGGCCCTGCGGCTTCGGGCGCGATGACGGAAGAGGAGGCCTACCAGATCCTTGGCCTTGAGGCGGGGGCGGACGAGGAGGCCATCCGCGGCGCGCACCGCTCGCTGATGAAGAAGCTGCACCCCGACCAGGGCGGCTCCACCTGGCTCGCTTCGCGCGTCAACCAGGCCAAGGATGTTCTGCTGGATCGCCATCGCCGGAACTCCTGAACGCATTTCCATCCGGGGTTGGTCTCTGTCATCCGTCAGTTGCGGATGACCATGCAGTCGAAGTCGCGGCTCTTCAGGGCCCGGCAGGCGGCATCGGCCGCCGTGCGGTCGAACCCTGCGAAGCGGGCGCGGACCAGGGTCATGCCGCGGGCTTCGACCGTTTCGGTATAGGGATCGGCAGCGCCGAGCTGGCGAACGCCCGTCTCGCGCGCTTCCCGGAGCGTGGCGACGGCCGCCTGCTCGGTCGGGAAGGCGCCGATCTGGATCGACCATTCGCCGCGGCGGCGCGTCGTGTCGGCGGCCGGGGCAGGCGCCACCACGGGGGTCGGCACCGCGCGCGGCGACACGGATGCGGTTGTCAGCTGCGAGGCGTTGATCTGACCGAGCACGCCGGGGCTCGGATTGGGATTGCCCGGCGCCGGAGCGGGCACGGAGCGGGCAGCCAGCGTGGCGGCCGCAACGGGCGCCGGCGCCTGTTCGGCCCGTATGATCTGGCGATGCGGCTGGGCGCTGGCGGTGGCTGGAGCGGCCGCCGAGGCGCCCGTCGAGGCGCCGCCGCGGGTCTGGCCGGCAGCAACGACGGCGACGGCCATGGGTGTGGCCGCGGCCGGCGGCGAGATCGGCAGTGGCGCGGTCACCTGCTCCCGGCGGCCGGGGACGGGGACCTGGGCCGAGGCGGTGATGCGCATCGGCGGACGGGCCTGTGCTACCTGCGCCGGTTCGCTGGCGCGGGCGATGACCGGCGCGGTGCGGGCCCCCGCATAGGCACGGGGGAACTGCAGCTCGATCAGTTGGCGCATGCGGGCATCGCGGGCGCCGCCCGTGCGGCCGCCCATGACGACGGCGACGAGCTGGCGCTCGCCGCGACGCGCCGAGGTGAGAAGGTTGAAGCCCGAGGCGCGGATATAGCCGGTCTTGATGCCGTCGACCCCGGCCACCCGGCCGAGCAGCCGGTTGTGATTGCGATAGTTCACTCCGCGATAGGCGAACGAATAAGTCTGGAAATAGCGCCATTGGCGCGGAAAGTGGTCCTGGATGGCCCGGCCGAGGGTTGCGAGATCGCGGGCCGTCGTCATCTGCCCGGCGTCCGGAAGACCGGAGGCGTTGCGGAAGGTGGTCCGCGACATGCCGATCGCACGGGCGCGCCGCGTCATGATCTGGGCAAAGCGTTCCTCGCTGCCGCCGATGTTCTCGGCGATGACCACGGCGACGTCATTGGCCGATTTGGTGACGAGGGCGCGGATCGCCTCCTCGACCGTGATGGTCGATCCGGGCCGCACGCCGACCTTGGAGGGCGGCTGCCGGGCGGCTTCGGCCGACACGGAGAGCGGCGACTGCAACGACAGGCGGCCGGATTCGATCTGCTCGAACAGCAGATAGAGTGTCATGACCTTGGTGATCGAGGCTGGAAAGCGCATGGAATCGGCGCTTTCGGCATGCAGCGTCTGGCCGGTCTTGGCGTCGATCACGATCGCCGCATAGGCCGGCGCATAGCCGCCGTGTCGGCGCGGCCTGGCCTCGGTGTCGGTTGCGGTAAGCGACATGACCGCCAGCGCGGCCATCCAGCATGCGACCTTCTGCGTCCGGCGCAACCCTTCGGTCCGGCCGGCGCCGTTCATCGTCGCCATTCCAACACCCCTGACTCAACCGCATGCGTCCGGGGCCGTCCTGGCATCCGGTGCGCGTCCCTGTCCCCGCGGCCGGGTGGGGCGGCATCAACCTCAGGGGGACGACCGACGGCCCGAAGGCCGCCGGCGACGCAACACCACTTCGGCGATACGCAGCCGTACTCGGCACGCCGTCCCCACCGAGGCGGGAACGTTGAAAAAGACGGTAACTTGAAGCGGTTGCCAGGACGTTAAACGTCGAGCCTCTCTGTTCGGCCAAATCTGGCGAGGCGCATGCAGGTCGTTGACGACGCTCATTGTGCGACGCACACTCCCGGACTGGCGCAATGCGGCAGAAAGGTTACCGGGCGACCCGCCCGGACCGCCGGGCGTCGAGAGGGGGACCCAATGGCGCAGTCGGTGGACGATCTTCAGCGGCTCGGGCGCGAGCGGCTCGACGTGATGGTGCAGAGCGCGACAGCCACAACCGCCAGCTATCGGAGCCTGGTGACCGAAACGGCCGAGGCGATGAAGCGATCAGTGGAGGAGGCGGCAACGACGGTCGAAAAGATGGCCGCCGTGCGGTCTCTCGACGCTCTCGTGGCGCTTCAGTCGGACTATGCGCGCGGCGCGGTCGAGACCGCCGTCATGCGCTGGACCCGCATGGCGGAACTCCAGTCGCAGATCGTCACGGCGATGGCCGCGCCCTTCCAGCCGATGGCCGTCACGCGACCCGCTGCCGAATGAGGGGGCGGGCCCGGCTTTGCAGCCGGACCCGCTTCTGAGCCCGATCAGCCCGCCTGCCGGGCCTCGACGTTTGCCTGGTTCCGTGACCGCCACAGCGAGAAGGCGACACCGGCACCGAGAATGCTGATCGTCACGGCCAGCGAAAACTCCGCCGGCACCTTGTCGATGCCCAGAAGGTCGGAGGCAAAGACCTTGCCGCCGATGAACACCAGCAGCACCGCCAGCGCCTGCTTCAGGTACTGGAAGCGGTGGATGATGGCGGCCAGCGCGAAATAGAGCGCGCGAAGGCCGAGGATCGCGAAGATGTTGGACGTGTAGACAATGTAGGGATCGGTGGTGATGGCGAAGATCGCCGGCACGGAATCGACCGCGAAGATCACGTCCGCCACCTCGATCATGACCAGCGCCAGGAACAGCGGCGTCGCGAACAGCGCGGCGCGGCCGGTCTTGCTGTCGGCAAGCCGCACGAAGAAGCGGTCGCCGTGCAGCCGGTCCGTCACCCGCATCCGCCCCTTGAGAAAACGCAGCAGCGGGTTGTCGGCGAGTTCGTGCTCGCTCTCGCCCCAGAACAGCATTTTCAGGCCGGTGAGCACCAGGAAGCCGGCGAAGATGTAGAGAATCCACGCATGGCTCGCCACCAGCGTGGCGCCGACGCCGATCATGATCCCGCGCAGCACGATCACGCCGAGAATGCCCCAGAACAGCACCCTGTGCTGGTACTCGCGCGGAATGGCGAAGAAGGCGAAGATGGTGGCGATGACGAAGATATTGTCGAGCGCCAGGCTCTTTTCCAGGAGGAAGCCGGTCAGATATTCCACGCCGGACTGGCGGCCGAGCCAGGTCCAGATGAATGCGCCGAAGGCCAGACCCAGCACGATGTAGAAGCCGGAGAGCATGAGGCTCTCGCGCACGCCGATCTCGCGGCGTCCGCGATTGAGCACGCCGAGATCGAAGGCGAGCAGCAGGCCGACGATGGTCAGGAAGGCGAGCCACATCCAGGCGGGCTTGCCGAGGAACGGCTGGTCGAGGACCAGCATCAGGTCGATGGGAAGCATGAAGAACCCTCTCGTGTTCGAGGGTGTTCAACGCCGATTCCAGCTTGGAACTTGCTTCGGACCCGGCATCGAGATCACCCGATGCGGTCCGACATCACGACTGTGTCGTCGTCAGAGGGGCCCGGCCCGCCCGTGTCCTTTCTCCAAACGGCGCCGAAAAGTCAAGACCGCCGCGATGACGTGGTCGTGAGGATGGCTGGGGGCGAACACGAGGCGCGACGCGGTCCGGCAAAAGGCGCGGCACCCTGATCGGTTCCGGAACGATCCGGCCTGGCAGACGTTGGATTCACAGGCGAAGGGGCAAACGTGTATTGGAGAATTTCATGAAGAAAACCATCATCGCATCAGCCTTCATCGTCGCTCTTTCAGGTGGCGCATGGGCCCAGGGTCCGGCCGATACGACCGGCTCTCGCCCCAACCCGTCGGCTGCGCAGACCACCGGCTCCATCCCGAACGCGCGCATGGAGGTGATCCGCAACTTCTGGACGACGGAGCGTCCGCGCGCGGTCGTGCTGCCCGACGGCATGACCATGTCGCGCGGGGCCATGGTGCCGCCGGCCGTCGAGCTGAACACGTTCCCGCAGACGGTCGACGCGCCCTATCGCTACGTCGTGGTCGGGAACCAGATGTATCTCGTGGACCCGGCCGACCGGCGCGTTGTCTACATCATGCAGCAGTAATCACGAACCGAACGTCTCGTGATGATGCCGCCGCACTCCGGTGCGGCGGCATTTCGCTTTTCTCGAGCGGCCTTGAACGCCTGCCTGCTGAGCCGGTCGGCGCTAGTTGGACAGCCGCAGGTTGCCGATCTCCGCCGCGATGCGCTGGAACACCGGTCCAAGGTCGGCCGCCGACTGGACGTCGTAGTACATGGTCGTCTGGCTGGCGCAGCGGCGCAGCAGCGCCGCGTCTCCGTTGATCACGCGGATCGTATAGAGCCGGATGCCGTTGGCTTTGGTGTTGGTGCAGGCCAGATCCGTGCGCGCGTCGATCGACGTGCCATTGGTCGACCAGCGGTTCTGGGTGTTGTCGCCATCGGTCAGCAGGATGATGATCCGCTCCAGGTCCGGCTCCTGGGCCAGCGTGCGGGCATTGGTCAGCGGCTGCGAGGGGGTCAGCATGTGCAGGCCCCAGGCAAGGCCGATGGTGACATTGGTGTTGCCGGACGGGTTCATGGCATCGATGCGGCCCTTGAGCGCCGTCCAGTCGGTGGTCAGCGGCATGATCGCGGCGAGCGACGTCTTGGTGCAGTTGCGCGCCGGAAACAGTGTGGCGGCCACCGCCGTGGTCGGCGTGGTGTCGGCCACGTCATGGCTCTGGTCGCGGTCGGTCACGCAGCCGGTCCAGCTGCTGGAATTGGTTCCCGAGCCGGAATAGGTCAGCCAGCTCTCGTTCCGGTAGGTGGTTCCCACCCGTACCTGCGTGTCGAAGGGAACGATGCCGATGCGCACGGCATCGGGACGGGTGGCGACCGAGGCCAGCATGTCGACCAGGTTTTTGGCGGCGCTCTTCAGCGCGGTCATCTTGCCGGAGGAGGACATCGAGCCGGTATTGTCGAGCACCAGCACCAGGTCGATCTTCTTGGTCCGCCACACCGCGCCGGCCTTGCCGGCGATCGACAGGTGCGAGCCGGTCAGGATGTTGGCCATCATCGGGTTGATCGTGCCCGAGCCGCTGACCCGCACGACGCCGCCTTCGATGACGGCGCCGATCTGGAGATTGAACATCTCGGTCGGGTTGACGTTGCCCTCGACATATTTGCGGGCGACCGTGCTGATGTCGGACGGCGCCTTGCCGTCGGCGACCATCCTGGCGACCATCAGCGCCGCGGCGTCGAGGGCGGCCTGAAGGCGCGCCTGCTGCTGGCTGAGCCGGCTGAGATCCACAGCCGCACAGATCATCATCATGATCGGATACATCGCGACGGCAAATGCCACTGCGATTGCGCCCCGTCGATCCTTTTGGAACTGACGAAAAAGACTCAGCATGAGGTGCCCCTGTTCTGCGACCGGGATCGAGAATAGAGACGAGCTGATAAGCAACCGGAATCCGACGAGATTCAATTAAGATAAGATAAACGGGACGTCATTTAGCCTTCGTTTACCAGCAAACTGCGAATTCGCGTGCTGGCACTAGGGAAGGGGACCTTACGTGAGCTGGCGTTACGTCAGGAGGACCCTCGTTGCTGCCGCAACGTCATCCTGACGCATCAGACTCTCGCCGACCAGCAGCGTGCGGATGCCCGCGCCGGCCAGCCGGGCGACGTCGGCGGGTGAGAAGATGCCGCTTTCGCCGACGACGATCCGGTCGGCCGGGATGCGCGGGGCCAGCCGCTCGCAGGTCGTCAGCGAAACCTCGAAGGTGCGCAGGTCTCGGTTGTTGATGCCCACCAGCGGCGAGGCGAGGCGCAGCGCCCGGTCGAGTTCGGCCTCGTCATGCACCTCCACCAGCGCATCCATGCCGTAGTCGCCGGCGGCCGCCACGAGGTCGGCCGCGAGCACGTCGTCGACCGAGGCCATGATGACCAGGATGCAGTCGGCGCCCCAGGCGCGGGCTTCCGCCACCTGATAGGTGTCGTGCATGAAGTCCTTGCGCAGAACCGGCAGGGCGGTGGCCGCGCGGGCTGCCGTCAGAAACTCCGGCGCGCCCTGGAAGGAGGGCGTGTCGGTCAGCACGGACAGGCAGGCCGCGCCACCGGCCTCATAGGCGCGCGCCAGAGCCGGCGGGTCGAAGTCGGGACGGATCAGCCCCTTGGAGGGGCTCGCCTTCTTGATCTCGGCGATCAGCGCGGTCTGCCCAGCCGCCAGCCTGGCGCGGATCGCGCCCGCAAACGGCCGCACCGGCGGGGCGGCCCTTGCGGCCGCCTCGACCTCGGCCAGCGGCCGCGCGCGCCGTGCCGCCGCGATCTCCTCGCGCTTGTAGGCCTCGATCCGTTTCAGCACGTCGACCATGGTTGCCTCAGGCCGCGTTCGAGACGGCGACGAGCCGGTCGAGCCGCGCGGCGGCGGCGCGGCTGTCGATGGCGGCCTCCGCCATCGCGAAGCCGTCCGGCAGGGTGGGCGCCTTGCCGGCCACCACCAGCGAGGCGCCGGCGTTGAGAGCCGCCACGTTGCGGTAGGCATTGCGCTCGCCGTCCAGAACCGCCCGCAGGGCCGCGGCGTTGAAGGCGGCATCGCCGCCCTTGAGTTCGCCCGGCCCGCACAGCGCCAGACCGACATCCGCCGGCGAGACCTCAAACTGGGTGACACGTCCCTGGTCGAGCTGGGCGACCATCGTCGGGCCGGTGCCAGTCACCTCGTCGAGACCGTCCGAGCCATGGACGACCCAGGCCCTGGCCGAGCCGAGATTGTTCAGCACCTCCGCCAGCGGGGCGACCCATTGCCCGGAGAAGACGCCAACCATCTGGCGCGTCACACCGGCCGGATTGGAGAGCGGACCGAGCAGGTTGAAGATGGTCCGGGTGCCGAGTTCCACGCGTGTCGGGCCGACGAACTTCATGGCCGGGTGATGGGCGGGTGCGAACATGAAGCCGATGCCGGCCTCGCGGATGCAGCGGGCGATCGCCTCCGGCCCGAGGTCGATCTTCACGCCGAGCGCCATCAGGCAGTCGGCCGCGCCCGAGCGCGAGGACAGCGCGCGGTTGCCATGCTTGGCGACCGGCACGCCGGCGCCGGCCACGATGAAGGCGGCACAAGTGGAAATGTTCAGCGAGTGCGAGGCATCGCCGCCGGTGCCGACCACGTCGATCGCATCGGCCGGCGCCTCGACCCGCACCATCTTGGCGCGCATGGTGGCGACCGCCGCGGTGATTTCCTCCACCGTTTCCCCGCGCACGCGCAGGGCCATCAGGAAGGCGCCGATCTGCGAGGGCGTGGCATCGCCGGACATGATCTGGTCGAAGGCCTGGCCGGCCTCCGTGCGCGTCAGCGGCTCGCCGGTGGCGACCTTGGCGATGAGAGTCCTGAACTGTTCCATCAGCGGCGCCCCTGGCTGCGGTTCCAATCGGCGGCAAGCCCGAGGAACGTGCCGATCATGCGGTGTCCGTGCTCGGAGGCAATGCTCTCGGGATGAAACTGCACCCCGTGGACCGGCCGCGCGCGATGCATCAGGCCCATGATGACGCCATCGGCCGTTTCGGCGGTGATGTCCAGGTCCTGCGGCCAGCCGTCCCGGTCGACCGTCAGCGAATGGTAGCGCGTCGCCTGGAAGGCGCCGTTGATGCCGCGGAACACGCTCTGCCCGGAATGGCGGATCTCGGAGAGCTTGCCATGCATCGGCACCGGGGCGCGCACAACCTTGCCGCCGAACACCTGGCCCATGGCCTGATGCCCGAGGCAGACGCCGAACATCGGGATGCGGGCGGAGGCCTTCTCGATCAGTTCCAGGCAGATGCCCGCCTCGTTGGGCGTGCAGGGGCCCGGCGAGAGCACGATGGCGTCGGGATCGCCGGCGATCACCTCATCCGCCGTGGTCTTGTCGTTGCGGATGACCGCGACCTCCGGCCGCGCGCCGTCGATCTCCTGCCTGCCGATATAATGGACGAGGTTCCAGGTGAAGCTGTCGTAATTGTCGATGAGGGTGATCTTCACTGGCCCCTCCCGGCGCGCGCAGCGGCCTTCACCGCCTCGTCGGCGGCCGAGAGCAGCGCCCTGGCCTTGTTGACGCACTCGGCCTGCTCCATCGCATTGACGCTGTCGGCAACGATGCCGGCGCCGGCCTGCACATACATCTGCCCGTCCTTGACCACCGCCGTGCGCAGCACGATGCAGGTGTCCATGGCGCCCGTCGCGGAGAAATAGCCGACGCAGCCGGCATAGAGGCCGCGCTTCTCCTTCTCCAGTTCGTCGATGATCTGCATGGCGCGCACCTTCGGCGCTCCCGACACCGTGCCCGCCGGGAACCCGGCCGCCATGGCATCGATCAGGTCGTGCTTCGGGTCGATGTCGCCCTCGACATTCGAGACGATGTGCATGACGTGCGAATAATGCTCGAGGAAGAAGCGGTCGGTGACGGTGACCGTGCCGATCTTGGCGACGCGCCCGACATCGTTGCGGCCAAGATCGAGCAGCATCAGATGCTCGGCGCGCTCCTTCGGATCGGCGAGCAGGTCCTCGCCGAGGCGCTTGTCGTCGGCCGGCGTCGCGCCCCTTGGGCGGGTGCCGGCGATCGGCCGGATGGTGACGCGGCCGTCGCGCACGCGAACGAGGATTTCGGGAGATGAGCCCGCAACCGAGAAGCCGTCGAAGGCCAGGTAATAGAGGAATGGCGAGGGGTTCACCCGTCTCAACGCCCGGTAGAGCGAGAAGGGCGGCAGGGTGAAGGGCGTGGAGAAGCGCTGCGACAGCACCACCTGGAAGATGTCGCCGGCGGCAATGTACTCCTTGGCCCGGTCGACCATGGCTGAATAATCCGCCTCGCTCGTGTTCGAGACGAGGCCGGCCATGATCTCGGCATGGTCGGGCAGGGGGGTCTGCTTGTCGATCGGCGTGTCGAGCGCATCGACCACCGCGATCAGCCGGTCCACCGCGCGGTCATAGGCCACTTTGGCGGTCTGGCCGGACTGCGGCCTGACCGGCGTGACCACGGTGATCTGGTCCTTCACCGCGTCGAAGACCAGCACCACCATCGGCCGGATGAACAGGGCGTCCGGCAGCCCCATCGGATCGGGCCTGACATGGGGCAGGTGCTCCATCTGCCGGACCATGTCGTAGCCGAGATAGCCGAACACGCCGGCCGCCATCGGCGGCAGGCTCTCGGGAATGTCGATCCGGCTCTCGGCCAGCAGCGTGCGCAGCGCGGTCAGCGGCGCCTCGGCCAGCGGCAGGAAGGCATTCCGGTCGGTCTGCGGCCGGCGGTTGATCTCCGCGACCTCGCCGCGGCAGCGCCAGATCAGGTCCGGGTCGAGCCCCAGGATCGAATAGCGGCCCTTGATGGCGCCGCCCTCGACCGATTCGAGCAGGAAGGCATTGGTCCTGGTGCCGGCGATCTTCAGATAGGCCGAGACGGGGGTCTCGAGATCGGAAACGAGCGTCGTCCACACCACCTGCGGCCGCCCCGCCGCATGTACGGTGGAGAAGGCCTCGAAGGAAGGCTCGATCTGCATGGGAAAGCCTCGCTTGGGCTAGCGGGTCTCGCCGCCACCCACGGCCCGGCTCAGCAGCGTCTGGTTCACACTCGTGCCAAAGTCGCGCTGGAGCTGGGAGATATACTGTTCGAGAACGTCGTTCTCGATGGATGAAACGAGCTGGTCGCGCGTGCGCTGGTCGAGCGTGGCATTGGCCGGCACCTCGACCGTCTCCGTCACGAAGACGATGCGGTCGATGCCGTCCTGCCCCGCAGCCTGGCCCGCCTTGCCCTTCGCGGTCGCGAACAGCGCGGCGACGGTGCCTGCGGCCCAGTCGCCCTCGGTCGCGGTGCGCAGCAGTTCGGGTGACTGCTTGACCTCGAGCCCGAGCGGGGCGGCCAGTTCCGCCAGCGTCTTGCCGCCATTGATGGCGGCGACCATCTCCTCAGCCGCTTTGGCAATGCGGCTCTTCACCTCGTCCTCACGCCATCGGGCCTCGACGCGGTCGCGGACCTCATCCAGCGTGCGGTCGCGCGCGGGCGTGATGCCGGCGACCTCGAACCAGATGAAGGCGCCGGTCTGGCGAACCTGCACCGGTTCGTTCTCCAGCCCGATATCGGCACGGAAGGCGCCCGGCAGGAACTCTGCGGCGCCGACCAGATTGAGCAGCGTGTCGGCAGGGTCGCGACCCTGGACATCCACCGCCTCGATCGTCTGGGCGGTCACGCCCACCTTCGTGGCAATATCGGTCAGCGGCAGGCCGGTCGCCCGCTCGCGCTCGATCCGGTCGTGCAGCTCGTTCACGGCCGTGCGGGCCATCGAACGGGCCAGCGTCAGCCGCGCCTCCTCGCGGGCGCGGCCCTCGTCGAAGGGCTCGACACGGGTGACGCGCAGCAGGAAGGTGCCGAAGGTTCCGGTCACCGGCTCGCTGACGGCGCCCTCGGCGAGGGCGAAGGCGGCATCCCTGACGACCGTGTCGCTGACCTGCGCCCGCGACAGCGTGCCCAGCGTCAGGTCGGTGTCGGAAATGTTCCGCTCCTTCGCCAGATCCTCGAAGGACAGGCCCTCGCCGAGCCGGCGGCGGGCCGCGGCGGCCTCGTCGGCATTGCCGAACCGGATCTGCTGGATGGTGCGCCGCTCGGCGGTCTCGCGCAGGCGCGCCACCTCCGCCTCGATCCGGTCGGCCGGCACCTGCTGGAACCCGGCCTGCTCTTCCGGCGTCAGGGTGACGACCACGAGCTTGCGATATTCCGGCGCGCGGAAGGTTGCCCGGTTGTCCTCGAAATATTTCTGGAGCGTCGCCGCATCCGGCGCGGGAATGTCGCCCACCGCGCGCGCGCCGAGCACGACATAGGCGGCCCGGCGCTTTTCCTGCTGGAAGCGGGCCAGCGACTCGATGATGGCATTGGGAGCCGTCAGCCGGTCGGACACCGCGCCGGCAATCTGCTGGCGCAGGGCAAGCCGCCGCTCATAGTCGATATAGGTCTGTTCGTTGAAGCCGAGCGACCGGACCCGGTCGAGGAACACGTTGCGGTCAAACTGCCCGGTCGGCCCGCGGAACGCCGGTGTGGTCAGGATGCGCGCGCGGATCGTGTCGTCGTCCACGCCGAGCCCGAGCTGGCGGGCCCGCTCGTCGAGGGTCGCGTCGGTCAGCAGTTGCGACAGCACGCGCCGGTCGACCCCGAACTGGCGGGCCTGGTCCGGCGTGACGCCGCGACCCAGCATCCGTCCGAAGTTCTGGACGTCGCGGTTATAGGCGGTCTGGAAGGCCTGGACGGTCACCTGCGTCTGGCCGACGGTGGCCAGGGTCGTCGATGTTCCACCCCGGAAAATGTCGCCCACGCCCCAGACGGCGAAGCTCAGCACGAGCAAAGCCATCAGGCCGATCAGGAGGAAACGCACGAATCCGCGCTCGAAGGCGCCGCGAATGCCGGTCAACATGCCGGTCGGTTCTCCACGTCACAGGGCTGCCGGACCTGTCGCAGGACCGGAAAAAAGTCGGCGGAGCATAGTGATCGCCCCCGCCAGGGGCAAGGTCGCCGGGTGGCGCACCGGGCGGCCTTCTGCTAGTCACCCGGCCATTCGCGATCGGGAGAATGATCATGGCGCCTCGGCCCCTTGTCGCCGGCAACTGGAAGATGAACGGCAGCCGTGCGGCGCTGAAGGAACTGGCCGCCATGGCCGAGGGCTATGACGCCGCGCTGAGGGCGAAGGTCGATCTCATGATCTGCCCGCCGGCGCCGCTGGTCTTCCTCGCATCCGCCGCCGCGCTCGGGTCCCGCATCGCCATCGGCGGCCAGACCTGCCACCCCGAATCCTCCGGGGCCTTCACCGGCGAGGTCTCCGCCGCGATGCTGGCGGATGCCGGTGCCAGCGCGGTCATCGTCGGCCATTCCGAGCGGCGCCAGTACAACCGCGAAACCGACGCCGACGTGGCCGCCAGGGCCAAAGCGGCCATAGCGGAGGGCCTGACGGCGATCGTCTGCGTCGGCGAGACGCAGGCCGAGCGCGAGGCCGGAAAGGCGCTGGCCGTGGTTGCCCGCCAGCTTGGCCGTTCCGTGCCCGAGGGCGCGACGCCGCAGACCGTCATCGTCGCCTACGAACCGGTCTGGGCCATCGGCACCGGCCTGACCCCCACCACGGACGATGTCGCCGAGGTCCATGCCCTGATCCGCAAGCGGCTCGTCTCCCGCCATGGCAGGCAGGCCGCCGGCATCCGCCTCCTCTATGGCGGCTCGGTCAAGCCGGCCAATGCGAAGGACCTGATGGGTGTCGCCGATGTCGACGGCGCGCTGGTCGGCGGGGCAAGCCTGAAGGCCGCCGATTTCCTCGCCATCGCGGCGGCCTTCCGGTGAAACGGTAAAGGCCGGCCGGCTCACCCCCGGAGGGTAGGCAAGTCCCGGCCGATCGTGTAGAGACCCGCTTTCTTTCGCACAGGACCCGTCGCCGCCATGGAGACCGTCATCCTCGTCATCCACCTGATGATCGTGCTCGCACTGATCGTCGTGGTGCTGCTCCAGCGCTCCGAAGGGGGCGGCCTTGGCATGGGCGGGGGCGGCGGCAACTTCATGTCCTCGCGCGGATCCGCCAATGTGCTGACGCGCGCCACGGCCGTGCTGGCCGGTGCCTTCTTCCTGACCTCGATCACGCTGGCCATCATGGCGACGCAGGCGCGTGGCCCCCGCTCGCTGCTCGACCGGCCGGCGGGTGCGCCGACCGCGCCTGCTGCCCCCGCGGCGCCGGCCGTGCCGGCCTCGCCCGGCGTGCCCCAGGTGCCGCAGTCGGGCGGGCAGGGCGGCGGGACCGGCATGCTGGAGGGGCTTCGCGGCCTGTCGCAGCCGCCGCAGGCCCCGGCTGGCGGTTCGCCGCCGCCGCAGGCTCCGGCCGGCGGTTCGCAGCCCCCGGCGCCGCGGCCCTAGCGGCGGCGCGCCCAGGACCCGCAGTCCGGCCCTGCCGGAACGCGTCGGAACGAGGGCCGGGAAACCGGCCCTTCTCTTTTGTGGACCGGCCCTTCTCTCTTGTGGACAGCGTCTGGCGTGCAGCCGTCCCGCTACCCGAATCAGACATGCGGCCTTAAAGAGGAAGCCCCATGACGCGGTATATTTTCATCACCGGCGGCGTGGTCTCGTCCCTCGGAAAAGGTCTGGCTTCGGCGGCGCTCGGCGCGCTGCTGCAGGCGCGTGGCTACACGGTCCGGCTGCGCAAGCTCGACCCCTATCTCAATGTCGATCCGGGCACGATGAGCCCGACGCAGCACGGCGAGGTCTTCGTCACCGACGACGGTGCCGAGACCGATCTCGACCTCGGCCATTACGAGCGCTTCACCGGCCGTCCCTGCACGCGTGCCGACAACATCACCACCGGCCGCATCTATCAGGACATCATCACCAAGGAGCGGCGCGGCGACTATCTCGGCGCCACCATCCAGGTGATCCCCCACGTTACCGATGCCATCAAGGACTTCGTGCGCACGGGCAACGAGGGCTATGATTTCGTCCTCGTCGAGATCGGCGGCACGGTCGGCGATATCGAGGGCCTGCCCTTCTTCGAAGCCATCCGCCAGCTCGGCAACGAACTGCCCGAGGGCGACAGCATCTTCATCCACCTGACGCTGCTGCCCTACATCGCCTCGGCGGGCGAGTTGAAGACCAAGCCGACCCAGCACTCGGTGCAGGAACTGCGCTCGATCGGCATCGCGCCCGACATCCTGCTGTGCCGCTGCGACCGGCCGATCCCGGAGGGCGAGCGCAAGAAGCTGGCGCTGTTCTGCAACGTGCGGCCCTCGGCCGTCGTCGAGGCGCGCGATGCAGCCTCCATCTACGATGTGCCGCTCGCCTATCATCGCGCCGGCCTCGACGACGAGGTGCTGCGCGCCTTCGCCATCGACACGGCGCCCGAGCCGGACATGCGGCGCTGGGCGGACGTCTCCAACCGGGTCCACAATCCGGAAGGCGAGGTCAATATCGCGATCATCGGCAAGTACACGGGGCTGAAGGACGCCTACAAGTCGCTGATCGAGGCTCTGGCCCATGGCGGCATGGCCAATCGGGTCAAGGTCAATCTCGAGTGGATCGAGAGCGAGGTCTTCGAGCGCGAGGATCCCTCGCCCTATCTGCAGGACGTCCACGGCATCCTCGTGCCCGGCGGCTTCGGCCAGCGCGGGGCCGAGGGCAAGATCCGGGCGGCCCGCTTCGCCAGAGAGCGCAAGGTGCCCTATTTCGGCATCTGCTTCGGCATGCAGATGGCGGTGATCGAGGCGGCGCGGAACCTCGCCGGCATCGCCGGCGCCAATTCGACCGAGTTCGGCCCGACCCCCGAGCCGGTTGTCGGCCTCCTGACCGAATGGCTGAAGGGCAACGAACTGGTCAAGCGGAGCCAGGGCAGCGATCTCGGCGGCACCATGCGGCTCGGCGCCTTCACCGCCCATCTCAAGCCCGATTCGAAGATCGCCACGATCTACCGCTCCGACATGATTTCCGAACGCCACCGCCACCGCTACGAGGTCAATCTCGACTACCGGCAGCGGCTGGAGAGCAAGGGGCTCGTCTTCACCGGCCTGTCGCCGGACGGCGTGCTGCCCGAGACCATCGAATATCCGGACCATCCCTGGTTCATCGGCGTCCAGTATCATCCCGAGCTCAAGAGCCGGCCCTTCGACCCGCACCCGCTGTTCCGCTCGTTCATCGAGGCGGCGAAGGTGCAGTCGCGCCTCGTCTGATGCGGAAAGGCGCGCTGATCGTGGCCGCGGCGGTCCTGGCGGCTGCGGCGCTGATGGTCCAGGTCTGGCGCAGCGGCGGGGAGTGCGGCGCGGCGCCGGTCTGGCATTCGGTGGAGGCCTGCGCGGCCGCGGGCCATGCGGCCGGGCGCTGCCAGTCGATGTGGAACGAGGCGCAGGCCCTGCTCGCCCGCACCGGCCCGGTCTATAACGACCGCACGCCCTGCGAGGACCGCCACGGCACCTGCGAAGCCAGTCCGACGGCTGCCGGCTTCGTGCCGCGCGCGACCGGTTTCTGCCTTGCCGGGTCCGGAACCACCCGGATCATTCCGGTCGCCGGCCCGAGGTAGCCCGGAGCGGCGTGTCGGGTTAGCATTCCCTATCGTCAGAGGGGAATCGCCAAAATGATCGCGGACTATCTGTCGGGCTTTCCGGCCTTCATCGCCCATTTCGCCCTGGCGGCCTGCTTTCTCGCCCTGTTCGCGGTCATCTATACGCGCATCACCCGCCACAACGAGTTCGACCTCATGCGCGGTGGCAACATGGCCGCCGCCGTGGCGCTGGCGGGAAGCCTCATCGGCTTCTCGATCCCGCTGGCCGCCACGGTCGAATATTCGGAATCCATCCTCGACAATGCGCTGTGGGCCGGTGTGTCGCTGGTGGTGCAGGTTGGCATCTACTACATGGCGCGCATCTTCCTCGACGACCTGTCAGGCCGCATCGAACGCAGCGAGATCTCGGCCGGCATCTGGCTCGGCGCCGTGTCCATTGCCGGCGGCCAGCTGGTCGCGGCCTCCATGACGACGTGAGGGCCGGGCGGTGACCGGCAACAACCGGGGCGAGGGAAAGCAGCGCCGCAGGCTCGCCAAGCCGAAGGTGAGGGTGGATGCCCCCGCGGCCACCCCCCAGCGCAAGCGCTCGGCACTGTTGTCGCCGATCGGCATCGGCACCGCGGCCCTGCTCGGCGTCGGCGCGATCACGGCCACCAACGGCTTCGGCACCGGCCGCACCCGCACGGACTGCACGACCACGCAGATCGTCACGACCCAGATGCAATGCGAGGCCGTGGTTCCCGGCGAGCAGTGCCGGGTGGCCTTCAGCGGGGCGCCTGCCGCCGTCGGCCTGTCCCGCAGCGGTTCGGGCTCGTGGAGCATGCAGCCCCTCGGCATGTCGACGCCCGGACGCTACATCACGGCGACCGGACAGGTCTTTTCGGCCCGCCGGTCCTGCCCGACCACGCGATCGTCCAATTCCTTCTTCTGGACCGGCGGACGCGGTGGCTCGGCGCGTTCCGTCGGCTGGGGCAGCAGTTCGGGCCGGTCGGCCACGCAGAGCCAGGGGGTGACACGCAGCGGCTTCGGCTCGACCGGTCGCAGTTTCTCGTCCTCGTCGTCGCGATCGGGAGGCTGACATGAAGCGGGTGGCTATCGCCGAAAGGCCCAACTGGAAGGCGCTCGCCGACGAATATGGCTTCGCCTATGCGATGCCGGACGGCCAGCGCTACTGGGACGAGCGGGCCTACTACCAGTTCACGCTGCACCAGATCGAGAAGGACATCGAGGAGGGCACCGAGGAACTGGTGGCGCTGTGCGGGGAATTCGCAGGCCGGGCGGTGCGCGACGAGGAATATCTGCGCCGCCTCAACATCCCCTCCATCTACTGGGACTGGCTGGCCAAGAGCTGGCAGCGGCACGACAAGAGCCTCTATGGCCGGTTCGATTTCACCTATGACGGAACCTCGCCGCCAAAGCTTCTGGAGTTCAACGCCGACACGCCGACCTCGCTCTACGAGGCCGCCGTGTTCCAGTGGTTCTGGCTGGAGGACCGGATCAAGGCCGGCGCCCTGCCCAAGGATGCCGACCAGTTCAACAGCCTGCATGACAAGCTGATCGCGCGGTTCAAGGAATGGCCGAAATCCGGCCTGTTCCACATGACGGCCTTCTCCGAGGAGCTGGAGGACCGCAAGAACGTCGAATACATGGCCGAATGCGCCACCGAGGCCGGCCACCGGCTGGTGCTGATCGACATTGCCGATATCGGCCTGTCCCGCAACGGCCAGTTCGTCGACCTGCAGAACCGCTCGATCGACACGCTGTTCAAGCTCTATCCCTGGGAATGGCTGATCCACGAGGAGTTCGGCTCGGCCATGCCGGCCAGCAACACGATCTGGATCGAGCCGCCCTGGAAGATGCTGCTCTCGACCAAGGCTATCCTGCCCGAATTGTGGAAGCTCGCGCCCAATCACCCCAACCTCCTGGAATGCTACCACGAGGGTGATCCCGCCGCCTCCAGTCTCGGCTCGAGCTATGCCGCCAAGCCGATCTTCTCGCGCGAGGGGTCGAACGTCGAAATCCGCCGCGACGGCGTGGTTCTGGCCGCGCCCGAGGGTCCCTATGGCGATCAGCCGCGGGTGCTGCAGGCGCTCGCCCCGGACGTCGTGTTCAACGGCATGCGGCCGGTTCTCGGCTCGTGGATCATCGACCAGGACCCGGCCGGCATGGGCATCCGCGAGGATGCGGGCCTCGTCACCGGCAACACCTCCTGCTTCATCCCGCACGCCATCGTCGGTTGATCGGCGCGCGCAGGTCTGCCAGAAGGCGTCGGCGACCGTAACCCGGCGCCCGGGTCCCGCATGGCCGGGCGCTGCAGGGCCCGGAGACCCGACATGACCTCATTGTCCGAACTGGCTCAGGCGACCGTGACGGTCGGCCCGGTGACCTTCGGAAACCGCCTGCCGCTGGCCCTGATCGCGGGGCCCTGCGCCATGGAAAGCCGCGAGCACGCGCTGGAGGTTGCCGCCGCCCTGAAGGAGATCACGGAGCGGGTCGGCATCGGCCTCGTCTACAAGTCGTCCTTCGACAAGGCCAACCGCACCTCGGGCAAGTCCTCGCGCGGCATCGGGATGAAGGCGGCCATGCCGATCTTCGCCGAGGTGAAGGAGCGGCTCGGCCTGCCGGTCATCACCGACATCCACGAGATCGACCAGTGCGCGCCGGTCGCCGAGGTCGCCGACATCCTGCAGATCCCGGCCTTTCTCTGCCGCCAGACCGATCTGCTGGTCGCCGCCGCGCGGACCGGCCGGGCGGTCAATGTCAAGAAGGGCCAGTTCCTCGCGCCCTGGGACATGGCCAATGTCGCCGCCAAGGTGACCGAGGCCGGCAACCCGAACGTCATGGTGACCGAGCGCGGCGCCTCCTTCGGCTACAACACGCTCGTCTCCGACATGCGCGCGCTGCCGATCATGGCGGAGACGACCGGCGCGCCGGTCATCTTCGATGCCACCCATTCGGTCCAGCAGCCCGGCGGCAAGGGCGCGTCCTCCGGCGGCCAGCGCGAATTCGTGCCGGTGCTGGCGCGGGCTGCGGTGGCGGTCGGCGTTGCCGGCCTGTTCATCGAGACCCATCCCGACCCCGACAAGGCGCCGTCCGACGGCCCCAACATGGTGCCGCTCAGGCAGATGGAGGGCCTCCTGAAGATCCTCGTGGCCTTCGACCGGCTGGCCAAGGGGCTTGCCTGACGGCGGGCATCCTGCATCAGTGTTGGCCGTCCTTCGAGGCTTGCCCTTCGGGCTCGCACCTCAGGATGAGGCCAGGGGTGTCTTGCACCTCGGTTGATGCTGCGGACCTTCCGTGCCTTTTCCGACGCTGATGCCAGTGACAATCCCCCTCATCCTGAGGTGCGAGCGGAGCGAGCCTCGAAGGACGCAATCCCACGATGCCGGTCTCCAAAGGCCCTAGAATGCCGATGATCTGCCGAATCGGAACCTCCCCATGACCGAACGCTCCTGCCTTTCCATCGTGCTCGCGGCCGGCGAGGGCACGCGGATGAAGTCCGCACGGCCCAAGGTCCTGCACGAGGTGGCGGGGCTTTCCATGCTCGGTCACGTGCTGACCGCGGTGGCGGCGGCCGGCGGCACGGCGGCAGCGGTCGTGGTCGGGCCGGATCGGGACGATGTCGCCGCGGAGGCGCGCCGGCTGGTGCCGGAGGCCACTGTCCATGTCCAGGCCGATCGCCTCGGCACCGCCCATGCGGTGCTGCAGGCCGAGGCCGCCCTCGCGAAGGGCTTTGACGATGTGATCGTCGCCTTCGGGGATACGCCGCTGGTGACGCCTCAGACGTTCCTGCGCCTGCGCGCCGCGCTGGCGGGGGGCGCGGCCGTGGCGGTGCTCGGCTTCCAGGCGGCGGACCCGTTCGGCTACGGACGGCTGGTGATGGAAGGCGGCGCGCTTGCCGCCATCGTCGAGGAGAAGGACGCGACCGAAGCGCAGCGCGCCATCACGCTCTGCAATGGCGGGCTGATGGCGCTGGCCGGGACCCATGCGCTGGCTCTCCTGAAACGGATCGGCAATGCCAATGCCAAGGGCGAATTCTACCTGACCGATGCGGTGGCCCTGGCCTTTGCCGGGGGTCTGCCCACGGCCATCGTCACGTCCCCTGAAGAAGAGGTGCGCGGCGTCAATGACCGCGTCCAGCTTGCCGAGGTCGAGGCCATCGCGCAGACGCGCCTGCGCGTCGCGGCCATGCGCGGTGGCGCCACGCTGACCGCGCCGGGCACCGTCTTCCTGTCCTTCGACACGCGGCTCGGCCGCGACGTGCTGGTCGAGCCCAATGTGGTGTTCGGCCCCGGCGTGACGGTGGAGGACGGCGTCATCATCCGCGCCAGTTCCCACCTTGCCGGCTGCCACGTCGCGCGCGGCGCCATTGTTGGCCCCTTCGCGCGCATCCGGCCGAAGAGCCGGATCGGGGAGGGGGTGCATATCGGCAATTTCGTCGAGGTGAACCGCACGACCATGGGGCCGCGGGCGGAGGCGAACCATCTTGCCTATCTTGGCGATGCGACTGTCGGCGAGGGCACCAATATCGGCGCCGGCACCATCACCTGCAATTTCGATGGCGCCGACAAGCACCCGACCGTCATCGGCCGCGACGCCTTCGTCGGCTCCAATTCCACCTTGGTGGCGCCGCTGACCATCGGCGACGAGGTGCTGATCGCGGCCGGCTCGACCATCACGCTGGATGTCGCCTCCGGCTCGCTCGCCTTCGGCCGTCCCCGGCAGGCAGCGCTTCCGGACCGGGGGGCCGAGCGCATCCGGACGAACAAGCGCCGCCGGGCCGCGCGCAAGGCAAAGGAAGCGGGGAAAGCCTGAGGGCAGCGCCAGATTGGGGGACTGCAGCCCGGGCCTGCGTCCTTCGAGGCTCGCTGTCGCTCGCACCTCAGGATGAGGTGGGCAGAGGACGGCACCGAGGGCGATCTGAAGCGCAACGGGCGAGCCTCTCGCCGCTGATGCCATTCCCAACCCTCCTCATCCTGAGGTGCGAGCGACAGCGAGCCTCGAAGGACGCACGTGGCTGGTGCCGCGCAACGCCAGGGAGCTCCTCAGGATGAGGAGCATCGGGGTCTGCATCCCGGGTGGGCAGGCGGAGCGGGGGGGCACTCACTGGAGAAGCCGATGCCGCTCACCACCCTCCTCATCCTGAGGTGCGAGCGACAGCGAGCCTCGAAGGACGCACTGGCGTGGTGCAGCCCATCGCCTTCGCCCCTGTCTCACATCGTCACAGCTTTTCATTTCCCGGCGGCCTCGCGCCGCCGTTAAACCCCTTTTGACGCCGATGGGCCTATCAAGGGCAGAGTCGGGCATGAACGGAGCCAAGAGCGCATGTGCGGTATCATCGGCATCCTCGGCAAGCAGCCCGTGGCCGGCCAGCTCGTCGACAGTCTCAAGCGGCTCGAATATCGCGGCTATGATTCGGCCGGGGTCGCCACGCTCGAGGATGGCGTGCTCACCCGCCGCCGCGCCGAGGGCAAGCTGAAGAACCTGGAGGCGGTCCTGGCGGGCGCGCCGCTGAAGGGCACCATCGGCATCGGCCATACCCGCTGGGCCACCCACGGCGCGCCGACCGAGACCAATGCCCATCCGCATGCCTCCGAGGGGGTCGCCGTCGTCCACAACGGCATCATCGAGAATTTCCGCGAGCTGCGGCGCGAACTGGAGGCGGAAGGCGTCGTCTTCTCCACCCAGACCGACACGGAGACCGTCGCGCATCTGGTCGGCCAGCTGATGAAGGCCGGCAAGAGCCCGGCCGATGCGGTCGGCGCCGTGTTGCCGCGCCTGCGCGGGGCTTTCGCGCTCGCTTTCGTGTTCGAGGGCAACGACAACCTGCTGATCGGCGCCCGCAAGGGCTCGCCGCTCGCGGTCGGCTATGGCGATGGCGAGATGTATCTGGGCTCCGACGCCATCGCGCTCGCGCCCTTCACCTCGGCGGTCGCCTATCTGGAGGAGGGCGACTGGGCCATCCTCGACCGCAACTCCGTGGAGATCCGCGACGAGCAGGGCCATGTCGTGCAGCGGCCGGTGATCCGCTCCTCGGCGACCGCCTTCCTCGTCGACAAGGGCAACCACAAGCATTTCATGCTCAAGGAGATCTACGAGCAGCCCGAAGTCGTCGCCCGCACCACCGCCCACTATCTCGACATGGCCGCCGGAAAGGTGCGGCTGCCCGCCGACCTGCCCTTCGACTGGGCCAAGCTGCCGCGCATCTCGATCGCGGCCTGCGGAACCGCCTATCTCGCCGGCCTCACCGCCAAATACTGGTTCGAGCGCTTCGCCCGGATCCAGGTCGACATCGATATCGCCTCCGAGTTCCGCTACCGCGAGACGCCGATGGTGCCGGGCGGCCTGATGATCGTCGTCTCCCAGTCCGGCGAGACGGCCGATACGCTGGCCTCGCTGCGCTACGCCAAGGAGAACGGCCAGCACGTCCTCGCCGTGGTCAATGTGCCGACCTCGACGATTGCCCGCGAGAGCCACATCGTCATGCCGACGCTGGCCGGTCCCGAGATCGGTGTCGCCTCGACCAAGGCCTTCACCTGCCAGCTCGCCGTGCTCGCCTCGCTGGCCATCGCCGCCGGCAAGGCCCGCGGCTATGTCGGCCCCGAGGACGAGGACCGGCTGGTGCGCGCCATGATGGAGGCGCCCCGCTACATGAACGAGGCGCTGAAGCAGGAGGACGAGATCGCCGGTCTCGCCAAGTCGCTCTCCAAGGTGCGCGACGTGCTCTATCTGGGCCGCGGCACCTCCTATCCGATCGCCCTGGAGGGCGCGCTGAAGCTGAAGGAACTGTCCTATATCCATGCCGAGGGCTATGCCGCCGGCGAGCTCAAGCACGGCCCCATCGCGCTGATCGACGAGACCATGCCGGTGGTCGTCATCGCGCCCTTCGACAAGGTCTACGAGAAGACCGTGTCGAACATGCAGGAGGTGGCGGCGCGGGGCGGCCTGATCATCCTGGTGACGGATGCCAAGGGGGCCGAGCACGCCGCCGTCGATACCGTCGCCACCATCGTGATGCCCGACGTGCCGGCCACCATCGCGCCCATCGTCTATGCGGTGCCGATCCAGCTCATCGCCTATCACACGGCCGTGGAGATGGGCACGGATGTCGACCAGCCGCGCAACCTCGCCAAAAGCGTGACGGTGGAATGAAGCCGCGGCAGGGGTCTGCCGGTGCCAGTCCCTGCCTTCAGGCGCAGCTTTCGAACATAGCGGGAATCTACCAAACCATCGTCACGCTGTCAAGGACCGTAGTCCTATAATCGGACGAATGTCAGGCCGACTGGCGGGTGATCGCGATCCGCGTCACCACCACGGCCAGATAGAAGGCGAACAGCAGGGCCAGCGTGGCGGCAAGGCCGTGGGGTGGCCAAAAATCCATGCCGGCCCCCGCCAGCGGCGGCCCGACGATCAGCCCGATCGAATACATCACCACGAAGGCCGCATTGGCCTGGGCAAGGTCTGCGCCGCGAAAGCGGCTGCCGAGATGGGCGAGCCCCACGGTGTAGAGCCCGGCGACGATGCCGCCCCACACGAACAGCAGCGCCATCAGCGCGGTCAGGCCGAGCGGGACCATGGCCATGACGGCCATGCCGGTCGCGCCGACGCTGGCGCAGAACAGCAGCACCCAGCGCCGGTCGATCCGGTCGGCGATCATCCCCAAGGGGATCTGGAACAGCACATTGCCGAGCACGAAGGCCGTCACCAGCGACAGCGCGCCCATCGTGTCGAGACCGATGGCCGTGCCGTAGAGCGGCAGCAGCGCGATGGCGCCGGTTTCCGCGGCGCCGAACACCAGCGCCGCCAGCGTGCCCGCCGGCGCCGCCCACAGGTACGTCATCAGCCCGGACGTCGGTTCGTCCCCGATGACGGGGGCGATGCCGCGCGCCAGCACGACCGGCAGGGCGGCGAGGCCGAAGACGGCGCTGCCCGCCAGGAACGGCGCCGGCCCCGCGGTGCCGACGAAGGTCAGGATCTGCGGCCCGGTGGCAAATCCCAGCGACAGGGCGGTGGCATAGATGCCGAGCACGAAGCCGCGCCGCGCCTCGGGGGCGGCCGCGTTGATCCAGTATTCGGAGAGCACGAACAGCACGGCCAGCGAGCCGCCGAACACGAATCGCAGGGGGAACCAGGCCCAGAGCGGCTCGACCACCAGGAAGGCGAGAAGCGAGACCACCCCCGTTGCAATCGCCACCCCCAGCACCGCCCGCACGCCATAGGCCCTGGCCCAGCCGGAGATGAACGGCGCGCAGGCGATCGTCGCCACGCCGCCCATGGCTGTGTTGATGCCGATGAGCGTGCGCGAGGCACCCTTGGCATCCATGGCAAAGGACAGGAGCGGGATCGACAGCGACAGGCCGATTCCCACCGACACGATGCAGGCAATGGCCGCAGCGATGGACAGGGTCGTCTGGCGGTCGAAGGTGGGGGATGCGATGACGGTCATGAGGCCGCCTGACATGACGCCGTGACCGCGCCATGACAAGCGCCGAATTGGCGCCTCAGGCCGGCGCAGACTGAACGGTACGGCGGGGGCGGCTGGCGGACGGGCGCCTGCGGAAGCGTCGCCGCGCCCAGATGACGAGACCGGTGGTCATCAGGATGATGAAGGCAAGGGAGATCACCACGTTCATCAGGCCCGCCCAGATGCCCGCGAAATTGCCCTCGTGCAGCAGGCGCGGCCAGTTGCGCGAACTGGCGACAAGGCCGTCGCGCGCCACCGAAAAGACCCGGTACTCGCCACCCTCGACGAGGCGGATCAACTGGCGGCCGTTGCGGCTGCGCAGCCAGACGAGGCCCGACAGGTCATGCTGCGCTCCCGCGATGCGGATCGCCTCGCGCAGCGGGACGGGTTCGGCACGGGCGGTCGGCGGGGGGCCGGTAAAGGTCACACCCCAGGCGAGGAACAGGCCGGTGAGGGGCGACAGGATGAGCAATGGCAGCAGGATCCACGCCACACCCTTGTGCCAGCCCGACACTGAGTTGGCGAGGCGCGGCCAGCCCATGGCGATGCCGATGGCCACCAGCAGCAGCATGGCCATCGTCGAGACGTGCACCAGCCAGCCGAGTTCCAGCATTAGCGTCTCGTGCAGAACGCGAGAATAGTAGAAGAGGTCGGAAACCGTGCCGCCCTCCGTCAGTTCGGCTCCGGTGCGAATATCGACGTCGATCGTGTCGTCGGGCCTGACCCCGCCGATGGACAGCCGGTTCTCATAGGCGCGGAAGGTCAGCGAGCGTGCCTTGCCCTCGGGATCATGGCGATCCAGGATCGCCTCGATCCGGGCGGCATCGAGCGATCCGGGGCGGGTGGCGCCGATCTGGGCGATCGGTTCGAACGACAGGATCAGCCCGGTCAGGATGATCACAGCGAGAGGCAGGGCGAAGACCAGCGTGATCCAGCGGTGAAACCGCAACAGCCAAGGCTTCCACATCCGCGCGGCCCTTCCATGATCGCCACATATTCGGTCAGGACGCTAGTCGGTCGCCTCGGGCCACCTCAAATGAATTCGCGTTAATGTGTCAGAGCAGTTCCCGCCGGAACTCCTTGCGGACCATGTAGTAGAACGGCACCGGCAGGGCCGGCGAGAACCCTTTGGTGATGCGGTCGCCGAGTTCCTCGAGCACCACCGTGGTGATGGTCGGCAGGTCCTCGTGGAGCGCTTCTTCCAGCGTCAGCCATTTCAGTTCGGTCAGTTCCGCATGGGGGCCGACAACGCCCTCGATCCGGTGGGCGACATGGTCGGCGTCGCAGGCGAAGAAGCGGGTGTCGAAACGCTTCGGCCGGCGCGGCGGCGTGATGGCGCGGGCGACGAAATGGAGGGATTCAAGGTCCGGGAACACGCCGTGCGCGGCGAAAAGCTCCCAGCCTTTCGGAACGACCTCCGGCTTGCCGGCATCGCGGGTGCCGAGCAGCAGCCCGGTCTCCTCGCAGGTCTCGCGGATGGCGGTCAGCGCCAGCGATCGGGCACGGGACATGGACGGTCGCTGGACGCGCGCCATCAGACGCGCCTGGGCGAGGTCGTGCAAGGTGCCATAGACCGGCATGGCGCGGTCGTCGGGGTCGCGCCGCCCGCCGGGAAAGACGAACTTGCCCGGCATGAACTTCAGGTCAAGGCGCCGCTTGCCCATCAGCACCTTGGGGTGCTTGCCGGTGCGGTCGATCAGAATGAGGGTCGCGGCATCCACCGGGCGCTGGTTCGCCCAGCGCTGCTCGCGCTCCGTCTTCGTCAGCCTCTCGGCCAGCCCCGAACCCTGTTCGCTCATCCCGGTATCGCGTCCCTTGCTTCGTCGCTGTCCTCGTCGAAGCCATGCATCCTGAGCGCCCACTGATAGGCCACCACGGCCCCCTTCAGCACCGGCAGGAACGCCAGGCACAGGATCAGCGTCAGCGGCAGCCAGATCGCGATATGGATCCAGTAGTCCGGTGCGTAGCCCACCTCCAGCCAGAGCATGAAGGGCACGAGCAGGTGGCCGACGAGGAGGATCGTCAGATAGGGCGGTGCGTCGTCCGCCCGGTGATGGTGCAGCGCCTCGCCGCAGCGCTCGCAGGCCGGCGCCACCTTCAGGTAGGACGAGAACATGCGGCCTTCGCCGCAGGCGGGGCAGCGACAGGCAAGGCCGCGCCTCAGCGCGGGCCAGACCGGCCGGGCCGGCTTCTCGGCGGCAACCGGACTGCCATGAAGGTATTGCACGCTCATTTGCGGCCCTTCCTTTTCCACGGGGGCTTGGACGGCTTGTCGCCGGGGCGGGCGCGCCGACCGTCGGAAAAGCCGTCGTCGCGACGGTTGCGCCGTATGTGCTCTCCGCGCCGGGGCGAGGCAACCCCGGCCCGGCCATCGCTCATCAGTTCGAAACGCAGGGCTCCCGCCACGGGGGCGGCCTCGACCAGGCGCACCGTCACCGGATCGCCCAGCCGGTAGGTTTCGCCGGTGCGCGAGCCGACGAGGGCCTGCTGGCCCTCCTCGTAGCGGAAATAGTCGCCGCCGATGCTGGCGGCCGGCACGAAGCCGTCAGCGCCCGTCTCGGCCAGTTTCACGAACAGGCCGGACCGGGTCATGCCCGAGATGCGGGCCTGGAAGATGTCGCCGATCCGGTCCACCAGATGGGCGGCGATCAGCCGGTCGATCGTTTCGCGCTCGGCCGCCATCGCCCGGCGCTCCGCCGCGGAAATCTCGGCTCCGATCTCGGCCAGCGCCGAAGCCTGGCCGTCGGTCAGGCCGTCCGAACCGAGGCCAAGCGCCCGGATCAGCCCGCGATGGACGATGAGGTCCGCATAGCGTCGGATCGGCGAGGTGAAATGGGCGTAGCGGCGCAGGTTGAGGCCGAAATGGCCGATATTCTCCGGCGAATATTCCGCCTGGCTCTGCGAGCGCAGCACCACCTGGTTGACCAGTTCCACCGAATCCGTGGCGCCGGCCCGGCGCAGGATCTGGTTGAAATGGGAGGGTCGCAGCAGCGCCGCCTTGGGCAGGGCGATGTCGAGCGTCTTGAGAAACTCCTTCAGCGCCATGAGCTTCTCCATGCTCGGCGCGTCATGGATGCGGTACATGCAGGGGACGCGATGCTTTTCCAGCGTCTCGGCCGCGCAGACATTGGCGAGGATCATCATCTCCTCGATCAGCCGGTGGGCGTCGAGCCGCTCCGGCACCACCACCCGGTCGACCGTGCCATCGGGCTTCAAGAGGATCTTGCGCTCGGGCAGGTCGAGGTCCAGCGGCTCGCGGTCGTCGCGGGCGCGCTTCAGGGCCGCATAGGCCTCCCAGAGCGGTTTCAGCACGCCATCGACCAGCGGATCGGTGATGTCGTCGGGCCGGCCGTCGATGGCCGCCTGCGCCTGGGCATAGGCGAGCTTTGCCGCCGAGCGCATCAGGATCCGGTGGAAGGAGTGGGACTTCCTGCGCCCGTCGGCGCGGATGACGATCCGACAGGCCATCGCCGGCCGGTCCTCGAGCGGGCGCAGCGAGCACAGGTCGTTGGAAATGCGCTCGGGCAGCATGGGCACCACCCGGTCGGGGAAATAGACCGAATTGCCGCGCAGCGCCGCCTCGCGGTCGAGCGCCGTGCCGGGGCGCACATAGGCCGCGACATCGGCGATGGCGACCGTGAGGATGAAGCCGCCGGGATTGTCAGCCGCAGGATCGGGTTCGGCATGGACCGCATCGTCGTGGTCCTTGGCATCGGCCGGGTCGATGGTGACCAGCGACAGGCGGCGCCAGTCCTCGCGCCCGCCGGGTCGCACCGGCTCGGCGCGCTCGGCTTCCGCCAGGGTTTCGGCGCGGAAGACATGCGGGATGCCGTGGATCTCCAGCGCGATCAGCGAGATGGCGCGCTCGGATGTCAGGTTGCCGAGGCGTTCGCGCACCCGCGCCACCGGTGGCCCGAACCGCGAGGTTTTCACGACATCGACCGCGACGAGATCGCCGTCCCTGGCGCCCTCCGTCGCCTCGTCGGGAATGGTGAGCTCCCGCCCGGAATTCTTCTTGTCGACGGGCAGCAGCCGGCCGCCATGACCGGGAATGGCGCGGAACACGCCGATCACGCGGGAGCGGCCGCGATCGAGGATCTTCATCACCCGCCCGACCGGCCTCGAATCGTCGGAGGGCCCGCCGCCATCGGCCAGGCGCACCAGCACACGGTCGCCGACGCCGGGCACCGGCTCGCCGGCGCGCGGGCGATGGGGCAGGGCGATGACGATATCCGGCACCGCGCCGTGCTCGGCCTCGTTCCATTCGGCCGGGCTCGCGACAAGGTCGCCGTCCGCATCGCGGCTCACCACGTCGACCACCAGCACAGGCGGCAGCGCGCCGCGCTTGACCAGCCGGCCCCGGCCCTTGGTCACCAGGCCCTCGTCGAGGATGCCCTTGAGCAGCGCCTTCAATTCCGCCTTGTCGGCGCCATGCAGGCCGAAATGGCGCGCGATCTCGCGCTTGCCCACGCGCCCGGTCTGGCTCGCGATGAAGGCAAGAACCTCCTCGCGGGAGGGCAGGCGGACGGGCGCGTCGGTCTTGGGCTTGCGGGGCAAGGAACTTCCGGAATCGGGCCCGGCCATGCGACGGGACCGCCGCACGCTACCGGATCGGCGGCGTCAGGGAAACGCTGCGCCGCGCAGCGCTGCCTCAGTCCTTCGGGGCAGGGGCTTTCTTCGCGACGGGTTTCTTGGCCCCAGCCTTTTTCGCGGCTGGCTTCCTGGCCGCCGGCTTGGTCGCGCCCGCCGCCTTGGGTGCGGATCGCGCCGCCGCCGGACGCGCCTTGCCCTTGCGCCCCGAGCCGGCGCTGTCGGCGCGCGCGGCAATGAGCGCCACCGCCTCGTCCATCGTCAGTTCGTCCGGGTTCTTGCCCTTCGCGATGGTCGCGTTGACGGCGCCGTGCTTCACATAGGGCCCGTAGCGGCCCGGCATCACGGTGATCGGTCCGCCCAGCGTCGGATGGTCGCCGAGCACCCGGCCCGTGGCCTGCGCACCGCGGCCGAAGCGCGATTTCGCTCCGGTCTCCTTGGCGATGATGAGGTCGATGGCCCGGTTCGAGCCGATCGCCAGCACGTCATCGTCCTTTTCCAGATTGGCGTAGGTGCGATCGTGCTGGACATAGGGGCCATAGCGGCCGATGCCGACGAGGATCGGATTGCCGCTCTCGGGATGGCGGGCCACCTCCTTCGGCAGTTCCAGAAGGGCGAGCGCGCGGGCAAGGTCGAGGCTTGCCGGTTCCAGCCCCTTGGGCAGCGACGAGCGCTTCGGCTTCTCGCCCTCGCCGAGCTGGATGTACGGTCCGAACCGGCCGTCCCGGACGATGACCTCAAGTCCGCTGACAGGGTCGTTGCCGAGCCGCCGCGTGCCGTCGGGCGCAGCGTCCGCCGGTCCCTCGCCATTGCCCTCGCCGGGGGCGGCAAGCTGGCGGGTGAAGCGGCATTCGGGATAGTTCGAGCAGCCGATGAAGGCGCCGAATTTGCCGAGCTTCAGCGAGAGCATGCCGGAGCCGCAGCTGGGACAGGCGCGCGGATTGGCGCCGTCGGCACGGTCGGGGAAGATATGCGGCCCAAGGCTCTCGTTGAGCGCGCTGAGCACGTCGGACACGCGCAGTTCCCGGGTCTCCTCGATGGCGGCGGCAAAGTCGCGCCAGAACGCGCGCAGCAGGGCCTTCCAGTCGAGTTCGTGGTTGGAGACGAGGTCGAGCTGCTCCTCCAGCGCCGCCGTGAAGCCGTATTCCACATAGCGGTTGAAGAAGTTTTCCAGGAAGGCGGTGACCAGCCGGCCCTTGTCCTCGGGGATCAGCCGCTTCTTGTCCAGCCGCACATATTCGCGGTCCTGCAGGGTCTGCAGCGTTGCGGCATAGGTGGACGGCCGGCCGATGCCAAGCTCCTCCATGCGCTTGACGAGGCTCGCCTCGGTGTAGCGCGGCGGCGGCTCGGTGAAGTGCTGCCCGGCGGCAATGGCCCGACGATCCAGCTTTTCGCCCATCGTCATGGCCGGCAGCCGGCGCGAATCCTCATCGTCCGCCTCGTCGTCGCGGTCCTCGGTGTAGAGGGTCAGGAAGCCATCGAACTTCACCACCTGCCCGGTGGCGCGCAGGTCGAGCTTGCGGCCGAGCGAAGGCCCCAGTCCCCCCACGGTGGCCGTGATTTCGACGGTGGTGCGCTCGAGCTCGGCGCTTTCCATCTGCGAGGCGACCGTGCGCTTCCAGATCAGCTCGTAGAGCCTGGCCTGTTCCGGTTCGAGGAAGCGGGCGACCTCGCGCGGGTGCCGGCGTGCATCGGTCGGCCGGATCGCCTCGTGGGCCTCCTGCGCGTTCTTCTGCTTGGACGTGTATTTGCGCGGCGCGCCGGGCAGATAGCGGGGGCCGAAATCCTTGCCGATCAGGCTGCGGATGGCAGAGACCGCCTCCGGCGCCACATCGACGCCGTCGGTGCGCATATAGGTGATGAGGCCGACAGTCTCGCCGCCGATATCCGTGCCTTCGTAGAGGCGCTGGGCGACCTGCATGGTGCGGGCCGGGGCAAAGCCGAGCTTGCGGCTGGCCTCCTGCTGCAGCGTCGAGGTGGTAAAGGGCGCATAGGGGTGCCGGCGGGCGGGCTTGGCCTCGACCGAGGCAACCGCGAAATGGGCCTCGTTCAGCGCTTTCTCGAAGGCCCGGGCCTCGTCCTCGGTGCCGACGTCCAGCCGCTGGAGCTTCTTGCCGTCCGCACCGACCAGCCGCGCCTCGAAGGTCTCGCTGCGCGGAGTGGCGAGGGTCGCCACCAGCGACCAGTATTCCTGCCGCCGGAACCGCTCGATCTCGGCCTCGCGCTCGCAGACGAGGCGCAGCGAGACCGACTGCACGCGCCCGGCCGACCGCGCGCCGGGCAGCTTGCGCCAGAGCACGGGCGACAGGCGGAAGCCGACCAGATAGTCGAGCGCGCGGCGGGCGAGATAGGCCTCGACCAGTGCCTCGTCGATGGCCCGCGGGTTGGCCATCGCGTCCTGCACGGCCTGCTTGGTGATGGCGTTGAACGTCACCCGTTCGACCGGCATGTCCTTCAGCACGCGCTTCTCGCGCAGCGCCTCCAGAATGTGCCAGGAGATCGCCTCGCCCTCGCGGTCGGGGTCGGTGGCCAGGATGAGCTTGGCGGCGCCCTTCACGGTGCGGGCGATCTCGGCAATGCGCTTGGCGCCGCGCCCGTCGGCCTCCCAGATCATGGTGAAATCGGCATCGGGGTCCACCGATCCGTCTTTCGGCGGCAGGTCGCGGACATGGCCGAAGGAGGCGATGACCTCGTAGCCGGAACCAAGATATTTGTTGATCGTCTTGGCCTTGGCCGGCGATTCGACGATGACGACGTTGACGCCCACGCGCTGTCAGTCCCTTGCAAAGCCTTGCGCCGCCGCCCCTGGTGCGGCGCAAACAGGCGCGGAACATGGGCACAAGCCAACGCAGTGTCAAATGGCAGCGACAACACCAAAAGATTGTAAAATCTATTGACTGATATCAAAGGTTGTATATCGCTCTGGGGATGCCGCACGTCATCCGTCAGCCGGGCCCATCGCCATGACCGATCGAAGGACGACCGACCGAAGGACATCTGCCCGCAGCATGCGCCGTCCGGCGGAATCCGACCAGCGGGCGGCAGGTCCCCCGCCGGCGACCTGGCCCGTGGACCGCGCCGAACTGTCCGCCTATCTCGCCGCCGCAACGGCGGAGCTTGCAGGGCTTGCCCATGCCGGCGGATTTCGCACGCTTGGGTTCCTCACCGATATGGCGCGAATGGAAGCCGAACGGCTCGCCGCGACTTTCGCGCGGCTCGACCCGGGCGAGGCGGATCAGACGAGCGAGACACGGCCGCCCGGTTCCCGGTGAAGCCGGCCGGCGAGTTCCAGCTCGAGCAGCACCACGCGGACCGCGGCAACGGGGGCCTCCGACGCCCTGACGATGTCGTCGATGGTCACGGGCACCGGGCCGAGCAGGGAATGGATGCGGCTGCGCGTATCGTCTCCCGGCTCGACGGGCTCCATCGGCACATCGGTCTCGCCGGCTTCCACGGGGCCGGGATCGCGGGCCATGACCGGCCTCAGGACCTCGATGATGTCGGCCGGTTCGGTCACGAGCACGGCGCCCTGCTTGAGCAGCCGGTTGGTTCCGGCGGCGCGCGGATCCAGAGGTGATCCGGGAACTGCAAAGACCTCCCGGTTCTCCTCCAGCGCCATGCGCGCGGTGATCAGCGAGCCGGACCGGTCGGCCGCCTCGATCACCACGACGCCGAGCGACAGGCCGGCGATGAGCCGGTTGCGGCGGGGGAAGTCGCGCGCCCGGGGCTCGTGGCCCATGGGCATCTCGGTGATGGCCGCGCCGGAATCGAGAATGCGGGCCAGCAGCGGCGCATTGTCGGGTGGATAGATCCGGTCCGCGCCACCGGCCAGCACGGCAATCGTGCCGGTCGCGAGCGAGGCATCGTGGGCGGCGGCATCGATGCCGCGGGCAAGGCCCGAGACCGTGACGAAGCCGGCTTCGCCCAGACCGCGGGCGATGAGGGTGGCCATCTTGAGGCCGGCGATCGAGGCATTGCGCGACCCGACGATGCCGACCATCGGGCGCAGCAAGGCGCCGGATTGTCCGGCAATGGCGATGATCGGCGGGACGGCGGCGATGCGGCGCAGGCGGTCGGGATAGTCCGGTTCGCCGAGGGCGACGAAGCGCACGCCCATGCGGGCGCCCTGTGCGATCTCCCGTTCGGCATCCTCGCGGCTGGCGATGCGGATCGTGCGCAGGCCGCCGCGGCGGGAGAGTTCGGGCAGGGCGTCGAGAGCGGCCGCGGCGCCGCCATAGAGGTTGAGCAGATCGCGGAAAGTTCGCGGGCCGACATTCTCGGACCGGGCAAGGCGCAGCCAGTCGACACGCTGGCGGTCGGTCAGCCGTATGGCCGGCGAGGGGCGGGCGAAGAGATCGTCCGCATCCTGGCTCATGCGGGCGGCGCCGCACTCTTGCTGCCGATCCGGCTTTCGCTGCCGGCGATCAGGTTGGCGATGTTCTGGTGGTGGCGCAGCCACAAAAGGGCGACCATCACGACCGTGACCAGGATCACCGGCCAGCCGAGACCGAAGGCGATCATGCCGGCGGGCGCGGCGAGGCTCGCGGCTAGGGCGGCGAGCGACGAATAGCGGAAGGCGAAGGCCATGACGAGCCAGACCGCCGCGAAGACGAGGAAGGACGGCCAGTGCAGGCCGGCGAGCACGCCGACGAAGGTGGCAACGCCCTTGCCGCCCCGAAAGCCCAGCCAGACCGGGAACAGGTGCCCCAGAAACGCGCCAAGACCGGCGGCCAGGCCGAGCCAGGGGCCGAACTGGGCGCCGATCAGCACGGCGGCCGTGCCCTTCAGTCCGTCCAGCAGGAGCGTAGCCGCGGCCAGCCCCTTGTTGCCGGTGCGCAGCACATTGGTCGCGCCGATATTGCCCGACCCGATGGACCGGATATCGCCGAGGCCGGCGGCGCGGGTGAGCAGCAGTCCGAAGGGGATCGAGCCGAGCAGATAGCCCAGCACCAGGGCAGCAACTGCGGGAAGGGACAGGATGTCTGCAGGCATGGGTTGCATCCGGCGGCGGGCCGGCAGGCTAGCCGTGGACGAGGCGCCCGGCAACGAGTGTCTTCACCACGCGTCCGGTCAGGCGGGCCTCGTCGAAGGGCGAGTTCTTGCACTTCGACTTCAGCGTGTCGCGGTCGAGCACCCAGGGCTCGTCAACGTCGATGACCACGAGATCGGCCGGTCCGCCCGCGGCCAGCGAGCCACCGGGCAGGCCGAGAAGCCGCGCCGGGTGGGTGGACAGGGCCTTCAGGAGCTGGATGAGGCTCAACTGGCCGGCATGGACGAGGCGAAGCGCGGCCGGCAGCATGGTCTCGATGCCGACGGCGCCGGGGGCCGCCTCGGCAAAGGGCAGGCGCTTGGTCTCGACGTCCTGGGGGTCATGGTCGGAGACCACGACGTCGATCACGCCGTCGGCGAGCGCATCGGCAAGGGCCAGCCGGTCGTCCTCGGTGCGCAGGGGCGGCGTCACCTTGCAGAACGTGCGGTAGCTGCCGATGTCGTTCTCGTTGAGGGTGAGGTGGTTGATCGTCACGCCGGCGGTGACAGGCAGGCCCTCGGTCTTGGCCCGGGCGATGATGGCCAGCGAATCCCGGCAGGTGATGGAGGCGGCGTGGTAGCGGGCACCTGTCAGCTTCACCAGGCGCATGTCGCGCTCCAGCATGATGGCTTCCGCCTCCACCGGCACCCCGACCAGGCCGAGGCGGGTGGAAAACTCGCCCTCGTTCATCACGCCCTCGCCGACGAGATCGGGATCCTCGGTGTGATGGACGATGAGCGCGTCGAAGTCGCGCGCATAGGTCATGGCCCGTCGCATGACGAGCGTGTCGCTGACCGAGCGGGCGCCATCGGTGAAGGCGACCGCGCCGGCGGCCTTCAGAAGGCCGAACTCGGTCATCTCCCGCCCGGCCAGCTTTTTCGTAATGGCGGCCATGGTGTGGACACGGACGATGCCGGTGTCGCGCGCGCGCCTGAGCAGGAAGTCGACCAGCGCCGGATCGTCGATGACCGGGTCGGTGGCCGGCTGGCAGACCAGCGTGGTGACGCCGCCCGCCGCGGCCGCCTCGCTCGCCGAGGCGATCGTCTCGCGATATTCGAAGCCCGGTTCGCCGACGAAGCAGCGCATGTCGACGAGCCCCGGGGCGACGACCAGACCGCGGCAGTCGATCACCTCGGTGCCCTCGGGGACGGCCTCGCGGGTCAGGTGCGGGCCCGCATCCCGGATGATGCCGGCCTCGATGAACAGCCCGCCGGGCCGGTCGGTGCCGGCCTCCGGGTCGATCAGACGGGCGTTGGCGAGGAGCAGGGGGCGCGGATCGGTCAGCGGCATCGCGCCCTCACGCGTTCGGCAGGTTGCGGGAGAGCGCTTCCAGCACCGCCATGCGGACCGCCACCCCCATCTCGACCTGCTCGCGGATCAGCGACTGGGCGCCGTCTGCCACCGATGTCGCGATTTCGACGCCGCGGTTCATCGGGCCGGGATGCAGGACCAGCGCATCCGGCCTGGCATGGCGGAGCTTTGCCTCGTCCAGCCCGTAGAAGTGGAAATATTCCTGCACCGAGGGCACGAAGGAGCCGTTCATCCGCTCGCGCTGCAGCCGCAACATCATGACGATATCGACGTCCTTCAGCCCTTCCTTCATGTCGCGATAGACCTCGACGCCGAGGCGCTCGGCGGAGGCCGGAAGCAGGGTCGAGGGTCCGATCGCGCGCACGCGCGCCTGAAGCGTGTTCAGGAGGATGATGTTCGAGCGCGCCACCCGCGAATGCAGGATGTCGCCGCAGATCGCCACTGTGAGCCGCTCGATGCGCCCCTTGTTGCGGCGGATGGTCAGCGCGTCCAGGAGCGCCTGGGTCGGGTGCTCGTGCGTGCCGTCGCCGGCATTGACCACGGAGCAGTCCACCTTGTTGGAGAGCAGTTCCACCGCCCCCGACGCGGCATGGCGCATGACCAGAAGGTCCGGGTGCATGGCGTTAAGGGTGAGCGCCGTGTCGATCAGCGTCTCGCCCTTCTTGATGGCTGACGAGGCGACCGACATGTTCATGACGTCGGCGCCGAGCCGCTTGCCTGCCAGTTCGAACGAGGACTGGGTGCGGGTGGAGGATTCGAAGAAGAGGTTGATCTGGGTGCGGCCGCGAAGGCTCGTCCGCTTCTTCTCCACCTGCCGATTGAGGGTGACGAATTCCTCGGCGAGGTCGAGCAGTCCGACGATCTCGGAAGCGGAAAGCCCCTCGATCCCCAGAAGGTGCTTGCGGTTCAGCACGAAGGAGGAGGGTGCAGGGCTCATGAGCCCCGGCCTTTAAGCGGAGTCGAGGGGGAGAGCAAGGGCGCGGCGCGAACCGGCAGGGGATATCGAGGCGGCCGGCCGGTGCCACCGTGCCGACGCCCCTGAAACGGCCCCGCAGCCCATGGGGCGAGGCCGCGTGGAAGGCCCGGGCGGGCTTACTCGGCCGCGTCCTTCCGGCCGAGGCGCTTGTCGAGATAGGTGCCGACGACGCTCATCAGTTCCTCCAGAGAATTCTCGAAGAAGTGGTTGGCGCCGGCGATCACCTGCTGTTCGATGATGATGCCCTTCTGGGTCTTGAGCTTCTCGACCAGGCCCTGCACCGAAGTCAGCGGCACCACGGCGTCCTTGTCGCCATGGACGATAAGGCCTGAGGACGGGCAGGGGGCGAGGAAGGAGAAGTCGTAGAGGTTGGCGGGCGGGGCAATGGAGATAAAGCCCTCAACCTCGGGACGGCGCATCAGCAGCTGCATGCCGATCCAGGCGCCGAAGGACGAGCCGCAAATCCAGCAGGCGCGCGCCTCCGGATTGATCGCCTGGGCATAGTCGAGAGCGGCGGCGGAATCTGACAGTTCGCCCACGCCGTGGTCGAAAGAGCCCTGGCTTCGCCCGACGCCGCGGAAATTGAAGCGCAGCACCGAAAAGCCTCGGTTCACGAACTGATAATAGCAGTTATAGACGATCTGGTTGTTCATCGTGCCGCCGAACTGCGGGTGCGGGTGCAGGATGATGGCGATCGGCGCCTGGCGGTTCTTGGCGGGATGATACCGCCCTTCGATGCGACCCGCCGGACCGCCGAAAATCACCTCAGGCATCAGGAACCTCTCGCGTTCGTCAGGCCGTCGCTCAAGTCCTCGGGGACCATCGCGGCGGCGGGGGCCGTCCTTGACAGCGGAGCAGGCCCCCTCTATTTCTTAGAATTATTCTAAACTGAGCCGGCTCGGTCCGTTGGGGCCCGTCACCGGCTCTTTGGCGTCGGGACCGGGCCTATAGCACGATCACGGACCGGATTGCCAAGCATTTCCAGCCGGGCGCACTCGGACCGCGCTTGCAGACGGGATCGGATGACAGGACCCAGGGCCTATCTCGACCACAATGCCACCGCGCCGCTCAGGCCCGAGGCGCGCGAGGCCATGCTCGCAGCCATGGACATTGCCGGCAATGCCTCGTCGGTTCATGCCGATGGACGGGCCGCGCGCCGGCTGATCGAGCGGGCACGCACGGGCGTGGCCAGCCTTGTCGGCGCCGACCCTTCGCTCGTGACCTTCACCGCCGGTGGCAGCGAAGCCGCAACCACGCTGCTCGCGCCGGGCTTCTTGGGAGCGGGCGGGGAGGGGCCGGTCCGCTCCCTCATTGTCTCGGCGGTCGAGCATTCCTGCGTCCTGGCGGGCGGCCGCTTCGACCCGGCCGACATCCATGTCTGCCCTGTCGATCCGGCCGGTCTGGTCGATCTTGCCGAACTGTCCGCCCTGCTGGACCGGGTGCCGGGCCCTGCGCTTGTCGCCGTCATGGCGGCCAACAACGAGACCGGCGTGATCCAGCCGGTGGCCGCCGTCGCCGCGCTCTGTCGCGCCAACGGTGCCGCGCTGGTCGTCGATGCCGTGCAGGCTGCCGGCCGGCTGGCGCTCGACATAGCAAGGCTCGGTGCCGACGCGCTGTTCCTGTCGGCCCACAAACTCGGCGGTCCGCAGGGTGTCGGAGCCATTGTCCGTGCGTCCGACCGCGTGACCTTCGTGCCCCTGTTGCGTGGTGGCGGGCAGGAGGGACGGCTGCGTTCGGGAACGGAAAACCTGACTGGCATTGTCGGCTTTGGTGCGGCGGCGGCGGCCTCGGCCGGGACGATCGATGTCGAAATGCAGCGACTTCGTGCACTGAGAGACTGGCTTGAGGCGGACATTGTCACTATCTCACCGGACAGTCGGGCCGTCGGCTTGCCAGCGGACCGGCTGGCGAATACCAGCCTGACCGTCCATTCCGGCCTCGACGGCGAGACGGCGCTGATCGCGCTGGACCTTTCCGGCGTATCGGTTTCGACCGGTTCGGCCTGCGCGTCCGGCAAGGTGGCACCCAGCCACGTTCTGGCCGCTATGGGGATGGAACCGCGCCTTGCCCGTTCGGCGCTTCGGGTCAGCCTCGGCTGGTCGACGGAACGGGCAGACGTGGAACGGTTTGCAGGCGCCTTCGCGGCGCATGCAAGGACGATCGCGGCACGCGCCGCGTGAGAATGCCAACCTGCGGCCCTTGAAGCCGCCAGGGAGAAGGAGAGGCCCATGCCCGCGGTTCAGGAAACCATCGAACAGGTCCGCTCGATCGATGTCGACCAGTACAAGTACGGGTTTTCGACCGATATCGAGATGGAACTCGCCCCCAAGGGCCTGTCCGAGGACATCGTGCGCTATATTTCCGCGCGCAAGAACGAGCCGGCATGGATGCTGGAATGGCGGCTCGACGCCTATCGTCGCTGGCTGACCATGCGCGAGCCGGACTGGGCCCGCGTCGACTACCCGCAGATCGACTTCCAGGACATGTATTATTACGCCGCGCCGAAATCGAACGCCGCGCCGAAGTCGCTGGACGAGATCGACCCTGCCATCCTCGAGACTTACAAGAAGCTCGGTATCCCGCTGCGCGAGCAGGAGATTCTTGCAGGGGTCGCGCCGGAGAACCGGATCGCCGTGGACGCTGTCTTCGACAGCGTGTCCGTGGTCACCACCTTCAAGGCGGAACTGAAGAAGTCCGGCGTCATCTTCTGCTCGATCTCCGAGGCCCTTCAGGATCACCCGGAGCTGGTGAAGCAATATATCGGCTCGGTGGTTCCGACGACCGACAACTTCTATGCCACGCTGAACGCCGCTGTCTTCTCCGACGGCTCCTTCGTCTACATCCCGCCGGGCGTGCGCTGCCCGATGGAGCTGTCGACCTATTTCCGCATCAACGAGCAGAAGACCGGCCAGTTCGAGCGCACGCTGATCATCGCCGACAAGGGCTCGTATGTGAGCTACCTGGAAGGCTGCACGGCGCCGATGCGCGACGAGAACCAGCTTCACGCGGCCGTCGTCGAGCTGATCGCCCATGACGATGCCGAGATCAAATATTCCACGGTCCAGAACTGGTATCCGGGCGATGCCACGGGCAAGGGCGGCATCTACAATTTCGTCACCAAGCGCGGCGACTGCCGCGGCGCGCGCTCGAAAATCTCCTGGACGCAGGTCGAGACCGGTTCGGCGATCACCTGGAAATATCCCTCGTGCATCCTGCGCGGCGACGACAGCCAGGGCGAGTTCTACTCGATTGCCGTGTCCAACGGCGCCCAGCAGGTCGATTCCGGCACCAAAATGATCCATCTGGGCAAGAACACCCGCTCGCGGATCATCTCCAAGGGCATTTCCGCCGGCACCTCGCAGAACACCTATCGCGGCCTCGTTTCCGCCCACCGCCGGGCGACGAATGCCAAGAACTTCACCAACTGCGACTCCCTGCTGATCGGCAACCGGTGCGGCGCGCACACGGTGCCCTATATCGAGAGCAAGACCGCCTCGGCCGTGTTCGAGCACGAGGCCACCACCTCCAAGGTCTCGGAGGACCAGGTGTTCTACTGCATGCAGCGCGGGCTGACGCAGGAAGAGGCCATTGCGCTCATCGTCAACGGCTTCGTCCGCGACGTGCTCCAGCAACTCCCCATGGAGTTCATGGTGGAGGCGCAGAAGCTGATCGCCATTTCGCTGGAAGGCTCGGTCGGCTGAGCCTGACGCCTTCCACGCCCCGTTTCGGCCGCCCTGCCGCGGCCATCGCTTTTGAACAGGACCGCCCCCCATGTCGCTGCTTGAGATCAAGAACCTGACTGCCAGGCTCGCCGAGGAGGACAAGCAGATCCTCAACGGCCTGAACCTTACCGTCGAGAAGGGCCAGGTCGCCGCCATCATGGGCCCGAACGGTTCGGGCAAGTCGACGCTCTCCTATGTGCTGGCCGGCCGTCCGGACTATGAGGTGACCGAGGGCGAGGCGCTGCTCGATGGCGAGAACCTTCTGGACATGGAGCCCGACGAGCGGGCGGCGAAGGGCCTGTTCCTCGCCTTCCAGTATCCGATGGAGATTCCCGGCGTCGGCCAGATGACCTTCCTCAAGGCCGCCATCAACGCCCAGCGCAAGAAGCAGGGCCTTGACGAGATTCCGACCCCGGAATTCATCAAGCTGGTCAACGGCAAGGCCAAGGAACTCGGCATCGCTCCGGAGATGCTGCGCCGCTCGGTCAATGTCGGGTTCTCCGGCGGCGAGAAGAAGCGCAACGAGATTCTGCAGATGGCGCTGCTCCAGCCGAAGCTCGCCATCCTCGACGAGACCGATTCAGGCCTCGATATCGACGCGCTGAAAATCGTCGCGGACGGCGTCAATGCCATGCGCTCCGCGGACCGGGCCTTCGTGGTCATCACGCACTACCAGCGCCTGCTGGACCACATCAAACCGGATGTCGTCCACGTGCTCTCGGCCGGTCGCATCGTCCGCTCGGGCGGGGCGGACCTGGCGCTTGAGCTGGAAGCCAAGGGCTATGCCGATATCGTCGGCCAGGCGGCGTGAGGATCATCCGATGAATGCGGTCACCCCCATCCGCACGGCGGCCGAGCAGGCGCTGATTGGCGCCTATGGTGCCCAGCCGCCCGCGCCAGCCCCCCTCGGTGCCCTGCGCGCCGACAGCTTTTCGCGCTTCGAGGCGAGCGGCCTGCCGCATCGCCGCGTCGAGGAGTGGAAATATACCGATCTGCGCACGCTGATGCGCGAGGCCCGTCCGCTTGCACCGGCTCCCGATGCCTCGCGAATCCTCGCGGCCAAGATCGCGCTGGCCGACGTGCCGCGCACCGGCGGCTGCCGCATGGTGCTGGTCGATGGCACCTATGTGCCGAGCCTGTCGGACGCCGACAAGGTGCCTGAAGGCGTCACGGTGACGGCCCTTGCGGCCGCCATGGCGGCGCGTCCGGACCTTGCCGGCCGGCTCGCCGGCAGCGAGGCCGCGCGCGCCAACACCGCCTTCGCGCTGAACGGCGCCTTCCTCACCGACGGCCTGGTGATCGAGATCGCGCCCGGCGCCGAGGTCGGCCACGCGCTCGACCTCGTCTCCCTGACATCGGGCGGGACCGCGCATCTCGTCACGTCGCGCGTGCTGGTGCTGGTGGGCGAGGGGGCCTCAGCCGGCATCATCGAGACCCATGCCGGTCCGGCCGGCCTCGACTATCAGAAAAACCTGGTCATGCAGGTCGTGGTCGGCGACGGCGCGACGCTGGAGCACGGCCGCCGCCAGATCGAGGGCGATGCCGCCCTGCATCTTGCCACCCTCGATGCCGAGATCGGTGCCCGGGCGCATTTCGACACGCTGACGCTGACGACCGGCGCTGCCGTCTCGCGCAGCCAGCTGTTCGTTCGCTTCGCGGGCGAGCACTCCAACGTGACCCTGCGCGGGGTCTCGCTGCTGAACGGCCGCCAGCATGCGGACACCACGCTGCTGATGGATCACGCGGTGCCGCACTGCGAGAGCCGCGAACTGTTCAAGCATGTGCTGGACGGCGAGGCGCACGGGGTCTTCCAGGGCAAGATCATCGTTCGCCCCGAGGCGCAGAAGACCGACGGGCGGATGATGAGCCAGACGGTCATGCTCCGCGAGGGGCCGGCCATGGACAACAAGCCGGAGCTGGAGATCTTCGCCGACGACGTCGCCTGCGCCCATGGCTGCACCTGCGGCGAACTGGACGAGGACCTGATGTTCTACTTGAAGGCGCGCGGCATTCCGCACACCGAGGCGGAGGCCATCCTGGTCGAGGCTTTCGCGCGCGAGGCCATCGAGGATTTCGGCGAGGGACCGCTCGGCATGGTCGAGGAACTGCGCGGTGCGCTGCTGTCGACCGTCACCGACTGGATGCGGGCGAGGGGCTGACCATGGGCCCCGATGGCCAGCATCCTGCGGTAGCGGGCGGACGCTACGACGTCGACCTGATCCGGCGTGACTTCCCGGCCCTGTCGCTGAAGCCCTACGGCAAGGATCTGGTCTATCTCGACAATGCCGCCTCGGCGCAGAAGCCGCAGGCGGTCATCGACCGGATCAGCCGCGCCTACGAGACCGAATATGCCAATGTGCACCGGGGGCTGCACTATCTGGCCAATGCCGCGACAGAAGCCTACGAGGCGGCGCGCGAAAGCGTGCGCGCCTTCCTGAATGCGCCCTCGGTCGACCAGATCATCTTCACCCGCAATGCTTCGGAGGCGATCAACCTGGTCGCGACCTCCTTCGGCGGGCTGCAGATCGGCGAGGGCGACGAGATCGTCCTGTCCATTCTGGAGCACCATTCCAACATCGTTCCCTGGCACTTTCATCGCGAGCGGCGCGGGGCGAAGCTCGTCTGGGCGCCGGTCGACGACGAGGGCAATTTCCTCCTCGAGGAGTTCGAGAAACTGCTCGGCCCGCGCGTGAAAATGGTCGCTCTGACCCACATGTCCAATGCACTGGGCACCGTCGTGCCGGTCAGGGAGTGCATCCGGATGGCGCATGAGCGCGGCATTCCGGTGCTCGTCGACGGCTCGCAGGCGGCCGTTCACATGGACGTGGATGTCCAGGGTCTCGACGCCGATTTCTATGTCTTCACCGGCCACAAAGTGTATGGGCCGACCGGCATCGGCGTCCTCTACGGCCGCAAGGAACTGCTGGAGAGGATGCCGCCCTACAATGGCGGCGGCGAGATGATCAACGTGGTGACCACCGACACGGTCACCTACAACGACCCCCCCCATCGCTTCGAGGCCGGAACCCCGGCCATCGTCCAGGCCATCGGCCTCGGGGCTGCGCTCGACTACATGCGCTCCATCGGCCGCGATGCCATCCGCGCCCATGAGGACGACCTCGTCCGCTATGCGCAGGAGCGGCTTGGCGCCATCAACTCGCTGCGCATCTTCGGCACGGCGCGCGACAAGGGCGCCATCGTCTCCTTCGAGATGAAGGGCGCGCATGCCCACGATGTCGCCACTGTCATCGACCGCCATGGCGTGGCGGTCCGCGCCGGCACCCATTGCGCCATGCCGCTGCTTCAGCGATATGGCGTGACATCGACCTGCCGGGCCTCCTTCGGCCTCTACAACACCCGCGAGGAGGTCGACCGCCTTGCGGAGGCCCTGATCAGGGCCCAATCTCTGTTCGCATGAACCCTGGCCACGGACCTTGAACCCGATGGACGAAGCCCAGACCCTGAACACCACCGTGGGCGCCGATGCCGGCGCCATCCCGCCGGAAGAGCTCGACCGGATGACCGATGACATCGTCTCGGCCATGAAGTCGGTGTTCGACCCGGAAATCCCGGTCGACATCTACGAGCTCGGCCTGATCTACCGGGTCGATATCGACGACGACCGCAAGATCGCCATCGACATGACGCTGACCTCGCCGTCCTGCCCGGCGGCGGCCGAACTGCCCGGCATGGTCGAGAATGCGGTCAATGCCGTCGCTGGCGTCTCGGAGGTGAAGGTGAACCTGACCTTCGACCCGCCCTGGGACCAGAGCCGCATGTCGGAAGAGGCGCGCGTCGCCCTCAACATGTGGTGAGGGGAGCCTTGCACCACGGCCGACTGTCGCCGCGGTGAGGGAGTCCCTATATTCAGGCTTCAGACTGTGACCGCCGGGCCTTGAACCCGGTCGGACCGGAGAGACGACATGCCAGCATCCCGCATGCAGGCGATGCGCCTGACAGACGCCGCCGCAACCCGCGTCAAAGCGCTCATGGCCTCGGCCGGCAAGGCCGAAGGCGGATTGCGCGTGGGCGTCAAGAAGGGCGGCTGCGCCGGTATGGAATATACGATGGAGTTCGTGGACGCTCCGGCGCGCTTCGACGAGGTCGTCGAGGACCGTGACGTCAAGCTGTTCATCGACGCCAAGGCGGTTCTCTACCTGCTCGGCACGGAGATGGATTTCGTGACCGACAAGCTGTCGTCGAAGTTCGTGTTCAACAATCCGAACCAGACCTCGGCCTGCGGCTGCGGAGAATCGATTGCGCTGAACCCGGCCCGCCCGGAGGCGCTGGAAGGCGCCTGATGGCCGAGCCCGCTTTCGATCCGGATTTTCTCGTCGACCTGTTTGCACCCTTCGCGCGCGTGACCACCCGCCGGATGTTTTCCGGCCATGCGGTCTATCGCGACGGCATCGTCTTCGCGCTGGCGATCAGGGCCGGCCTCTACCTCAAGGCGGATGGCGAAACGGCGCCGCTGTTCGAGGCAGCGGGGCTTGCGCCTTTCACCTATTCCGTGAAGGGGCGCGAGAAGGTTCTGACGAGCTATCGCCGGATGCCTGACGCCTGTTTCGACGATGAGGACGATCTCAGGCAATGGGCGGGCATCGCCTGGCAGGCCGCATTGAGGGCGCCACCAAAGCGGGCGCGAGCAGCAAGGCGCCGGACCGCCTGAACGGGCTCACGCCACCTTGGGCTGGACCGACTCAAGTTCCGGGTCGCTCTCGCAGATCACGCGGTTGCGGCCATTGCGCTTGGCCGCATAGAGGCAGCGGTCCGCGCGCTCGTAGAGCGACATGGGCGTGTCGCCGGGGTGGAAGGTCGCAACGCCCAGCGAGATGGTGATCCGACCGAGGTTTTCGCTCGTCGAGCGCTTGATCAGTTCCTTCGTCATCACCGCCCTGCGAATATGCTCGGCAATGGTGACAGCGGCGCGCAGCGTCGTGTCGGGCAGGATGATGGCGAACTCCTCGCCGCCATACCGGCAGGCGAAGTCCTGGCCCTTGACGTTCTGTTTCACGGAATGGGCCACAAGGCGAAGCACCTGATCGCCGGTGAGATGGCCGAACGTGTCGTTGAACTTCTTGAAATGGTCGATGTCGCTGACGAGGAGCGACAGCGGCGTGCCGCATTTCTTCGCGTGGGCCAGAGCCTTGGTCATCGCCTGATCGTAATATTTGCGATTGCCGAGGGCGGTCAGCGGATCGGTCAGGGATTCGGTGCGCACCGCATCGAGATTGTCCTGCAACTGGCGGATCTCGGTGCGCGAGGCCTTCAGGCGCTGTTCCAGCGCCTTGTTGTTGGCCTCGATCTCGCGGGTCGAACGAACCAGCGCCTCGATGATGCCGCGCACGGCATCGGTGCTGGAGGCAGCGGCAAGCCGGGCCGAGGCGCCGGCCAGATCGCTGCCATAGGCCGAGGCCTGGCCGGCCGCGGCATCGATCATGCTCATGACCTGCTCGATCTCGTCCATCACCCGGTTGCCGACGACATCGATCTTGTCGGTCATCCGGCTCGGAGACAGATGGGCTTCGTAGATCGTGTCGAGCTGTTCCTGGGTGATCCCGTGGGTTTCGGCCAGGATCGTGTTCAGGGCGTCGGACAGCTCGGTGTGATAGCCCGAGGCGTAGCTGTACCAGATTTCGTAGTTCCGGGGTATGGCGGCCAGCCGTCGTCCCCGGATCTGGCCCAGGGCCAGATCGCCAAATCCGTAAGTTCTCTCGATGTCATCCTGACGATCGTACATGTCCGGTCCGCTGTCCCCGGCAACCGGGGCCGCTTCTGCGACCCCCGCTCCCATGGTCAGGACGGTAACCTCACAGTGTGAACCGACCGTAAAGCTGTACCGACATTCCCCAAGGGCATGTCAGGCCGTCACTTGGCCTTCAGGCGGACAGGTCGGAGCAGGAACTGGGGAAGATGCGTGCCATCCGGCTCGTCATTGTCGGCGGCCGGCGGGGTCTGGCGGCCCTGGCTCGGAACGCGCGCGGGACGGGCCGGGCTGCGCGGCTCGTCGCGGCGGTGGGGGGGAGCGTCCTCGCTCCGCTCCGGACGGCGCCGCTCGCTGGGACGGTCGCTGGCCGGCCTGTCGTCGGGCCGGCGGGTGGTGCGCGCCCTGGGCTCTGCCGGCCTGGATTCGGCCGACCGCGGTTCAGAAGGTCTCGGTTCGGAGGACTTCGGTTCGGACGACCGTGGCTCCGACGACCGTGAGCCGGACCCGCGGGAACTGCCAGACCGGGGCTCGCGCTTCTCCCTGCCGCCGCGGCTTTCGCGGCCGCCGCCACGCCGCTCGCGGCGGGCTTCCGAGGCTTCCTCCTCGCCGATGGCATCGCCATCCCAGGGCACCGGCTGGCCGATGAGCTTCTCGATCGCGCCGAGCAGCTTCAGGTCCTCGCCGGTGACGAGGGTGATCGCGGTGCCGAGCCGGCCGGCCCGGCCGGTGCGGCCGATGCGGTGGACATAGTCCTCGGCATGATGCGGGGTGTCGTAGTTGAAGACGTGGCTGACATCGGGAATATCGAGCCCGCGGGCGGCGACATCGGACGCCACGAGCAGCTGGATCTCGCCGTCGCGGAAGGACGCAAGGGCTGCCATACGCGCCCTCTGGTCCATGTCGCCATGCAGGGCCACGACCGAAAAATCGTGCTTCTGCAGGGACTTGTAGAGGGTAGCAACCTCGCTCTTGCGGTTGCAGAAAATGATCGCGTTCTTCAGGTTCTCGGCATTGCGGATCTGCTCGCGCAGGACCTCGCGCTTCTCGAAATCCTTGCGGCCGGCGCGCACCAGCTTCTGCGTGATGGTGGTGGCGGTGGACGCGGCGCGCGAGACTTCCACCTTCACCGGGTTGTGCAGGAACTGCTCGGTGATGCGCTGGATCTCGGGCGGCATGGTCGCCGTGAAGAACAGCGTCTGGCGCGTGAAGGGCACCATCTTGCAGATGCGCTCGATGTCCGGAATGAAGCCCATGTCGAGCATGCGGTCGGCTTCGTCGATGACCAGCAGTTCGACACCGGTGAGCAGCAGACGGCCGCGCTCGAAATGGTCGAGCAGCCGGCCGGGCGTGGCGATCAGCACATCGACGCCGCGCGTCAGCTTGGCATCCTGATCGCCGAACGAGACGCCGCCGATGAGCAGGGCGACACTCAGCTTGTGGTTGACGCCGTACTTGATGAAATTGTCTTCGACCTGCGCCGCCAGTTCGCGTGTCGGCTCGAGGATCAGCGTGCGCGGCATGCGGGCGCGGGCGCGGCCTTCCTCCAGCATGGTCAGCATGGGCAGCGTGAAGGCCGCCGTCTTGCCGGTGCCCGTCTGGGCGATGCCGAGCACGTCGCGACGCGCCAGGACATGCGGGATGGCCTCGGCCTGGATCGGGGTGGGGTCGGTATAGCCGGCGGAAGCAACGGCCGCCTGAACCTTGGCGCTGAGGCCGAGTTCGGTAAATGACATGTGGTTGTGGTGTCCTTGTGGCTCTCGTGAGGGGTGCTGTGCAGGAGGCGTACGGCGCGAATCGGTTTCGCGCGGATCGGCCCCTGGAACCCACGAGGCCGGACGGACGGGCGGAGACTCGCCGGAACGGAGCCTTCGTCGCGGCGCAACATAGTGATCAAGCGTGAATTGTCAATGAAATGGCCACGTGGCAGAGCTGCGGACCGCCGGATTCGTGCGCGATTGCCACCGACGTGAAGGAGCCGCCCCGTGTCCGATCTGCCGCTCGTCCTCGTCCCTGGCCTCAATTGCACGCGCCTGCTGTTCGGGCCCCAGATCGAGACGTTCGGGGCGGGGCGGACCGTGCAATTGGCCGATCATGCGGGGTCCGAGACGATCGAGGCGATCGCCCGGCAACTGCTGAAGGAGGCTCCGCCGCGGTTCGCACTCGCCGGCCTGTCCATGGGCGGCTACGTCGCGCTGGAGGTCGTGCGCCTCGCGCCCGGCAGGGTGGACCGGCTGGCCCTGCTCGATACGCGCGCAAGTCCGGACAGCGAACAGGACCGCGAGATCAGGCTGGCGACGATCCGCCTCGCCGAGACCGGCCGGTTCGACGACATCCATCCCGCCCTCTGGCCGCGCCTGGTCCATCTCTCGCGCCTGCGGGAACCAGCACTGGAAGCGACCGTGAAGGCGATGAGCGAGGCAACCGGCCCGCGCGTCTTCATCCGCCAGCAGAAGGCGGTGATGAGCCGGCGCGATTTCCGCGCCGGCCTCGGTGCCATTGCCTGCCCGACGCTGGTTCTGGTCGGCGATCAGGACGCCATCACGCCGCCCTTCATGGCCGAGGACATGGCCGCGGCCATTCCCGGCGCCCGGCTGGTCGTGGTGCCGGACTGCGGCCACCTGTCGACACTGGAGCGGCCGGAAGCGGTCAACGCCGCGCTGTCCGGGTGGCTGGCGGCCTGATCAGCGCAGCGCCGAGAAGCTGATCTCGCCGGGCGGGCCGATGACCAGCAGGTAGCGTCGGCTGCGGCCGGATGTCAGCACGGTGCCGTCGATGGCGACGCGGGCGCCGTCCACGTCCGGCTCGATGCGGTAGTCGTCGATCCGCAGCCGCCAGTCGAAGACCTCCGGGATCTCTTCCGTGGCGAGCGTTGCAAGCCGGCCGGCGCGCTCGTCGGCCACCTGCAGCCATTGCACGTAGAGGCGCATGGCGCCGTCGGGCGAGGTCGTGCGCAGCAGCACGATGCGCAAGGGGCCGGACCGGTCGCCCTGCCGCCACTGGCCCGCGGCCCGCAGGAACATGACCTCCGGCGGAATGGCCGAGAGGGTGCGCAAGGGGTCGGACTGGGGCAGGGCCGGGCTGACGGGCACGACTGCCAGCAGGCAGGCGGCCATCGCCCCGCGCCAACCTGTCAGCCGGACTGCCATGGTTCAGATATCCAGTTCCTGCGCGAACTCGGCGCGCTCCTGGATGAAGGCGAAGCGCGGCTCGGCCTTGGCGCCCATCAGCCGCTCGACGCTGTCTGACGTCTCCGGCCGCTCCTCGGGTACCACCTGCACACGCAGCAGCGTGCGCACTTTTCTGTCCATGGTGGTTTCCTTGAGCTGCGCGGGCATCATCTCGCCGAGGCCCTTGAACCGGCCGATCTCGACCTTCTGGTTGCCCTTGAAGGCCGTCTTCAGCAACTCGTCCTTGTGCGCCTCGTCGCGGGCATAGAGCGTCTTGCCGCCCTGGGTCAGGCGAAACAGCGGGGGCACGGCGAGATAGAGGTGTCCGTGGTCGACCAGGCGCGGCATCTGCCGGTAGAAGAAGGTGATCAGCAGGCTGGCGATATGGGCACCGTCCACGTCGGCATCGGTCATGATGATCACGCGCTCGTAGCGCAGGTCGTCATCGCGGTAGTGCGAGCCGGTGCCGCAGCCGAGCGCCTGGACGAGATCGGAGAGCTGCTGGTTCTGCGCGAGCTTGTCCCGGCCGGCCGAGGCGACGTTCAGGATCTTGCCGCGCAGGGGCAGGATCGCCTGCGTCTGCCGGTCGCGCGCCTGCTTGGCCGAGCCGCCGGCCGAGTCGCCCTCGACGATGAACAGCTCCGAGCCGGCGGCGGAGGTGTTGGAACAGTCCGCCAGCTTGCCCGGCAGGCGCAGCTTGCGCACCGCCGTCTTGCGGCTGACATCCTTCTCGGCCCGGCGGCGCAGGCGCTCCTCGGCCCGCTCGATCACCCAGTCGAGCAGGCGATTGGCCTGGTTCGGATTGCCGGCGAGCCAGTGGTCGAACGGGTCGCGGATCGCATTCTCGACGATGCGCGAAGCCTCCTGGCTGGCCAGCTTGTCCTTGGTCTGGCCCTGGAACTCCGGTTCGCGGATGAACACCGAGAGCATGACGCAGCAGCCTGCCAGGATGTCGTCGGTGGTGATCTGCGCCGCGCGCTTGTTGCCCGTCCGCTCGGCATGGTCCTTGAGGCCGCGGAGCATGGCGATGCGCAGGCCCTGCTCGTGCGTGCCGCCGTCCGGCGTCGGAATGGTGTTGCAGTAGGAGGAAATGAAGCCATCCTGGTCGCCGACCCAGCCGATGGCCCATTCGACGGCGCCGTGGCCTTGCTTGTCCAGCTTGCCGCCGAAAATGTCGGGATGGACGCGCGTGGCGCCTTCCAGTGTCGCCCCGAGATAGTCCTTGAGGCCGCCAGGGAAGCGCAGCACCGCCTTTTCCGGCGTGTCCGTGCCCTTCACCAGGTCCGGCGCACAGGACCAGCGGATTTCCACCCCGCCGAACAGATAGGCCTTCGAGCGGGCCATCTTGAACAGCCGCGCCGGCTTGAACGTGCTCGTCTCCCTGAAGATCTCGGGGTCCGGCAGGAAACGGACCCGCGTTCCGCGCCGGTTGTTGACCCGGCCGAGTTCCTCGAGACCCGTCTGCGGAATGCCGCGGGAGAAGCGCTGGCGGTAGAGCATCTGGCCGCGGGCGACCTCCACCTCGAGCTCGACCGAGAGGGCGTTGACCACCGAGACGCCGACGCCATGCAGGCCGCCGGAGGTCTCATAGACCGTCGAGTCGAACTTGCCGCCCGCATGGAGCGTGCACATGATGACTTCGAGCGCCGACTTGTCCGGGAATTTCGGATGCGGGTCGACCGGAATGCCGCGGCCGTTGTCGGTGACGGTCAGCGACCCGTCGGTCGACAACTCCACCTCGATCCAGTTGGCATGGCCGGCCACCGCCTCGTCCATGGCATTGTCGATGACCTCGGCGAAGAGGTGATGCAGCGCCTTCTCGTCCGTGCCGCCGATATACATGCCGGGCCGGCGCCGCACCGGCTCCAGCCCCTCCAGAACCTCGATGTCGGCGGCGGAATAGCCCTGTTCGCCGGGCGTGCCGGCGTTGGGCCTCGCCTTCGCAGGCTCGGGCTTCGGACGCGAGGGGGCCGCCTTCTGGACGGTGTCGCGCGCAGAACCGAACAGATCGCTGTTGTCCATCGTTCACCAGCTCTGGCCGCATGGCGGCCTCGAATCACTCCGGTCCATCATGCCATGAGCCATGGCCGACGCGAACGGAACGGAAACGCCCTGTGGAACGTTGCTGCCAGAGCAACCCGCGCCGAAGCCGGGCAGGGCCCCTGATCCCGCAACCTGTGCCTCTCGTAGACCGCTCGTCGGCCAAAGGAAACCGTGAAAGGATGTGGACGGAACCCATGAACCCTTCCCGAAGCAGGTGGATCGCCACCCACGCCGCCTTCGTGGTGATCTGCCTCGCCGTCGCGGCAGCGGGAGGTCTCGCCAATTCCTACGGCCTGACCGACTGGTATCCGCGGATTGCCAAGCCCTGGTTCAACCCTCCCAACTGGGTCTTCGGCCCGGTCTGGACCGTGCTCTACCTGATGATCGCGGTCGCCGGCGCCCGTTTCGCGCTGCTGCCCGCCCATCACCGCGCACTGCCGGTCATCACCTGGGTCGTGCAGCTTGCCGTCAATCTCGCCTGGTCCTGGGTATTCTTCTACGGGCAGGCCATCGGCTGTGCCCTCGTGACGATCGCCGCGCTCTGGGTGTCCATTGTCGCCACCATTCTCGCCGGCTGGACGAAGGACCGCTTGGCATCCCTGCTTCTGATCCCCTATCTGCTATGGGTGAGCTTTGCGGCCGTGCTCAACTTCGCCATCTGGCGCCTCAACGGCTAGTTTCCGAAGGCTTTCGCCATGACCTTCTCCGCTCTCGTGCCCGTCGCCATCGGCGCGGTCGCCGTGGTCCTGATCCTCGGCCTCGTCAACATGCTGCGGGGAGGCTCGCCCGGCACGTCGCAGAAGCTGATGCGCTGGCGCGTCGGCCTGCAGTTCGTTGCCATCATCATCATCGTCATCGCCATCTGGCTGAAGGCCGGCGGCGGCTGAGGACCCACCCGTGGTGAAGCTCAACAGGATATACACCCGCAAGGGCGATGACGGCAGCACCGGGCTTGCGGCCGGGCCACGCCGCCTGAAATCCGATCTCAGGGTGGCGTCCTACGGTGACATCGACGAGGCCAATTCGATCATCGGCATCGCGCGCCTGCATACGGCAGGCGATGAGGAGGTCGATGCGATGCTGATGCGCATCCAGAACGATCTGTTCGACCTCGGTGCGGACCTCGCCACACCCGAGACGGGTGAGGACCTCGTCTATGAGCCCCTGCGGATCGTCGAGGCGCAGGTGAAGCGGCTGGAGACGGAGATCGACAGGCTGAACGGCGAACTGTCGCCGCTGAAGAGCTTCATCCTGCCCGGCGGCAGTCCGGCCGCCGCCCATCTGCACCTTGCGCGGACGGTAGCGCGCCGCGCCGAGCGCCTGATGGTCGACCTTGCCCGCAAGGACGGTGAGGCGGTGTCGAAACCGGCGCTCAAATATGTGAACCGGCTGTCCGACTTCCTGTTCGTCGCGGCCCGCTATCTGAACGACAGGGGCAGGGCGGACGTGCTCTGGGTGCCCGGCGGCAGCCGATAGGGGAGGCGCCGTGGTTCCGCATCTGGAGACGGAGCGCCTGACGCTGTCGCCGCGCGTGCTGGCCGATATCGACGATTTCGTCGCGATGGATTCCGATCCCGAGGTGCGGCGCTATCTGCCGCCGGCCTTCCGGGATGGTTTCGATGCCGCGGCCTATCGGGCCGTGCTGCCGGACCGGATCGCCCTGGACCACGGGCAGGGCCTCGGTCACTGGACATTGAGGCTGAGGGACTTGGCGCGCAGTTTCGTCGGCACCGCGCTGCTGATCCCTGTCGAGGGCGCGGGTCCTGATATCGAGATTGGCTGGCGCATGCCGCGATCCTCGTGGGGCCGCGGCTATGCCGGCGAGGCGGCACGTGCCGTGCTCGGCCACGCGCGCGGTTCGGTCGCACTGAGCGGGATCATTGCCCTGATCCACGAGGACAATGTCAGGTCCGCGGCGCTCGCCGAACGGCTGGGACTGGCGAGAGCGGGCCGGCGAGCGGCCTACGGGACCGAGTTCGACCTGTTCCGTATCAGTCTGCACGCGTGAGCAAGGCCTCCCAAGGCGGCGCAATGGTTCCCGAGGCCGCCCTCCTCCAGACAAAGGGACGTCCCGGCACTGGTGCCGCCGGACGTCACCATCGCGGGAGGTCAATATGCGTCGCCATCTTGGGTTTGCCGCCATCGTGGCCTGCGGTCTTGCCGGCTCCCTGCCGGCCATCGCCAGCCCGGAACGGGATCAGTTCTGCCGCCAGAGCCTGTCGAACGGCCTGCACTGGGGCGGCCAGCCGCTCAGCGCGCCGGGTCGCAGTTATCTCGGCCGGCTGCCGATTGACATGGGGCCAGCGCTTGTCGCGCCCTCCCTGCAAGCGCGCTTCTACCAGTACTGCATTCAGGGCGGAAACATCGCCTACTGGCCCTACGTTCATACCTTCCTTCGGACCAACGGCTTCTACATGTTCTCCGAGACCGCAGACGGTGCGGCCGTGCGGTTGATCCGCGAGGACGGCCAAAGGGCCGTTGCCCCGCGCCCGGCTGCCGACCATCGCCGCATCGCGCCCGAGGGTGCGGCGCAGACGCCCGAAGCCGGCCGCTTGCCGCAGGCCCAGCCGGAGGCGCGCGTTCTGGTCATGCTGCAGGGTGCCTATGTGAGCAGCGAACTTCCGCACATGGTGGAGGGGACGCTCTATTTCGACATGAACAGCCCGCAGGCCTACCGGATCATTGCCGGTCGCACTGTGGTCTATTCAGGCGCCACGTGGCAGTTGCATGCCTCCCGGTTCCGGGTCGATGGCCCGGCCTCCTATCGCTACTGACGTCGGCCCGCGCCCGAACAGCGGCGCGAGTGTCGATGACCGTTCATGCACATCCCCGACCAAGCGGCATCAACGCCCGGCATTCCCGCCGGGAAAGGCGCCCGGATAGGAACAGTCATGGACCCGGCCATTGCCGGCGCGGGTCGAACGCAGGGAGACCGATCATGAATCGCATTCTGAATCTGGTCTGCGCGCTGGTCCTTGGCTTCCTTGCCATCGGCCCTGCCGATGCCTCCCCTGGTTCCCGCCCTGTGGCGGCCTGCCGGGCGAGCATCGAGGAAGGGCTGGACCTCGCCCGCGGCAATCCGGAACAGGCGAGCTTCTCCGACGGCGGATGGCACAGGGCAAGCTTCGCGCCGCACCTCACGACCCCGCTGATGGCCGCAAGCTTCCGTCGCTACTGCGAGACGGGCGGGCGGCTGGGCTACCTTGACTACGTCCGCACATTCGTGAGGACGAACGGCTTCTTCGGGTTCGGCATGTCGCCCGATCAGGCAGCCGAGCGACTGAGGCAGGATGCAAGCCTCGGGAGCCGCGCCAGCCCGATGCCGCCGGTCATCGTGCTGACCGGGGACATGCCGCGTCCGCACGCGTTCGTTTCGCTCACCGGCCTGCGTCTGAACCTGCCCGATCTGCACAGAGGGATCCTCCACATCGATGCCCGCGAGATGTTCGCCGTGGTCAGCATGGGGGGCCGTGTCCAGGCGTTCTGGCAGGGGCAATGGATGGAGCTCTACCCGGACCGCGAAAGGCCGGCAGCGGCCCCGTCAGCCACGCCTTGACAGCCGGCGCGGTTGGCATCACAAACCGCGTCATGAACACGATCACGACCAGCACCCGACGCGAGCGCCTCATCTGCCGATGAGCGCGGGCGGCCGTTTGCCCTGATCGACCCGATCGCCGCGCTCGCCAGCGCGGCGTTTTTGTTTCTGTTCCCACTTTCGACATCTCGCACCCTGCGGAGACTGCCATGGCGACCAAGGCCAGAATCGCGATACTCGGCGCGTCCGGTTACACCGGCGCAGATGCCGTCCGCCTTGCCGCGCGCCACCCGCATGTGGAGATCGTCGCCCTGACGGCGAACACCCATGCCGGCAAGGCCATGGCCGAGGTCTTCCCGCATTTCTTCATGCTCGATCTGCCGAAGCTGGTCTCCTGGGAGAGCGTCGACTGGACCGGTCTCGACGCGGTGTTCTGCGGCCTGCCGCACGGCACCACGCAGGAAATCACCGCGGCGGTGCTCGCCGCCAATCCGAAGATCAAGATCCTCGACATGTCGGCCGATTTCCGCCTGCGGGACGGGGCGACCTATGCCCAGTGGTATGGCCATGAGCATCAGGCCCCCGCGCTGCAGAGGGAGGCCGTCTATGGTCTCACCGAACTCTATCGGGAGGCGATCACCGCCGCGCGGCTCGTGGCGTGCCCCGGCTGCTATCCCACCGCGACGCTGCTGGCCCTCGTTCCGGTCGCGAAGGCCGGGCTGATCCATGCCGACGACATCATCGTCGATGCCAAGTCGGGCGTGACCGGCGCCGGCCGCGGCCTGAAGCAGAACACGCTGTTCTCGGAGGCAGGCGAGGGGCTCTCGCCCTATTCGATCGGCAAGCACCGGCATGCGCCCGAGATCGAGCAGGAGATCGGCGTGGCCGTCGGACGCGAGGTGACGATCAATTTCACCCCGCATCTCATCCCGATGGCGCGCGGCGAACTGTGCACGTCCTATGTCAGGCTGAACGGAGCAACCGCCGACGACCTGCGCAAGGCACTCGCCGACGCCTACCGGGACGAGCCCTTCGTCCATGTGGCACCGAAGGGCGTGGTGCCCCAGACGCAGAACGTTCGCGGCTCCAACTACGTGCAGATCGGCGTGTTCGAGGACCGCATTCCCGGCCGCGCCATCATCATCTCGACGCTGGACAATCTGGTGAAGGGCTCGGCCGGTCAGGCGATCCAGAACATGAACCTCGTGCTCGGCTATCCCGAGACGATGGGCCTGGAGCAGATCGCGCTGTTTCCGTAAGCGAGCCGCGCTAGCGCATCATCAGCGGCGCGAACTTCGCGCGCTGGGCGTCGTTCCACGGCGTCGAGCGGCGGAGCTTCAGGTCGATCTGCGCGGTCGTCGACGAGCCTGACACGAAGCGCTCGCCGCCGACGAAGACCGCCTGGTCGAAGGTGATCGACGACGATCCGATCTTCCTCAGGCCCGCTGCGATCTGCACGAAACCGGGATAGAGGATCTCCCGGTGATATTCGATCTCGACATGGACGAGCGAGATGCCGCGGCCCTCGCCGGTGAGGCGCACGCCCTCCTTGTCGAAGAACTCGGTCCGGCCGATTTCCAGATAGGTGGCGATCGCCGCGTTGTTGACGTGGTTGTTCGGGTCGAGATCGCCGTAGCGGATGGGATGCACGGTGACGAACGGATAGGCATCGAGCGGCGGACGCTCGCTGATCGGAAGTCGCAAGGGTCAGTCCTTCACTTTGACATAGGAGCCGGGGGCATCCTCGATCGGCGGATGCTGCGCAGAGCCCGGCTTGCGGGCCGCAACCTCCTTGCCGTCGTGGCCGCGCACCCATTCGCGCCAGTGCGGCCACCACGAACCGGGGTTCTCGGTGGCGCTGGCAATCCAGTCTTCGAACCGTCCGGTCGGCGGGCCGCCGGTCCAGTGCTGGTACTTCTGCTTGGCAGGCGGATTGACGACGCCGGCAATGTGGCCTGAGCCGGCCATGACATAGTCTACAGGCCCGCCGAAGCAGGACGAGCCGACGAAGACCGAGCGGGCGGGCGCGATGTGGTCCTCGCGGGAGGCGAGATTGTAGATCGGCACCTTGACGGTCTTCAGGTCCAGCGCCTCGCCCGCCACCACCATCCGCCCCTGGCTGAGGTCGTTCTGCAGGTAGCAGTGGCGCAGGTAGAACGAATGATTGGCCGCCGGCATGCGCGGGGAATCGGCATTCCAGTAGAGCAGGTCGAAGGGCATCGGCTGCTTGCCCTTCATGTAGTTGTTGACGAAATAGCTCCAGATCAGATCGTTCGAGCGCAGCATGTTGAAGGCGCTCGCCATCTGCTTGCCCTCCAGATAGCCGGTCTGCGCCATGCGCTTCTCAAGGCTCTGGATCTGCTCCTCGTCGACAAAGACCTTGAGGTCTCCCGCATAGGTGAAATCGACCTGTGTGGTGAAGAAGGTCGCGGTCTTCACCGTGTCGATGCCCTTCGAAGCCATGTAGGCGAGCGTGACCGCCAGCAGCGTGCCGCCGACGCAGTATCCGATGGCGTGGGCCTTGTCCTCGCCGGTGATCTCGCAGGCGACCTTCAAGGCCGCGACCGGGCCCTCCAGCATGTAGTCGTCGAAGCCCTTGTGGGCGTGGCGCTGGTCCGGATTGACCCAGGAGACGACGAAGACGGTCAGACCCTGGTCGACCGCCCATTTGATGAAGCTCTTCTCCTGGGTCAGATCGAGAATGTAGAACTTGTTGATCCACGGCGGCACGATGACCAGCGGCACCTTGCCGACTTTCGCGGTCGTCGGCTCGTACTGGATCAGCTGGATCAGGTCGTTCTGGTACACCACCTTGCCGGGCGTCATGGCGAGGTTCTTGCCGAGCGCGAACTGCGTCTCGTCGGACTGGCGGATGCGCAACTCTCCACCGCCGCGCTCGATATCCTCGGCCAGCATGGTCATGCCGCGCACCAGATTCTCGCCGCTGGACGAAATGGTTTCGCGCAGGAGCTCCGGATTGGTCGGCACGAAATTGGAGGGTGAGAGCGCGTTGCCGATCTGCTTCGTATAGAAGCTCGCCTTGTGCTTGAGATGCTCGTCGAGCTCGGCCTCGGTGACGAAGCGCTCGGCAAGATCCGTCGTCACCAGGTAGAACTGCTTCAGGAAGTCGAAGAACGGGTTCTTCTCCCATTGCGGGTCCTTGAAGCGGGCATCGCGCGGATCAGGCCTGGCCACGGGCTCGGCCGGTTCTCCGGCCATCGTCTTGAGCGACTGGGCCCACAGATCCATGAACCGCCCGGCGATCTGCGACTGGGCGGCGACCGACCGGGTCGGATCCTTCAGCCAGTATTCGGCCACCTGGCCGAGGGTCTTGACGACATCCGCGACGGTGTCGGGCGAGTCGGCATGCTGGCCGGTCTCGCGCGGCTTCATATAGGCGGCGACCGCCTTGCCGCCGAGTTCGACCATGCGGGCAAGGTTGGTCGACAGCCGCTCCACGTCCATCGACTGGAAGCGGAACGGATCGTCGCCGCCCGTCTCGGGCCTGGCGGCAGGGGCGGGTTGGGCCGGGGGAGCCTTGGTTGCGGATCCCGCGCCGCCCTCGATGGCAACGAGTTTCGGCCGTTCGCTCCGCGTCGGAGCCGGCGGGGCCGCGGGTGCTTCCGGCGCCCGGACCCGTTCGGCAGGAACCTCGACCGGCGGCGGCCGGCGCGACACGGTGAGGGCCGGGGACATCGCGGAGGCCGGGACCGACGGTTTGGTCTTCGATGACCGGGCAGGGGTGGGGGAAGCCGACGCCCGTTTGGTGGCAGCAGGCCTGGACGCAGGTGGCTTGGTCGCAGGAGGTTTGGCTTTGCCCGCCTTGCCGGCCGCGGGCCTGGTGGGAGCCGACCTGCTGCCGGCAGCCTTGGAGACCGCGGTCTGCATACGGGCCGGCTTGGGCGCGGCGGCTTTTGGCGCGGCGGTTTTTGGCGCAGCGGTCTTGGGCGCAGCGGTCTTGGGCGCAGCGGTCTTGGGCGCAGCGGTCTTGGGCGCGGCCCGTTCGGATCCGGTCGGCGCGACCGTCACGGCCGGCTCGGCCGACCGCTTGCGCGGCCTGGCTTTCTCGACGGGAGGCTTGCCGTCCGAGGGGCCGGTCGACCCTGGTCTGCGCGAGACCCGCCTTGCCATCCGCTCCTCCGAAAAACGCCGCTTTCGCCCGATACGAAAACGATCCACTTTCTTGTGCGATCATATTAGGAAGGCCCGCCGGCCACCGCCAGCGAAAGATGAACCGGGCCCCGGAGACGGACATGAGTCAAACGACCGAGCGACGAACGGCCAGAAGGCTGATCGGGCCGGCGCTCGTGCTGGGCCTGGGACTGACGCTCGGCGGCTGCCAGAGCGTCGGCGACGGCTATCCCTCGCCCTACGGTCCCTCGCGGCCGACACCTCTGCCGGCGGTTGCTGGTGGCGGCCTCTGGAATCCGACGCCGCTGCGCACCTCGGGTTATGGCTCGGCCACGCTGATCAACCGCCTTCCTCAGCCCGATCTCGTCGCGCCGCCGCCGCGTTCGGCCGAAACGCCGGAATTGCTGACGCCCCAGCAGGAACTGGCCCGGCGCCAGGCCCTGGAAGCCGAGGGCCGAAACCATGTCGCGGCCATGAACCGGCGGCTGCAGACACGTGGTCGCGTGCGCGGTCCCGATCCCGGTTCGCGCCCGGCCATCGAATCGCCGGCCGACGGGGACTGAGTCCAAAGGCCGGGTGGCTTGGCCCGCCTGGCCCGTTTTCCGCAGGGCGGGGCTGTGATAGGCCGTGCCGATCCGCGGCAAGAGGCCGCAAGGGCAGATCGATGACCGACAGCCAGTTCCACCGCATCCGCAGGCTTCCGCCCTACGTGTTCGAGCAGGTGAACCGGGTCAAGGCCGGTGCCCGCGCCAAGGGCATCGACATCATCGACCTCGGCATGGGCAATCCCGACCTGCCGGCGCCCGACCACGTCATCGAGAAGCTGAAGGAGACGATCGGCAAGCCGCGCACGGACCGCTACTCGGCCTCCAAGGGCATTCCCGGGCTCAGGCGCGCGCAGGCGGCCTATTATGCTCGCCGGTTCGGCGTGAAGCTCGACCCCGAGACCCAGGTCATCGCGACCCTCGGCTCGAAGGAGGGCTTTGCCAACATGGCGCAGGCGATCACCGCGCCCGGCGATGTCGTGCTCTGCCCGAACCCGTCCTATCCGATCCACGCCTTCGGGTTCCTGATGGCGGGCGGCGTCATCCGCTCGGTGCCGGCAACGGCCGATGACGACTATTTCCGGGCCATGGAACGCGCCATGCAGCATTCCATCCCCAAGCCGATCGCGGTTGTCACCTGCTACCCGTCCAATCCGACCGCGCAGGTCGCCGACCGCGACTTCTATGCCGAACTGGTGCGTTTCGCGAAGAAGCACGACCTCATCGTGCTCTCCGACCTCGCCTATGCCGAGGTCTATTTCGACGACAGCAATCCCCCGCCCTCGATCCTGGAAGTGCCCGGCGCCTTCGACGTGGCGGTCGAGTTCACCTCCATGTCGAAGACGTTCTCGATGGCCGGCTGGCGCATCGGCTTTGCGGTCGGCAACGAGAGGCTCTGTGCCGCGCTTGCCCGGGTGAAGAGCTATCTCGATTATGGTGCCTATACGCCGGTGCAGGTCGCCGCGACCGCCGCCCTGAACGGCCCCGAGGAGTGCATCCGCGAGATGCGCGGCACCTATCGCCGGCGGCGCGACGCGCTGGTCGAGAGCTTCGGCAAGGCCGGTTGGGATATCCCCGTGCCGGAGGCGTCCATGTTCGCCTGGGTGCCGGTGCCGGAACGGTTTCGGGTGATCGGCTCGCTGGAATTCGCCAAGCTGCTGGTCGAGAAGGCGGAGGTCGCGGTGGCGCCCGGCATCGGTTTCGGGGAGCACGGCGACGACTATGTCCGCATCGCGGTGGTCGAGAACGAGCAGCGCATTCGCCAGGCGGCACGCAACGTGAAGCGCTTCTTCGACACCGCCGCGCAGACCCTGCACAATGTCGTGCCGCTGTCGGCGGCGGGCCGCTGACGGGCAGGTCCGTCGCAAGCGAGGTTGAGCATGATCCGCGTCGTTGTCGCCGGGGCATCCGGCTGGGTGGGCCGCGCCCTCGTCGGTGCCATCATTGCCGCACCCGATCTGGAACTGGTGGGCGCGGTATCCCGCTCGGCGGCGGGTCAGGACGCCGGTGAGGTCGCAGGCGGAAGCAGGGCCGGCATCGCGCTCGTGGCGAGCCTTGCCGAGGCGCTGGCCGGGCCGGGCGACGTCGTCATCGACTACACCAAGCCGCTGGTGGTGAAGGGCCATGTCCTGGAGGCGCTGGCTGCCGGCCGCCATGTGGTTGTCGGCACGTCGGGGCTCGCAGCGGCCGATTATGCGGAGATCGACATGGCCGCGCAGGCCGCCGGGTGCGGCGTGATTGCGGCCGGCAACTTCTCCATCACGGCGACGTTGCTGAAGCGCTTTGCCACCATCGCGGCGCGCCATGTGCCCGATGTCGAGATCATCGACTATGCCTCGGCCAAGAAGCCGGACACGCCCTCGGGCACGGGCCGCGAACTCGGCGAGATCCTCTCGAAGGTCCGGCTGGACCCGACCGCAAAGCCCGTCTCCGAACTGGGCGGGATCCGCGAGACACGCGGCGGTGCGGTCAACGATGGCGGCATTGCCGTCCAGGTCCATTCCGTCCGCATGCCCTCCTTCGTGCTGTCTGCCGAGGCGATCTTCGGTCTGCCGGACGAACGCCTGACCATCCGGCACGATGCCGGATCGTCGGCAGCTCCCTATGTCGGCGGCACGCTTCTGGCCGCCCGCCGGGTCGTTGGCACCACGGGTCTGGTGCGCGGCATCGACCACCTGATCGACTGACGTTTCGAGGAGCCCAAATCGGCTGTCGGACCCGCCTCAACGCCCCGCTTCCTTGCGTTGAGCGGCCAGATCGGGCAAAAGCCCGGCTCGGCGTCGCGCCCTCACATTCCCTGGAATCCCGGTTTCATGCAGGACGTCCTGAAGATTGGTATTGCCGGCCTGGGCACGGTCGGGGCGTCGGTGGTGCGGCTGATCGCCAAGCGCGACAACCGGCTGGCGGAGGCCGCCGGCCGGCCGATCCGGGTGACGGCCGTAACGGCCCGGTCGCGGCGCAAGGATCGCGGCATCGAGCTCGGCTCCGCGCGCTGGATCGACGATCCGGTCCAGCTTGCGACCGACCCCGAGATCGACGTCTTCGTCGAACTGATGGGCGGCGCGGGGGACCCGGCCAAGGCAGCGGTCGAGGCCGCTCTCGCCTCAGGCAAGGCGGTGGTCACTGCCAACAAGGCTCTGCTCGCCGCCCATGGCACCGCGCTGGCGCGCAAGGCCGAGGCGAAGGGCCTGCCGCTCAATTTCGAGGCGGCTGTCGCCGGCGGCATCCCGGTCATCAAGACGCTGCGCGAGAGCCTGCTCGGCAATACGATCGAGCGCGTCTATGGCATCCTCAACGGCACCTGCAACTATATCCTCACGCGCATGGCGGAGGAGGGCATCGCCTTCGAGGACTGCCTCGCCGACGCCCAGCGGCTTGGCTATGCCGAGGCCGACCCGACCTTCGACGTCGACGGATATGACACCGCCCACAAGCTGTCGCTGCTGACCAGCCTTGCCTTCGGCACGCTGGTGGACACCAAGGGCATGTCGATCGAGGGCATCCGCTCGATCAAGCCGGTGGATCTCAAGATGGCAGACGAACTCGGCTACCGGGTCAAGCTGCTTGGCGTGGCGGCCCGCACGGCGGACGGGGTGGAACAGCGTGTCCATCCGACCTTCGTGCCCAGGGAAGCGGCCATCGCGCAGGTCAACGGCGTGCTCAATGCCGTCGCCATCGATGCCGATGCGGTCAACCTGACGCTGGTGGGGCCGGGTGCCGGCGGCAACGCCACGGCGTCGGCCGTCATCGCCGACATCGCCGACATCGCCCGTGGCCATCGCACGGCGCCGTTCATCCGGCCGGTGGCCATGCTGACGAAAGCCGGCCGCGCGCCGCTCGCCCATCATGAAGGCGGCTATTACATCCGCCTCGAGGTGGTCGACCGTCCCGGCACGGCGGCGCGCATTGCCTCGCGCATGGCGCAGAACAACATCTCGCTGGAGTCCATCGTCCAGCGCCGCTCCGGCCCCGTTCGCGGCGGCACCGATCCGGCAGCGGCGGCGGCGCCCGCGCCCGTGGTCCTCATCACCTATGCAACCACCGAGGCAGCGGTCCGCAGGGCGCTGAAGGCCATGGAGGCAGACGGCGTGCTGATCGGCCGCCCGCAGGTCATTCGCATCGAACGCAGCTGAGGCCGGACGTTCCGTCCGCTCCAGCCACCCGAGGGAGAACAGAGATCATGGCCGACCAATCGCTTTCCGTTCCGAGAAACCTCGTCATCGAGCGCGTGCTGTCGATGGAACTGGTCCGGGTGACGGAGCGGGCTGCGGTGGCCTCCGCGCGCCTGCGCGGGCGCGGCAACGAGAAGGCGGCCGATCAGGCGGCGGTCGATGCCATGCGGCGCGAACTGAACAAGCTGGACATCGACGGCACGGTGGTGATCGGCGAGGGCGAGCGCGACGAGGCGCCGATGCTCTATATCGGCGAGAAGGTCGGCACGAAGAAGGGCCCGAAGGTCGATATCGCCCTCGATCCGCTCGAGGGAACCACGCTCTGCGCCAAGGACATGCCCGGCTCGATCGCCGTCATCGCCATGGCCGAACAGGGTTCGCTGCTGAATGCGCCCGACGTCTATATGGACAAGATCGCGATCGGCCCGGGTTATGCGAAGGGCGTCGTCGACCTCGATGCCTCGCCGGTCGACAACATCCATGCGCTGGCAAAGGCCAAGGGCGTGAAGCCGGGCGAGATCACGGCGCTGATCATGGATCGCCCGCGCCATGCCAGGCTGATCGAGGCGGTGCGCAGCACGGGCGCTTCAATCCGCCTGATCACCGATGGCGACGTGGCCGGCGTGATCCACACGGCCGATGTGGCCGAGACCGGCATCGACATCTATCTCGGCATCGGCGGCGCGCCCGAGGGCGTGCTGGCGGCAGCGGCGCTGCGCTGCGTCGGGGGCCAGATGCAGGGCCGTCTCATCCTCGACACCGAGGAGCGGGTGGAGCGCGCGCGCAAGATGGGCGTGACCGACCCGAAGAAGAAATACGACATGGAGGAAATGGCCTCCGGCGACGTGATCGTCGCGGCCACCGGAGTCACCGACGGTGCGCTGCTCAAGGCGGTCAACTTCAGGCCCGACCTGATCACGACCGAGACCATCGTCTATCGCTCGACCACCGGGACGGTCCGCCGCATCCTGGGCGAGCATCGCCAGTTCGAAAAGTTCCACCTCGACTGACGGGCCGCAGCCATGCCCGCCAGCCGCCGGCTGTTCCTGGACATCGAAAGGTCGGTGCTCGGGCGCGCCTGGCGCGACCGGCTCGACGATCCGGCCCGGGCGGCGGCGCTGGCGATCACCCAGGACCATGGCCTGCCGGACCTGTTGGCCCGCGTGCTGGCCGGGCGCGGCGTGCGCTCGCCGGATGTGGCGGACTATCTGGAGCCCACCCTGAAGGCCCTGATGCCCGACCCTTCGGTTCTGGTCGACATGGACCGGGCCGTGGAGCGCCTCGCCAAGGCCGTGCGCGATGGCGAGAAGGTCGCGATCTTCGGCGACTACGACGTCGATGGGGCGACCTCCTCGGCGCTGCTGGCCCTGTTCCTGCGTCGCGCCGGGCTGGATCCCTTCGTCCATATCCCCGATCGCATCTTCGAGGGCTATGGCCCCAATGCCGAGGCGCTGGCCGACCTTGCCAGCCGGGGCGCCACGCTGCTGGTGACGCTCGACTGCGGCACCACCAGCCACGAGGTGCTGGGCGGGGCAGGGCGCCTCGGTCTCGATGTCGTCGTCTGCGATCACCACCAGGCCGACGAGCGCCTGCCGGCCGTCGAGGCGCTGGTCAATCCGAACCGGCTGGACGATCTCTCAGGGCTCGGCCATCTGGCCGCGGCCGGCGTCACCTTCATGATGGTGGTCGCGCTGAACCGGCACCTGCGTCAGGTCGGCCATTGGACGACCGGCCGGCCGGAGCCCGACCTGATGGCCTTCCTCGACCTTGTCGCGCTCGGCACGGTGGCCGATGTGGTGCCGCTGAAGGGCCTGAACCGCGCCTTCGTGGCCCGCGGTCTTGCGGTGCTGCGCCGGCGCGAGAATGTCGGCCTCCGGGCCCTGATGGATGCGGCCCGGCTCGACGGCCCGCCCAGTCCCTACCACCTCGGGTTTCTTCTCGGTCCGCGCATCAATGCCGGCGGGCGCATCGGCGATGCGGCGCTCGGGGCGCGGCTGCTGATGACCGATGACAGCGGCGAGGCTGTCCGGGTGGCCGGCGAGCTCGACCGGCTCAACCGCGAGCGCCAGGCCATCGAACAGGCGGCCGTCGCCGAGGCCGAAGCGGAAACGCTCGCGGCCCTCGGACCGGAGGGGGAAGGCGAGGCGGCCCTGATTACGGCGCGCGACGGCTGGCATCCCGGCGTCGTCGGCCTCGTCGCCGCCCGCCTGAAGGAGCGTTTCCGCCGGCCCTCCTTCGCCGTGGCCTTCATCGGCGATGTCGGGACCGGCTCCGGCCGGTCCATTCCCGGTGCTGATCTCGGCGCTGCGGTGCGTCAGGCGGTGGCAGAGGGCCTGCTCATCAAGGGGGGCGGCCATGCCATGGCGGCCGGCATCACCATCGAGCGCGGGATGCTCGCCCCGTTCCGGGCCTTCCTCGACGCGCGGCTTGCCACAGCCGTTGCCGAAGCCCGCCGCAACGATGCGCTGGACGTGGATGCCGCGACGACGGCGCGGGGACTGACGCCCGCCTTCGCGCAGGAGCTGGAGCGGGCCGGCCCTTATGGTTCCGGCAATCCCGAGCCGGTACTTGTCCTGCCCTCGCACGCGATCGTCTATGCCGACCGGGTCGGAAACGGCCATGTGCGCACGAGGCTGAGGAGCGGCGACGGGCAGACTGTGGACGCCACCGCGTTCCGGGCCGGAGACGGGCCGCTCGGCCAGGCCCTGCTCGACGGCCGAGGCCGGTCCCTGCATGTCGCTGGCGCCGTGTCGATGGATCGCTGGCAGGGCAGGGATCTGGTCCGCTTCCGCATCCTCGACGTGGCAGAACCCCGTTCGGCCTGAGAGCCTGCCAGCAGACCGCCTGCCAGATCAGGCCGGATCACGTCAGGGCGGATCAGGTCAGGCCGGAGGCGCGCCGACCAATCCGAATACCCTGGCCTCCGCCGGCGGTGGCGCCGTCTCCGCGCCGGGGTCGCCCGTCGCCAGGGTCTGGCCGGCCGCGATGCGGTCGCGGGCTTCGTCCGCGACCGCACGGATCCGGTCTGCAAGCGCCGGGTCGGTCCGCACCATCGCGGCCAGCGCCGCAAGAACCCTTGACGGCCGGGCTTCCGGCTCGATCGTGCGCACATCATCGAGGAGGTCGAGGAAGGACGGCTTCCAAGCCGGATCCATCAGGCGCCAGCGAACCAGTGCCTGAAAGCCGTCGTCTGAAGCCTGATCATCGCTGGCGGGCAGACCCGCAGACGCCAAACTTACCATGAGAACCCGGAACAATGCGTGCTGGAATCGACTGTCTTCGTCGGTCGGGTGTAATTGCAACGGTCGGATGACGCAACGGCAAGTGGGTGATCGCGTCGGGTTAGGGTTATCCACAGCCGGCCGCGCCGGGTCTTCGGGAACGGCCCGACAGATCGTTTGCGGCCAAGCTGGCCTTTCGTTTGACTGACCGCTAGTCTCATCGCGCAGGCCGAACTGCCGCAGGCTCAGGAGGACAGGATGGGTTTCTTCGATTTCGTCAGGAACGTTGGAAAGAAGTTGACGGGGTCCAGCGAGGCTCAGGCAGCGCCCGCACCGGCGCTCACGCAGGAGGTCGCAAGCCACGGCTTCGACACGTCGGGCCTGCAGATCCAGTCGACCGGCAACACCGTCCAGCTGTCCGGCCAGGTGAAGTCGCAGGAGGAAGCCGAGCGCATCATCCTGGCGCTGGGCAATACGGTCGGCGTGAACCAGGTGGATACCAGCCAGCTGATCGTCAATGCCGAGGCGCCGCAGGCCCGGATGTACACGGTCAAGAAGGGCGACACGCTCTGGAAGATCGCCGAGGTGCATTACGGCAAGGGTGCCGAATATCCGAAGATCGTTGCGGCCAACAATCCGCCCATCGTCAACCCGGACCTCATCCAGCCGGGCTGGGTCCTTCGCATTCCCTGATCGCGCCCTATACTCGGTGAGAGCCGGCGGCCTCGAAGCCGCCGGCGCTTGTCACCGGGAGGTCTCGTCATGGTTCATGTCACACGCCGCGGTCTTGCCGCGGCGGCCTTGTTTCTGCCCGCCGCGCCAGCCGTCCTCAGGGCCCAGACCTGGCCCTCCGGCACGATCCGCATCGTCGCGCCGTTCCCGCCCGGGGGCTCGGTCGATGCGCTCGCGCGGCTCGCCCAGCCAGGGCTCGAGCAGCGCCTCGGCGCCACCGTCATCATCGAGAATCGGCCAGGTGCCAGCGGCAGCGTCGGCGCCAATGCCGTGGCGAAGGCCCCGCCGGACGGCAACACGTGGCTGTTCGTCTTCGACACCCACGCGGTCAATCCGTCACTGATTCCGAACATGCCGTTCGATTCGCTGAAGGATCTCGTGCCGGTCACGCTTATCGGCACGGCGCCGATGGTGCTGACCGCTCATCCGAGCCAGCCCTACCGCACCCTCGCCGACGTGATCGCGGCGTCGAAGCGGAGCCCCGGCTCGGTAGCCTACGGCTCGATCGGCAATGGCAGCCTCGGCCACCTGGCTATGACCCAGCTCGGCCGGCGCGCGGACGTGCGGTTCAACCATATTCCCTACAGGGGCGGCGGGCCGCTCATCAACGACGCCATCGGCGGCCATGTCCCGCTCGCCATCGCCTCCGTGGCAGTTCTGGCGCCGCAACTGACCGCAGGCACGATCCGGCCGTTGGCCCAGACCGGGGCCAGCCGCGTTGCGACCCTTCCGGACGTTCCGACCATTGCCGAGAGCGGCTTTGCAGGCTTCGAAGCCAATGCCTGGTGGGCGGTCTTTGCGCCGGGCGGCACGCCCGAGCCGGTGATCGCCCGGTTCCGGCGTGAACTGGTCGCGGTGTTCTCCGAGGAGCGCATCCGCAAGCAACTGGCCGAGACGCAGCAGATCAGCCTTGCCCTTGGCGAGCCGGCGGAGCTCAGGGCGTTTTTCCAGAACCAGATGGAGACCTGGGGCACGGTGGTGCGGGAGAACAACATCCGCGCGGACTGATGGCCAGATTGTGCGGCGGGGCGCTTGATGCGCGGGCGCAAGCCCCCTATAACCCGGCCCGCCGCACTCGCGGCCTGCTCCTGTCGTCTAGAGGCCTAGGACACCAGCCTTTCACGTTGGATACACGGGTTCGAATCCCGTCGGGAGCGCCATTCCTGTACAGAAGAGAGAACTCCCGGGTTGGCGAGTTCCTCTGCCTTCATCGCACCTCTGGCCAGTTTTTCGTTCGATCCCTTGATCACGATGCGGTCGGTAGTGACCCGCACCTCGGTCATGATGAGACGAGCATAGGCTTGGCGCATTTCAGGCGGGCCGATGCGCAGCTGACCATCGAGGAGCTCGCCGAAACGCCTGATCTTCGCTGCGGTGATGACCGGCTCGCCTGACGCAATCCGCCTGCTCAGGGTCCGTCCCTCTTCCGCGCTACGATCCCGCTGCAGTTTCAGCGCAAAAAGCCGATCACGCAAAGCTGGGTCTTCCGCCTCCTGCTGTGACCCCGGCTTGTCATCCGTTGCCGCTGGACCGCGATCTCTGAAGCGCTAGTCTGGCACGGACCAACTCGACATCGAGGAACTGGTTGCCGCTGGACCGCGATCTCTGAAGCGCTAATCTCACCAAGATTCACGCCTGCGGCCATCTCTAGTTGCCGCTGGACCGCGATCTCTGAAGCGCTAATCTTGCAGATGACGCGCGCCGAGGCCGAAGGCAGTTGCCGCTGGACCGCGATCTCTGAAGCGCTAATCTTCTTCAAGCCGAATTTGAGACGGGGCGGCTGTTGCCGCTGGACCGCGATCTCTGAAGCGCTAATCTATTCGCCTTGGGCTGGTCTCCGGGCTGGTCGTTGCCGCTGGATCGCGATCTCTGAAGCGCTAATCTCAGCGCGAGAACTAGTCGCAGACATTCTGAGTTGCCGCTGGACCGCGATCTCTGAAGCGCTAATCTGTCAAGGCTCACCACCAGCATGGCTCGATCGTTGCCGCTGGACCGCGATCTCTGAAGCGCTAATCTCAGTCGAGCGCGTGATAGGCGACTTCCGGGGTTGCCGCTGGACCGCGATCTCTGAAGCGCTAATCTCGAGCGTCTGGTTCAGACGCCGGTCGAACTGTTGCCGCTGGATTGAACCGCCCCGGTTTTGCCGGAGGCAGGTTGTCGTAAGTTATGCGGCCATCGCTGTCTCTGCCAACGAGGCGTA
>NZ_JBHYDR010000010.1:0-184029 GCF_051860605.1 Phreatobacter sp. | reverse complement strand
TTGACCCACTCCAGCAGCGTGTGGGTCGAGCAGCCGATCTTGGCGGCGATCGAGGCGCAGGCGACCCAGCGCGAGGAATGCTCGGCCTCCTGGTCGAGCACCAGCCGCACCGCGCGCTCGCGGACCTCAGGGGAAAACTTGTTCGTCGTCTTGCTCGTCATGGCTCCATCCTACTTGGAAGTTGGAGCCTCCGGCAGACCCGGGGCGGTTCAGCTCTTGTCGAGCGAACACTTCAGCGTCGACGGCACGCTCGTCGCGGCCTGGGCGTCGATGAAGAGCTTCAAGGCCAAGGACGGCCCCGGGGACAGCTCCGGTCCGGCCGACCCGCCGGCCCCGGGCGGGCGCAATGCCGAGGCCGACTTCCGAGGCGAGAAGCGCTCGAACGCGACCCATGCCTCGACCACCGACCCGGACGCCAAGCTCTACCGCAAGGGTCCCGGCATGGAGGCCAAGCTCGCCTTCCTCGGCCATGCCTTGATGGAGAACCGCTCCGGCCTCCTCGTCGATGCTTGCCTGACGAAGGTCTCCGGCCACGCCGAGCGCATCGCGGCGCTGGCGATGATCGAGCCCCGGGCCGACCGCCCACGCCCGATCACCCTCGGCGCCGACCGCGGCTACGACGCCGAGGACTTCGTCAACGAACTGCGCTCGATGAACGTGCGGCCGCATATGGCGCAGAACCTCACCCGAAGCCGCGGCCGCTCGGCCATCGACGGCCGCTCGACCCGTCATCCCGGCTATGCCGTCAGCCAGCGCATCCGCAAGCGCATCGAGGAGGGCTTCGGCTGGATGAAGGCCGTGGCCGGGCTCGACCGGCCGAAGCTGCGTGGGGTCGATCGGGTCGGATGGGCCTTCACCTTCGCGGCCGCCGCCTACAACCTCGTGCGACTGCCCAAGCTCATCGCCGGAGCATCCTGATGGCCGCCCGCGACTGCGCCCTGATCGGCCGCTGGCGTATCGTCCAATCCGATCGGTGGGGGGCGGGCGATCTCGACCTCCTCGGTCCTGCGACGATCGCCTTCGACGACCGCGGACACGGCGAGATCACGGTCGGAGCACTCACCGCGTCGCTCCGACTCGAATGGCTCGGACCACCGTCTTCTTCCGCTGGCACGGCTCGGACGACATGACCGAGGTCACCGGAGAGGGCTCCGCCGAACTCCAGGACGACGGCACCATCGAAATCGAGTTCACCTACCACGACGGTGACGACGTGATCCTCAAAGCCGTCCGCGAGCCGACTTCTTCAACAGCCTGCTAGTCGACCCCCACTCATTCTGGTGCGGAGTCACTTTGATGCTGGCTCTCTTCCGAGATCTCTTGCCGAAGCTTCGGCCCGCGAGCGAGTCGCCGTCCGAGCGCTGTCACGAACGCCTCGTACCGCTCGCCGGCCTTGGCGCGAGCGGCTTGAGCGGCAGGCTCCGGCAATGCCGGCGTCGTCGTCAGCCAGAACCGTACGAAGATGGCCAGCGTCTCGACCGAGATACCGATGTCGCGCTCCACGCGGGTCATGCGCCGGTCGAGCTGGTCGAGCCGCTTGGTGATGGCTGCCTCCTGCCGCTCCGCCGCGTCCGGTGAGAGAAAGGATGCAATGCCGGCCTCTGCGACCAGCGACAGAGAGTGACCGCGCCGGGCGGCGTGCGCAGAGAGGGCCTTCATGACGTCCGGCTCGAGATAGACGGAGAGCCGCTGCTTCTTCGGTGATTTCGTCATCGCTGGCCTCCTAAAGCTCGATGCCGTCGCCCGGATCGAGCGAAGCCTGACGTGCGACCTGCCTCATGTTCTGGTTCATGCGGCTGAGACGCGCGGCGTCGTCATCGGCATCGTCCGCCGGGTCGATCTCGAACTCGTTCTCGATCGGCGCCACCTTGGCGATCGGCTGCACTCGGCTCAGTTCGGGTTGGCGGCGACGCTCCGAGTCGGTCGTGTCCTCATCGTCCGGATTAGCTCCAGTTGCGGAGATCAGGATCTCCGGTGAAGGCGGCAATGCCAGTTTGCTCCAATCGTCGGTCGAGACCGTGACCGGCTTCGTTATCGTGGGCGGCGGCAGCACTCGTTCCTGAAAACGGCGGTCCTCGTAATAGCGCGCCTTCTTGGCGCGGATCGGCGGGGTGCCCGCGACCATGACGATTTCGTCGCAGGGCGGAAGCTGCATGATTTCGCCGGGCGTGAGCAACTGCCTGGCAGTCTCCGACCGCGACACCATCATGTGGCCGAGCCAGGGCGAAAGCCGGTGGCCGGCATAGTTCTTCATCGCCCGCATTTCGGTTGCGGTGCCGAGCGCATCTGACACGCGCTTGGCCGTTCGCTCGTCATTGGTCGCGAAGCTGACGCGGACGTGGCAGTTGTCGAGGATCGAATTGTTGGGCCCGTATGCTTTTTCGATCTGGTTGAGCGACTGAGCGATCAGGAAGCTCTTGAGGCCGTAGCCCGCCATGAACGCGAGCGCAGATTCGAAAAAGTCGAGACGCCCGAGCGCCGGAAACTCGTCCAGCATGAGCAGTAGTCGATGCCGGCAGCCCTTCGCCTGCAGGTCCTCGGTGAGACGCCGGCCGACCTGATTAAGGATCAGGCGGATCAGCGGCTTGGTCCGGTTGATGTCCGACGGCGGCACCACGAGGTAAAGCGTGGACGGCCGCTTGCCGCCGACGATATCGGCGATGCGCCAGTCGCAACGGCGCGTCACCTCGGCGACGACGGGATCGCGGTAGAGGCCGAGGAACGACATGGCGGTGGAGAGCACGCCGGACCGTTCATTGTCTGATTTGTTCAGGAGCTCACGCGCGGCCGATGCGATGACCGGGTGCGGTCCGGCTTCGCCGAGATGCGCGGTCTTCATCATGGCCGCGAGCGTCGACTCGATCGGCCGCTTCGGATCGGACAGGAATGCGGCGACACCCGCGAGCGTTTTGTCGGCCTCGGCGTAGAGGACATGAAGGATCGCGCCGACCAGCAACGCATGACTGGTCTTTTCCCAGTGATTGCGCTTCTCGAGCGAACCTTCCGGGTCGACCAGGATGTCGGCGATATTCTGGACGTCGCGAACCTCCCATTCTCCTTTGCGGACCTCCAGCAGCGGATTGTAGGCGGCCGACTTCGCGTTGGTCGGGTCGAACAGCAGCACGCGGCCGTGCTGTGACCGGAAACCCGCTGTCAGCGTCCAGTTCTCGCCCTTGATGTCATGGACGATCGCCGAGCCCGGCCAGGTGAGCAGCGACGGTACGACCAGGCCCACACCCTTGCCGGAGCGGGTCGGCGCGAAGCACAGCACATGCTCGGGCCCATCATGGCGCAGATAGTCGCGATCGAGCTTGCCGAGGACCACGCCATCGGGACCGAGCAGGCCGGCGGCCTTTACTTCGTAATCCCGCGCCCAGCGTGCTGAGCCATAGGTCTCGACGTTCTTCGCTTCACGCGCCCGCCAGACCGACATGCCGATGGCCACCGCGATCGAGATGAAGCCGCCGGATGCGGCGATATAGGCGCCCTCGACGAAGATCGGCGGCGCATAGGCGTCGTAGAAGTACCACCAAGGGAAGAAGGACCAGGGATAGTAGATCGGCCAGCCGGCGATCTCGAACCAGGGTGGCCCGAGCTGGGACTGGAAACCGAGCCGGTAGGCCGTCCACTCTGTCGCCGCCCACGTCGTGAAGAGCACGATCATTAAGACGGTGAGGATCTGGCCCCAGAGGATTTTCGTCGCCGACATGGCGTGGTCCTTTCTTGATTACGGTCTACAGGCCGAGGCCGCGCTTGCGGCCAAAACTCCAGTCGACCCCGCCATCGCCGCGGGCGACGCCGGAGACCTGCTGGCCAAGGTGCTTTTCGAGCGAGGGCGACCAGGGCACGAGCTGGAAGCCGAGACCGTCGTCGATCATGGCGAAGCGGCCCGACGCGAGCGCGATGCGCTGCCGATAGGCGCCGGCGACATAGTCACCGGTCCCGGCCTTGGCGAACGGGCGCCCGGTCTCGGCCGCGAGCGTCGCGCCGAGCGCTTCGACTTCGCGCTGGCGTAGCGTGTCGATCAGGTTGCGTGAGAAGATGACGCTGCGGCCGTGGCGTTCGGCCAGACGTTGCTCGATCAGATGCTCGGCGCGTCGGTCCATCGCGTCGCGCACCTCGGCTCCGAATCCGCCGCCGCCAAGCGCAACAGGGTCGCGGGCGATCACCTGCCGGTCGAGCCAGGTCGCGCCGGTCGCGGTGACCTGAGCGGAGATATCGAGATCGGAGCGCACGGCAAGTGCGACGCGGCGCTGCCCCCGCGCGTCGTCGAATTTCCGGAGCTCGACGATCGAGCCCGGCGCGCTATCGCCGGCTGCCTCGAGATCGGGAAGTTTGATGTGGTGGGTGCGGCCATCGACCCCGTCGACCACGGCATAGGCCGTGCCCTTCAGCTCGTCGTCGAGGCCCCGCGTCACCAGCCGGCCGACGACAGGGTCATTCAGACTTTCGCCGGCAAGCACATAGCTCGCGGCGCCGCGCTCGATGCCGCGGTCGGTCAGCGCACGATGCATGCGCTTGATGATATCGCCGCGCTCGCCGAGCTCGCGCAGGGTCGCCTCCGCCTTCTCGGAGATCGTCCATTGGCCGGGACCAATCTCGTCGGCGAGGCCGAGCCCTTCGAGCTTGCGCAGCCGCCCGACCTTCAGGGCGTGGAATTCATCCGGCTGTCGATCGGGATGCGGGGCGAGATCGACGACGCCGGTCCTGGAGGCATCGCGCGCGAGCTGACGATCAAGATTGGTCCAGCGCTCGGACTCGACCTGGTGCTCAATGGTGCGACGGATTTCCTGGTCGGTTCGCGGGCCCAGTTCTTGGGTGATGAGATCGCGTGCCCGATCCCGCATGCCCTCCTTGATGTAGTCGCGCGAGATAACGAGGTTCTCGCCGTCGTCGCGCACGCCGCGCATGATCAGATGCACATGCGGATGCTCGGTGTTCCAGTGATCGACGGCGACCCAGTCGAGCCGGGTGCCGAGATCCTTCTCCATCTGCCCGACCAACTCACGGGTGAAGCCCTTGAGGTCGGACATCTCCACCGCGTCGTCGGGCGACACGATGAAACGGAAATGGTGGCGGTCATTCTCGCACCGCTCCGCGAACGCCTTGGGATCGGCGTCATCCCCGCCGGGACCGAACAGCCGGGCCTTCTCTCCGTCGCGGGTCACGCCTTCGCGGCGGAGATAATTGAGGTGGGTGCCGAGCGGCGCGTTGCGTCCGCCTTGGCGCACGACGCGGGCCTTGACGACGGCGCCCCGCGAGCGGGCGGTCAGCAGCCGATTGGCCTGCACCGCCGCGCGCTGACCGCGGCCGAAGCGCGAGCGGTTGCCGGGCCCGATCCTTCCTTGCCGCGATACCGCGCCGCCGGCCTTCTGCGCGGCGGCGAGTGCCTGCGCGATGAAGGGTCTGGCCTGCTGGGCGCGGGTCGAACGAATGCGGCCTGGGCGGATGCGGAAATCGTCCTCGGCGCTCATGGGCAAGGCCCCGCACATCGCGCAAAGCCGAGGAAATTATTGGGAAAGCGCGGCGCGCGCAGGCTGTGCCGATCAGGCGCACATCGCGTAAACGCGCTATAACCTCTTGAAAAACCACAACCGCATAAGGCCGCACATCGCGGCCCTTTATCCTGCCATCGTACGGTTGTGGTGACTGCCCCTCCCACTTCTGACGCCAATTCCACGCCAGAACCCGACAATGCCACAGGGAGTGCGAAGCTCATCATCGCGGCCCCGCACTGTCGGGTCGCGCCACGAAGAGACCATCCGATCGCGATGCAGGCGGCGTTTGATCGCGAACGGACTCCGGCGCGGGTGGTGCAACCGCATCACTCTCGGTCTGCTGCGGATTTGCACGCGGTCTGCTATCGACCTGCACGATGAAAATCGGCGCACGGGTCCAGGCGAGCGGATCGGCGGTCGCTACCGTGACGGGGGCGGCAAGATCGCCGCCGCCGATGATCGGTGCGAGAGCGGCGACATAGGCGCGCGTTTCGGCCGGCAATGGGCGGCCGATGGCGCGATATTCCTCGTAGCGCCCGGGACCGGCATTGTAGGCCGCCAGAAAGCCAGGTGAGCCGTAGCGATCGTGCATCTCGCGCAGATACGCCGCGCCCGCCATGATGTTGTCGCGCGGGGCGTAGGGATCATTCCCGAGGCCATGTCGGGCGCGCAAATCCGTCCAGGTCGCCGGCATGATCTGCATCAGGCCCATCGCGCCCTTGGGCGAGATCGCGCGCACATCACCGCGGCTCTCGACGCGCATGACCGCGCGAATCCACCGCTCCGGGATGCCGAACCGGCGCGCGGCGTCTGCGATGTGACCGGCGTAGGGATCGCTGGGTGATGCGCGCTCCACCGGCGTGTCCTGTGCGACGGCCGGGGCTGCCAGCGGAAGGGCGGTAAGCAGGCCGGAAAGGAGAAGGAAGGCTGTGCGTCGGACGGTGGGAAACCGTTCGACGACAGCGCGATGGCGGCGGGCCGGCATCGCTCAGTCCCGCTCGCTGCGCCTGGGCGGGCGGTTCCAATGCAGCCCCCAGGCGGACTTGTCGTCGGCCGACTGGAACAGGTTGGCGCGGATCGGCTGGCTGAACGTCGGATCGTCAAGCTGCAGTGAAACGTATTCGCCGGCCTTCTCGCCGGTGCGTTTCCAGCCCGCTCCAACCTCGGGGCCATCGTCATCCGGTCCGAGATGGACGCGATAATCCGGCGCGTTCTCCGCGTCAGATTGCTCGGCGGGCACGAGCACGAGCACGAGTTCGGCGTCGAGGCCGAGCGTTTTGACACGCCCGGCATAGCCAGACGTGGTGCGACTGAATTGACCGATCAGGGACATGATTGCCTCCTTGGATGTGCGGTGAGGTCGGAAATGGGTACGTCGTCACCGCGTCGACGCGCGCCAGACGAAGCGGCCGTCGCCGTCCTCGTCGGTGTAGAGAGGGATGGCCCGGCCGATCACGGCGGAGGCGGGAAGCGGGCCGAAGTATCGGCCGTCGAGGCTGTCGCGGACCTGCCAGTTCATCAGGAACAGTTCGCCCTCAGCCACGACGCGGCAGCCCTGCCAGACGGGCAGCGGATTGCCGCGACGATCGCGGTCCAGCGCCTCGCCCATCGACACTGCGTCGACGGTGATCGCGAAGCCGGTCCTGCAAACCCGCTGCCCAGGAAGCGCCACGACGCGCTTCACCAGCGGCACGCCGCGGGGCAGGTAGCCGCCCTCGGCGAGGAAGGTCGCGAGCGGTTCGGGCGCACGCACGGCGACCAGATCGGTGACGTCCGGGGACGGGTCGGGCTCGATGGCGTAGAGCCCGATCGGCGTGCTGGCCGACGCGTTCCAGACCAGCTTCGGCGCGAAGGACACGAGGGACAGGATACCGAGCACGGACACCGCACCCGTCGTGGTGATGGCGTAGCCAAGCCGGGTCATGCGCCGATCCTCCGCGCCAAGAGGAAGGCGCGGTGGCGCTGCATCGTGTAGGTGCGCGGCGTCTCGCCGACGGCAAAGCGATTGTGGACGTGCCGCCAATGATCGGGCGCGACCTCAAGCGGATCGATGCCGGTCGCCTCGATCCCGTCGATGTGCTGGAGCACGCGCTCCACCTTCGGCCAGCCATCGACGCGCAGCAGGATGTCGCCGCCGGGCGTCACGGTCGGGATGGTCTGGCAGGCTTCGCCGGGAGCGACGGCGCGCAGAATGTCGAGCCGAGAGAGCACGGTGCCATGCTCGTTCGCGGCCCAGCGCACCAGCGCGAAGGCAGCGCCGGGAGGGAAGAAGAGGATGCGGCGGCGGCGGTCGAGAACCTGTTCGCGGACCTCGTGGCCGAAGCGGATCCAGTGCTCGGTCTGCTTCTCAATCCAGACGAGCTCGACCTGAGTGAGATCCTCCGGCGGCGCGTGAGGGGCGCGGCCGGCGCGCGCGGATGCGGCGGCAAGGCCGGTCATTGGGCGTCTCCTTGGGCTGGTGGGAATTCGCGCTCGAACAGCGCGCGCAGCATGTCGGCGACCGTCTGGCCGCGCTGGAAGGCCGCGATCTTGATCCGGCCACGCATGTCGGCGGTGACATCGATGGTCAGCCTGGCCGAGAAGTCATCGGCGGGCAGAGCGCGCTGGATCTGGCGATCGGGCGCCTTGATCCAGCTCTCCGGATCACCGGGCCGGGATGCGAAGCCGCGCTTTGGGGATCGTTCGCTCATACGCCGATCCTCGTCACCTCGGCCGCAAGAGCGGCGATCTCGCGCGCGCCCGGACAATCTTCGTCCTGCTCGGCGGCGATCCGTCCGGTCTGCACGACATCGGCGAAGATGATGCGCTGACCGATGGTGGTGGCGAGCAATGGCGGATCGTGGTCGGCAAGCGTCTCGGCGGTTTCGCGGGCGAGCACGGTGCGCGCCGCGCAGCGGTTCAGCACGAAGCGGGCGGCGAGCCGCGGGCGGTAGATGCGCGCCTCGCGCAGCAGCGCCAGCATCTCTGCCGACGCCCAGCCATCGAGCGGCGACGGCTGCACAGGGATCAATACGAGATCGGCGGCAAGCAGCGCCGAGCGCATCAGGCCGGCGACGCGTGGCGGCCCATCGATGATGACATGGTCGGCGTCACGAGCCAGCTCGGGCGCCTCGCGATGCAGGGTGTCGCGCGCCAGGCCGACGACACCGAAGAGCCGCTGCAATCCCTCCCGGCTGCGCTGCTGCGACCAGTCGAGCGCCGAGCCCTGTGGGTCGGCGTCGATCAACGTGACGCGCTTGCCGCTGCGGGCCCATTCGCCGGCGAGATGCAGTGCCAGCGTCGTCTTGCCGACGCCGCCCTTCTGGTTGAGGAGCGCGACGATCATGACGGTCTCCCGGCGATCGGGGACTCGTCCACACGGGGCGAATAAGCGGGTTCCGTTAGAAAGATTCCGAAGGAATCTAGGTTAGATAAGTTACGGGGCTCGCAAGCTGCTGATTCAGCGCGAGGAATCGGCGATTCCGGTCCCCGATAGCACGAGAGTCTGGTCCCCGATGGCACGATAGCGCCGGTCCTTGATAGCACGAGACTATTCACAGCTTATCCCCAGGGCGAGTTGTCGAGCGGCGATGGCGGCGCGGGATGCCGAGCGCGTCGGGATCGGTGGGTGCGAAGGACAGAATTTCGGGCCCGCCGAGGCATTGCTCGATGGTGAGGCTGTAACCCGGCAGCGGCTGGCGGCGGACGATGTCGCGCAGGTCGTAGGCGAAGTGCTTGAGCGGCGAGAGGCTGCCGGACTTGGCGTGCAGATGCGGGAAGTCGAAGCTCCACCCGAACTCCTGCTTGCCGCCGTGCTTGCGCACGAGGCGATAAAGCCAGCGCTCCAGCCCGCCGGTGAGATCGAAGTATTTGCGGTCGATCGTCAGCACGAGCGCGTCGTCGAGGACGGCGCCGTAAAACCAGTCGGGAATGATCAGTTCGAGGCCGAGGGGACGGCCGCGGTGATCGGCGCGTTCCTTCCATTCGTTGATCCAGGAGAAGCGGTGCATCCGCCGCTCGGTCGGCTGGCGGATCGAGGTCGCGACCGTTGTCGATTGCAGCCGATCCAGGGCGGCCTTGAGGCGGTCGTAGTCGCGAAGCGACACGCCGCGGCCAATGAAGTTCAGAATTTCGTAGGGGGTAGTCGCCATCAGGCGCGAGGGGCGCAAGCCGACGTCGCGCGCTTCGACGATCTGCGAGGCGGCCCAGATCAGGACGTCGGCGTCCCAGATCGTGGCCATGCCATGCTCAGGAACGGCTTCGACGCGGATCTTCACCGAGCCGGCCTTGAAGTCGATTGGCGCGAGGCGCTTCGACTTGGCGAGCGAGAAGAACGGGTAGGCCATGAGATCCTGCGCATCGCGCGGCGCGAGATCGCCGGGCAGCGCCCGGAAGAGATCGAGCTGCGCGCGCTCATCGGGATGGGTGTGGCGGGACGACACGGCAGGCCACCTCAGCGCGCGTAGCGGCCGCCGGCGGTGGCGGAGGAGGCGGTGGCCTGGCGCTTTGCGGGCAGGACGGTGCCGCCGCGCGGATCGGAGGTCGAGGTGACGAGACCCCGGTCGGCCCAGCTCTGCAGGTCCTCGACGGAATAGACGACGCGGCCACCGAGCTTGCGATATGTCGGGCCGGTTCCGTAGGTGCGGTGCTTCTCAAGGGTGCGCTCGGACAGACCGAGGAAGCGGGCCGCTTCCTGAGTTCTCAGATAGCGCGGCGGTATATTGGCGGCTTTTTCGGCCATGATCGAACCTCCGTGGTCTCGCGGGTGGCCGCTGCGAACAAGCGGCGGGTTGCGAGCACGGTGGCGTGGCGACGGCGCCTCGGGCAGGAACGAAGTTGGGAAACTATTTTCGATACCGAGCGCAGATCAGCGGGAGCGGCGCGGACGGCGGAGCAGCGTGCGGTAGCCGCCGCGCACGTAAGACATGCCGTCGCGCGCAAGCCGGGCGATCGTTATCCGAACCGGGCTTTCGACCCACGTCGCGGCATCATGTTTGAGGTTGGGAAAGAGTTGTTCGGCGATCTTTCGGTAGCTCGCGCTCGCCAACCGGGCGTCGAAAACGCGGAGCATCAGGCGTGCCCGGTGACGGCGCTGCGGTGTGAGGCGTGGATCGGGCGGCACACGCTTTCCGAACATAGCCTGCCAGAGACGCTCGATGGCGATCAGTCGGTCCAGCGTCAGTTCGTCGAACATGACGAACGCGCCGAGGGGACGACTATCATCGGCATCGGCGAGGACGACGTCGTAGGGCTCGCCCCGTAGCGCAAGCCGGATCAAAGCCGCATCGTGCTCGACAATGGCATGGGCCTGCAGATCGTCAACGCGGACGCTGAGATCTCCCGCTGGGCTCGGCCCGGCCGTGAACGGAAGCGTCGCCGGATCGGTTTGCGGGGTCCAGAAGATCGGCTGAAAGAGCGCGGACTTGCCAGGGGCAGCGGCGAAATCGCAACCCCCATTGTTCAGCGAATTCCCGGGAGACATCCTCTGTCAGCCGGCCGTTGGCCAGCAGTTCCTGATAGGATTTTCTATATTCGGGATTGCGACGCAAGAACTCCCAGGCAAGATCGCCGGGCGTCAATTTGTCAATATAGTCGTAGGCGGCTTCAGACCGCCAACTTTCATCCTCGGACATCCTCCACCGCCTCTACGCAATATTTTACAACGCGAGTTGCGCAGCGGATACGATTCCCGGTTGAATTGAGCGCGGGAAGAACGAAGTGGCCGCAACGTGATGCGGTTTGTGCATCACCTCAGTGCAGGCGGCCCTGAAGCAGCTCGCAGAAGCCGCTGGTGGTCATCCATTTCGCGCGGTTGAGATGGCTCGTGTAGATGCGCTGAGCGCGCTCGGGTTCGGCCTTGGCGTCGAGACCGAATAGGAGTTCGACGACCTCACGCCAATCGGCGCTTTCCGCGTCGGCATCGAGCAGCCGAACATAGAGCTTCAGATGCGCCTCGTCATAAGCGGTCAAAGCCGCGCCGGCCGGCGGTTGATCAAGAAAATCGTCTTTGGTCACAACATCCCCCGATCGCGAGATGTATCCAAACTGGAGGAGAATGTTAACGATGAATTCATCGGAAAAATGACGCAAGGCCCTGATGCGGGAAGATGTGGCAACGCCACGATCTGTCGAACGTCAGGTTTCCTTCTTTGCATCAACGAGCAGCACTCCCTTGCCCTGATCGGAGTTCAGGAAGACGATGCCCGCGTGCTCGAAAGCCCTTCTCACCTCATCGCGCGTACTCTCAAAGACCTCGAGGCCACTGGCGGATTCGAGGCGCTTAAGCGCGGTCAATGAGACCCGGGCCTTGTCAGCGAGCGTCTCCTGTGTCCAACCCAGCAACGCGCGTGCGGCCCGAAATTGTCGGGCGGTGATCATGCATGATCACCTCCCACACGGACCTACGCGTACGCCAAGACTACGACTATAATAGTCGTTCTTGGCAGGATCTTCCAGCCGGAAGTGGCTGTTTGGGCTCTCTACAGTCGATTGGGCCGCAACTGATTCGGTCGCCGCAGAGCCGAAGGCCCCGGCCTTCCGGCCGGGGCCTCGCGCGGGGCCTCAATCGCCCCGCCGCCCGTTGGGGCGGGACCAGATCAGCGAGAAGGTCTCGCCTTCCTCGTCGTCGAAGAGGTTGGCATAGATCGGGGCGTTGAAGCTCGGATCGTCCAGCTTGAGGCCCAGATAGTCGCGGCCCTCGTTGGAGCGCTTGGACCAGGCGGCACCGATCTCGGCGCGGCCGACCAGAACCCGGTGGCTGGGGGCGTTCTCACCGGTGGCGCGCTGGTCGGGGACGATGCGCACGTTCTTGGCCTGGACGCTGAGGGTGACGATTTCGCCGGTGAACTCATTCGAGCCGGTCTTCTTGAAGGTGCCAATGGTCGCCATTGTAAGTCTCCGTTTTCCGTTCCCGAGCCCGCACCATTGCGGCCTCGATGGCGATCGGCAGGCCGGAGGCGATCGACGGCGCACCCCGGAGGGGCCTGACAGCCAAGGAGGGCTTTCTTGTCTCGCGAGGAATGGCGGCGCAGCCGGCAGGGGAAGAAAGTTTGACGCGGCTGTTGCGTCATAGGCGATCGAGGCGCAGCCGGTCTTCGGCCAGATCAGGCCATAGAAGAGCCGTTTGGAGCGGTCGAGGCACGGTCAGATAACGGAGAAGATGGCGGCGGTCCCGCATCGGCAAACCGGCGTCACCGCAGTCTCACCGGCTTCGTTTCCTCCGGCCGGGCATCAGCGCTGCATTGTGACCCGCCGCCGCTAAATGGCAAATCGCCACGCCGGCTGTTCGGTGTGGCGCCAAGAGATGGTCCTGACACGGCCACCGCTCCAACGAGAGCCGCTTTCCTGGGCCGGCGTCGATCCGCGCTCCACGCTTCATCCCAATCGCCTAAGACGACGTCGGCGACCGCTGCCATCGCTGGCCTCGCCCGCCAACGGCGATGACGATGATTAGGCTCGCGCGAGATCCCGGCCAGAAGGGCCCGGGGCCGCTACTAGTCCTGCAACCCGAACAAAGGCGGTGATGCCGACCGCGATCGCACTAATGACGGAGAAGGTGATCTGCCATCCGGCGGACGGCATGAGGTGTTTCACAATGCCATGCGTGGCGTGGAATCCAGCAATCGCCGCCGGCGCGACGAAGGCGATGGCTACGAGGAGCTTTAGCCACATCGGCCGGACGAAGGTGATCAGTAGGTAACCGGCCGCTAGCGTGAGGGCAGCGGCGACGGCCCCGACGAGGACCGCGCCGGGGATGCCGGCGCCGGTGCCGTGCGCCCAGGCGCCCGCGGTCACGCCGACGAACGCCAGCAGCGCGAAGACGGCCAGCGTGAACAGCAGCCAGCAAAGCAGGCCGATGGCTGCGAGGGATGCAAGTATTGCGAGGATGATCATGGTGGTGGACTCCGTGAGAAAAAGTCTGACGGTCGCGCCTCCACCACCACCACCACGGCGCGCTCGAACTATAGCTGAAAATCGGCTGCACGGGGAGCGGAAGTCGCGTGCGACTTCCGCGCGGCGGCGCCGGTTCGCCCCGGTTGTGGGGCGAAGGGATCGATCTCATGGACGATCGCGGCCATGTCGCCGTCGTATACTCGCTGGCAGGCGTCACCGAGAGGGTGCTGTCGCCGGCTTGGAAGATGACGATGGCGGTGATCAGGCTGGTGGCGAGGCTGAAGGCATAGGCGTGTGCATCGTTGAAGGACATCGATCCGGCTCCTGTTATGAGCGGAGGACCATCCCCCGCTGACAGGCGCCCGACGTGTCGGACTGAGCGCTGCAATCACCGCACAGGCGCAGCCGCAGCGGCGGCATGCTCGCATAGCCGACCCTTTATGGGTTGATGGCGTCAGGCGATCAGTCTGACCAAGGATCAGCGCAGAAGAGAGGGGGGTGCTCGGCGTCGAAGGCGCACAGGTCGGCCTCGGATCGCGCTAGCCAGCGAAACGCTCGAACAAGAAAGGTATAGCCGCTCTCAGTTATCGGCTGACCGTGAGCGATCAGGATTTTCTCGGTGGGCCATCCGTGACGTCGGCGGCCGATCTGCGGGACGTTGCGGTTCTTCGCCCAGAGCGAGGCGATTTTTTCGGCGCCCTTCGGTGGCTTGCCGTGGATTAGCACCATGTCGGGATGCTTCTCGTGGACCTGTTCTAGCTTGGCCCAAATTAGCCGATGGTCGTCATAGTCGAGCCCGCTCAACTACCAGTCTGCAAGTCGAGGTTTTTCAGCGGCAGCTGCCGCACGCGCTTGCCCGTGGCGGCAAAGATCGCGTTCATAACCGCAGGAGCCGCCACAGCAATCGTGGGCTCGCCGACACCGCCCCAGAACCCGCCCGATGGCATGGCGATAACCTCGACCTCCGGCATCTCGTCGAGCCTGAGCACGTTGTAGGTGTCAAAGTTCTGCTGCTCGATGCGGCCCTCTTTGACCGTGCACTCGCCGTAGAGCAAGGCGGAGAGGCCATAGACGAACGAGCCGGAGACCTGAGCTTCCACCTGCTGCGGGTTGACGACGTGACCGGGATCGGTCGCCGCGACGATGCGGTGGATCTGCAGCTTGCCCTGGGTGACCGAGACCTCCGCGGCACCGGCGACGTAGGCGCCAAAGCCCATGATCTGGGCGATGCCGCGATGGCGGCCAGCGGGTGCCGGGGTGCCCCAGCCGATGCCTTTCGCCGCCGCCTCGAGTACCGCGAGGTGTTTGGGATGACGGTTCATCACCCGGCGGCGAAACTCCAGCGGGTCAACGCCGGCGGCCTGCGCCAGCTCGTCCATGAAGCACTCGAGATAGATGGCGTTCTGGTTGAGGTTAACTCCGCGCCAGGCCCCTGGCCTCACGTGCGTATTGCGCATCGCGTGGTCTATCAGGAGGTTCGGGATCGTGTAGCCGATCGCCATCTCGCTGCCGTCCGCAACCAGGCCCTGGAACACCAGGGGATCACCATTGGCGCTCATCAGGTTGGGCATCGCGTAGTGGGCGATGGATTGCCCAGAGATGCGCATGTGCAGCGCTTCGAGATTGCCCTGGGCGTCCAGCGAACCGCGCAGGCGGCACTGCGTGATCGGATGGAATCGACCCTGCATCATGTCCTCTTCGCGGGTCCACATCATCTTCACTGGCGTGTCGGGGACTTGTTTGGCGATGAGGGTCGCCATCCGCACGTAGTCGCTCTGCAGCCGGCGGCCAAAGCTGCCGCCGATGCGCATGGTATGGATCTCGCACGCCTCGGGCGGAACGCCTGCCGCGGTCGCCATGATCGCGAGCGCCGCCTCGGCCATCTGGGTCGGTCCCCACATCTCGCAACGCTCGGGGGTCCAGCGCACGGTAGCGCACAGTACCTCCATGGGTGCGTGGTTCTGGTAGGGATAGCTGTAATCGGCCTCAATGATCCGCGACGCCTTCGCGAGCGCGGCGCGGGCATCGCCCTGGCGGTTGCCGATGAAGTTGGTTTCGGCGGTGAGACCCCCCTTCAGCTGCGCGGCAATGGTCTCGCTGGAGACCTTGGCGTTCTCGCCCTCGTCCCAAACGATCGGCAGCGCTTCGAGCGCGGTCTTGGCGCGCCAGAAGGTGTCGGCGACCACGGCCACGGTTTCATCGTCGACCTTCAACACATGCCGTACGCCGCGCATGCCGGTGACTTTGCTGGCGTCAAAGCTCACCAGCTTACCGCCATGCACGGGACAGGCCTTCGGCAGCGCGACCAGCATGCCTGGCATTGTGAAATCGGTTCCGTAGACCAGCGAGCCGTTGAGCTTGTCGGCGGTGTCGAGCCGCTTGAGCGGCTTGCCGGCGATCGTCCAGTCCTTCGGATCCTTCAGGGTCACATTGGTCGGCACCGGTAGCTGGGCTGCGCGCGTGGTCACCGCGCCATAGGTCACGCTGCGGCCGGTGCGCGCATGGGTGACCAAACCGTTGGCGCCGGCGCATTGGGACGCGGGGACGCCCCACGCTTCGGCTGCAGCCTGCACCAGCATGACGCGCGCGGTGGCGCCGGCCATGCGGACGTAGTCCTGTGATCTGCGGATCGCGGTTGAGCCGCCGGTGGCCATGTCGCGCCAGGGCCGGTTGCGGCGGCGGTTCTCGCCGGGCTTCACCAGCTCGAATCCGACATCTGCCCAGTTACAGCCGAGTTCCTCGGCAATCAGCTGTGCCAGGCCCGTAAGCGCGCCCTGTCCCATCTCCGCGCGCGCGGTACGGACGATGACCTTGTTGTCGGGCTGGATGACGATCCAGGCGTTGACCTCGCGGTCGGCCGTCTGTGCGAGCGACTGGCGCGGACCCGAGAGAGAGAACGCCAGCGTGAACGCACCGGCTGCCGAGGTTGCCAGGAACGCGCGGCGGGTGGGCGATGGGAGGGTGGTCGTGTTCATGACGGGCGCTCCTTAGCCACGGTTGGCCGCAAGACGGGTCGCCGCCAGCTTCACGCCGGCGAGGACGCGCGGATAGGTCCCGCACCGGCAGATGTTGCTGATCTCGCTGCGGATCGCCTCGTCGGTCGGGTTGGGGTTCTGGGCGAGTAGGGAAGCGGCCGCCATGATCATGCCGGTCTGGCAGAAGCCGCACTGCGCGACGTCGAGCTCTGCCCACGCCTCCTGAACAGGATGGGGTTTCTCGTTGCCCAGGCCTTCGATCGTGACGATCTTCTGGTCCTCGGACACCGCGCTGGCGGGCATCGCGCAGGAACGCACTGCGCCGCCATCGATATGCACGGTACAGGCGCCGCACTGGGCGACGCCGCAGCCATACTTGGTGCCGGTGAGACCGGCGTGCTCCCGGATCACCCACAACAGCGGGGTATCGTCCTCGACGTCAAAATCCACGATTTTGCCGTTGATGTTGAACTTGGCCATGCGGTTCTCCCAACCGTTGCAAGCGTCAGTTTAAGGCGTTCAGGCTTTGCGGATCGGCGTTTATGCTGGCGCGCTCGCCGGCATTGGGCATCCTTCCGTGAACGCCCCTTCGAACTACATTTCTTGTTCCCACCAGCCGCGGGTGTTCACGTTAGCGGCGTCAGCGAGAGCCTCCAGTTCGACAATGTCGTCGCTGGTGAGCGTCATGCGGGTGGCTCGGACCAGGCCATCGATGTAGTTGGGCCTGGTGACGCCGATGATCGGCGTCGCGCCCTTGGCGATGGCCCAAGCTGTCGCGACATCAGGCGCTGCTGCACCGTGGCTTTGGCCGATCAAGGCGAGCTTGTCCGTCAGGGCCTTCAACTGAGGCAGCATGCCATTGTAAGCCTGCGCCCGGTTGGTGCCTTCCGGCAGCGGGTTGTCCGGACTGTACTTGCCGGTCAGGGCGCCCTGTTCCAGAACCATATAGGCGAAGAACGGGATGCCCTGGTTGCGGCAGTAGTCCAGGATTCCGGCATCCTCAGGGCTACGGTAGACAAGGCTATAGTGGTTCTGGATGGCCTCGACCCGGAACCCGGCTTCGCCGAGGATCTGGTTGGCTTGCTTGATTTCGCTCAGGTTGTGATTTGAGACGCCGACATGTTTGACCTTCCCGTTTTTCAGCAACGGGATCAGGTGCGGAGTCCAGCGCGCTACGTCGGCTGGATTGTGGATCCAGTAGAGGTCGATGTAGTCGGTCCCAAGGCGGGTCAGGCTCTGCTCCAGCATGTCCGTCACCGGATCGTCGCCGGCTCCCGCGGCCTGCGGGGTGAACTTCGTGGAGAGCTGATAGTCGCTGCGGGCGAAGCGCTTCAACACTTCCCCGAGTACGGTCTCTGAACGGCCCATGCCGTACACGATGGCGGTGTCCCAGAGAGTAAGTCCGGCCGCATGTGCCTTGTCGGCCACCTCTTCCAGGCCAGCCTGAGTCATCGGGCTGCCGAAGTAGCCGTCGCCAGTCTCGCCGCTGTCACCCCAGGCCCAGGTGCCCAGTGCGACTGCGGGTATCTTGAGATTATCTATTGCCATGTTTGTCCCATACTTGTTCTGCGGCCAGGGCCTGCTGTGACCCCACGCGTCCCAGACATTGTGATACGCGGGAGCCCAGACCGTTAGCCTGATGCGCCGAGATTTCTGCCCGATCCTCCGGGACGCTGCGGTTTCGCGTTGCCGCACTTCCGCGCGCGTGAGATGGTCGGCTCATGGAAACACTGAAGGAAATTTCTGCGATAATCGCTGGGTACGTCTCGAAGGATGGCTTCCAGGCCACCCCCATCGAACGCGTGACGCTTGTTCGATCCTCCACGGTCACGATGCCGATGCCGAATGTTTACCGGCCGCAACTGTGCCTCGTCGCGCAGGGGCAGAAGGAGGTCACGCTGGGCGACCGCGTATTCAGATATGCACCGGGGCGCTATGGAGTCGTGACTTACGACCTACCCGCTGTCGGCCATGTGGTCCAAGCGACGCCTGACAAGCCCTATCTCTGCCTCAACCTCGATTTCGATCCGGTGATGCTGGGGGACTTGGCGTCGCGCGTGCCGCCGCCACCGGGAGCACCATCGCCGCCCATAGGCAAGACGGTGTCCGATGCCGGCGCCGGTCTGCTCGACGCGGCGCTGCGCCTGCTGCGCCTGCTCGACGATCCGGCAGCACTGCCCGTGCTTGGGCCGCTTGCCGAGCAGGAAATACTCTATCACCTGCTCGCCGGCCCGGACGGCGCCAGGATGCGTCACATCACCTCTGGCCAGGGTAGAGTGGCGCAGGTCGGCCGCGCCATCGCCTGGATCGGGAAGAACTTCCGGGAACGGTTCAGCATCGAGCGGCTTGCCACGGAAGTAGGCATGAGTCCGTCGAGCCTGCACGAGCATTTTCGCGCCGTGACGGCGATGACACCGCTGCAGTTCCAGAAGCAGCTCCGGCTGCAGGACGCGCGCAGTCTGATGCTAGTCCAAGACATCGATGTCGCGACTGCCGCCTTGAGCGTGGGTTACGAAAGCTCATCGCAGTTCAGTCGCGAATATCGCCGCCACTTTGGAGAACCGCCTGCGCGCGACATAGCACGCTTACGCGCTTCGCCGGACTTGGCAGTGGTAGCTTGAGTTCAGCTTACCGACGTCGGCGTACCAACGTTTAGCTAATTACAGCAATGTGAGGTGGTCCCGGAGTTTTGGACAGGGGCTAAGATATCCTGAACGCGAAGAACGGACGGGAATGAAGATGACACGAAAGCGCTATTCGGGTAAAGATTCGCCCGTGCGCTTCCATTCGTAAGTAAAAGAGAAAGCGGGCGTGGCCCGGCGCGAGCGCGCGTGGCAACACGCTAAGTGTAGGTCGGGAGACAGGCGGCGCTCACGCGCCGCCGAACTTCCAGACCGGGATGCCGAGCTTCCTGGCCTTGTCGGCGAGGTTGTCGTTGATGCCGGTGCCGGGGAAGTGCATCACGCCCTTGGGCAGGATTTCCAGCATCTCGTCGTTGCGCTTGAAGGGCGCTGCGCGGCCGTGCTTCGTCCAGTCGGGAGCGAAACCGATCTGCGGCACGTTCCGGTTCGTCGCCCAAAGGGATGCGATCTTCTCCGCGCCCTTCGGCGACTTGCCGTGGATCAGCACCATGTCCGGGTGCTTTTCGTGCACCTGGTCGAGCTTGGCCCAGATCAGCCGGTGATCGTTGAAGTCGAGCCCGCCGGTGACGAGAATTTTCGGACCAGCGGGAAGAAGGATCGTCTGCTCAGCGCGCCGCTTTGCCGCCAGGAAGTCGCGGCTGTCGATCATCGCCGAAGTCAGATTGCGATGGTTGACCCTTGACCCGCTGCGCGGAAGCCAGGTCTTGCCGACGTGGCGCTCGTAATGTTCGGCCGCCTGGTCGCGCATCAGCTCGAAGGCGTTCTGACGTTCGATCAGGGTCTGCCCCTCGGCGATATGGCGCTCCAGTTCGACCGCCTTCACTTCGCTGCCGTCCTGTTCACGCTGTCCACGGCGTTGCGCCTGCTCGTTGTCGTCGAGTTCGCGCGCGATCCGGTCGGTGGCGCGGTGAAAGACGTTGACAGTCGACCAGAGGAGATCATCGAGGTCGGGTTCGAGGCGAGTGTCCTCCAGCGTCCCGATCAGGGCGTCGAAGATGTCGGCGATCGCCCCTGCGACTGCATTGCCATCGGGGAGAAGTCGCTGGTCTGGTTCATCCTCGAAGGGACGGTAGCCGTGGAGCTGGAGTTCGTGGAGGACATGGTCCGTGGGAGATGAGGCGTGATGCGGTTCGAAGTCGTCGTGCTCGCTCATGGGATGCTCCGTCGGTTGGACCGCGACCGTCGCGGCCTTCATGGCGACGAAAGCCGGCGGGCGGGCCGGCCCTGCACCCGGAGCGCAGCACAGGGCTGGAGCGTCAGCGGAGGATGGCGAAGGCCGACGATTTTGCTTCGCGATGGAAAGGCGCGGCAAGCGCCGCCGGAAAATCGTCGGCCGCAGCCATTGCTGGGCAGGCCCGTTTGCTGGCCGATCGCCCTCTCGAAGGCCGAGGCGCGGTCCCCCTCTGATGGTTGGTGCATCCGCGCGAGCATGACGACGCACCGCTGTTGCCGTTCTGGCGTGCCGGGCTATGCCGCCAGCGCCATGAACCTTGCGACGTCCTGAGGTGCGATCTGCATCCGCGACCGATGCCGGAGATGCTCGATGCCCAGGGCGCGGAGATCCTCGTTGAAGTCGCCGAGCGCCGGCGAGATGACGATCGCCTCGATCCCGACAGCGTTGGCCCGTTCGACCAGGCTGTCACGCGCACCGTCACCCGCCGGATCATTGTCGCGCACGATGTAGAGCCGTCGCAGCGTATCGGGGAACAGGATGGCGGCGAGATGTGCAGCCGAGAGCGCCGCCAGCATCGGCATGTCGGGAAGCACCTGTCGGAGCGACAAGACCGTCTCGATGCCTTCGCCGGCCGCCATCACCTCGCCGCCGATGCCGAAGCGCACCGCGTTGCCGAGCAGGTCGCCCATGGCTCGCCTCGGCGTGTCGATCGGCGCCTTGTCGCGCGATCGGGGATCGAGCCAGGTTCGGTGCGCGCCCGTGATCTTGTCGTCGAGATCGGTGACAGCGGCGATCATCGCCGGCCATGTCTCGGTCGGCGCGTGCTCGTCGGGCCGATAGTAGCAGCGTGGGTGGAAGCGGAGGTTTCCGGTTCCTCGCAAATCCGTAATGCCGCGTTCGCGTAAATACGCTTGCACGATTGTGCCCGTTATCGGCTGCGACATGCCGATCAGACGCCGCGCTGCTTCCGGCGAGCCGCTCGGTGCCGGGCGTCGGCGCTCCTGAAATCGTGGCTCCGGCTCGGCTAGTGGCATGCTGAGGAAGGTCCTGGCTTCGTCGGCGACGTCCTTGAAGTCGATCAGACCGCAGCTCTCGCGGATGACGTCAAGAAGGTCGCCATGTTCTCCGGTCGCGGCATCGGTCCATTTGCCGGCGGCGCCTTTGCCGCTGTCGCCGCCCTTCAGCCGCACGAACATCGAACGGCCAGGCGTGTTGCGCGTATCGCCAACGAGCCAGTAGCGGCCTTCGCGGTGGCCGTTGGATAGATAGTGGCGACAAACGGCCTCGGCCTGAGCCGCCAGCCGTCGCGCGAGGTCTGTGGCGGGTTGCATCACTGACTCCGAGATGAAAAATGGGCCCGCCGTTGCCGGCGGGCCCTCGGGGGACGTGTTGCTCCTTCGGCTATTCAGCCGCGATCACATGCATGTCGATCTCGGCCGGCTCATCTTCGATCTGCGGCTCGGTTTCCGCCATGGCCGTTTCGCCGCCATCCTCCGCCGTATCTTCGACTTCACGGCCGCCGGACTGGCCAGTCTCGACGGCTGATACGTCATCGACCGCGGTGACGAGGTGGCCGGGCGTGCGCAGCGGCTCCGGCAACCAGCCGGATCCGGCGAGCAGTTCCCGCGCCTTTTCGGCCATGTCGCCCTTCTTGAGGTGCTCGATACGATCGCCAGCACGCGTGCCCTTCGCCTCGCGCACCGACGCGAGAATGCGCGCCTTGGTGACGCGACCGAGATAGGTGTCGATCGTCGGCTCCCATCCGGCCGCCACCATGTCGAGATCGACCGCCTGGGCGAGCTGGTCGGCGTGGGCGAGCGCGCGGGGCCGACGATTGTAGGCCTCATAGATCGCGTTGACCGACAGCGACACGCAATGGGCAAACAGGCTGTAACGGCTGTCGCCGTCGAACGCCTGCAGCGCTTCCCACAGATCGCCAGGCTCCTTCGGAAGCGCCGCCACCCAGGTCTGATGGCGGCCATCGATCGCCGAGGCCAGGCTGCTGTCATTCAGTCCTGGCGCCTGCGCGCCGAAATTGACGCTCTTCAGGTCGAGCTCCAGGCAGGTGTCCGAGCCATAGTGATAGAAGGCCCGAAGCGTGAGCGCATGGAGCGCAGCGAGGAAGGCGACATCGGGCTGCTCGCCGAGCGCGTGGCGCAGGGCCAGCGTGCGATGGGCGGTCAGCTCAGTCATCAAGCGGTCCGGGATCGGCTTCAAGCCATCGTCTTCCTCGGAGTCTGCCGCAGTCTCGATGTCCGCAGTGAGGTGATCGTCTTCATTCTCCGCGCGCGCCGCGATGACGTTGGCGCCGCCTTGGATATCAGGACCAGCTTCCGGCTCGATCGGGCGTTCGTCCTCGGGGCGGACATAGCCACGCTCGACCCGCAGCTTGCCCGACCCGTCAATGCTGACGAAGGCGCCGGCGTGCGCGATCTGTTCGGGATCGAAGACCATCGGCCGATCGTCGAGCGCGCTGATTGCGGTCTCGATCTCACCGAGCCGTTCGTCCACCTCGTCGGGCAGATCCTCGGCGTCGGCATAGGCTTCCTCCAACGCGTCCAACTCGGCTTGCAGGGCATTGCGGGTGGCCTGTTCTTCCTCGGTGAGAGCGGGCTGCTCGCCACGGAGGTGACGCAGGCCGTAGGTGTGTCCGTAGGGGAAGTCCGGCGCCACATCGATCCACTTCCATCCTTCGGAGGAGATGGCTTCGGACTGCTCGCGCAGCTTCTCGGCCACCAACATGTCGAGGAGGCCGACATCCTGCAGCCAACCGCCGTCGTCGCCCTGGAACAGGTCGTGCATGATGATTCCGCCAGCTTCGGCGTAGGCTTCCGGCCCGACAAACTGTGCACGCTTGTCGGCCGCGCGGACCGCGCCCTCGGTGAGCATCCGGCGGATGAGATGCGGTTCCTTGCTATAGGCCTGCGCAAGGCGCTCGAAGACTTGCTCCTGCCGCTCATGGTCGCCGTTGACCGTGAACGCCATGAGCTGATCGAGCGTCATGCCGTCGGCGGCATAGACGTCGAGGAGTTTGGGCGAGACCGACGCCAAACGAAGGCGCTGCTTCACGACCGACACCGAGACGAACTGGTTGGCGGCGATCTCTTCTTAGGACATGCCCTTCTCGCGAAAGGCCAGGAAGGCCCGGAACTGATCGAGCGGATGCAACGGCGCGCGCTGGATGTTTTCGGCCAGCGAATCCTCCTCCGCCATGCCGCCTTCGCGGATGACGCAGGGGACGGGCGCGTTCTTGGCGAGGCGCTTTTGCTTCACGAGAAGTTCGAGAGCACGATACCGGCGCCCACCGGCCGGAATCTCGAACATACCGGTCTCATTGCCGTCGGCGTCGCGCACCGGCCGAACCGTGATGCTCTGCAGCAGCGTTCGCCGCGCGATGTCCTCAGCCAGCTCCTCGATCGAGACGCCGGCCTTGATCCGCCGGACGTTCGCCTGGGAGATGACGAGCTGGTTGAAGGGGATGTCGCGCGACGACGACAGGGTGATTTTCTTCGCAGCAGTAGCCATGGGGATGTACTCCGCGACGGGCGCCGTGAGACTCTCTCTCAGCCCTAAACCCGTCACGGAGCGAAGCGCCGCCCTCTTCCTCTAAAGGGGGCAGCACCACGAACCGGCAACCGGAAAGACACGGAAGCGCAAAGCCAGAGACGCGGAAAACCGCATCCCCGGCTTCACGGAAGTCAGGCCGCTCGGTCGAGCAGCTTCTTCGCCTTGGCCTCCATGTCGAGGCGGGCGTCCTGATGCGGCTTGTCGCGGGCCACGGCGGTGATGCCCTGCACGAAGTCGAAGATGCTCTCGGGCGGGCGGCCTTCCTCGGCCAGCACCGTGTCGATGATCTTGCCAGCTTCGGCCTTGGAGAAGCCGCGACGACGCAGGAAGTCGGTGCGGTCCTCGTCGGTTCTTGCCACGATCCGCTCGCGGGCCGCCCTGATGCCGTTTACGAAAGGCATGGGCGACGAGTTGGCGAAGTTCAACAGCGCTGGGGCAGCCTCATGGGCGAACCGGTTTGCGGCGTACTTGCTGTGGCGGATGGTGATTTCCTCGAAATCCTCCACGCCCCACAAATTTCGATTTTGGCAGACAGCGCGGAGATAGAAGCTCGCCATGCCAAGCGTCTTGGCGCCGACCTCGGAATTCCAGCAATAGAAGCCCCGGAAATAGAGGTCGGGCGATCCGTCCGGCAGTCGGCCGGCCTCGATCGGGTTCAGGTCGTCGACCAAGAACAGGAAGACGTCGCGATCGGAGGCGTAGAGCGTCGTCGTGTCCTGGGTGATGTCGACGCGCGGATTGTAGACGCCGGTCGACCAGTCGAGGACGCCCGGCACCTTCCAGCGCGTGTCGCCCGTGCCGTTGCCGGCGATGCGTTGCACGGCTTCCACCAGTTCCGCGTCGAATATCCTCCCATAATCCGGGCCAGTGACGGCGCGCAGTTCCATGCGGCCGTCATCGGTTTCCAGCGTCTTGATCTGCTCGGCGCGATTGGAGGTCAGGCCATATTGCAGATTGATCGCAGCGAGCGGCGCGGGAAGCTGGCGCAGATAGGCTGCCGGGGCACCGACCAAGCTCGCGAGTTGGCCGAAGCTCCAATGGGTCGGCGCGATGGGAGTATCCGTGCCGGGCAGGGTCAATGCCAGCCGTTCCGGGTCGCTGCGGTTCGCCTCGACATGGATAAGCGCGCTTTCCACCACGCGGGCCCGGCTGCGATCGGCGCGGTCGCGCACTGATCGCCCCAGTTCGGAGAGCGAGAGGTAGCGTTCGTCGGCCGGACGCGAGAACCACTCAGACGAGACGCGGCCGACGCGCTCGCCGCGGCTGACATCCACCTTATAACCGCCGGTCGTGTCACGGCGCGCATCGAGAAGTTGCATGTTCATGGGACCAATCTCCGCGACGGGCGCGGGAGCCTCTCTCCCAGCTATTCACCCGTCACGGAAACCAGTCCGCACTCTCACTCTCGGGGGGCGTTGCGGGGCCTCCCCGCAGAAGGGGTCGGTCGAGACCTTGGGCTCGGCCGCAGGGGAAGGCTTTCCCCCTTTTGATAAACCGGTGGAAACTCAGCAGGATTGCTGCTGATATTTGCGCTACAACTGCAGGAACAGAGAAATGATTTGGGGGTGGAAATGAAATGCGCGTTCGGCGACTGACGATTACGAATTTCCGCGGCATCTCTCAGGGCAGTGTAGATTTCGCCGGCCATACGCTTCTGGTGGGTGGCAACAATATTGGAAAGTCGACCGTGTGCGAGGCGCTCGACCTCGTCCTGGGACCGGAGAGGCTTTTTCGAAGACCCGTTATTGACGAGCACGACTTCCACTGCGGCCGATATTTGGCGCCGGACGGAATCCCCGTCGAAATCCGCATTGAGGCTCTCCTTGTCGATCTCTCCGAAGAGGCAACACGCCGGTTCGGCAGTCATCTGCGCCGGTGGGACGATCAGGCAGGCACTTTCATCGACGAAGGGGAGAACGGGCTCGACCAGGCCGACGCGCCTGGCGCGGTCTGGGCCCTGCCGCTGCTGTTCGTCGGCCGCTACGACCGGGACGAGGATGATTTCGTCGGGAACACCTTCTTCGACCATCCGACCAAGGAAGTGGATGCTCTCGACGAGGAGACCGAGATCAAGCTCGGCCAGGGGCGCGTTCCGTTCACGCGCGTGCATAAGCGGCTTTGCGGCTTTGTGTTTTTGCGGACCCTTCGGACGGGGTCCCGAGCGCTGAGCCTGCAGCGGGGCTCGTTACTCGATTCTGTCCTGAAGCTCGGCGGGGCTGGCGCAGTCGAGATGTGGCAGGACACGCTCGGACGGCTGCAGGCGCTCGACCCGGCAATCGGTGAGATCGAGCAGTTAAAGCACATTCGCGCCGAAGTCCGGTCGCGCATGGGCCGCTTCGTCAACCTCGCGCCAGGCGATAATTCCACGGCGTTCTTCGCGTCGGATCTGACCCGCGAGCATCTGCGCGAGGTCGTGCGCCTGTTCATCGCAGCACAGCCGGGGCAGCATCTCGTGCCGTTCGGCCGGCTCGGCACCGGCTCGATCAACCTATTGGTCTTCGCGCTGCTGACCTTCATCGCTGAGCTGAAGGACAAGCAGTCTGTGATCTTCGCAATGGAGGAGCCGGAGATCGCTCTGCCGCCGCATACGCAGCGCCGTGTCACACGCTTCGTGCTGGCCGAGATGGGGCAATCCATCGTCACGTCCCATTCGCCCTATGTGATCGAGCAATTCGATCCGGCGCAGATTGTCATCCTCAACCGCGACGAAGGTGGTGCGCTGACGGGCCAGCCAATCGACGCTCAGGCGGTGAAGCCGAAGACGTACCGGACCGAGCGGCGCCAGTTCGCCGAAGCGATCCTGAGCCGGGCGGTGCTGGTGGTCGAGGGCTCGACCGAGGCGTCGCTGTTTCCGGTCGCATCTTCGATCATGGAAGACTCGCTGCCTGCGGACTCTTACATGCATTTCGATCTTGCCGGCGTCAGCGTCTTCGACGCCGGCGCGGACAATGCAGTGCCGCGTCATGGCCCGATTTTCTCGGCTCTCGGCAAGCTCGCCTTCGGCTTCTACGACAAGCCGAACGCCGCGTTTGGTCAGGATTCCCTCGACAAGCTGAAGAGCTACACCCAGGTCTGGGAGTCACCCGAGAAGGGGATCGAGAACGTCCTTATCAAGCAGATGCCGATCGCGGTCGTGCGGCGCTTTCTCAACGAGGTGAAGGATCGGTCCGATTATCCCGCTGTCGGGGCCTATGATCCGGCGGCCGGCGATGCCGACGTTGCGGCGCTGGCGACCAAAGTGCTCAAGGCCCGCAAGGGCGAGGCTTATGGCTATGCGGCGATGCTGATCGCGCAGTGCCAGACCGCGGCGGAACTGCCCGCGACGATCCGCGAGATCCTGGAGGCGATCCATAAAACGCTCAGCGCCGTGCCCGAAGACATTGCGGCACCTGTGCCTGGCGATTTCGAGGACCTGCTGGGATGAAGCTGGAGCTGTGCGACAAGCGAAAGGCGATCATCGCGCAGGCCGGGCACCTGCTGGTGCTCGGTGGACCGGGCTCAGGCAAGACGACGATCGCGCTATTCAAGGCACAAGGCCGATTCGCGACGCTTAAGCCCGGTCAGGAAGTTCTGTTCCTGAGCTTCTCTCGCGCGGCGATCCGTCAGGTCCTCCTACGCTGCAAGGAAATCCTGACGCCGAGCCAACGCCGGGCCGTCGTGGTCCAGACCTACCACGCTTTCTGCATGGAGATGCTGGAAGCACATGGGCGGCTGTTGCATGGGCGGCCGGTGCGTTTTCTTTATCCCGGCGAGGAACGGCTTCAGAAGTCCGCGTTCGACGGGGACTGGAGCGTCGAGCGCCAGCGTCAGGCAGCAGAAATGGGGCTTTATTGCTTTGACCTTTTTGCGGCGGGCACGGCCGATCTGCTCGAAGGGTGCGCGGCGCTACGCGGGCTGGTCGCTGATCGGTTCCCGATGATCATCGTCGATGAGTTCCAGGACACCGACGACAATCAGTGGCGGATCGTGCGGGCGCTCGCCCAAGTGACCGACGTGTTCTGCCTGGCGGATCCCGAGCAACGGATCTTCGATTATCGGGACGACATCGATCCTCGTCGGCTGGACATTCTGCGCGAGGCTGTCGCGATTGCCGAATTCGATCTCGGCGGCGAAAACCACAGGAGTCCGAACGCCGGCATCCTCCAGTTTGCCGATGCGGTGTTGCGCAATCAAAGTCCGCTGCCGGTGACACCTGACGTCAAGCAGGTGAGCTATTGGGGGAACGCGTTCCCCGCGACGGTGCATGCGGCGGTGATCTGGACGTTCAGCGCGTTGCGAAAAAAAGGTATCGAGAAGCCGAGTGTCGCGGTGCTGTCGCGGAGCAACTCGCTGATCTCCGACCTCTCGGTGATCCTTTCGGAACCTCACACCTACAACAATCAGCCGCTCTCCGTCATTGAGCATGATGTTGTATGGGATGCGGAGCTATCGGCTGCGGCGGCAATCGTCGTCGCGTCGATCCTGGAGTGGCCGACGGGGCCGGCTGCGGAGAGCTTGGCGCGGACACTTCGGGTGATCGCCGGCTTCTACAAGCTGAAGAACGCGGAAGAGCAAACCAACACAGCAGCCGAGAACGCTCGCAAATATGACGAGGCTGCGGCCAAGGTGGCGAAAGGTGAGGAACCGCGGATCAAGGCCGCGAAGGCATTGGTCGCCGCTCATGCAGCCGGTCTCGCGTTGATCGGCGAGCCGGTGGCGGACTGGAAGGCGGCGCGTCGACTGCTCCAGGATATTCCCGCGCTCAGCGAGCTGTTCCGTGAGGTGCGGCTTGTCCGCCTCTTCAGGGCGACGGATACTTTGGCGTCGGGGCTCGGGGAGCGCTGGCTCGTTTCAAGCAGTTATGCGGGCGCGAGCGATCTCGTGAAACGCATTCTCGAGCAGGAACGCCTCATCGCTGCCGAGCGCGACTCTCAGAGCGGCTGCATTCTGATGAATATGCACAAGGCCAAAGGCAAGGAGTTCGATGGCGTCGTGCTAGTGGAAGGCGCCTTCAAGTCGGGCTTCTTCGACGAACGCACCGAGCAACCCCCGTTCGAGCGCAGCCGCCGCCTGTTGCGGGTAGGGCTGACGCGGGCCCGGACCCTGGTGACGATTGTCCGGCCGCAGAACGCCCGGGCGATGGTCGACTAGACGTTGGGGGCGGCATGGCGACGGAGACCACAGGCACGGGAAAATGGACGCAAGCGGGCGTGCCGCACAAGGGCTGGACATGCGTCGATATCGAGGAGTTGGAGGAGCAGGATCACCTCTGTGAGATGTGCGAGGCCCGCCACGTCCGCTTCGTTCATGTCATGGAGCATCCACGCTACGCGGCCGCGCTGCGGGTCGGGTGTGTCTGCGCCGGTCACATGGAGGAGGACGTCGCCGGCGCCCGCAAGCGCGAGGCCGGATTTAAGGGCGAGCGAAACCGTCGCAGGCGCTGGCTGAGTCGCGACTGGCGGATATCGACATCCGGGAACGAGTTCCTGAACACCAACGATGGCTTCAACATCGTCGTCTATCCAAAGGGATCGATCTGGGGCGCGCGGGTGGAGCATCGCGCCAGCGGTTATCAGCGTACCTCGAAGCTGCCCTATCAGACCCAGGACCAGGCGAAGCTCGCCGCGTTCGACGCAATGATCGGCATGAAGCACAGCGAGCCTTGGCGGCGACCATCGGTTCAAAGTGACCGTGGAGGCACTGCATGAAGGCCGATCCAGCCGAGATCATCCGCCTTCTATCCAAATTCACCGGGCCAGATTTGACCCACACACTAGGGCAGATCGAAGGGGCTGTGCGAGGTGTGTCAGCTGATGACTGCGACGCCTTCTTGGAAGGCGCCGGCGCCGGACGGGAGGTGCTCGCCGCCGCTGGGGAAATGAAGCGCCTTGCTGGTCAAATCAATGTCACGATCCACGCTCTCGGCATCTTGCTGTGCTTGCCGCATATTCTGGACCCGGGTGAGAAGGTTGAATATGTTTCGCTTGGTGCCGGCAACACCGGGCGGGAATTCGACTTGGAGACAAACCTGCGGGTAGCGGAGTTCAAGTTCATCCGCTGGCGGGGCGGTGCGGAAACGATCCGCCAGAATTCGATCTTCAAGGATTATGTGCTGCTGGCGGAGAGTCCGACGCCCAAGCGCAAGTATCTCTATGTTCTCGGGACACATCATGCGCTCAAGTTCCTGCATGGCGGGCGTGCTCTGAGCAGCGTCCTCAGCCGGAATGACAAGCTGCAGAAGATGTTCTTTGATCGCTTCGGAGACAGGTTTCGGACGGTGCGGGAGTACTATGCTGCGCATGCTGGCGTTGTACGGATTGAGGACGTTTCCCCGTGGCTGTCGGAGTTGGCCGAGGACCTCCTCGACGAGACTCTATTAGAGGAGGCCACAGGGTAGTGGCCGGTCGCATTAGGCTCGAGCAGCAGGTTGTTCGGCGGAATAGAGGACTGGTTTCCAGTCATCCGCCATGGCGCTCACTCATACGGTAGCTCGCCCAGGAGGCCGATCATCAGATCACCGTCGTAAAGCGAGAATGGGATCTCAACGTAGTGGTCGGGATGGCGTGGCAAGGCCCGCCCGTCGTTCGGGCCATTTTTGGTATGGCCACACACCTGTTCGCCGTCTTCCTTGATGTAAGGCAAAATTACCAAGCGCCCGTGGTTGGTCGATCGGATCGTGCCTTCCTTCCAGATGGTCGCACCGTCGGATTCCCGCGTCGACGAGGTCTCTTTGACCTGCCAGCCGATTCCTCCATCCTCCTCGTACCAGAAGACGATGCCGTTGGAGACCAGCACCCGCTCGCCGCGCGCTAAGGCTTCAGCAAGCAGCCGTTGGACGCTCGCGAGCTGGAGCAACTGGTTGGCGCGGGGAAGAAGGATTTGGCGAATTTTCGCTTTTGCTTTTCCCCAATGCGCGTCGGCGGGGAGATCAAAGCCATTCGCGATCTTGGCACGCTCAGCGGTCATCGCCGCCTTCTCGCCGGCGATATAGGGTTTTGACCAGACGCCATCTAATCCTCTGTACAGAAGCACCTGGGTCCAACGGCTATTCGACCTACCGACCTTGGCAAGCCTCAGATAGGGCATCTTGCTAAGCTGTTCGGCGAGATCGTGGCGGTAGTGCTCAGACTCTGGCGCGAGCATCAGCGACGCGGGTTCTGGCCGTTCGTCGGCCTGGTGCCGGCGTAAGGCCTCCGCGAGCATCAGCGCCTCCTCATCTTGAAGGCGTTGTTTAGACTGGAGAGCTTTATTGATCTTTAGCTCCAGCGATCGTTTGGCGACGGGGTTCATCTCGCGAGCGGCGAGCGACTGTTTCAAGGTCGGATTGAGCGCGTTTGCGGCGGCGATCGCGGAGGGCTGATCGGGATAGTGATCGGCGAAGACCGCGTCGTTTTCACCTGGAACCAGACGTTCTCGCCAGATCGGGGCAAGTTCACCCTTATCAACGAGCTCTTGCATGAACCAGCGCTCGTGCAGGGGCCGATAATGCGGCCAGACCGCGAGAATGATGTCAGAGGAGCGGTTTAGGTCGGTCCATTTTAGCATTCTATCTCCGGCCGACTGGGGACATCTGTATTTCTATCGTTTCGTTCAGGATGAGCACGGTTCTGTCTGGCACATACTCAGGAAACCGCTAACTGCCTTCAATCGGAAGCGGCTTGCCGCTGAAGACGATGAGGCTGTCCGGCTCGGATGCGAACCACGCGTAGCTGCCCCAAGCGAGGCTGCTGACCGTCTTGCGGAAGGGCTGTCCCGCACGATCAAGATAAGCCGTCACGAAGGCGACGTGCTCGGACGGAAACCCGGCACCCTCCGAAATCTGGAGTAGGGCGGCCTTACGTGCCTCGTTAACCGGCCCATCGGTGTGCACCACCTCGATAAAGACAAGCAAGGGATGGGAGGGACCCAAGTCAACAAGAACGATATCTGGTAAACTCTTGTCGGCCGGGATCGTGAGGCCGATGGCCTTGGCCAGCTCGTCATCGCGCGCGACAACCTTGTTGCCGCTCTCGCTCAAGGCGATCACACCAGGCTTCCGAAGGAATTTCGGGGCAAAGACCTCGATAACGGCTTTTGAGATGTCCGCGCTGGGACCAGTGGTCATTCGGCGGGTTTCGCCGTTCGGAAACGTAACGAGTTCATAGTCTCCGCCGCCGGCCGCGCCTTTGCGGACGATAGCGATACGGGCCAGCGCGCCCGCATTTAGGTGCTTTGCCCGCCAGGCGGCCGCCTTTGCAATGAACGTCGCTTCATCCAGGTCGGGTGCCAGCAAGGCCGCGAAATCAGACTGCAGTGCATACCGCCCGGCCGGAGACGTCGTCGACAGTCCAGGCCGCTCGATCACGGCGCCGTTCTGAATAAGCGCATATCGGATCGTGTCATCGCGGATCGATTCCCGCGTGTTGACGGCATACCAGCGGCCCGGCACGTCCGCCTTGCTCGGCCGGATCGATGCCTTCGCCCACTCGAGGCGCGCGTCGTCGCTGGCTTGTCCGGCTTGCTGATCGGTCATGCGCGTGACCTGATCCGGGCGTATCCAGTTGCCTGTTCCTTCCACCGCGCCGGCGTAGATCATGACGAAGATGGTTTTCGCCGATATCTCCCAAATCGAGCGATCACGATTGGCCGACCCTTCCGGAAAAATTACCGGTAGGCGGGCATGAATTTCGCCCCAAGATAGAAGCGGCGGGAGGCTCATGCTTTGAGTCCGTAGAGGCCGCGCAGAGCCTTTTCGATCGCGGCCCGCGTCGCGCCCTGGCGGACCAGCCGTTCGATCGGGGCCATCGCAGAAGCCTGAGGAAGAGGGATGGCCTCTAGCTCGAAGGCGGAAACGGCGACGCTCCCGCTAATGCAGCGGAACACCTGATCGACCGTTTCGCTGTTGAGCACTGCGGCTACCGCAGCGGGCGAGACCTTCGGCGTGCCGATCGCGCGCACCATGTTGAGGTGGTTCTCAACGACCACGCCACCATGCGCCTCAATGAATTCCTGCGACAGCTCAGCCGCGATGAGGCGACGCTGCTGCTCTTTCGCGGTGGTTCGTTGGACGAGCACACAGCTCCGGTCGACAACCAGCCATTCATCGCCCTTTTCGGGTTTGAAGAAAGGAGCGTGGTTCTTCTTGTCGGCGCGGAATACGAAGCGGCCGTCGGCAGTCACAGCTTCCGCCCAGATGAGAGGATGAAGGCCCCGACCAGCTCTGGCGCGCATCTGTGGCTTGAAGCGATTCCATACGAGCGGGCCCGTCGAAACCCCATAGCCCCAATCGGCGAGCCGGTATGGCAGATCTTCCGCCGCGGCGATCAGCGCCACGTGAGCCGGCTCCCGGGGAGCGAGCCAGGGTGCGGTCGCGTCGGTGGGCAGGCCCACCTTGCCGTTCTTCGTGAGCCGCGCCTGCCGCTCGCTGTCGACGTTGAGGTAATGGACTTGGAATCGCGTGCGGGCGCCGCCCTTCTGATAAAGGGCGAGGAGCGTTTCCTGCAGCACGTCCTCAAAAACGCCCTTGCGCGCATGGACGAAGTCGATGGCGACGGGCGGGGCTTCCTCGGCTAGCAGTTGCCTTAGCGCCGCGTAATACTGCCCGCCCAGCACACTCGTTGGCGTGAGGTAAGCGATGACGCCGCCGGGCCGTGTCCATCGCAGCGCGATGTCCGTGAAAACACCATAAAGATTGGCATGGCCGTAAAGGCTACGAGCATAACGGACACGCTGCGCGGCCGTCAGTTGTACCCGGCCATAGGGTGGGTTACCGACAACGAGATCGAAGATCGCATGCGCCTGCTCCTCCAGCGTGTCGCACACCTTGATGAATACGGGAACCTCGCGGCCGCTGGCCTGTGCGAGGTCGGAAAGAGTAATCTCCAAGGCGGCCTGCGAGAGGGAGGCTGCGTGAGGGTCCAACTCCATGCCAGAAAGCCGTGTGCCGAGTTGGGCGAGGATGAAGGCCGGTTCGCTGCCTTCTAGGCTCGCGCGCATCCTTGCGGCCGCTTCCAGAAGGAAGGCGCCGCCGCCGCTAGCGGGATCGAGTACGCGCGCCGTTCTCCAATCAACGCCGCCCTCAGTTGCCAAATCAAGAAGGCGCTGAGTCAACGCAGCGGGTGTGTAGAACGCACCAAGGGAGCTGCGCTCCTTGCCGGGGAGCAGGGTTGTGTAGAGGCTGGTGAGGACATTGCAGCCCTCCGTGACAGGCAGGGCGGCAGCAAGGCGGCCCATGGAGTCGGCCAATTGCTCCGCCGTGGTATCCAGCTTGCCCTTCGTGATCGCGAATGGGGGGCTCAACTTCGCCCCCGGGGCGACTTCCTCGGCGAATATCTCTAGGGCGGCGCGAGCGAACCTCGCAGCGTAGCCGGTGCGTCGTGTTTCCGGGATAGTCTCAGACCACGCGCGTGCCATTATCCGCGCACGGGCCAATTCAATACGGATCGGCTCCAGATCCAGAGCCTTGGATTTGCTGCGCGTATTCGGTTTCGACAGCGCTACGTTCATGCTGCTTGGCCCCCACCCGCATGTTGAACGTCGAGTGCGCGATAAAGCGTCGATCGCCCGACCTGCAGCGCACGCGCAATATCCGCCGGACGTTCGCCAGCCTCCAGCAAGGCGCGCGCACGTCTCACCTGCTCGGCATTCATCGCCTTACGGCGCCCGATTTGGACGCCGCGCATGCGCGCCGCTGCCAGTCCGGCTTTTGTGCGCTCTGCAATCAGCGCCCGTTCAAATTCGGCCAGGGAGCCCATAAGATGAAACACGAGGCGACCGCCATCGGTCGTCGTGTCGATGTTCTCGGAGAGAGATTGGAAGCCGCAGCCCTTGTCGCCCAGTTCTTGAACAATGGTGATGAGGTGGGAGAGGGAGCGGCCGAGGCGGTCAAGTTTCCAGACCACGAGAATATTGCCGGGGCCGCACCGCGCCAGCGCTTGGTCGAGACCAGGGCGCTTGGTTGACGCGCCGGAAACTCGATCTTCGTAAATCTTCTTGCAGCCGGCAAGGCGCAAGGCGCGGCGCTGAAGATCCAGGGTCTCGACGTCGGTCGAAGCTCGCGCATATCCTATTTTCATGCGCCTGTTCTGGGACAGCGTTTCGGGACTCGCAAGCATCAGATTCTATTTGCCCCCTAAAGCGTCCCAAAAACGGTCCTTTTCAGGACGGTGTTGCTGTTTCGCAACGCGCATGAGAACATAGCATGAACAAGAGTACAGGTCTATAGCCCAGGGGTGAAGCTGGCTTTTCACAACGGGGGAATAGGGTAGAGTCGGCAGTTGAACGTGTGTTGATGAAGTATCATTCAGCTTCCGTGCTGGACGATAGTCCCCGAAACCTCGATTCATGGAATAAGCCGAAAAAATCCAATGATTTCAAAAGCGGCGTTTTTTGACGGGGTAGCTGACGGTATATGTCAGATGCGAATATTTTTTTCTGTTCGTTTTCAACGGATTATGGAGGCGATTGATAATCGAGTGGGAATGAGGGATACAGGCAGCGGCATCAGCTTTGGCTCGGTGGTGGTTTTCGCCGTTGCCCGGTCGCCGCGTCCCGACGTCCGCCAGCGGGAGCGGACGCCAGGGCCACAACTCAGACGGTCTGAACGGTGCCACCGTCGATGACGAACTCGGCGCCATGGATCGCAGCGGCGCGCTCCGAGGCCAGGTAGGCGATCAGATCGGCGACCTCATGGGGTTCGGCCGCACGGCCGATCGGGATGCCGCCAAGACTGTCCAGGACGACCTGCCGCGCCTCCTCGATCGTGCCGCCATTGGCTGCCTGCAGACGCCTGAGCAGGTCGTTCGACGATTCCGTCATGATCCAGCCGGGGGAAACGGTGTTCACGCGAACGCCTTTCGGACCCAACTCCTTGGAGATCGACTTGCTATAGGTCCTGAGCGCGGCCTTGGCCGCGGCATAGGCGGTGGTCGATTGGGGAAGCGGCAGGACCGACTGGATGGAGGTGACGTGCACCACCACGCCATTGCCCCGTTCGATCATCTGCGGCACCAGAAGGCGATCGAGACGGACCGTGGCCAGAAGATTGAGGTTCATCTCGGCAAGCCAGTGGTCGTCGGTCAGGGCGACAAAGCCGCCGCCCGGCGAGGCCGAGCCGCCGATCACGTGGGCGAGGATGTCGATGCCGCCCAATCGCTCGAGCGCCACCCTGGCCATCAACTCGCCGCCCGCAGCCGTCGTCAGGTCCGCCTGCACGAACTCAACGCCTTTGATCGGCTCCACGGAAGCGCGGGCGGCCGTGATCACGCGGGCGCCGCCGGTCCGGAAGCGGTCGACGGTCGCGCGGCCCAGACCCTTGGTGCCGCCGCTGACGAGCACACGCTTTCCCGCAAACTCGCTCGGATCAGCCTTGAAGGTCATAGCGTGATCTCCAGGGCCCTGATCGCGTCGTGTTCAAGCGTGAAGCGATAGGTGAAGCGGATCGGACTGCCCTTGAAGTCGCCATGGGCAGGGCCTTCGGCCACGACCTGACCATTCTCCTGGCGGACGGCAGCCGGCGTGAAGATCGCCCTGACGGGGATCACCTCGTTTTCGAACAGTTGCCGCAGTTCGGCCTGACCCTCGAACCGCTTTCCGTTGTCGAGGATGACCGCGTCGCGGGTGAAGGGTTCCAACATGCCGTCCACGTCGAGACAGGCATTCGCCTCGACGTAGTCTGCGATGGGTTTGGGCAGTTCGATGGGCATTGCTCGGCTCCTTGATGGTGACCGGGCCAATCTAGGGATCGACATTGAACGCGATAATCGGGACAAAGCAGCATGTGTCATTTCGAAAGTCAGGACAGTGCCGCGGCAGACCTTGATCGAACTTGAGGCCGTGCTCGCCATCGTGCGGCGCGGATCGTTCCGGGCTGCGGCGCTCGATCTTGGCGTCTCGACCACGGCACTCAGCCATGCGATCGGCAAGCTTGAGGGTCAGCTTGGCGTCCGGCTGTTCAATCGCACCACGCGCAGCGTCTCGCTGACCGATGCCGGACGAATCTTCGTCGAGCAGGTCGGCCCGGCGCTCGAGGCCATTCATGGGGCGATGAGCACGGCGCGTGCGCAGCAGGAGACACCCTCCGGCACCTTGAGAATCAACGCCTTCGCCACCGCCGCGCGGGAGATCCTGGCGCCGCTCGTGCTGGAATTTCTCCGGCGCCATCCAAAGGTTCACGTCGATCTGGTCACCGAGGGGCGGCTCGTCGATGTGTTCGCGGAAGGTTTCGATCTCGGGATCCGCAGCGCGGACCTCATACCGAACGACACGATCGCCATCCCGCTCGGGCCTGTCCGGCGGTTCGCCGTGGTGGCGACGCCCGCATTCCTGGGCAGCAGGGAGGTCCCCGGCCTGCCGCATGACCTGCTGAAGCACCCCTGCATCCGCGTTCGCCTGCCGAGCGGCGCGCTCTATCGGTGGCAGTTCGAGAAGGACGGGCAATCCATCCAGCTCGACGTCGAGGGACCGATCACGCTCGATGAAGCAACGCTTGCGCGGATCGCAGTTCTCGACGGTGCCGGATTCGGGTTCTTCATGGAGCCTGACATTCGTGAGGATGTCGCCGCCGGTCGCGTCGTGCGGGTCCTGGCGGATTGGACACCGCCTCTGGCCCCCCTGTGCCTATACTATCCCAGCCGCAAAAATCCCTCGGCCGCGTTCAGGGCTTTCATCGGGCTTGCTCGCGAACTCGCTGCACGTCCGGACAAGCGAGCCGGAACGGGAAGACGTGCCATGACTGAGGCCTTACCCAGATGAGCTACAAGGCGTCGATCCCCTCCCGCGAGCGCCGCATCAAGCGAATCTGCGTCCGGGTCGGCCTTCACCTGATGACCGCGCAGAAGCCGGACAAGCAGGTTCTCGCGCACGGCGGCTACATGCTGCGTGACGCAGAGACGATGACGATCGTGCTGGGAGACAAGGGCTATCTCTTTTCCGCCGACCTCGACGAGGTCGAGGCCTATCTGGACGCTCTGGCCTGACGCCGATGCGCTCCCTCCAGCGTTGACGGCCTGTCAGTTCGCGGCTGGTGACCACGGCCATGGCGGCTTGATCTTGGCGGACTGGGCGCCGACAAGGGACGGGCCTCGGGCGATCGCAAAGCGCGATCCGCCCGGCGGACAGGGGTGCCGGGCCGGATGAGCAAGCTTTATGAGGAACTGGATTATCAACCGACGCCGATCGGCGCGCTGAGCCTGCGCAGGCGGCGCCAACTGTCGCTGGATGTCGATGTCTACGAGATCAAGCTCGGCGAATCCTATCTCATGTCGAGCCTGTTCACCGCCTCGGAGATCGCGCTTGCGGAGCGCGGGCTTGCGCTGCTGGACGGGCAGGGGCTCGACGTGGTCGTCGGCGGGCTCGGCCTCGGCTACACGGCGCAGGCTGTGCTGAGGAACAAGGCGGTCGCCAGCCTTGTGGTCGTCGACATGCTGGAAGCCGTGATCGACTGGCACCGGTCCGGGCTTCTGCCGATGGCGCCGGAAGTGGTGAGCGATGGGCGCTGCACGCTGCTGCACGGCGACTTCTTCGCCATGGCGGCCGGCCAGGCCCCGTTCGATGCCGAGGCCCCCGGCCGTCGTTTCGATGCCATCCTCGTCGATATCGACCATTCGCCGGAGGACCTTCTGGACGAGCGCAGCCTCGGCTTCTACCGCCCGGACGGCTTGCGGGCGCTGGCCGCGCAGTTGCGACCCGGCGGCATCTTCGGACTGTGGTCGGACGCGCAGCCCGATGAGGCGTTCACCGGCCGGCTCGCCGAGGTCTTTGCCGAGGCCTGGGCCGATCCGGTGACATTCCACAATCCGCTTCTGGACAGCCCCTACACGCAGACCGTCTATTTCGCCCGCAAGGGGCCCGATAGCCAGGCCCCGTCCTGACCCTGCGCCGAGGGGTTTTCGCGCCGGTCCGGATCAGGTTGCCGGCTCCCGGGGAATCGCGTTCAACCGGGCGGCTCACGAGGCCAGCCGATGTCCGTCACCCTCTCTGGGATCACCACTTGCGACACGGTGCGCAAGGCGCGCGCCTGGCTCGACCGTGAAGGCATCGCCTACCGGTTCCACGATTTCCGTGCCGAGGGGCTGGATGCAGGGCGTCTTGCAGGCTGGCTGGACATGCTCGGCTGGGAGACGGTGCTCAACCGCCAGAGTGCGAGCTTCAAGGCCTTGCCGGAGGCGGACCGCGCGGGGCTCGACGAGGCGAAGGCTGGCCGCCTGATCCTGGACAATCCGACCCTGGTGAAGCGCCCGGTGCTGGAGCACGCCGGACAAGTGACCGTTGGTTTCAAGCCGGAATCCTACGCCCGCATCTTCGATCGAGGGTAAGCGCCCGTCACCGACCCGGCTCGTGACCCCGCTTGGAGGAAGGCCTTCCGTGCGGCAGATTCCGGCGCCTCAGGCCTGGCTGGCCCTCCGCCGCAGGACGATCCAGGCACCGAGCGCGGCGCCCGCCAGCATGACAATCGTCGAGATGTGGCTGAGCGCCAGGGCGGCCGCGTAGTTGTCGAAGCTGCGCGAGCCACGGATGGCAAGTGCGAGGTGCAGGAGCGCAAGCCCGATCCAGTATCCCACACCGCCCCCCGCCACCACGGCGACGACCAGGCGCAGCGACCGGGAACTGGCGGGATTTGTCCTCTCGCCGGTGACCTTGTCTGCGATGGCCCTGGTCGAGCGGCGGGCAAACCAGACGGCGAAGGTGGCCCCGATGATCGCGCCGATGACGGCCCCGACGGGTCCGATCATGAAGACAAGTCCCATCGCGGCTGCGCCCTCGCGCTGGGAGACCTTGAACACCTCGAAGGCGACAAGCCCGATGGCGATGGTTGCGGCAAACCCGGCCACGAGACCGACGAGCCCCCCGGCAATTCCCCAGCCCCACGGCTTCATGCGACAGCCCCCGCGGCCCGGAAGCGGCCGACGGCGGTCTGTCTAGTGCGTGCGGATTTCGGGCCTATGGCTCGCCCTTGCGGGCATGTTTCCGCCAGCCGTGCCTGTCAGCCGGGTCCTCGGGTTCAGGGCGCGTTGGCCGGCCGTGGCGGCGGCACGGGAGCAACGAAGCCAAGGGCGGCGGCTGGCGGCGCCGGGGCTGCTGCCGGAGCGGCCTGATCGATGGCGCGCCCGCCGCCCAGCGGGATCTGCCGGATGCCAGGAGCACCCGCCGCCTGCTGCGTCTCGGTGGCGGCAGGTTCGGCTGCAGGATCCTGCGACGGTTCCGGATCGGTGGATATGACCGGCGGGCGGATCGGCGCCGGCTCGGCGGGTACGATGATGCGGGCCTGTACCTTGGCCGGTTGGGCGGGCGGGGCGGGCAGCGCGACGGCTTGCGAATGCGCCGAGGCGAGGGCCGGCGCGACGGGAGCAGCCGCGACCGGCTGTGCAGGACCGGGTGCCGCGGCGGCAGGGGCGGCGGCCTGAGGCGCTGCACCGCCACCGGACAGGGCCGTGACGATGGTGTCGCGATTGGCAAGCGTGAAGGCACCGGCCGCCACGGCCGCGAGGCAGATGGCGGTGGTGGTCAGCGCGATCCTGCGCCAGCGCTGGCGCTTCATCCGCCTCGCCACGGCACGCTCGCGTGCCGGATCGTAGGCGTTCAACATGTCCGGGCCGGCTTCAGAAGCCAGCGTCGCATCGGTCATGGTGGTGCGGGAAGGGGTCATGCCATCCGTGCCTGTTGGGGAGGGTTACGGCTAGCATCGCAGCGAGGGCGATACCAGCGGTTCGATGTTTTGCCTCCATGGCAGGCCGCCTTACGCGGCAAAGGTGCTGTGAGCCTCAAATGTGGCACGGATGCGGTGGCGCGGGCGCTTTTCCTCCGTGTCGAACTTCGGTTCGCATGCTCTGCCCCGAACCTGCCCGGTTTGCGTCGCAACAGGGGAGTTGGTAGGGTCCGCGCCGCTCCGGTCCGGCACCGCCGCCCGCCTGCGGGCTTCACGTCTGGATGTTCCGATGCCCGATATTTTCGACGAGGTCGAAGAGGACCTGCGCCGCGCGCGCTTCGAGGCCCTGTTCAAGAAGTACTGGCCAGCCCTCGCGACCGTTGCTGCCATCATCGTGGTGGTGGTCGGCGGATGGCGCTTCTACGACTGGCGCCAGGCCCAGCAGGCCGCTGCGGCGGGCGCCCGCTTCGAGCAGGCGATCCGCGCAACGGGCACCAGCGCCGAAGAGGCTGACCGCATTCTGGTGGCGCTGGCGGCCGACGCTCCGTCGGGCTACCGCATCCTGGCCCGTTTCCGGCAGGCGACGCAGGTTTCGGCTGCTGATCCCCGCGGGGCTGCGCAGGCCTTCGACCGGCTTGCGGATGATCCCGGCATCGGCCCGCTGTTCCAGGATCTCGCCCGCATCCGGGCGGCCTATCTGCTGATCGACATTGCCGATCCCGCCGAGGTGACGCGCCGTGTCGAGCCGGTGGCGGCTTCGGGCCGTGGATTTCGCCATTCCGCCCGCGAACTCATGGCCATGGCGGCCCTCAAGGCAGGCGACCGCCAGGGCGTCGAGCGCTGGGTGAAGGCAATCCAGGACGATCGCGAATCGCCGCAGGGCGTGCGCGGCCGGGCCGAACTCATCGCCACCGTGGCGGGGGCCACCGGCTCCTGACCCGTTTTCTTCCGACTTTCCGGACCTGATTCATGACCGCTTCCATGACCACCCGCCGCCAGGTGCTCCGCGCCGGCCTTCTCGGCTCTCTGGGTCTCGGCCTTGCCGGCTGCGAGACCCTTCAGGACATTCCCGCCATGTTCGAGCGGCGCCCGCCGCCACTGCCGGGACAGCGCGAAGCCGTCTTCCCCGAAGGCGTGCCGGGCATCGACCGCGGCATTCCCCAGCCGGCCAATGCGCCCCCGGACGTCGCGCCTCCGCCGCCCTCGGCCGAGCCTCCCCCCGAGGAGCAGCCCCGGCGCGGGCGCTGAACCTGAAGGACGATGGCATCATGGCCTTCACCCTCGCCATCGTCGGCCGACCGAATGTCGGCAAGTCGACCCTGTTCAACCGCCTCGTCGGCAAGCGCATCGCGCTGGTCGACGACCGGCCGGGCGTGACGCGCGACCGCCGCGAGGGCGATGCCAGGCTTGGCGACCTCGACTTCACCATCATCGACACGGCGGGGCTGGAGGACAGCCGCGAAGGTTCGCTCGAGAGCCGCATGCGCGGGCAGACGGAGGAGGCCATTCGCCTTGCCGATGCCGTGCTGTTCATGACCGATGCCCGCACCGGACTGACGCCGGACGATGCCGCCTTTGCCGAGATGGTCCGCAAGTCCGGCAAGCCGGTGATCCTTGCGGCCAACAAGAGTGAGGGCAAGGTCGGCATGGCCGGTGCCTATGAGGCCTTTTCGCTCGGGCTCGGCGATCCAGTTCCCCTGTCGGCCGAGCATGGCGACGGCCTGAACGAACTCTACGAGGCGCTGGCCGCCCTGATGCCGGCACCGGTCCACGAGGACGACGAGGAAGAGGACGGCGAGGACGACGGAATCAGCGCCGGCGACAAGGTGGTGCCGCCCGAGGATCCCGAAAAGCCGATCCCGGTTGCCATTGTCGGCCGGCCCAATGCCGGCAAGTCGACACTCGTCAATGCGCTGATCGGCGAGGAACGCATGCTGACCGGCCCCGAGGCCGGCATCACGCGCGATGCGATCGCGGTCGACTGGGACTGGGGTGGCCGCCGGTTTCGCCTCGTCGATACGGCGGGCCTGAGGAAACGCGCCCGCATCGAGGACAAGCTGGAGAAGCTATCGGTTGCCGATGCCCTGCGCGCCATCCGCTTCGCCGAGGTGGTGGTGGTCTGCATGGACGCCGAGAAGCCCTTCGAGGACCAGGACCTGCGCATCGCGGACCTCGCCGCCAAGGAGGGCAGGGCCGTGGTGCTGGCCTTCACCAAATGGGACCTCGTGCCCCACAAGGGCGGCAAGGCGGCGAAGCTTCGCGAGGAGGCGGACCACTGGCTGCCGCAGATCCGCGGCTGTCCGGTGGTTGCCAATTCAGCCGCCACGGGGCAGGGGCTCGACCGGCTAATGCAGGCGATCCTCGATGCCCGCACGCCCTGGCAGAAGCGCATTCCCACGAACACGCTGGTGCGCTGGCTGCAGGAGACCATCGACCATCACCCGCCGCCGGCGGTGTCGGGCCGGCGGATCAAGCTGCGCTACATGACGCAGGCCAAGACCCGACCGCCGACATTCGTCGCCTTCTGTTCGCGCCCCGAAGCGCTGCCCGAGAGCTATCTGCGCTATCTGGTCAACGGCTTGCGCGAGAGCTTCGACCTCGTCGGCACGCCGATCCGATTCCACATGAAGAAGACCGACAACCCCTATGCCGAGACCGGTCGGAAGATCCGGTAGCGGGGCGGCAAGGTTCTTCAGCGGGGTTTCCGGTACCTGGCCGCGATGGCGGCGTTGCCGTCCGCATCGACCAGCCGTGGCGCCTTTCGAGCCTCTGCCGCCTCAGGCCGGCTCGCGAAAGCTCTTCCAGCTCCTCGCCGGGTAGTCGTAGAGGCGGCCCGTCTCCGTGACGCCGGGCAGGCACATGGCAAGGATGGCCGCGGCCGGGCCTTCGGGACCTTCCAGCGTCTGCGGGTCCTCGCCGGGCATGGCCTGCGCGCGCATGGCGGTGCGGATCGGGCCGGGATTGAACAGGTTGACCCGGATGGCCGTGCTCCCGGTCTCGGCTGCATAGGTCCGGGCGAGCGCATCGAGCGCGGCTTTCGTGGCCGAATAGGGCCCCCAGAACGGCCGGCACTTGCTCGCTGCGCCAGAGGTGACGAACACCGCGCGGGCCGCGCCCGCTGCCTGCAGCAGCGGATCGAACGAGCGGATCAGCCGCCATTGCGCCGTCAGGTTCACGGCGACCGTATGGTCCCATTCCTTGGGGATGACGTGCCCGAGCGGCGCGATGGGACCGAGAATGGCGCCATTCGCCACCAGCACGTCCAGCCGGCCCCAGCGCTCGTGGATGGCGAGCCCGAGGCGGTCGAGCCCCTCGGAATCGCGGATGTCCAGCGGCACCAGCGTCGACGGCTCGCCGCCGGCCGCCCTGATGGCATCGTCGAGCGCCTCGAGACCGCCCTGGGTGCGCGCCACGGCGACGACATGTGCGCCGGCCGCCGAGAGCGCCAGTGCTGTCGCCCGGCCGATGCCACGGGACGCCCCTGTGATGCAGGCGATCCTTCCGGAAAGAGGCTTTTCTGCCATGGGCTTGCGCGCAAATCCTGAACTTGTCTCTCAGCTTGCCTCGGCCAGCAACGAGAGCTGCTTGGCGGCTTCACCGACCAGATCCGTGATCGGTGTCGGATAGTCGCCGGTGAAGTAATGGTCGGTGAATTGCGGGTTCACCGGGTCGCGGCCCTTCTCGCCGAGTGCCCGATACAGGCCGTCGATGGAGATGAAGGCGAGCGAATCGACCCCGAGATAGGCGCGCATTTCGCCGATGCTCATGTGAGAGGCGAGCAGTTTGTCCTGTTCCGGCATGTCGATGCCGTAGAAGTCGGGAAACTTGATCGGCGGGGAGGCAATGCGGAAATGCACCTCGCGCGCGCCGGCATCGCGCATCATCTGCACGATCTTGCGGGAGGTGGTGCCGCGCACGATGGAATCATCGACCAGGACGATGCGCTTGCCGGCAATGACGGCGCGGTTGGCGGAATGCTTCAGCCGCACCCCCAGTTCGCGCACCGATTGGGTCGGCTGGATGAAGGTGCGCCCGACATAGTGGTTGCGGATGATGCCGAGCTCATAGGGAACGCCGGCGGCCTGGGCGAAGCCGATGGCGGCCGGAACGCCCGAATCCGGCACGGGAACGATGACATCGGCCTCGACAGGGGCTTCGGCGGCCAGGATGGCGCCGATCTGCTTGCGCAGGCCGTAGACATTCTTGCCGTCGACGATCGAATCCGGCCGGGCGAAATAGACATACTCGAAGATGCACGGCCGTTTGCGCCGACCGGGGAAGGGCTTGATCGATTCCAGGCCCTTCTCGTCGATCACCACCACCTCGCCGTTCTCCACCTCGCGCACGAAGCGGGCGCCGATGATATCGAGTGCCACCGTCTCCGAGGTGAGGATGAACTTGCCGTTCAACTCGCCGATCACCAGCGGGCGGATGCCGAGGGGGTCGCGCGCGCCGATCATCTTCTTGTTGGTCATGCCGACGAAGGCATAGCCCCCCTCGATCTGGCCGAGGGCATCGATGAACCGGTCGACGAAGCGGTTGCGCCGCGAGCGGGCAACGAGATGGAGAATGACTTCGGTGTCGGATGTCGCCTGATAGATCGCTCCGTCGGCGATCAGCCGGCGGCGCAGGGTCAGGCCATTGGTCAGATTGCCGTTGTGGCAGACGGCAAAACCACCGGTCTCCAGTTCGGCGAACAGGGGCTGGACGTTGCGCAGGATGGTCCCGCCGGTGGTCGAATAGCGTGCATGGCCGATGGCGTTGTCGCCCGGCAGGCGCTCGATGACCTCGCGGCGGGTGAAATTGTCGCCGACAAGGCCAAGGCGGCGCTCGGAATGGAAGCGCGCACCGTCGAAGGAGACGATGCCGGCTGCCTCCTGCCCGCGGTGCTGGAGTGCGTGCAGGCCAAGGGCGGTCAGCGCAGCCGCATCCGGATGGTCATAGACGCCGAAGACGCCGCACTCCTCGTGCAGACGATCTGATTCCAGATCCCGGTCGTCTGCCATGGCGTGGCCGTCCGCCTCGTGATGGCGGACTTCAAGGGAATGCGTCATCGCATCCTCGTCCTCTGGAGGCTTCGGTCGTCAGCCCGTCGCGTCATATGCGGGCTGATCCGCCGGATCAACAGGGTCCACCCCATGCACTGCGGTCATGCGTTCAGCGAAGGCCGCCGTTCACGGGCGGGGAGCCGCCGGTGCCGGCGTTCCGGCCGGCGGTGTCGCGGGTGCGCCCGCGGCGGGTGCTCCGGTCGCCGGCGCCCCGGGCGTCGCCGGAGCGGTGCCGCGGCCGAGCCGGCGCAGGATGTCCGAACCCTCGATATCCTGAGGCAACTGGGCGATCAGCCAGTCCTTGGTGCGCTCCAGGACGGCCAGGGACTTGGCCTCCTTCACCCAGTTCGGCCGGGTCGCGTCCGGCACGAGCCAGACGAAGAAGGCATAGGCGACGACGACGATGACCAGGCCGCGCGCAAGCCCGAACAGGAAGCCGAGCGAGCGATCGAGGACGCCGATCTTGGAATCGAGGATGGCGTCGGAAATGCGGATCGTGATCAGCGAGACGACGACAAGCACCACCAGGAACACGCCGGCAATGACGGCTGCCTTGGAGAGGAGTTCGTTGGGAATGTGCTGCTGGGCGATCGGCAGAAGCCGCGGATAGGCATACCAGGTGGCGAAGGCGGCCAGCGCCCAGGAGGCGATCGACAGAACCTCACGCACGAAGCCGCGGACCATGGCCAGCAGCGCGGAAATCAGCATGATCGCGGCCAGGCCGATATCGAGATAGGTCACCGGCATCGCATGGGGCTCCGCATGGACTGACTGCGCCGGGCGAGTCGAGGGCCCGCGACCTCGCGCTTATAGCGGGGCGGGCTGGCCGCGTCACCCCGTCGCGGGGGTGGTTTCAGGGCGCGAGGGCACGGCAAAGCCGGGCGGAAACGACACGCCCATCGAGACATAGATGCTGACGAGCTGTTCGACGCCGATGGCGGACGGCCGCACCCATTCCTCGGGCACGAAGATCAGCCCCCCGCCGATCGGCACCGGAGCGGTGGGAACGAGGATGCCGAGATAGCGCCGGCCATCGACCATGACAGGCTCGTGGCTCGGCAGGAGGGCGAGAACGGCCGCCCCGTCGGACTCGCCAAAAAAGCACCAGACGGGGCTCATGGATTTCAGCCCGTCCGCGTCCTTGTTGCGGTCGACCATCGAGACGAAGCGGCGGGACAGCTCATAGACCGTGCCGACGAGCGGAATGCGGCGCATCACCTGGGCGAGCGCCTCCTGCAACCGTTCCTGCAGCAGGATGGCGATGAGGCCGAGCACATAGACCACTGCCATCACCACCAGCGTGCCGATCAGATAGGCCACCGCCGAGGAGGACGAGAAGCCGAGCCCGATGGACGTCAGCGAGCGGCCGACGAAGGTTCCAGGTCCCACGAAGCCGTAGATGAAGACGACCGCCCAGCCGATGACGCCGGCCGTCACCGCAAGCGGCAACAGCAAAAGAACGCCCGCGAGGAAGACGCGGCGCATATAGGCCATGTTGAGGGCTCCGAACCGGTGGCGATGCCGACATGGATCATCCTATTCGGACAGTCCTGTGGCAATCGCGCCGGGTGACGCGGATCGCGTGTCCAACGCCGCCTGTCGTGTGGCGGCCCCTTGCTCGCTCAGGCCGGCGGCGATCCGGCGCGCGCTGCTAGTTGAACCAGATCGCGAAGCCCAGGAAATTGCCGCCGAAAATGCGCTGCCAGGCCTGCCACTCGTCCCGCGAGAGGGTGTCTCCGGCGCGCAGATAGGGAATGGCGGCATGGCCGGTCACCCACAGCACGAAGTCGAAATCGCGCGGCTCCGCAAAGACCCTCGACAGATCGATGCCATGGGTAAAGCGCCAGTGCGGCACCAGCCTGCGGCCCTCGAGAACGGCTTCGAAGGAGTCGAGCGCCTGGAACCAGGCGGCGACCCGCTCGGGCGTCACGGTCAGCGCCTGGACCGCCGCGTTCCGCTGGCTGGGGGAGGGCACCCACTCCAGGTCGTCGTCGGTTTCCGCCTGGATGGCCGCCCAGTTTATCCGGCTGAGGGTCACGACCTGCTTCAGGTGGTCGCGCACGGCCAGCATGCCGCGGGTGAGATGGTGGCTGGCGATCTCGGCGGAACTGTCCTGGGCCTGCGCAAGGACCGGCGTGCCGAACGCCAATGCGGCGACCAGCACCAGATGTCTGAACGTCGTCATCAAACGTCTCCTCAGGGCGAAGGCCGTCAACCGTCGCGCCCGCGCCGGATGGACGCTCTCCGGGAATGGATTGTCCCGCCGCGATGTTTCTGACGCACGACGGGCGTCGGCATCATCCGAAACAGCCCGGGCGGCTCACATGGTACTGGCCGTCAGCCGCCTTCGACGGAAATGCCAAGCTCGCGGATCAGCTTGCCCCAGCGGTCGAGCTCGGAGGCCATGAAGGTGCGGAACTCTGCGGGCGAGGAGGATCCCGCCTCCATGCCCATCGTGGCATAGCGCGCCTTCAGGGTGGCATCGCCCATGGCGGTGGCGATTGCGGCCTGCAACTCGTCTGCGAGCGCCGGCTGCGCGCCGCCCGGCAGATAGACGCCAAACCAGGCGGCGAAATCATAGCCGGGCACGGTCTCGTTGGCGGGCGTGTATTCGGGCGCCAGCGGGGAGCGCGCCTTCGAGGTGATGGCGAGCGCCCGCATCTTGCCTTCGCCGACATGGGGGCGGACCGAGGTGAGGATATCGACGATCATGTCGATGCGGCCGCCGAGAATGTCGGCGGTGGCGAGCGCCGCGCCGCGATAGGGCACGTGCTTCACGTTGATGCCGGCCATGCGGATGAACACCTCGGTGGACAGGTGCAGGCCGCTGCCGACGCCGGCGGAGGCATAGGACAGTTCGCCCGGCTTCGACTTGGCCAGATCGATCAGTTCCTTCAGCGTGCGCACCTGCATGTGCGGGCCGACGCAGATGAGGCTGGGGCCCGAGCCGATCATCGAGACCGCGACCACCTGGTTCATCGGGTCGAAGTTCCGCGAGGGATAGAGGAAGGGCATGGTGGCGATCGCCGAGGAGGTCAGCAGCACGGCGGTGCCGTCGTTCGCTGCATTGAGCGCGGTGCGGTAGCCGATCGAACCGCCGCCGCCGGGGGCGTTCTCCACGACGATGCGGGCCTTCAGGACCGGCGCCAGCTTCTCGGCGAGCAGGCGGGCCGCAACGTCCGTGCCGCCGCCGGCCGGGAACGGCACGATGAGCCGGATCGTCTTGTCGGCGAAGCGGCCCTGGGCGCGGCCGAGGGAAGGGGCTGCCACGGTCGCGGCAAGGCCGGTCAGCAGGGTGCGGCGGCGAAGGGTCAGGGCCATGACGATGCTCCGGTCGGGTTCTGACGTCACTGTATCAAGAACCAGACCGGCGTCCATGGTTCGTGCAGGCGGTCTCAGGATCGCGGCTCGGGCGGCCTGCCCGCCACGCCGGCCGCCGCGATGTCCGCGACCATGGTCGACAGGTGGCCCACCGTCTGGGTGGCAAGCCCCGGCTCGGCAGCATCGCCACGGGAGGTGTCCGGCATGACGGCGCGGGCAAAGCCGAGCTTGCCGGCCTCCTTCAGGCGCGGCGCGGTCTGCGCCACCGGCCTGACTGCGCCCGACAGGCTTACCTCGCCGAAATAGACCGCATCGGCGGGCAGGGGCGTGCCGGAGAGCGAGGAGACGAGAGCCGCCGCCACCGCAAGGTCGGCCGCCGGCTCGCCGATCCTCAGGCCTCCGGCGACATTGAGATAGACGTCATGGCCGCCGAGGCGGATGCCGCAATGGGCGTCGAGAACCGCCAGCACCATGGCGAGGCGGGCCGGATCCCAGCCGACCACCGCCCGCCGCGGCGTGCCGAGCGAGGAGGCGGCGACCAGCGCCTGGATCTCCACGAGCACAGGGCGCGTGCCCTCCATGCCGGCGAAGACGGCGGTTCCCGGCGCCCCGAGATCGCGGCCGGCGAGGAACAGTTCGGACGGGTTCGGCACCTCGCGCAGGCCCTTGCCGGTCATTTCGAAGACGCCGATCTCGTCGGTCGGTCCGAAGCGGTTCTTCATGGCGCGCAGGATGCGGAAATGATGGCCGCCCTCGCCCTCGAAGCTCATGACCGCATCGACCATGTGCTCGACCACGCGGGGGCCGGCGATCTGACCGTCCTTGGTGACGTGGCCGACGAGGATGATGGCCGCGCCGGACTTCTTGGCATGGCGGATCAGCACCTGGGCCGCCGAGCGGACCTGGCTGACCGTGCCGGGCGCGCTTTCGACGGTCTCGGTCCACATGGTCTGGATGGAATCGATGACGACGAGGCGCGGCGTCGCGCCCTCCGAGAGCGTCGCCACGATGTCCTCGACATTGGTCTCCGCGGCCAGTTCCACCGGCGAGGCGGATAGCCCCAGACGTTCGGCCCGCAGCCGCACCTGGCCGACGGCCTCCTCGCCCGAGATATAGACGACCCGGTGGCCCATGCGGGCAAGGCGGGCGGAGGCCTGGATCAGCAGGGTCGACTTGCCGATGCCGGGATCGCCGCCGATCAGGATGACCGAGCCCTTGACCAGTCCGCCGCCGAAGACGCGGTCGAGCTCGCCGACCTGCGTCTGCGTCCGCGGGGCATCGTCGTTGGCGCCGTCAAGGCCGGCGAGGGCGAAGGTCCGCCCTTTCTTTCCGGGCTTGCCCGGCCGCGCGCCGACGCCGGTCGCGGCGCTCTCCTCGGCAATCGTGTTCCAGGCGCCGCAACTGTCGCATTTGCCCTGCCAGCGGGTATAGGCCGCCCCGCAGGACTGGCAGACGAAGCTCGTGGGGGAGCGGGCCATCTCAGCCGGCCGTCTGGCGGTGATAGCGGCGGCCGAGGCTGGTCAGGATCTCGTAGCCGATGGTGCCGGCGGCATCGGCCACATCGTCAACGCCGATGCCGTCGCCGATCAGCACGACCAGATCGCCCGGCCGAACGTCGCCGGCCTCGGTCACGTCGATGGCGATGAGGTCCATGGAGACACGCCCGGCCAGCGGGCAGAGGACCTGTCCGATGCGCACGCTTGCGCCAGGCTTCGCATCGCTTGTCCCGGCGGCGCGCAGATAGCCGTCGGCATAGCCGACCGAGATGATGGCGATGCGGCTCGGCCGCGGGGCGGTCCAGGCGCCGCCATAGCCGACCGTCTCGCCCGCGCGGACGGCGCGAACCTGCACGACGGGCGCTTCCAGCCGCACGACCGGTTCGAGCGGCGCCCGGCCCGCGACGAAGCGGGCGCCATAGAGGGCGATGCCCGGCCGCAGGAGGTCGTGGCGGGTGGCGGGCAGGGTGCAGCCGGCCGAGTTGGCGAGCGAGGCCGGCACGCCGGGATACAGCGCCCGTACCTGCGCGAAGCGGTCGGTCTGGCGGGCGGTGAGCGGGTGGCCCGGTGCGTCGGCGCAGGCCAGGTGGCTCATGACCAGGGCCGGCTCGAAAGCGAGTGCCGCCGGGCCGGGCTCGGCCAGCAGGGCGGCTTCGGCAAGGTCGAGGCCGAGGCGGTTCATCCCCGTGTCGACATGAACGGCGGCGGGCAGGCGCCGCCCGACGGTCGCGCAGAAGGCGGCAAAGACCTCGACCTCCTCGCGGCTGCCAAGCACCGGGCGGATGTCGAGGGCGGCATAGGCATCCAGCGCGCCGGCGAACAGGCCGTTCAGAACATAGACAACGGCTCCTGGCGCGACCGCCCGCAGGCGCCGCGCCTCCGACAGGTGGGCGACGAAGAAGGTGCGGCAGCCGGCGGCGGCGAGCGCCGGCACGGTCGTCTCGATGCCGGTGCCATAGGCGTCGGCCTTGACCACCGCAGCGCATTCGGCCCTGGGGCCCATGGCCGCGAGAGCCCGCCAGTTCCGGGCGAGCGCGCCAAGGTCGATGGTCAGATGCGCGCCGGCCTCGTCCGGCGGAACGGCCGCCGCGGGTGTCTGCGTCATGGCCTCACTCGAACCGCTCGGGCAGCCGGTCGGCATCGGCGATGTCGGAGAAGCGGGTGACCGAGTCCTCGAACTGGAGCTGCACCGTGCCGGTCGGACCATGGCGCTGCTTGCCGATGATCACCTCGGCGCGGCCATGGACCTGCGCCATGTCGGTCTGCCACTTCAGGTGCTCCTCGGTGCCGGCCTTCGGCTCCTTGTTCTTCAGGTAATATTCCTCGCGGAACACGAACATGACGACGTCGGCATCCTGCTCGATCGACCCCGATTCGCGCAGGTCCGAGAGTTGCGGCCGCTTGTCGTCGCGCGACTCGACCTGGCGTGACAGCTGCGAGAGCGCCATGATCGGGACGTTCAGTTCCTTGGCGAGAGCCTTCAGGCCCGTGGTGATCTCGGTCAGTTCCTGCACCCGGTTCTCGCCCTTCTTCGACGAGCCCGACAGCAGCTGGAGATAGTCGACCACCATGAAGTCGAGACCGCGCTGACGCTTCTGGCGCCGGGCGCGCGCGGCCAACTGGGCAATCGCCAGGCCGCCGGTGTCGTCGATGTAGAGCGGCAGCGACTGGATGGTGCGGGCGGCCTCGCTGAGGTCGTAGAACTCCTGCTCGGTCATGTCGCCGCGCCGGATCTTGTAGGAAGGGATGCCGGCCTGCTCGGCCACGATGCGGGTGGCGAGCTGGTCGGAGCTCATTTCCAGCGAGAAGAAGCCGACAATGCCCCCATTGGTCGTCTTGTGGCTGCCGTCGGCCTCCACCTCGAAGCTGTAGGCCTTGGCGATGTTGAAGGCGATGTTGGTGGCCAGCGCCGTCTTGCCCATGCCGGGTCGGCCGGCCAGGATGACCAGGTCGGAGGATTGCAGCCCGCCCATCCTCTGGTCGAGATCGCGCAGGCCCGTGGAAATGCCCGACAGCTTGCCGTCGCGCTGATAGGCCGCCGCCGCCATCGAGATGGCATTGGCCATGGCGTCGGTGAAGCGCTTGAAGCCGCTGTTGTATCGTCCGGTCTCGGCCAGCTCGAACAGGCCGCGCTCGGCCGTCTCGATCTGGTCGCGCGGCGTCAGGTCGACCGGCGCGTCATAGGCCGAATTGACCATGCCCTCGCCGATCTGGATCAGGCTGCGCCGGATCGCCAGGTCATAGACGGCCTGCCCGTAGTCGCGGGCGTTGATGACGGTGGTCGCCTCGGCCGCGAGCCGCCCCAGATATTGCGGCACGGTCAGCCCGCCGACCTCGATGCCGGCATCGGTCAGGTAGGTCTTGAGCGTGACGGGCGTGGCGATCTTGCCGGCATGGATCAGCTGACCAGCGATCTCGTAGATGCGCTGGTGCAGCGGGTCGAAGAAATGCAGGGGCTTCAGGAACTCCGAGACCCGGTCGAAGGCCTCGTTGTTCACCATGATCGCGCCGAGCAGGGCCTGTTCGGCCTCGATGTTATGCGGGGCCTGGCGAAACGGCAGGTCGGCCGGACCGATCGGCTTCAGGGCAGGCAGGGCGGACATGGCGGACAGGGTCCCGGGTAGTGGCAGCGTGGCCCCGTCCTAGCAGGGGCGGGGCTCCGGCGCGTCACCAGCGATCAAGAGGGGCTCACTTACCCCCGATTCGCACAGGGCCACCAGATGCAAGGCCGCCGAGGGGCCGCGCGGCTTGACTCCGCGAAGTCCGGCAGCGCCGGGGTCGACGGGCACCGTTGCCAAAACAACACGCAACGCCTCAAGCATTCGAAGGTGATTCATGTCTTCACCTGGCCTGCGCATTCGGGCTGCGAAGGAAACTGAACGTTAAGATTAACATGCGAACCCTTGGGGCGATCCCGCTGATGCGGTGAACAACTGGTTAAGGGACGCTCCGATGTTCAAGCGTGTTGCATTGCCTGTCGCCGCCGCTGCGGCGCTCTTCGCGTCCGGGGCCCAGGCGGCCGACCTGGGCGTGCCGCTGCGTGGCTCGGAGGTCGTTGCGCCTCACTACGAGCAGGTCGACAAGTGGAGCGGGGCCTATATCGGCGGCCATGTCGGCATGCAGATGTGGCGCAATTCCGGATTCCATTCGGATGCGCTCGGCGCCGCCAACCCGAACTTCCCGAACTATTCCTACGACTACGGCGGCGCGCGCTTCAGCTACGGCCTGCACGCCGGCTTCCAGCGCCTGTTCGGCACGTTCCTGCTCGGCGCCGAAATCGACATCGACGGCCCGCAGGGCGCCGTCGCATCGCCCTGGTACAACGGTGACGTGGCCTATTCGGGCGGTGTGGCCGGCAACATCTACCAGCAGCGCATGCGCGCCGACTTCCAGGGCTCGCTGCGTGCCCGCTTCGGCTTCGTCCATCACAAGACGCTGTTCTACGCCACGGCCGGCCTTGCCTGGGGCCGGTTCACGGTCTGCACCGTGCTCGACGACTGCATCAACGGCGCCAACCACGTCGTGCGCTATTCGTCCTGGCGCATGGGCTGGACCGTCGGCGCCGGTATCGAGCACAAGTTCAGCCAGAACTGGTCGGTGCGCGCCGAATACCGCTACACCAACTTCGGCTCGCGCACCTGCCTCGGCAACGATCCCTGCTCGATCGATCCCAATGCGTCCGACATCAGCAACCGCATCGAAAGCCATGCGGTGCGGGTCGGCGTGACCTACCTGTTCGGCGCTCCTGCCGCGCCGGTGGTTGCGCGCTACTGATCCTCCAGCGCATCTCTCCAGACAGAAACGCCCGGCGCAAGCCGGGCGTTTTCGTTTTCAGGGGAGGCCGGCCGCAACCCGGGCCGGCCGCCGTGCCGTTACTGGCCGCTGTCGCCCTCGTCCCCGAACTCTTCCGGATTGAAGGTCTCGAAGGTCGGCTCCTCGGCCCGCTGCGTCAGGTCCTCGCCCATGATCTGGCGCTCGGCTTCGGCGTTGGAGCGGGCCACATTGACCGTGATCGTCGCAGTGACTTCCGGATGGAGCGACACGACGACGCGATGCAGGCCGATGGTCTTGATCGGCGTGTTCATCTCGACCATCGAGCGCGAGATCGTGATGCCGGCAGCGGTCACCAGGTCGGTGATGTCGCGGGGCGACACCGATCCGTAGAGCTGACCGGTCTCGCCGGCCTGGCGGATGACGCTGTAAGACGTGCCGTCGAGGCGCTCGGCCACGGTCTGGGCCTCGTTCTTCAGTTCGAGGTTGCGGGCCTCGAGCTGGGCCTTCATCGAATCGAACTTCTTGCGGTTGGCCTCGGTCGCGCGCAGGGCCTTGCCGCCGGGCAGCAGGAAGTTGCGGGCATAGCCGGGGCGAACGGCAACGACTTCGCCCATCTGGCCAAGCTTGGCGATGCGCTCGAGCAGGATCACGTCCATCTGTCTTCTCCTTGTGGTGTCCGGACGGTTGTCAGGAATTGGCCGGCGGGGTTGGGGGGCTCCGGCGAGCCCGTATGTCGAAAAGCACGTCGGCGAGGCCGGCGAGCGCCACGAAGATCATGGGCCAGCCGATCACGAAGGTGACGGCATAGAGGAGGCCGAGGGCGAAGCCGCGCGCCGACCAGCCACGGGTCAGGTCGTGCAGCAGCGCGAACCCGGCCAGGGCATTGATGGTCAGGCCGACAGCCAGCACGATCATGCCGACATGGCCGAGCAGGCCGGGTGCGAACGAGGCGAGCGACCCGAACAGCAGCGCGCCGGCCGTCCATTTCGGCAGACGCAGGGCCGGCAGGTCCGGCCAGGGGCGGGCGAGGCGGCCGGATGCGCGCACCACCCTGCCGGCGATGAACAGATTGAGGGTCGTGACGAAGGTCCAGACGATCCCCGCGGCCAGCGGCAGCGCGGCCGCCATGAAGGTTGCGAGCGCGGCCGGATCGACATTGCTCAGGTTCATCAGGCGAAGCGTGCGCTCGACCGACTGGCGCAGGGAGGCCTGGTAGGTGTCGAAGTCCAGCCCGAACACCACGGCGATGCCGAACAGCGTGAGACAGATGGCAAGGGCGCCGATCGCCGACAGGATGACGCCCGGGGGCACCCAGACGGCCTCCTGCTGCTCCGTGCCGGCGGCGGTGACGCGCATGCTCAGCGCCAGATAGGTCAGGATCCAGGCGGGAAGGCCGATCGAGAAGAAGAAGAACACACCGAGCTGCGAGCGCAGCGCCAGCGACAGGGCAAGCGCGCCGATCGTGCTGGCGAAGGCACCCGCGTAATGCCCCCAGCCCAGGCCGACGATGAGAACGGGAAGCGCGGCGAAATAGAAGAGGACAAGCGCCAGCGGGCTGCCCGACGCCAGCGTCGAGAAGAGAAAGGCGGAGGCAATGCCTGCCCCGAAGGCTGTGGCGAGGGTCGGTCCCATCGTCAGCTGTCCCGCTCGGCTCCCGAGGGTTAGGGGTTATCCCCAACTCCAGCCGCCGTGGCGATCCTTGCCCGGCGACCGACGATCAATGCACGTCGAATGCGGTCGGAATGCATTCGGGTGGCGTCCGGCGCGGGATGAGGGTCCCGCGCCGGCCAGCCGGTTACTTGATCACGTAGGGCAGCAGGCCCAGGAAGCGGGCGCGCTTGATCGCCTGGGCGAGCTCGCGCTGCTTCTTGGCCGAGACGGCCGTGATGCGGGACGGCACGATCTTGCCGCGCTCGGAAATATAGCGCTGCAGCAGACGCACATCCTTGTAGTCGATCTTCGGCGCGTTCGGCCCGGAGAACGGGCAGGTCTTGCGGCGACGGAAGAAGGGGCGACGGGCGCCACCGGATGCCATAGACATGCTCACTCCTCCGTCGTCTCGGCGTCGCCGCCGGCATCGCCTTCACCGTCACGCTCGCGGAACCGGCGGGCACCGCCGCCGCCACCGCCGCCGCCCGGACCGCGTCCGCCACGATCGCCGCGATCACCACGATCCCCGCGGTCGCCACGATCGCCGAAGCCACGGTCGTCGCGCTCGCGCTTCTGGAGCATGGCCGAGGGGCCTTCCTCCAGAGCCTCGACGCGCACCGTCATGAAGCGCAGGATGTCTTCGTTAATGGACATCTGGCGCTCCATCTCGGCCACCGCCGCATGGGGGGCGTCGATGTTCATGAGCGTGTAGTGCGCCTTGCGGTTCTTGCGGATGCGGAAGGCGATCGACTTGAGGCCCCAGGGCTCGACCTTGGCGATCGAGCCGCCATTGGCCTCGATCACGCTGCGATACTGGTCGGCCAGGGCTTCCACCTGCTGGGACGTCACATCCTGACGCGCCAGGAAGACATGTTCATAGAGAGCCATACGGCCTGTCTCCGGTTCGAGTGACGCTCAATCGGCGCGAAGCCCCTCGAGCCCTGGACAGGCCCGACAGAATTCTCGAAGGCGGAGACACCGGATGACGGAGGGGAGGACCCCGACCTGCAGGCACGCCTGCCATCCGTTCAGCCACCGGCCGACCGAAGCGAAGGGGCTCTCATACACGAAAGACCTCGTGAAGCAACCCGAATCGGCGATCCGCGGGCCCGCCGTGGCCTTTGCGCCTTGACACCACCGCAGGCGGATGCCAGTCGGCAGCCCCTTCTCTCGTCACGGGGCCATCCATGAGCGCAGCGTTCACCTTTCCGGGGCAGGGCAGCCAGGTCGTCGGCATGGGCAAGGCGCTCGCCGACAGCTTCGCGCAGGCGCGCGCGGTTCTCGATGAGGTCGACGACGCGCTCGGCCAGAAGCTTTCCACCCTGATGTGGGAAGGGCCGATCGAGACGCTGACGCTGACCGAGAATGCCCAGCCGGCGCTGATGGCCGTCTCGCTCGCGACGATGCGCGTGCTTGAGGCCGAGGCCGGCCTCGACCTTGCCCGCGACGCGGCCTTCGTCGCCGGGCACTCGCTGGGCGAATATTCCGCGCTTGCGGCCGCCGGGACCTTCACGATCGCCGATACGGCGCGGCTTCTGCGCGTGCGCGGGCGCGCCATGCAGGCGGCCACGCCCGTCGGGACCGGCGCCATGGCTGCCATTCTCGGGCTGGAGTTCGGCGACGTCGTGACGGTTGCGGCGGAGGCTGCGCAGGACGAGGTCTGCCAGGCGGCCAATGACAATGGCGGCGGGCAGGTCGTCATCTCCGGCCACAAGGGGGCCGTCGAGCGCGCCTGCGAGATCGCGAAGGCGCGGGGCGCCAAGCGCGCGATCCCGCTGCCGGTCTCCGCTCCGTTCCATTGCGCGCTCATGCAGCCGGCGGCCGATGCGATGGCCGAGGCCCTGTCGCAGGTCGCGGTGAAGGCGCCGGTGGTGCCCCTGGTTGCCAATGTGCTGGCCGCGCCGATTTCGGACCCCGCCGAGATCGTCCGCCGCCTCGTCGAGCAGGTCACCGGCACGGTGCGCTGGCGCGAATGCGTGGCGGCCATGGCCGGACACGGCGTGACGACATTCTATGAGGTCGGCACCGGCAAGGTGCTCTCCGGCCTCGTCCGCCGGATCGCCGACGGGGCGAGCGGCATCGCCATCGGAACGCCCGAGGACATCGCGGCCTATACGGCATCGCGGGCCTGAGGAGGACAGCATGTTCGATCTGACGGGACGCAATGCCCTCGTCACCGGAGCGACCGGTGGAATCGGTTCGGCGATCGCCACGGCGCTCCACCGCCAGGGCGCCACCGTGACTCTGTCCGGCACGCGCCGCGAGAAGCTGGAGGAGCTTGCCGCAACGCTGGGCGAGCGGGTCCATGTGATTCCAACCAACCTCTCCGTCGCCGCGGAGGTGGAAGCCCTCGTGCCGGCCGCCGAGGCGGCCATGGGCGGTCTCGACATCCTCGTCAACAATGCCGGGATCACGCGCGACAACCTGTTCATCCGCATGAAGGACGAGGAATGGGACCAGGTGATCGCCGTCAATCTGACCGCCACCTTTCGCCTCATGCGCGCTGCGTCGAAGCTGATGATGCGCAAGCGCTGGGGCCGGATCGTGTCGATCACCTCGGTGGTCGGTGTCACCGGCAATCCCGGTCAGGCCAATTACGCGGCCTCCAAGGCCGGGATGATCGGCATGACGAAATCGCTCGCGGCCGAGGTCGCCAGCCGCAACGTCACGGTCAACTGCCTGGCGCCCGGCTTCATCGAAACGGCGATGACGGATGTGCTGAACGACAAGCAGAAGGAAACGATCCTCACCCGTGTGCCGGCCGGCCGGCTCGGCCAGGCGGAGGAGATCGCGGCCGGGGTCGTCTACCTCGCCTCGGCGGAGGCCGCCTATGTCACGGGCCAGACACTGCATGTCAACGGCGGTATGGCTATGATTTAAAACATGTTTTTGCCAGCACGGGCGCCCGCTGGCAAATCGCTAAGCCCTGTGATAGAGAGCCATCAGGTTCGGGCAGGGGGCGACCCGCAGCGATCCGAAATTCACGGCGAAGCGGCTCGCCACCACCCATTTTCGAAAGCCGCTCACCGGTCCGGCACGTGGACGGTGGTCAATCGTCGGATGGAACGAGGAATATCTCATGAGCGATACCGCTGAACGCGTGAAGAAGATTGTGGTCGAGCAGCTCGGCGTCGATGCCGAGAAGGTCGTTCCGGCCGCGAGCTTCATCGACGACCTGGGAGCGGACAGCCTCGACACCGTCGAGCTGGTCATGGCATTCGAAGAGGAGTTCGGTGTCGAAATCCCGGACGATGCCGCCGAGACGATCCTGACCGTCGGCGACGCGGTGAAGTTCCTCGAGAAGGCGGCCAGCGCCTGAGTGGGCGCAGGCTGGCCGTACGGACTGTCCGAGAGGGCCGGGGAGCGCCCAGCGCCTCCGGCCTTTCTTTCTCCGGCTCCAGGCAGGTGATCAGATGATGCGGCGCGTTGTGGTGACCGGACTCGGCCTGCTCTCTCCGCTCGGCTGCGGCGTGGAGACGACCTGGTCGCGGCTGCTCGCCAGCCGCAGCGGGGCCGCGAAGGTCGAGAACTTCGACGTTTCTGACATCGCAGCCAAGATCGCCTGCCAGATCCCGCGCGGCGATGGCACCGACGGCACCTTCAATCCGGACCAATGGATGGAGCCGAAGGAGCAGCGCAAGGTCGACGACTTCATCATCTATGCCATGTGCGCGGCCAGGCAGGCGCTCGATGATGCCGGATGGCACCCGAAGACCCCCGACGAGCAGAATGCTTCCGGGGTGCTGATCGGATCCGGAATCGGCGGCATTGACGGCGTGGCCGAGGCGGCCCTCATCCTGCGTGAGAAGGGGCCGCGCCGCATTTCGCCGTTCTTCATTCCCGGGCGGCTGATCAACCTCGCCAGCGGCTATGTTTCGATCGCCCACGGCCTCAAGGGGCCGAATCATTCCGTCGTCACCGCCTGCTCGACCGGCGCTCACGCCATCGGCGATGCGGCCCGTCTGGTGGCGTTCGGCGATGCAGACGTGATGGTTGCCGGGGGTACCGAATCGCCGGTCAGCCGCCTGTCTCTGGCCGGCTTTGCCGCCTGCCGGGCGCTGTGCACCGATTTCAACGACGAGCCGACGCGCGCCTCGCGTCCCTATGACCGCGACCGTGACGGGTTCGTCATGGGCGAAGGCGCCGGCGTCGTCGTTCTCGAAGCCTACGAGCACGCCAAGGCGCGTGGCGCCAGGATCTACGCCGAGGTGATCGGTTATGGTCTGTCCGGCGATGCCCATCACATCACCGCGCCCGCCGAGGACGGCGATGGCGCCTTCCGCTGCATGCAGTCCGCTATCAAGCGCGCCGGCATCGGCGCCGCCGATATCGACTACATCAACGCCCACGGCACATCGACCATGGCCGACGGCATCGAACTGGCCGCCGTCGAGCGGGTCGTCGGCAACGCGGCCTCGCGCGTGTCGATGTCCTCGACCAAGTCGTCCATCGGCCATCTGCTCGGCGCGGCGGGGGCGGTCGAGGCGATCTTCTCGATTCTCGCGATCCGCGACCAGGTGGCGCCACCCACGCTGAACCTCGACAATCCCGCCTTCGAGACGACGATCGACCTGGTGCCGCACCAGGCCCGCAAGCGGTCGATCGAGACGGTCCTGTCGAACTCCTTCGGGTTCGGCGGAACCAATGCCTCGCTGGTGTTCCGGGCCGCGGCCTGAGCGTCGAACCCGTCTTTCGCCACATTCCCTGCCCATCAAGGGGCGAGCGAAGAGCAGCGATCCAGGCCAGCTGAATGAATGATTTTCCCGGACCGGGCCCGTCGCGGAACAGCCCCCGGCAGACTGTCGAAACACCACGGGCATCGCTTCAGCCGGAGGCCGCGCGTTCGGGGCCGCCGGCATCCCGCCATGCGCGCAAGCAATGGGTGGTCGTCGGCAATCTCATCATGTCATTGCTGCTGGTCGGGCTCGTCGGCGGGTTTCTGGCCACCGTCTATGCGCGCCAGGCCTTCGTCGCGCCCGGCCCGCTGCCGCAGGAAAAGGCGGTCTTCATTCCGCGCGGTTCGGGCATCGACCAGATTGCCGAGACATTGGAACGCAACAACGTCATCTCCGATCGCCTGCTGTTTGTCGGTGCGGTGCATGTGCTCGGCCGCAGCAACGACCTGAAATGGGGCGAATACCTGTTCCCGCGCAATGTCTCCACGGCCGAGGCACTGGCGATCATCATCGAGGGCCGGTCCATCGAGTATCGCCTGACGATCCCCGAGGGGCTGACCTCGGAGCAGATCGTCGGCCGTCTGCGCGACAATGAGGTGCTGACCGGCGAGATCGCCCGCGTCCCGCGGGAAGGATCCCTACTGCCCGAGACCTACCGGTTCACGCGCGGCACGACGCGCCAGCAGATGATCGACCAGATGACGCAGCACCAGACGCGGTTGCTGCAGCAGATCTGGAACCGGCGCGCCCAGGATCTTCCCATCCGCAGCGCCGAGGAACTGGTCATCCTCGCGTCCATCGTGGAGAAGGAGACCGGCCGCGCCGACGAGCGGGCGCGGGTCGCCGGCGTCTTCATCAACCGGCTCAACCGGCGGATGCGGCTGCAGTCCGATCCGACCATCGTCTATGGCGTTGTCGGCGGCCGCGGCACGCTGGGTCGCCCCATCAGCCGGGCCGACATCAACCAGTTGACGCCGTTCAACACCTACCAGATCGACGGCCTGCCCCCGACGCCCATCGCCAATCCCGGCCGGGCGGCCATGGAGGCTGTCGCCAATCCGGCCCGTCACCGCGACCTCTATTTCGTCGCCGACGGCACCGGGGGCCATGCCTTCGCCGAGACGCTGGAGCAGCACAACCGCAACGTGGCCCAGTGGCGCGAGATCGAACGCAACCGTGCCAGTCCCGAGGCCGTCCGCGACCGCACCTCGGCCGATATCCTGCCGGCGGCGCCGGCCGTGCCCGCGGCGCGCACCACGCCGGCCGGCCGTCCCACCCGCTGATCGGGCAGCGCCTGCCAGCCGGGCTTGACCCCGCCCCGTCGGCACCGTAACGCGGGAGCCCGGTTCGCCCTGCGCGGTCCGTTCGAGGTGACAATGGCCCTTTCCAGCATGACGGGATTTGCCCGCACGGACGGCGCAACCGGACCCGTGTCCTGGGCCTGGGAGGTCAAGTCGGTCAATTCCAAGGGGCTCGACCTCAAGCTGCGCCTGCCTCCGGGGCTGGACGGGGTCGAGGCCGCCGCCCGGACGCTCGCGTCCTCGCGCCTGTCGCGCGGCAGCGTCTTCGCCAATCTCACGGTCAAGCGCGAGGCGGCCACGAGCCGCGTGCGCGTCAACGAAGAGGTCCTGGCGCAGGTGCTGGAGGCCGTCCAGATCATCTCCGCGCGTATCGATGCCCGCGCACCGTCGATCGACGGCCTGCTGGGGGTCCGCGGGCTGGTCGAGATGGAGGAGCACGAGGACACGCCCGAGGAGCGGGCCGTGCTCGAGGCAGCCATCCTGGCGGGACTGGAGCGCGCGCTGGACGGCCTTCTGGTCATGCGGCGGCAGGAAGGTGCGGCGCTCGCCGCCGTCCTCGGCCAGCGGCTCGACGAGATTGCCGCGCTGACGCGTCAGGCCGAGGACAATCCGTCCCGCAAGCCCGAGGCGATCCGTGCCCGGCTGGCCGAGAGCCTTGCCGCGCTCCTGGAGCCCGGACGGGGCTTCGATCCGGACCGCTTGCACCAGGAGGCGCTTCTGATGGCCGCCAAGGCCGATATCCGCGAGGAACTCGACCGGCTGGTCACCCATGTCGCGGCCGCGCGCAAGCTGGTGGCAGAGGGTGGGGCGGTCGGCCGTCGCCTCGATTTCCTCGCCCAGGAGTTCAACCGTGAGACCAACACGCTGTGCTCCAAGGCCAACGATGTGTCGCTGACGGCGATCGGGCTGGAGTTGAAGGCGGTTGTCGAGCAGTTCCGCGAGCAGGTGCAGAACCTGGAATGATCCCGCTATCCGGAGGGGAACCATGGACCCGGTCACGGCCCGCCGCGGACTGATGCTGATCCTGACCTCGCCGTCGGGTGCCGGCAAGTCGACGCTGACCCGCCAGCTCCTGCAGGAAGAGACGGACATCGCCCTTTCGGTCTCGGTCACCACGCGGCCGCGGCGCAAGGACGAGATCGACAAGGTCCACTACCATTTCATCGACCAGCAGCGCTTCCTGCGCATGCGCGAGGCCGGTGAACTGCTGGAATGGGCGGAGGTCCACGGCAATTTCTACGGCACGCCGCGGCAGCCCGTGGAGGATGCGCTGTCCGCCGGCAAGGACGTGCTCTTCGACATCGATGTGGCCGGCGTGCGCCAGCTTGCCGAGATGGTGCGCGAGGACATGGCGACCGTCTTCCTCCTGCCGCCCTCCGTTGCCGAGCAGATCGCCCGGCTGCGGCGGCGGGCGAGCGACGAGGAGGCCTCGATCCTGCGGCGCCTGAAGACCGCCCGCGACGAGATCGGCCACTGGAGCGACTTCGACTACATCCTGGTCAATGACGATCTCGGCCGTGCCTTTTCGGAGCTGCGGGCGATCCTGCATGCCGAGCGGCTGAAACAGCGGCGCCGGCCGAAGCTGGAGGCGCTCATTGCCCAGCTCGCTGACGATCTCGACCGGGTGCTCGATGCCGGCAGCCTTTCCGGGTTCGGACCGTCGCCGCCCTGATCCCCGTCAGCCCGCCTCGACGAGCCGGGCCAGGGTGCAGAAATCCGCGACGGAAAGAGTTTCCGCGCGCGCCGTCGGATCGAGACCGGCAGCGGCGATGAGCTCGGCCGGATCCCTGCCGAGGCCCTTCAGGCTCTGCCGGATCATCTTGCGCCGCTGGCCGAAGGCGGCCTGGGTCACGCGCTCCAGCGTGGCCGTGCGGCAGGGAAGCGGCTCGGCACGCGGGACCAGGTGGACCACGGAGGATGTCACCTTCGGTGGCGGCACGAAGGCATTCGGCTTCACATCGAAGGCGATCCGCGCCTCGGTCCGCCAGCCGGCCAGGACGCCGAGACGGCCATAGGCCTCCTCGCCCGGTCGGGCGACGATGCGCTGGGCGACCTCCTTCTGGAACATCAGGGTCAGCGACTGGAACCAGGGCGGCCAGGGGCCGGCCGTCAGCCAGCCGATCAGCAGGGGGGTGGCAACATTGTAGGGAAGATTGGCGACGATGCGGGCGGGGCCCGACCCGACGAGGGCCGCGACATCGGCCTCCAGCGCATCGCCCTCCACCACGGTGAGCCGCCCCGGATAATGACCGGCTATTTCCGCCAGCGCCGGCAGGCAGCGCCGGTCGCGCTCGACGGCAACGATCCGGGACGCGCCGGCGGCGAGAAGGGCGCGCGTCAGCCCGCCGGGGCCCGGACCCACCTCCAGGACCGTCACGCCCTCCAGCGGCCCCGAGGCACGCGCAATGCGGCTGGTCAGGTTGAGGTCGAGCAGAAAGTTCTGGCCGAGCGCCTTCTTGGCCATCAGATCGTGGCGGGCGATCACCTCGCGCAGCGGCGGCAGGTCGTCGATCGGTCCCATCGTGAGCGGTCCGGAGGCGTCAGGAGCGGGGGGTCGCCAGCCGTCCGGCGAGCGCGATAGCATGGATCAGGCTCGTCGGCAGGGCTTTTCCGGTTCCGGCGAGGGTGAATGCCGTGCCGTGGTCCGGCGAGGTGCGGATGAAGGGCAGGCCGAGCGTGACGTTGACCCCCTCGTCGAAGGCCAGCGTCTTTGCCGGCACCAGAACCTGGTCGTGGTACATGCCGAGCACGACGTCGTAGCTTTCACGCGCGCGCGCGTGAAACAGCGTGTCGGCCGGGTGCGGCCCCGTCGCGACCATGCCGAGGCGGTTCATCTCGGCAATGGCCGGGGCGATGATGTCGGCTTCCTCGCTGCCCATCAAACCGTTCTCGCCGGCATGGGGATTGAGCCCGCAGACGGCGATGCGCGGGCGCGCGATGGCGAACCGCGTCGCCAGGTCATGGGCGACCACCGCCGCGGTCTCGACGATCAGGTTGACGGTCAGGCGGCCCGGCACGTCGCCAAGCGGGATGTGGATGGTCACGGGAACGACGGCCAGCGCCTCGCTCCAGATCATCATCACGGGCCGGACCGGCCCGGCGCGGAACGGCCGGGACAATTCGCCGAGAAACTCGGTATGGCCCGGATGGGCGAACCCGGCGGCGGCCAGCACTGACTTGGCGATGGGGCCTGTGACGATCGCCCGCGCCCGCACGGAGCGGATGTGCTCGACCCCCTGGCGGATGGCTTCGATGACCAGCTCGGCCGTATCGGATGTCGGCTCCCCGGGGCGATCGGCTGTCCCGCTGGCAATCTCGACCACCGGCAGGCCGAAGGTGAAGCTCTCCACCGCTTCCTCGGGCAGCGCGGGGACGACGGGAACACCGAGACCAAGGCGGGCCGCCCGCGCCTCGATCAGATCGGCATCGCCGAGCACGTAGAAGGGCGGCAGGCGGTGTGCCGCCCGGTCGCGCCACGCCATCAGCGCGATATCCGGTCCGATCCCGGCCGGCTCCCCCATCGACACGGCGATCGGCAGCATGGCGTTCGTTCCCTGAAGGACTGCGACCGGCGCGCCCGCCGGCCCTGTGGCTCTCGCATCCGGGACGACGCGGCTGCGCTCAGCGCCGGGCCGGACGGCCGCCGCGTGCAGACCGATGCTCGATGACGGCGGTCCGCCGCAGGCGTGCCAGATAGTCGGCCGAGATGCGGCGCATTTCGGCGGTCTGGAGCTCTTCGCGAACCTGGTTGCGGACGGTCGTGTCGCTGGTGTTGATCTCGGAGCGGGAGCAGACCGCGATCATTTCGATGCCCTGCTGCGAGCGGCTGGGCGGTGTCAGCTTGCCGATCGCCGTCTGTTCCAGCACCTGGCGAAAGGCCGCACTCAGTTCCGCGCTCTGGCGGCGGAACTGCTCGCGCACGGCCGCATCCGGCAATTGCCGGACCTGATCGAGATCCGTGGCGCAGCTGGAGAAGCGGCTGCGCAGGGCATTGGCCTCCGCCATGCGCCGCTGCACCCTGGCTGCGGGGGCCGTGGGGGGAACCAGCAGGACCACCGGGCGAAGGACATATTCCATTGGGCGGCTGGAGCCGCTCTGGCGGCGGGCAATGGCGTCGGCGAGCTGGGAGTCGGTGACAAAGATCGTGCGGCCGTAGCGCGCGCCCACGATATTGGACCACGACAGATCGGCTCGAAGCTTGCCCTTGTAGACGCGCGGCTCGATCCCCTGCGAGCGCAGCACCTGGTCGAAGCCGCGCGGATCGATGCCGGACCGCTGGGCGACCTGCGCATAGGCGGCATTCACCTGGGCCTCGGTCGCCGCCGCGCGGAAGCGCAGCGCCTCCGAGTACTTGACGCGGTCGGAAATCAGGTCCTCCAGCGCCTGCTCGCGGGAGTGCGCACGGCCTTCGCGGAGCTGAAGCAGTCGCTGACGCTGGGGAATGTCGAAGCTGGTGATCGGCAACCCGTTCACCACGACGATAACCTGCCCCTCCTGGCTTCTGGCCGGCGACGGCGCCAGGCCGAGAGGGATCGCGAGGGCGGCGGCCAGGCCTGCAGCCAGGACCGGACGGAAGAGCGAATGCATCGCGGGCATGTCAGCGCCTTCCCTTTCTTGGGTTCGATGATCGGGTTCGTGAGACGGTTCTCCTGCCGCAAGAGCTTGGCGCAATCGGGGCGCCGGGATCACTGCGAAGGCGGATTGAACCAGTTGGAAGCGTTTTGTGACAGGGAGATCTCGCCGATGGTCCGCAGGTTGAAGCGGAACATGAAGCGGTGGACGTCCCGAGTGGCCAGCGCACCGCTCTGTGTAATGATCTCGGCGCCGAAGTCGCGGGAATAGTAAACGCCGAGCTGCATGGCATCGTCGAGATAGTTCAGGCCAAGCGTCAGGCCCTCGACCTTGTTGCGTTCGACCAGCTCGGATGCATTGGCGGCAACGAGATTCTGTCGCTGGAAGGCAAAGCGTGCCGCCCCATAGACGGTCCAGTTCGTTGCCAGATTGTAGGACATGGCGGCGCCGATGCCGCTTCGCGCGACAAGTTGCCCCAGGACGGGCTGCGGAGCCAGATAGGCGAGGGTGCCGGTGAACGCGACATTGCCGAAGCGGCCGGTGGCCTCGAACTCGCCGCGCTGCATCGCGAAGGTCCGCTCATCGAAACGCCCGCGGGCGGAGAAGCGGAAATCGCGGTTCCACATATAGGTGAACCGGCCAACATAGTCCGAGCGCTGCTGGTCGAGACCCGAGTTTGCGCCGACGCTCGCCATGTCGAGGGTCGTGCCGGTGACTGCGGGGTCGCCATAGGCGAAGGAGTTGATGCCGAACAGGTGCATGGACTGGCCGAACAGCACGTTCACGGTCGCGCCATTCACGAAGCGATGGGTGATGTTGAGCCCGTAATTGAGCCGGCCACCGCCCTCGATGCGGTCCCATCCGGAGAACTTGTTGTAGCGGAACAGGCTGGTGTCATCGAAGACCAGGCTCTGGGCATCCTCATTGGGGATGAAGCCGATATTCTGCTCGCTTGGCCGTGCAATGAACTGGACGACCGGTTCGATGGTCGTCGTTCCATACTGGCTCGCCGCGATCCACGGGTAGCGGTAGGTCATGCCGACGGTCGGCATGAAGCGCGTGTAGATCCGGTCGTCACGGGCCAGATTTGTGAAGGAGCCAAGGACCTGGCTGTTGTCCTTCAACTGGTGATAGGTGATGTCGCCGCGCACCGAGACGAAGGGTTCCCAGACCTGGCCGAGCGCATCGGTGATGCGCCGCCGCCAGGCAATCTCCGCCGAGGCGCGGCTGTAATTGCCGTCGATGCCGTGGACGATGCAGTTGCGCGGATCGAGGTTGGTCGACAGAAGGGTCTGGCCGCGCGGCTGCGTCCGGTCGCAGATCATGGGCGCGAGCGGATTGTTCGGGTTGGTCGGATCGACCGCGAAGGGATTGCGCACCGAGACGTCGGCCGCTTCGCGCGACAGGCTCACGACGCTGGTGCGCCAGGAGAACTCGCCCCCCGCCACGGAGCGGTCCAGCACGCGGAAATAGTCGAGGACGGGGTGGGTGACCGGCAGGATCTTGTTGTCGATGTCGGTCGCGGTAATGCCGATGTAGCGGGTGGCTGACAGATTGAACCAGCTGCGCGGGCCCTGGCCGCGCAGGAACACCGTGGAATTGGCCTCGGTCTGGTTCGGCAGCAGCAGCGAATAATCCCGCAGGAAGGCCGTATCGGACATGAGGTTCAGGTCCCAGCCGACCGACCAGCGCTCGGTGACCCGGAACATGCCGGTCGTCTGAAGGATGCCGCGGAAGTCGCGGTTGCCGACCTCAGGCGTGATGCCATCGGAATAGGTGAATGCGTTGCGGTCCTGCTGCCAGATGGCGGCGCCGCGCAGCGTGTAGTAGCCGCTCTCGAAGCCGTGCCGCCACTCGAAGATCGGCATGAAACCCTGGCGGGCAAAATAGCGCGGCGACAGCAACAGGTCGTAGTTGGGCCGGATGTTCCAGAAATAATTGACTTCGACGCCCGGGCCCGTGCGGTTGGAACCGGCGACGCCAGGCATCAGGAAACCCGACGCCTTGCGGACGGTCGGATCGGGCACGGACATGTAGGGCAGGTAGGCCAGCGGCAGCCCGAACATCTCGAACTGGCCGTTCTCCATGTAGATCGTGCGCTCGGACTCGCGATGGATGATGCGCTTGGACTTGATCTGCCAGGTCGGCGGGCGCGTCTGGTCTGCGCGGCATGAGTCGCATGCCGTATAGACGGCCCGGTGGAAGACCGTCGTCTCGCCGCCCTCGCGGGTGACGTGGGCCGCGCCGATGAACCGCCGGTCCGGCGTTTCCAGGTTCAGCGAACGGACGAAGCCGTCCGCGAAATTCTGGTCGAACTCCAGATCCTGGGCATGCGCGATCACGCCGGACGGCTCGGTCACCCGGACATTGCCGGTCGCGCGGATCCGGTTGGCGCGCCGATCATAGGTGATGGTGTCGGCCTCGACGGTGCGGCCGTCATAATAGATCTGGACGCGGCCGCGCGCGGACACACGATCCGTCCGCTCGTCATAGACAAGCTGCTCGGCATTCACCTGCATCTGGCTGCGCGACGACGTCGTGCTGAAGGTCGGTGCCGGGCCGCCCACGCCGAACAGCGGAGCCGTCAGCGGACGCGCAGCCGGACGGCTTCCGATCTGGGTCGGATCCTGAATGAAAAGATGCGAGTCCGGGAGCGGAACCAGGGTGGTCTGGGCAAGGACCATGGAGCCAAAGCCGAGCGCTGCCGCGATCGCCAATGCGCTCGCGGACAAAGCCAGGGCCGGCCGTGCGATTCGGGCCGCGGAAGCCCGGAGGTGTCTGGGTGTGCCAGACATCACCCGTCCTCCTGCTTCAAAAGCACCATGAAACCCATTAACGCACCAAGAAATGCAGGCGACCAGGCCGCGAGCACCGGTGGGACGAGATTCGTCCTGCCCAGGTTCCCGGCAAGTTCGGACCCCACGTAGAGCAAAAATCCCGCGACGACGCCACCCAGAATCGTCCGCCCCAGTCCTCCGAGCCGGGCAAAGCGCAGCGTGGCCGCGGCCGCGACCAGCACCATGGCGACCAGCAGAAGCGGCCTTGCCAGCAGAAGCTGGTACTGCAGTTCGAAGCGGGCGCTCGGCAGACCCGTCCGTCGCGCGATCTCGATGAACTGCGGCAGGTCCCAGAACGACACCTGCTCCGGCATGACGAAGCTCTGCTGGACCTGTGTCGCGGTCAGCTGTGTCGGTAGCACATGGCTCTCGTGATTGGTCGCTTCCCGATCGACCGGCGTGATGCGGACCTTGCTGAGAAGCCAGTGGCCGTCGCCGAGGGCGGCGCTCTCGGCGTCGATGCGCTGACGGAACTGGCCCTGCTCGGAGAAGACGAGAACGGAGACATTGTTCAGGATGCGGCCGCGTTCGGTGGCCGACGCGGCGTTGATCACGGCCTGGCCATCGCCGGTCGCCTGACGAATCCAGAAGTCCGAACGCTGCTCGGAGAAATAGAGGCGGCCGAACAGCTGCGTTTCTAGCCGCATGCTGCGCTCGCGGAAATCCGAGGCCATCGGATTGTAGAGCGTGGTGGCGGCGACCCCGATCAGCGCCGCAGTCAGAATGGCAGGGGTGAGAAACTGCCAGGCGGAGAGGCCGGCGGCCCGTGCCACCACCAGTTCCAGCTTTCGCGACAGGCCGAGGAAACAGAGCATGGCCCCGACAAGCACCGCGAAGGGCAGGATGATCTCCACGAAGGCGGGCACGCGGTACAGCGCCAGCAGCGCGACCATCGCCGTTGGCGATCTGGTGAAATCCTCGACGCGGCGCAGCTGCTCGACGAAATCCACCGCCAGCACCAGCGAGAATGTGCCGAGGAACGTGCCGCCGACGGCCGCCAGGAACTTCCACGTCATGTAGCGCGAGAAGGTCGAGACCAGCGTCATGCGCCGCGGCCCTCGGCGAACCGCTGGGCCAGGCGCTGGCTGATGGCATCGTTCCAGGCGGCGAGACGGCGGGGTATCCTCAGCCTGAGCCAGCCCATCGCAACGGCGCCGAAGACGATGATGGCGCTGAGCGGCACGGCATAGACCAGCGGCACCGCCCAGGGCTGGCCGGCGACCATCCCGGAAACGGCAAAGCCGAGCCCGCGGATGCCGGCCATGGCACCGATCGCGCCTGCGATCGCTGCGCCGCGGCTCTGCCGCGTCGTGCGGGGCTGTCCCAACATGGCGAACGCAATACACATCATGGCCAGGGGATAGAGCGGCGCGGCGAAACGGTCGTGCAGCTCCTGCCGGAACCGTCCCCGCCACCGTTCCGTCATCGGATCGGCGGGGTTCGGGCTCAGCAGTTCGGAAGTGTGCCGTTCGGAAGGTCTATAAATGGTTTCCGCGGTCTGGGTGAGCTGCGACAGGTCGAAGGCATAGCGGTCGAACACGACGATCGAGGTGCTGCCGTCCCTCAGTTCGCGCCTCTGGAGATTGCCGTTTTCCAGCACGAAGAACGTGCCCTGTGGCTGCTCCGAGATGACCCCGCGCTCGGCCACATAGGTCATGTGAACCTGCTGGTCGCGCCTGTCGGCGACCACGATGCCCAGCAATACGCCCCCGGGCGCGCGGTCGCGGATATGGAAGGTCAGGCCGGCAGTGGCCTGCGTGAACTGGCCGGGCCGGACGATGGCGGTGAGGATATTGGCCTGAACCTGCGTCAGCAGCTGGCGGAAATAGCGGATCGAGGAGGGCGTCACGTAAAGCGACAGTGCCGCCACCATGGTGGCGACCAGGACGGTGAGGATGATCAGCGGCCGCGCCAGCCGGGCCGGCGAGACGCCCGCTGCCGCGACGACGATCAGTTCGGAATCGCCGTTCAGCTTGTTCAGCACCTGGACGATCGCGATGAACAGGGCGATTGGGGCGATGAGCAGGACCAGGACCGGGACGCCGAGGCTGGTCATCAGGAAGAACAGGGCGATCGTCTGGCCGCTGTTCGTGACGATATCGAGCTGCCGCAGGACCTGCGTGATCCACACCACCAGCGTCAGGACGAACAGGCCGCCGACAAAGGCGATGGCCGCCTGGCGGAAAATGTAGCGCTCGAGCGATCCCACGTGCTGCCCTGACTGCCGAGCCCGGTGAGGGCAACGCCGGCGCAAAGGGTTAAGGTTGGAAAGCGGCAATCGCAAGACCCGCGCCCGCACAGACGCCTCCCGTCGCGGCAGGCTACGCGCTAGTGTGGCAGCAACGACCGTCTGCCGATTCCCACCTGCGATGTGACCGGACCATGCCAGATACCCTCAAGATCGCCTTTGAAGCCCTGTCTGCGGACCCGTGCGACCAGGCCGTGATCCTGGTCGGGCCAGACCTGAAGCCGCCCGCGACCGCCGCCGACCTGCTGGCGCCGGTTCCCGATCTGCTCAAGCGCGCCGTGGCCGCCGACGGCTTCAAGGGCAAGTCCGGTTCCTTCGTCGATCTGCTGGCCCCCCAGGGCCTGTCCGTGTCCCGGCTGATCGCGGCCGGCACCGGCAAGGTGGAGGACTGGAAGGAGCAGGACGTGGTGCGTCTCGGCGGCGGGATCTGCGCCAGGCTGCCGGACGCTGCCCTTTCGGCCACCATCCTGTGCGAGACGACGGCCGGCCCGCTCGATGCCGGGCAGGCGGCCGATCTGGCGCTTGGCCTGCGCCTGCGGTTCTATGCCTTCGACCGCTACAAGACGAAGCGCGGCAATGGCGAGGAGGGGCCGAAGCGGCGGACGGTCACGTTCCGCGTCGCCGACCCGAAGGCCGCCCGCAAGGCCTTCAAGGCGCGCGAGGCGGTTGCCGACGGCGTGGACCTTGCCCGCGACCTGGTCAACGAGCCGCCGAACGTGCTGTCGCCGCCGGAATTTGCCCGTCGCGCCAGCGCACTCGACAAGTTGGGCGTCGAGGTGGCGGTGCTCGGCGAGCGCGAGTTGAAGAAGCTCGGCATGGGTGCGCTGCTGGCCGTCGGCCAGGGCTCTCGCAAGGACAGCCAGGTGGTTGTGATGCGATGGGACGGCGGCCGCGATGGCGCCGCTCCGGCCGTTTTCATCGGCAAGGGCGTGTGCTTCGACACCGGCGGCATCTCGATCAAGCCGGGTGAGGGCATGCAGGACATGAAGGGCGACATGGGCGGCGCGGCTGCCGTCACCGGCCTCATGCATGCGCTGGCCGCCCGCAAGGCAAGGGTCAACGCCATCGGCATCATCGGGCTGGTGGAGAACATGCCGGACGGCAATGCCTACCGCCCCGGCGACATCCTCACCTCCATGTCCGGCCAGACCATCGAGATCATCAACACCGATGCCGAGGGCCGGCTCGTGCTCGCCGACCTGCTCTGGTACGCGAGAGAGACCTTCAAGCCGCGCTTCATGGTCAATCTCGCCACCCTGACCGGCGCCATCATGGTCGCGCTCGGCCAGGAGCATGCCGGGCTGTTCTCCAATGACGATGACCTGTCGGGCAGTCTCACCTCGGCCGGTCTTGCCACCGGCGAGCGGGTCTGGCGCATGCCGCTGACCAGCGAATACGACAAGCTGATGGACAGCCAGTTCGCGGACATGAAGAACGCCGGCGGCCGCCATGCCGGCGCCATCACCGCCGCGCAGTTCCTGCAGCGCTTCGTCGGAGACACCACCTGGGCCCATCTCGATATTGCCGGAACGGCCATGAACTCGCCCAAGACCGACCTCAACCGTTCCTGGGGCTCGGGCTGGGGTGTGCGCCTGCTCGACCGGCTGGTGAGCGAGACCTGCGAGGGGTGAGCCATACGCCTGCGCACGCGCCCGCTATCGGATGCACCATGGGTGCCATGAGCGATCGTGTGACGTCGTGACCGAAATCCTCTTTTACCATCTCGACCGGCAGCCGCTGGAGCGCGTGCTGCCGGTTCTGCTCGAGAAGTCGGTGGAGAGAGGCTGGAAGGTTGTGGTGGAGGCGGCGACGGCGGAGCGGGTCGAGGCGATCGACACGCTTCTGTGGACCTATGCGGATGACAGCTTCCTGCCCCACGGCACCGACCGCGAGGCGGATGCGAACCTGCAGCCCGTGCTGGTGACCAGCCAGCCCGGCCGGGCCAACGCGGCCAGCGTGCGCTTTCTCGTGGATGGTGCAGGCTTTCCGGACGATGCAGGGACCTATCAGCGCATCGTCGTGCTGTTCGACGGCCACGACCCGGACGCCGTGGACGGTGCGCGGGTCCAGTGGAAACTGGCCAGGGCCGCCGGCCACGATTGCACCTACTGGCAGCAGGGTGAAAGCGGCCGGTGGGAGCGCAAGGCGTGAGCGAACCTCCCGAACGCCCGATACACCACGGCTTCGTGGATGCCGGCGCGCGTCCCGAATTCGCGCGCATCGGCCTTGCCATCTTCCTGACTGCCATGACCAACCAGCAGGCCGTGCTGCTGGCCGTGGTCTGGCAGGATGCCGGCTTCGCCCATGCCGATATCGGTCTCCTGATCGCGGTCTATGGCGTGCCGCTGGTGCTGATGAGCCTGTTCTCCGGTGAGGTGGCGGGCCGCATCGGGCTCCTGCCCACGGTGCGGCTCGGCGCGGCTCTGGTGGTGCTCGGCCATGCCAGCCTGTTCCTCACCTACGAGAGCTTTGCCGGTTCGTTCGCCTCGCGCCTGATGCAGGGCATCGGCTTCGCGCTGTTCCATGCCCCGATCATGAGCTACGGCACCACGCGCATCACGCAGGTGCGCTTCGTCCAGCTTTTCGGGCTGCTGTCGGCCATGGCGCCGCTGCCCTATGCCTTCGGGCCGATCCTGGCCGAATGGCTCTATCACACCTTCGGCGCGCGCCAGTTCTTCCTGGCCGGGGCGGTGCCGGGCCTGCTGGCGCTGCCGCTGCTCTTCACCATCCGCCCGGGCGAGAAGGCCGAGCCGCCGGTTGGCGGTCTCCTGGGGCTGATGACGTCGCGGCGCATCGTGATGCCCATGCTGGCGGCCATCGTCTATGGCTCCACCTTCGGCTTCATCAGCGCCTATATGGCGCCAGTCATGCTGGAGAGGGGGCTGACGGTCGGGGCCTTCTTCACGGCCTTCACGGTGTCGATCTTTGCAGTGCGGCTCGGCCTTCTCGGCCTGGTCGAGAACATCGACCGCCGGCTGGTGATTGCCGGTGGCGCCGCGTCGCTGGCGGCCGGCATTGCGCTCGCCGCCTTCGCGACGACCATGCCCATGGTGGTTGCGGCCGGCCTCGTGTTCGGCCTCGGCCATTCCATCGGCTTCCCGGTCATCTCGGCCTGGGTCTGCGACGGCACGCCGCCCGAGCAGCGCGCAACGCCCCTTGCGCTGTTCAACGCCACCTTCTTCGCGGCCATCACCTTCATTGCCCTGCCGGCGAGCCTTGCCATCGACCGCTTCGGCTACGTTCCCGCCATGATGGCGATCTCGGTCTTCGGCCTGACGCTGTCCGTGGTCATGACCGCCGCCTGGTCGCGCCGGTTCCGCAGGCCCTGACACGCGCCGATCCGCAACTGCCGGACAAAACTGGCTTAAGTGCGGTATGCTGCCACGCTGCTGTCATAACGCTGGCAGCAGACCTGCGCGACAACAGCATCGGGCACGGATGCGACAGCGTCCGACAATGACGGGACGACAGCATGCGACCCTCCGACCGACTGTTCCAGATCATCCAGATCCTGCGCCGCTCGCGCCGTCCGCTGACGGCCGAGGCCATTGCCGGCGAGCTCGAAACCTCCAAGCGCACGGTCTATCGCGACATTTCGGCCCTCGTCGGCCAGCGCGTGCCGATCCGGGGCGAGGCGGGTCTCGGCTATGTGCTCGACGGCGGCTTCGACCTGCCGCCGCTCATGCTCAGTGCCGAGGAGATGGAGGCGGCGGTGCTGGGTGCGCGCTGGGTAGAATCTCGCGCCGATCCCGCCCTTGCGAAGGCTGCCGGCGACCTGATCGGCAAGCTGGCGGCCATCGTGCCGGAACATCTGCGGGACCTGGCCTTCGACCCGGCCTCGCGCATGGCCCCGGCCTGGGAACAGGCGCCCGACCTCATCGACCTGGCGCGCGTGCGCAAATGGATCCACGAGGGCCGGAAGATCGGCCTGAGCTACAAGGACGAGCAGGGCCGCGAGAGCCAGCGCATCATCTGGCCGGTTGTGGTCGGCTATTACGACTGCGTGCGCCACCTGATCGCCTGGTGCGAGTTGCGCAAGGATTTTCGCTCGTTCCGCACCGACCGGATCGTCGGCGCCGAGTTTCTCGAGATGCGCTATCCGGAGCGGCCTGGCGTTCTGCGCGCCCGCTGGCAGCGGACGCTGAAGGAGGCCTAGCCGGCCGCCTCCATCTCGCCGCTCAGGTCCAGCCAGCTCTCCTCGGCATCGGCGAGTTGCTGCTCCTTCGCGGCTCGGGCCTTCAAGGCGGTGGCGGCATTGGCGGCATGGGCCTCGAAGTAGCCGGGCTGCGACAGGATGCGGTCGATGCGGGCGATCTCCTCCTTCAGCCGCGCCATCTGTGCCTCGGTCTCGGCAATGCGCCGCGCGAGCGCCTTCTGCTCGGCCCGCGGGGCGGGCGGCGGCGCGTCGGTTGCTGCGCCTGCCGCTGCGGGGCGCGCCACGGGCGCTTCCGGCTCGCTGCCCGAGAGGACGGCACGGCGATATTCGTCGAGATCGCCGTCGAAGCTGCGCACCGAGCCGCCCGCCACCAGCCATAGCCGGTCCACGGTCGCCTCCAGCAGGTGCCGGTCGTGCGAGACGATCATCACCGCGCCGGAATAGGCGTTGAGCGCCTCGACCAGCGCCGCGCGGCTGTCGATGTCGAGGTGGTTGGTCGGCTCGTCGAGGATCAGCAGGTGCGGCCCCTCGAACACGGCCAGCGCGAACAGCAGGCGCGCCTTCTCGCCACCCGACAGGGAGGAGACGCGGGTATCGCTGCGCTCGCCGGAAAAGCCGGCACGGGCGCAGGCGGCGCGCACCTTCGCTTCCGGATCGGCGGGCATCAGCCGGCGCATGTGCTGATAGACCGTCTCGCCCGGCCGCAATTCATCAAGCTGGTGCTGGGCGAAATAGGCGATCGTCAGCTTGTCGGCGCGGACGATCCGGCCGGCCATGGCCTGCAGCCGGTCCGAGACCAGCTTGAGAAAGGTCGATTTGCCGTTGCCGTTGGCACCCAGAAGGCCGATGCGGTCGTCGTCGTCGATGCGCAGCGACAGGCGCGCCAGGATCGGACGGCCCTCCGCATAGCCGACCGATGCTCCCTCCATGGCAATGATCGGGGGCGAGGCCTTGCGCTTCGGCTCCGGGATGATGAAGGGCGGGACGTCGGTCTCGACGATGGCGGCGACCGAGTCCATCTTCTCCAGCATCTTCAGGCGCGACTGGGCCTGCCGGGCCTTGGAGGCCTTGGCGCGGAAGCGGTCGACGAAGGATTGCAGATGTGCCCGCCGGTCCTCCTGCTTCTTCGCCGCCTTCTCGCGCACGGCCATCTCGATCGCGCGCGAACGGGCGAAGGTCGTGTAGGAGCCGCGCCAGAGCGTCAGCTTCTTCTGGTCGAGGTGCAGGATGTGGTCGACGGATGAGTCGAGCAGGTCCCGGTCGTGGCTGATCAGCAGCACGCTGTGCGGATAGCGGGACAGGTAGTCCTGCAGCCAGAGCGTGCCTTCGAGGTCGAGATAGTTGGTCGGCTCGTCGAGCAGGAGCAGATCCGGCTCGGCGAACAGGACGGCCGCGAGCGCCACGCGCATGCGCCAGCCGCCGGAAAAGTCCGAGCAGGGTCGCATCTGCGCCTCGGCATCGAAGCCCAGGCCGGCGAGGATCGAGGCCGCGCGTGCCGGCGCCGAATGGGCGTCGATGTCGACAAGCCGGGTCTGGATCTCGGCGATGCGGTGGGGGTCGGTGGCGGTCTCGGCCTCGGCCAGGAGGCGCGCGCGCTCGGTATCGGCCTTGAGCACGAAATCGACGAGACTCTCGGGGCCGCCGGGAGTCTCCTGCGCAACGCCGCCGATGCGCGTGCGGGCGGGCAGGCGGACATCGCCCTCATCGGCCTGCCAGTCACCCTGGATCACCCTGAACAGGGTGGTCTTGCCGGTGCCGTTGCGGCCGAGGAAGCCGACGCGCGCCCGGGGCGGCAGCGAGACGCTGGCCTTCTCGATCAATACGCGCCCGGCAACGCGCACGGTCAGGTCGGTGATCTGCAGCATGCGCCGCCTTTTGGCCGAGGACGGCGCCCGGCGCAAGGCGGCAGCGGTCTCCCGACGTTTTGCCACCCATCCGTGTGGCCGGATGTGGCGTTTGCCTCATCGGTGCTAGGCTTTGTCTGCCCCGACCGCTGAACGAGTCGGACACGGAGATGCAGCACATGAACGGGTCCATGAAGAAATATCTTGCCGAATTCATCGGTTCGGCCGCGCTGGTGATCATCGGCTGCGGCGCGGTGGCCATTGGCGGCCTCGGCGGTGCGCTGGGGGCCGGCCAGCCCCTGTCGCCCCTGGCCATCATGCCCATCGGGCTTGCCTTCGGCCTGGCGGTCACCGCCATGGCCTATGGCATCGGGCCGGTGTCCGGCTGCCACATCAATCCGGCCGTGACGGTCGGCGTCTGGGCGGCCGGCCGCATGCCGACCTCCGAGGTTCCCGGCTACATCATCGCGCAGTTCGCGGGCGCGATCGTGGGTGCCGCCATCCTCTATGTCATGCTGGCCGGCAAGGCGGGCGGTTATGACGTGGCCACCGCCGGCCTCGGTCAGACCGGCTGGTCCGGCTATTCGATGGGATCGGCCGTCATCGCCGAGTTCGTGGCGACCTTCCTGTTCCTGGTGGTCATCCTCGGCGCGACCTCCAAGGCGGGGGCCGGCCCCGCAGCGGGACTTGCCATCGGCCTGGCGCTGGCGGCGCTGCATCTCGTCTTCGTGCCGATCTCCGGCAATTCGGTGAACCCGTCGCGCTCGTTCGGGCCGGCGCTGTTCGTCGGCGGCACGGCGCTGACGCAGGTCTGGATGTATCTGATCGTGCCGACGGTTGCCGGTGCTGCTGCCGGCTACCTGTTCAGGTCTAAGACCCTCGAGGGCTAAGCCGGCGGGCTGCCACCGAAAGCTGAAGGCCCGCCGCCCCGGTCTCGGGATGGCGGGCCTCGCAACCGCACGGGCCTTGTGGGTGGGGGGCGATGACAGCCCGCGCGACTACCCGGAATGGTCAGCGGCAGATGCGCACGCGGCGCGGCTCCGGACCCCAGGGCGTTTCAACCCAGCGACGCTCGACCCAGCAGGTCGGGGCCACCGGATAGGGACGGTAGGCGCCGTAGTGGGGCCGGTAGTAGCCATGCGGGCGCGGATAGCCATGAGGGCGGCCGTAGCCATAGTGGGGCCGGTGCCAGCCGCCGCCGTACTGAACGGCAAGCGGGGCGGGCCCGATGCCGATACCGATCGACACCTGCGCGTCGGCCCTGGACGGGGTGAAGGCCGCGGCGCCGAGAGCGGCCAGGCCAGCGAGAGCGGGAAGAAGGAACTTGCGCATCCTGCATATCTCCAGTCGCCACGGCCACATCACACCGGCCGTCATGGAGCGATCATCGTCGCGGAGCGCTGAACCCGTTCTGAGCCGGGGCTTCATCCCGGGTTCATCGAATTGCGGCAAGGCGGGGGCTGCGTCTGCGGACGCGGCGCCCGGCACCGTTGCGGGGGCACCGCCGCGCTGCTAGAAGCGCGCACCTCAACCCCCACAGCCTCCCAAGGGACCCGCAAGAATGGCCATCGAGCGCACGTTTTCCATCATCAAGCCGGACGCCACCCAGCGTAACCTCACCGGCGCCGTCAACGCCGTGATCGAGGAGGCGGGCCTCAAGATCGTCGCCCAGAAGCGCATCCGCATGTCGCTGCCCGAGGCGCGCCGCTTCTACGCCGTGCACAAGGAGCGGCCGTTCTTCGGCGAGCTCGTGGATTTCATGGTCTCGGCCCCGGTGGTTGTGCAGGTTCTGGAGGGCGAGAACGCCGTCGCGAAATATCGCGAGGTAATGGGCGCGACCAACCCGGCGCAGGCGGCCGAGGGCACTATCCGCAAGCGGTTCGCCCTCTCGGTTGGCGAGAACTCGGTTCACGGCTCGGATTCGGTCGAGAACGCGAAGATCGAGATCGCCCAGTTCTTCTCCGAGAACGAGATCATCTCGGCCTGAGCCATCGGCGCAGGCGACGCATGCGAAAAGGCGGGCTCCGGCCCGCCTTTTTCATTGGCCCGCTGTGGCATAGACTGGAAGACCTCCAGTCCAGCCCGTTCCCCGGAGCCGCCGTGAACGCCCCGCTCAAGATCGAACGCCTGAAGTCGACCTGCCCGCACGACTGCCCTTCGGCCTGCTCGCTGGAGGTTGAGGTCATCGACGGCCGCATGATCGGCCGCGTCCATGGCGATCCGGACCAGAGCTACACGGCCGGCGTCGTCTGCGCCAAGGTCGCGCGCTATGCCGAGCGCATCCACCATCCCGACAGGCTCCTCCATCCGCTGATCCGCAAGGGGCCGAAGGGGTCGGGCGAGTTCCAGCGCATCTCCTGGGACGAGGCCATGGCCATGACGGCCGAGAGGTTCCTCGACGCCGAACGCCGCTACGGCCCGGAGACGGTCTGGCCCTATTACTATGCCGGCACGATGGGCTTCGTGCAGCGCGACGGCATCAACCGCCTGCGCCACGTCAAGAAATATTCCGGCTTCTACGCGACCATCTGCACGAACATGGCCTGGTCCGGCTTAATCGCCGGAACGGGGCGGCTCGCCGGTGTCGATCCGCGCGAAATGGCCAAGTCCGACGTGGTGGTGATCTGGGGCACCAACCCGGTGTCGACGCAGGTCAACGTGATGACCCACGCCATGAAGGCGCGCAAGGAGCGCGGCGCGAAGATCGTCGTCATCGACATCTATCGCACCGACACCGTGAAACAGGCCGATCTCGGCCTCGTCGTCAAGCCGGGAACGGATGGGGCGCTCGCCTGCGCGGTGATGCACGTGCTGTTCCGCGACGGCTACGCAGATCGCGAATATCTCAAGGAATACACTGACGTACCGGACGATCTTGAATCACATCTTCAGGCCAGGACGCCCGCCTGGGCGGCGGCCATCACCGGATTGTCGGTTGAGGAGATCGAGGCCTTCGGCAAGCTCGTCGGCCAGAACCGCAAGACCTTCTTCCGCCTCGGCTATGGCTTTGGCCGCCAGCGCAACGGCGCGGCGAACATGCATGCGGCCTCCTGCATCCCGGCGGTGACCGGCGCCTGGAAATATGAGGGCGGCGGGGCCTTCCACAACAACGGAGCCATCTATCACTGGCGCAAGTCGCTGATCGAGGGGCTGGACGTGAAGGACGCGGCCATCCGTGTGCTCGACCAGTCGCGCATCGGCCCCGTCCTGACCGGCGAGCGGGCAGCACTCGCCCGCCCCGACGGCTCGGACGGGCCGCCGGTCACGGCCATGATCATCCAGAACACCAATCCGGTGAATGTCGCGCCCGACCAGACCAGGGTGGTTGCCGGCTTTGCCCGCGAGGACCTGTTCACGGTCGTCCACGAGCAGTTCATGACCGATACGGCGAAGATGGCCGATCTCGTCCTGCCGGCGACCATGTTCATGGAACACGACGACATGTACCAGGGCGGCGGGCACCAGCACATCATGCTCGGCCTGAAGCTGGTGGATGCGCCGGGCGAATGCCGCTCGAACCACGAGGTCATCACCGACCTTGCGACCCGCGTCGGCGCGGACCATCCCGGCTTTGCCATGAGCCCGCGTGAGATCATCGACTGGACGTTGCAGAATTCGGGCTGGGGCACGCTGGCGGAGCTGGAGACCACCAATTTCCGCGACGTGCAGCCGAAGTTCGAGGAGGCGCATTACCTCAAGGGTTTTGCCTATGGCGACCGGAAGTTCCGCTTCCGGCCGGACTGGCCGAGCGTCCCTTACGCCAATATCGGAACGCTCGGGCCGGTGGGGTCCATGCCCAGCCTGCCGGACCACTGGGAGGTGACCGAGGCGCCGGATGCCGAATTCCCGTTCAGGCTCGCGACCTCGCCGGCGCGCAGCTACCTCAACTCGACCTTTGCCGAGACGCCGTCGTCGCGCAAGCGCGAGGGCCGCCCGGAGGTGATGATCAATCCGGCCGATGCCGGGCGCCTCGGCATCGCGGCCGGCGCGAAGGTCGAGGTCGGCTCGCCGCGCGGCACGGTCATCCTGCATGCCAAGGTGACCGACCAGACCCGGTCCGGCACGCTGATCGCCGAGGGGCTGTGGGCCAATTCCGACCACGAGGGCGGCCGCGGCATCAACACGCTGACCGGGGCCGATGCGGTGGCGCCGTTCGGGGGTGCGGCCTTCCACGACAACAAGGCGTGGGTGAAGGCGGTCTGACCGCGCTCACGCCAGCCGGTATTCCGTCGCGATCATCCGGAGCGCTTCCGGGTAGATCCGGTGCTCGGCTGCCAAAACGCGCCTGCCGAGCGTCTCGGCCGTATCGTCCGCCAGCACCGGCACTGCTTCCTGCAGGATGACCGGCCCGGCATCGAGGTCCGGCACGACAAAATGCACGGTTGCGCCGTGGGTCGTGGCGCCATCCGCCAGCGCGCGCGCGTGCGTGTCGAGGCCCTTGTAGGCGGGCAGCAGCGAGGGGTGGATGTTGATCATCTGTCCCTCCCACTTCGCCACCAGCCAGGGGGTGAGGATGCGCAGAAAGCCGGCGAGGCAGACGATGTCGATCCGGTGGGCCTCGAGTTCCGCCTGCACCGCGCGCTCGAAAGCCTCGCGATCCTTGCCGAAGCGCGTGTGGTCGACGGTCGCGGTGGCGATGCCGTTCGCCTCGGCCAGCGCCAGCCCGCCGGCGCCGGGCACGTTCGACAGCACGAGGGCGATCTCGGCGGGATAGTCGGGCGCCTTCGCCGCCTCGACGAGCGCGGCCATGTTGGATCCGCGCCCGGAGATCAGCACGGCGACGCGCTTGCGGCTCACAGCGCCAGCGCCCCGGTGAAGGTGACGCGCGGCTCGCTGGCGGCCGGCACGATCGTTCCGAAGGTCACCACCGTCTCTCCGGCAGCGGCGAGGGCGGTCCGCACCGCTTCCGCCTCGCTGGGCGCAACCACCACCACCATGCCGATCCCGCAGTTGAAGGTGCGCACCATTTCGGCCTGGTCCAGCCCGCCGACCTTTGCCAGCCAGCCGAAAACCTTCGGCACCGGCACGGCGTCGAGGTTCACCGTCACACCCAGCCCATCCGGCAGCACGCGCGGAATGTTGTCGACGAACCCGCCGCCGGTGATATGGGCGAGCGCCTTGATGGCCCCGGTGCCGCGATGGGCGGCCAAAATGCTCTTCACATAGATGCGTGTCGGCTCGAGCAGCGCCTCGCCCAGCGTGCGGTCCGGCGCGAAGGGGGCAGGGGCGTCCCAGCCGAGGCCGGAGACGGTCACGATCTTCCTGACCAGCGAATAGCCGTTCGAATGGACGCCGGAGGAGGCAAGCCCGAGCACCACGTCGCCTTCAGCCACATCCGCGCGCGGCAGCAGCGTGCCCCGCTCGGCCGCGCCGACCGAGAAGCCGGCCAGGTCATAGTCGCCCGCGGCATAGAGGCCCGGCATTTCCGCCGTCTCGCCGCCGATCAGCGCGCAGCCGGCCTGCCGGCAGCCGGCGGCAATGCCGAGCACCACCTCGGCGGCCGCTTCAGGCGCCAGCTTGCCGGTGGCGAAATAGTCGAGGAAGAACAGCGGCTCGGCACCCTGGACCACGAGATCGTTGACGCACATGGCCACGAGGTCGATGCCGATCGTGCCATGTCGGCCCGTCTCGATGGCGATCTTGATCTTGGTGCCGACGCCGTCATTCGCCGCGACCAGAACGGGGTCCGTGAAGCCGGCCGCCTTCAGGTCGAACAGGCCGCCGAACCCGCCGATCTCGGCATCGGCCCCGGGACGTGCGGTCGCCCTCACCATCGGCTTGATCATGTCGACCAGCCGGTTGCCGGCGTCGATGTCGACGCCCGCCTGCGCATAGGTGAGGCCGTTGGTCGGCCCGGTCTTCGGAGTATCGGTCACATCGCGCCTCTTCTGTCGGCCCGATTAGCCCCAGTTGATCCCCGCCGCAACGGCCGGGCGCGGCTGGCGCCGCCTTTTCCAGAGGCGAAGAACTGATTGTCACGCCCGCGCGGCTTTCCCTCGCCGCCCCGCTGTCACATGGTTGACGCCGGCATGGCCGCATCGCATGAGCGCGGCAGAGGGGGCAGGCATGACGAAAGCCATCACAGACGACCTGAAATCCGGCGCGCTCGTCTACCACCGGCTGCCCCGGCCCGGAAAGCTGGAGATCCAGCCGACCAAGCCGCTGGCAAACCAGCGCGACCTCGCACTGGCCTATTCGCCCGGGGTTGCGGCCGCCTGCGAGGCGATCGTCGCCGATCCCGCCCAGGCGGCGGAACTGACCGCCCGCGCCAATCTCGTGGCGGTCGTCTCCAACGGCACCGCCGTACTCGGCCTTGGCGATATCGGCCCTCTGGCCGGCAAGCCGGTGATGGAGGGCAAGGCGGTCCTGTTCAAGAAATTCGCCGGTATCGACGTCTTCGATATCGAGATCGACGCCCGCGAGGTGGACCGGATCGTCGACGTGGTGGCGGCGCTGGAGCCGACCTTCGGCGGCATCAACCTGGAAGACTTCAAGGCCCCGGAATGTTTCGAGGTGGAACAGCGCCTGCGCGAGCGCATGGGCATTCCGGTCTTCCATGACGACCAGCACGGCACCGCCATCATCGTCGCCGCCGCCGTCACCAATGCGCTGGCGCTCGCCGGCAAGCAGATCGGCGCGGTGAAGATCGTCGCCTCGGGCGCGGGCGCCGCCGCCATTGCCTGCCTCAACCTGCTGGTGGAACTCGGCGCCAGCCCGGACAACATCTGGGTCTCCGACATCGAGGGTGTCGTCTACAGGGGCCGCGAGAAACTCATGGACCGCTACAAGGCGGTCTATGCCAAGGACACCGCCGCCCGCACGCTGGCCGAGATCATCGAAGGCGCCGACATCTTTCTCGGCCTGTCGGCGGCTGGCGTGCTGAAGCCGGACATGGTCAAGCGCATGGCGCCGGGACCGCTCATCATGGCGCTGGCCAATCCCAATCCGGAGATCATGCCGGAGGAGGTGCGCGAGGTGCGCACCGACGCGATGATCTGCACGGGCCGGTCGGACTATCCGAACCAGGTCAACAATGTCCTGTGCTTCCCCTACATCTTCCGCGGCGCGCTCGACTGCGGGGCGACCGCCATCAACGAGCCGATGAAGCTGGCCGCCGTGCGCGCCATTGCGGGGCTTGCCCGCGAGGCGCCGTCCGATGTGGTCGCGCGCGCCTATGGCGGTGAGGTCGGCACGTTCGGTGCCGGCAATCTCATTCCCTCGCCCTTCGATCCGCGCCTGATCCTGCGGATCGCGCCGGAGGTTGCCAGGGCGGCCATGGAAACCGGCGTCGCCACCCGGCCGATCACGGACTTTCCCGCCTACGAGGCCCAGCTTTCGCGCTTCGTGTTCCGCTCCGGCCTCCTGATGAAGCCGGTCTTCGACAAGGCCCGCCAGGCCCCGAAGAGGGTCATCTACGCCGAAGGCGAGGACGAGCGGATCCTGCGTGCCGCCCAGGTGGTGGTGGAGGAGGGGCTGGCCTATCCGGTGCTCATCGGCCGGCCGGCGGTGGTCGAGCAGCGGCTGGAACGCTTCGGGCTGTCCATCCGCAGGGACACGGATTTCGCGCTCATCGATCCGCAGTCGGATCCCCGCTACCGCGACTATGTCGCGACCTATCACGACCGGGTCGGCCGGCGCGGTGTCTCGGCCGATGCGGCGCGCACCATCATGCGCACCGCCACCTCCGCGATTGCCGCGGTGGCTCTGGAGCGCGGCGACGTCGATGCCATGATCTGCGGCGTGGAGGGGCGTTTCAACACGCATCTGCGCCACATCCGGCAGGTGATCGGCCTGAAGGACGGCGCCGACGGGCTGGCGGCGCTGTCGCTGCTCATCACCTCCAAGGGGCCGCTGTTCATCGCCGACACGCATGTGACGCCCGATCCCTCGCCTGAGGAACTGGCCGACATGGCCTGCACGGCCGCCGAGCACGTGCGCCGCTTCGGCCTTGAACCGAAGATCGCGCTGGTCGCGCATTCGGACTTCGGCAGCTACGACGACGACACCGCCACCAAGATGCAGGAGGCGCTGAAGCTGATCTGGGAGCGCGCGCCGGAGCTGGAGGTCGACGGCGAGATGCACGCCGACACGGCCTTGCTGCCGGAACTCAGGGAGCGGATCCTGCCGCAATCGCGATTGAAGGGCGTCGCCAACGTCCTGATCATGCCCAACCTTTCGGCCGCCAACATCGCCTTCCAGGTCATCAAGGTGCTGGCTGATGCGCTGCCGGTGGGTCCGATCCTTGTCGGTCAGGCCAAGCCCGCGCACATCCTGACCTCGTCGGTCACGGCACGCGGCGTCGTGAACATGACGGCGCTGGCGGTGGTGGAGGCGCAGGGAGCGATCGTCGCATGACCCTGCGGCAGTCAAGACACCATTAAGGCGGCCGCCCTAAACTGTTGAAGAACATGCGCGATCAGGCTGGCAGGCATCCCTGTGCGCATCCTTCGGTGGGGCGAATGTGAGCGTCGGCTCGGGGACGAGAAAGCTGGCACTGATCCTGGCTGCGGTCACGGCGATCAGCGTCCCCGCAGCCGCGTATTTCGCGGCCGAGGCGTTCATGCGCCACAAGCTGCAATCCTATCTCGACACCACGGCCCAGACCGTTCTGCAGCGCATCGACGGCGCCGTCGACCGGGCTCTCGTCAGCCTGCACGATGCCGAGACGCGCAATGTCGCCGGTTGCTCGCCGACGGATCGCGAGGCCCTCAGGGTGCTGGTGTTCGAATCGCCGGTCCTGAAGGAACTGGCTGTCCACGGACCGGACGGCGCGGTCCGCTGCAACAATATCGGCTCGCTGGTGCAGATCACGCCGGCGTCCACGCCGTTCGTGACCGCCAATCCGCGGGTCAGCCTGGCCGTGGCGGTGACCCGGGGCGCCCACGGGCGCGCACTTCGGGTGTTCTGGAACCCCGACGGCACCATCCTGTATGGCGGCATCATGTCGGTCGGCCTGTTCGTCCCGCACCAGGTCATCCAGCGGGGCAATTCGGGTCTCGGCATCGACGTGGAACTGGTGCCGGGCGGCCGGCTGGTCTCGGTGCGCGGGGCCGGCGCCGTCGAGGGCAGCAGGCAGTTCAGCGCCGTCGCCGTGTCTGGCAGCTATCCGATCCGGGTCGTGGCGACCGCATCGGAGGGCGCCTGGCGATTGGAGCATGGCGGCATCATCTGGCTGGCCGTGGTCGTCGGGATCGTGCTCGCCGGCCTGATGGCGGCGGTCCTGCTGGCCATCTGCCGCCGGCGCGACCCCATGGCCGACATGCACCGGGCGCTCGTCAATGGCGAGTTCATTCCCTACTACCAGCCCATCCTCGACATCGATACCGGCCGGATCATCGGCTGCGAGGTGCTGGTGCGCTGGCGCAAGCCGGACGGAACCATCATCCCGCCGGGGGCCTTCATCGGCGAGGCCGAGCGCTCGGGCTTCATCTTCCCCCTGACGCTCGACCTGATGCGGCAGGCGGCCGCCGAAGTCGGGTCGCTCTATGCTGCGCGGCCGCACATGAAATGCGGCTTCAACCTGTGCGCCGCGCATTTCCAGGACCAGTCGATCGTGGAGGACGTCATCAACGTCTTCTCCGGAACAGAGCTGAAGCTGAATCAGGTTCTGCTGGAGGTCACCGAGCGCGATCCTCTACCTGACATGGAACTGGCGCGCGCGATCATCGCGCGGTTCCAGGACCTCGGCGTGCGCGTGGCGCTCGACGATGTCGGAACGGGCCATGGCGGCATGAGCTACCTACTCAAGCTGCGCGTCGACGTGATGAAGATCGACAAGCTGTTCATCGACGCCATCGGCTCCGAACGCCAGTCGACCGCCATTGTCGACAGCCTGATCGACCTTGCCGCGCACCTGAACCTGGACGTGGTTGCCGAGGGGGTCGAGACCTTCGACCAGGTGGAGGCGCTGCGCCGCCGCGGTGTCAGGAGCGCGCAGGGCTATGTGTTCGCGCCGCCGCTGCCGGGCTCGTCCTTCGTCCAGCTGGTCGAGGCCATGGAGCCGGCCGCCGCGACCGCCTGGCTGCCGAGGAAGAAGTCCCTTCGGGGATGAGGCCGCCATATGCAGGCTGAGGCGATGCCGTAGCCGGGTCCGTTCAGGTGACGCAGGCTTCAGTCAACGCAGTCTTCAATTGACGCGGCCGCGCCTGAGATCGGCCTCGATCCTCAGCGCCGAGCCGCCGCCCAGCCGCGCGCGATAGACCTGCACGTTCTCCATGACCCGCTGGACGTAGTTGCGCGTCTCGGAGAAGGGGATCATCTCCACCCAGTCGACCGGATCGACGGAGGGGTCGCGGGGATCGCCGAAGCGCTGGATCCATTCGCGCGCCCGCGCGCGCCCGGCATTGTAGGCAACGAAGGTCAGCACGTAGCTGCCGTTGAACTCGGCGACCAGTTCGCCAAGATGGGCGGCACCAAGCTGGGCATTGTAGGCAGGGTCCGAGGTCAGGCGGCCCTGGTCGTAGGACAGGCCATACGTGCGCGCGGTCGCGCGCGCCGTGCCGGGCATCAATTGCAAAAGCCCGCGCGCGCCCGCGTGGCTGACGGCCCGCGGGTCAAAGGTCGATTCCTGCCGTGCGATGGCAAAGACCACCGCCCGGTCGACCTCCGGCCCGACATGGCGGTAGGCCGGGATGCCGATGGTCGGGAAGGCGTGCAGGTCGAAGGGCAGGCCGCGATTGTTGGCGAGCCGGCCGAGGACGGTGGCGCCGCGCGCATCGCCCGCGCGGACCGCCCGCTCGCCGGCCGCCTGCAGCAGGCCGTGATCGGTTGCCCTGAGGCCGAGATCGGCGAGCACCGTGCGCGCCAGCACCGGCTCGTTCAGCCGGTAGAGGATGTCGAGCACGCGCACGGCGGGGGATGCCGCCGCAGCGCTGGCCTGGGGACGACGGACCGGCTGGTCCTGCATGCCGAGGCGGGCACGGGCGAGCTGGCCGTAATAGTGGCTGGAATGGCGGGCGGCCGCCTCGAAGGCCTGGCGCGCCGCACCCTGCTGGCCGGCCGCCTCCTGGGCGCGGCCGATCCAGTAGAGGGCCCTGGACTGCGACATGGGCGTTGAGGATGCCTGCCGCACGGCCTGGAAATGGCGCAGCGCCAGAGCCGGATCGTTGAGGCGGCGCAGCGCCAGCCAGCCGGCATGGAACTCGGCATCGATCCGCGCGGTCCCGGAGCGGACCGGATGGGTCGCGACAAGCTGGTAGGCGGCCCGGGTGTCCCCGGCCTCGAGCAGCTGGCGGGCGACGATCCGCCGTTCGGTCCACCATTCCTCGGGCTTGCCGAGCAGGGCGGGATCGCGCGGCGCGGCCATGAGGATGGCCGCGGCCTCCTTCGGCTTGTCGCCGCGGCGCAGCACCTGGGCCCGGGCGAGCAGATAGGCCGGGTCGCGGTGCAGCGAGGAGGGCACGGCGGCCAGCAGGCCCGGCCCGTTCGGCCGGCGCGCACCGACGGCGAGCACGGCGCGGGCCAGCGCCACCTGGCCGCCGCCGAGCCGCTGGGCGGCGCGCAGGGCGGTCGCCTCCTGGTTGTCGTGCAGCATGCGGTCCATGCGCGCCTTGTGGTCGGCGCGGGTGATAACCGATCCGAAGCCGGCGAGCAGGCGCCGCTCGTTGTCGGCGGAGAGGTCCTGTTCGCGCCAGATCTCGCGGGCCATGCGCGCCGAACGCTGGCCGTCGCCGGCCTCCTTCAGGGCGAGGGCGAGTGCAATGGAGCCCTTGGCGCTCTGCGGCTGGCTGCGGGCGAAGAACTGGCGCACCTGCGAACCGGCCACGTTGTTTTCCAGCAGCATGCCCTCGGCCCGAAGGCGGATGCGGCGGCTTGCCGGGAAGGCCGGATGCTGGCGCAGGAAGGCGGCGGCGCGTTCGAACGAGACGCCGTCATTGGCCATCAGGATCGCCCATTCGCCGAGCACCTTCGCCACCGGATCGCGCACCTCTGCGAGGCCAGCCGTAGCCTGGTCGATGCGGTTGCCGCGAGCGGCGGCGAGAATGCGGCCGAGCGCTGCGACATCGGCATCGCTGACCGCCGCCGACGACGGGCTCCAGCTTCGCGAAGCCGGCGGGATCGAGCCGGTGGTGTCGGGTGCGGCGGCGTCGCGGCTCGCCATCTGGACGGGAAGTTCCGGCTCGACGTCCTGGCTCATGGCGCAGCCGGAAGCGACCAGCGCTGCGGCGGCCACCCCTGCCAGCAGCCAGAGGCGGGGCAGCGCGGGGATCAGCCCCGCAGGGGTCCGATGCACGGGAATCGCATGCGAAGGGATCATGATCGACATGGAGCTCCGTCCTGATACGCGACGCTGGACGGCCTCATCCGGCAGAAGGATTGCGGCCTTTGCCCGGCCGTTATCGGGCCGTTTTCCTTGACGAGTTCTGAACGGGAGGGGGACAAACCGACCGGCTTGGTTAAAAGCGCGTTGATGCAAGCCCCGGCGCCGCCAGCGGTTTTCGCCGATCAGCGGATTTTTCGGCGGAAAACTTGCTTCCCCGTCCGCGGCCGGTGGCATGATGGCCGTTCTCGAGCCGAACCGGGCCAGAACTGCCCCATCCCATCCGACCGGAGCCGCCGCCGTGACAACCGCCCGCCCTCGACCCTTGACGTTGCCGCCGCCACAAGGCTTTGTGACCGGCCTTTCGCGGCCCGTCCGCACGCTTCGCCCCTGAGACCCGCCTTCCGGGAGACTTCCGCCATGACCGCCGCCATGTTCAGGGGCTCCATGCCCGCCCTCGTGACACCGATGCGCGACGGCAAGCTGGACGAGAAGGGCTTCCGCGCCCACGTCAACTGGGTGATCGAGGAAGGCTCGCACGGCATCGTTCCGGTCGGCACCACCGGCGAGAGCCCGACCCTGACCCATGACGAGCACAAGCGCGTGGTCGAATGGGCCATCGAGGAGGCCGCCGGCCGCGTGCCGGTCATGGCCGGCGCCGGCTCCAACAACACGGCCGAGGCCATCGACTTCTCGCGCCATGCCGAGAAGGCCGGCGCGCAGGGCCTGCTGCATGTCACGCCCTACTACAACCGGCCGAACCAGGAAGGGCTCTACCAGCACTTCAAGGCGATCGCGGAAGCCACCTCGCTGCCGATCTTCATCTACAACATCCCGCCGCGCTCGGTGGTGGACATGACGGTGGAGACCATGGCGCGGCTCGCCGAGATCCCGAACATCGTGGGCGTGAAGGATGCGACGGCGAAGGTCGACCGCGTCTCGGCCCAGCGCGCCGCCTGCGGCAAGGACTTCATCCAGTTGTCCGGCGAGGACGGCACGGCCCTGGCCCATATGGCCCATGGCGGCCACGGCTGCATCTCGGTGACGGCCAATGTCGCCCCGAGGCTCTGCGCCGAGTTCCAGAACGCCTGCATGGCCGGCGATTTCGCCAAGGCGCTCGCGATCCAGGACACGCTGTTCCCGCTGCACCAGGCGGTGTTCCTCGAACCGAGCCCGGCGCCGTCCAAGGCGGCGCTCGCCCTGCTCGGGCGCATGTCGGAGGAGACGCGCCTGCCCATGGTGCCGGTGACGGAGGCAACGCGCGGCGCGCTGAAGGCGGCGCTCGTCCATGCCGGCCTGATGAACTGACGGGGATCGATAGCAAGCGCCATGGCGGCCAAGCCGGACCCCAAGATGAAGATCATCGCCGAGAACCGGCGCGGACGCTTCGACTACGAGATCCTCGACACATTCGAGGCCGGCATCCAGCTGACCGGCACCGAGGTGAAGTCGCTGCGCGCCGCCAAGGCGACCATCGGCGAGAGCTATGCGGGGCCTTCCGGCGAGGAGTTCTTCCTCTTCAACTGCAACATTCCGGAATATCTGCAGGCCAACCGCTTCAACCACGAGCCGAAGCGGCCGCGGCGCCTGCTGCTGCACAAGCGGCAGATCGCCCGGCTGACCGGGGCGGTGCAGCGCGACGGGCTGACCGTGGTGCCGCTCAAGCTCTATTTCAACGAGAAGGGCCTGGCGAAGCTGCAGATCGCGCTCGCTCGCGGCAAGAAGCTGCACGACAAGCGCGACACGGAGAAGAAGCGCGACTGGCAGCGCGACCAGGCGCGGATCATGCGCGACCGGGGGTAGGGGCGCGGCCGTCGAGGGGAAGGTGGGCTGTCGCGGATCGGCCTGCAGATCGGTGCTGCGTCCTTCGAGGCTCGCTTGCGCTCGCACCTCAGGATGAGGAATGCCGGTGAGTGGCCCATGCGGCGACGACGAGCGATTGCGGCTTGCGCATCGGTCCTGCGTCCTTCGAGGCTCGCTTCGCTCGCACCTCAGGATGAGGAATGCCGGTGAGTGGCCCATGCGGCGACGACAAGCGACAGCCGCGCCCGTGCGTCGGGCATGCCAGTCTCCTCCGTCCTCATCCTGAGGTGCGAGCGAAGCGAGCCTCGAAGGACGCATCAGCCAGCCTGCAGGGCGTGCTCCACCCGGGACCGGCAACCATCAGGCCTGCCCCCAACGAAATCGGCCCCACCCGTGAGGATGGGGCCGGCGATGGCCATCGGTCCTGCTGCACCCATGGGGGGCATCAGGCGCAGCAGGGGCGTCAGGCCATGGCCTTCTGGAAGTTGGCGGCAGCCTTGTCCCAGTTGACGACGTTCCACCAGGTGGTCACGTAGTCCGGGCGCCGGTTCTGGTACTTGAGGTAATAGGCGTGCTCCCACACGTCGATGCCCATGACCACGCCCTTGACACCGTCCATCAGCGGGTTGTCCTGGTTCGGCGTGGAGACGACGGCCAGCTTGTTGTCGCGGCCGACCACCAGCCAGCCCCAGCCCGAGCCGAAGCGGCCGACGGAAGCCTGGTTGAACTGCTGGCGCATCTTGTCGGCATCGCCGAAGGCGGCGGTGATCGCCTGGGCGAGGGCACCGGAGGGCTGCTTGGCGCCGCCGGGGGTCATGATGTCCCAGAAGTGGACGTGGTTCCAGTAACCGCCGAGCGCGTTGCGCACGCCGGTGCGCAGGCTCTCCGGCACGGCGGACAGGTTGCGCAGCACCTTCTCGGTGTTGGCGGGGGTCAGGTCGGTATAGGTGCGGGCGGCGTTGTTGAGGCCGGCGAGGAAGGCTGCGTGATGGCGGGAGTGATGAATCTCCATCGTCATCTTGTCGATATGCGGCTCCAGCGCATCATAGGCATAGCCGACCGGAGGCAGCGTGAAGGGGCCGGGGGCGGCCTGCGCCCAGACCTTGTGCCCGGCCGGGATCGACATGGCAGCGCCAACGGCAGCAGCGGTTCCGAAGAGCCTGAGGGCGTGACGGCGGTTCATGGCTTTTTCTCCCGTGAATTGGGACCTGCCTTGCGTGCGGGTCCTGACGGGAACACCTGACGACGCCTTCATGGATGCGGGAGGGCGGATCACGAAACCGTGAATTCAGCCGCGGTCAGGAGCCGAGCGGCCCGAGAGGCGCCCACGGCACCACCGCGTGCAGCCCGATGGCGACAGCCGCCAGCCCGAGCAGGAGGGCGACGACCGGCCAGCGGTCGAGCAGCGCCAGCACGAAGGCCGGCAGCACCAGGACCAGGGCATAGACCGTGGCGAGGATCAGCCCGAACGACGCATGGCCGTCGCGCGGACCCGGCGGCGTCGTGAGGCTCGCCACCATGGCCGCCAGCCAGAACAGCGCGCCGACGGTGGCGGCGAGAAAGGTCGCCAGGCGCAGCGCGCGGCGGGTTCCCGGAGACATGGGCCGGCCCTTTCGTCCTTTGGGCGCCTTGAGGAGGCGCCCGGCTTGCAGTCGTGACGCGGCCGGATGGCCGCCTTGTCAGGGCGCCGCGTCGAGGTGCCGGCGAACCGCCGAGAAGACGGCGCGGAACATGGTCGGCGTCAGCACGCCGGTATTCGTGTTGTAGCGGGAGCAATGATAGCTGGAAAACAGGGTCAGCCGCCCCAGCACCTGCACGCCGCCATGGGAGAAGGGCAGGCGGGACGGCCGCTCGCCCAGCGCCCGGACCGTGCTGTCATGGCCGATGCGTCCGAGCGTGACGATGGCCGACAGCTGCGGCAGGTCGGCGATGGTGGCGGACAGGAACGGCCGGCAGGTGTGGATCTCCTGCGTCGTCGGCTTGTTCTCCGGCGGCACGCAGCGCACCGCATTGGTGATGCGCGTGCCGACCAGTTCGAGCCCGTCATCGGCCCGCTCGTCATAGGTTCCGCGGGCGAAGCCGAAGGCGATCAGCGTCTCGTAGAGCAGGTCGCCGGCCCAGTCGCCGGTGAACGGCCGCCCGGTGCGGTTGGCGCCCTGCAGGCCGGGCGCCAGCCCAACGATGAGCAGGCGCGCGTCACCGGGCCCGAAACTGGCAACCGGGGCGTTGTGCCAGTCGGGACTGAGGCCGCGGTGCTTCTGGCGGAAGGCGGCCAGCCGCGGGCAGAGCGGGCAGTCGCGGGACGGATCGGTGCCGGTGGTCATGCCAGCGCCGTTCAGCGCTCGCCTTCGTCGGCCAGCGGCCGGGTCGGGGCGATCGGCCGCGGCGGGCGCGGGCGGTCGCGCACGAAGCCGGGCATCTCGCCGGCCGGCCGGACCGGGCGCTCGGAGGGGTCGCGGCCGATCCGCTGCGACAGATGCGCCAGGTCGATGAACTCGTCGGCCTGGCGGCGCAGCTCGTCGGCGATCATGGCCGGCTGGACCGAGACGGTGGACACGACCGAGACCTTCACGCCGCGGCGCTGGAGCACCTCGACGAGGTAGCGGAAGTCGCCGTCGCCGGAGAAAAGCACGACATGGTCGACGCGCGCCGACAGTTCCATGGCATCGACCGCCAGCTCGATGTCCATGTTGCCCTTCACCTTGCGGCGGCCCATGGCATCGGTGAACTCCTTGGCGGCCTTGGTGACCACCGTGAAGCCGTTATAGTCGAGCCAGTCGATCAGCGGCCGGATCGAGGAATATTCCTGCTCCTCGATCAGCGCCGTGTAGTAGTAGGCGCGCAGGAGATAGCCGCGCGCGCGGAACTCCCCGAGCAGGCGCTTGTAGTCGATGTCGAAGCCGAGGGTCTTGGCCGTGGCGTGAAGGTTCGCGCCATCTATGAAGAGCGCAATGCGTTCCTGTCCGGTTGACATGGCCGGAAATCCTTTCGTCGGGGCAATCGGCGCGGGCCTTGAAAACGGATCGTCAAAAAAGAGCCGCACGCGGGCAATGGATCGGGTTGACTGACCGCGCGGGCCGCGCAGTCCGGAATGGTTCTAGCATGAGACCGGATCGGTCCGGCAAGCCTGTTCTTGCGTTTTCAAGCCTGTTCTTGCGTTTTCAGGCCTGTTCTTTCGCTGCCGGGCCTGTACTTGGGCCAGCCAAGTCTATCAGAGTGGAAGTCTGGTGGCGGTTCAGGCCGGCCGCAGGCGCTGCGCGAAGAAGGCGAGGATCGCGTCGCGGGCTGCAAGCGTCGGCTCGCCGTCGGCGTCGATGAGATGAGCCGTGACGACGCTGTGCGGGGTCGCGACGAAGCGCGCGAAGAACGGCGGCACGTCCGGATTGGCCGCGCTGTCGGGCAGCACATGGCCGATGAAGCGGTGTCCGAGCGCCCGCTCATAGGCGGCGAAGCGCCCGGCCTGGCAGAAGCGGTCGCCGGCAAAGCGGTAGGCGAGAACGGTGAGGTCGTCGCGCTCCAGCCGCGCGCGGACGGCGGCAAGCTCGTCCGGCGGGCTTTCCACCGCGTCTGGGTTGTCGAGCGGCAGGGAGGGTTGGGCGAGGACGGGCGCCAGCACCGCCGGCTCGAGCATCATGGACAGGGCGAAATTGCCGGTGAAGCACATGCCGATGGCGCCGACACCGGGTCCCCCGCAGGCCGCATGGGCGTGGCGGGCCAGCGCCTTCAGCCAGTCGGTCACCGGGCTCGACCCCTGGAAGGCGAGGGTGCGGAACTCCGCGCTGATGCAGGCGTGCTGGAACACCGCGCCGCCCTCCCGTGCGGTGGCCACCGCCCCGTCGCGCCCGAACAGCGACGGCATCCAGACGGTGAATCCGGCCTCGCGCACCCAGCGGGCGAAGCGCGCGACATGCGGGCTGATGCCGGGCATCTCGGCCATCACGATGACCGCCGGGCCCGTGCCGGCGACGTGGACGGTCTTCGTCACGCCGGCGCAGGTGATGAGGCGGGCCTCGAAATCATCCAGCGGATCGTCCTGCGTCAGGTCGCGTCCCGCCATCGGGTCCTCCGCCATCTGGTTTCGGATTTTGAACCGAGCCGGTTCTCCGCTATCTGAAACCGGATGTCAAACCCAGATACCGACCGATCGCCCCGCCGCCGCGCCATGGTCCCGCGGCAGGACTGCCCGATGGCGCTGGCCGCCGAGGCGATCGGCGACCGCTGGACTCTGCTCATCCTGCGTGAGGCCTTCTATGGGGTGCAGCGCTATGACGACATGCGGCAGGACCTCGATGCGCCGCGGTCCATGCTGTCGGACCGGCTGGCCCGGCTGGTGGAGCGGGGCATTCTGGAGCGGCGGGCCTATCAGGAGCCGGGGGACCGGGCGCGCCACGCCTATGTCCTGACGCCATCCGGACGGGATCTGGCGCTAACCCTTGCGGCACTGACGCAATGGGGCGAGGCGCATGTGCTGGGGCGGCCGGCTCCCGTCGGACTGGTCGACAGGCAGACCGGCCGTCCGCTGCGTGTCGCGCTGGTGGACGAGGCGGGCAGGGCGGTCGATGCCGCCGCGGCGCGGCTGGTGAGGCGCCCGGAGTGATCGGGCGAGGCTTGAAGCAGGCAACTAGGCCTCGATAGCCGGCAAGGCCTCGGTAGCCAGCAAGGCTTGCAACGGGCGGCCGGTGCGGCTATACACCCGCTCTTTCCGGACATCCGCCCCTACGGGGCCCGTCACGATTCCAAGGATAACCGATGGCTCGCGTCACCGTCGAGGATTGCATCGACAAGGTCGAGAACCGTTTCGATCTGGTGCTGGTCGCCAGCCACCGCGCCCGCATGCTGGCCGCTGGCTCGCCGATCACCATCGATCGCGACCGCGACAAGAACCCCGTCGTCGCCCTGCGCGAGATCGCCGATGCGACCATCTCGCCGGACGACCTCAAGGAAGACCTGATCCACTCGCTGCAGAAATATGTGGAAGTGGACGAGCCGGAGCCGGATACCGTGCCGCTGATCGCGGCCGGCGGCGCCGATTCCGACGATGTCGATGTCGCCATGGACCGCATGAGCGAGGAAGAGCTGCTGCGCGGCCTCGAAGGCCTCAAGCCGCCGGAAGACACCGACGACGACGACGGCCTGTAAGTTTCAGCGGGACGCCGCCCCTGAACGGCTTTCGGAGGGCGGCCACGGGCCGCCCTTTTGCATGGCAGGGCGTCCGAGGCGGCCTCAACTGCCGTGCGCATTGAAAAGGCCGGCGGAAGCGCTGATCTTCTCCTGATGATCCCCGCGAAGGCGCCGCGCCCATGATGCGGCAGTACGAACTGGTCGAGCGCGTCAAGCGCTACAATCCGCAGGCCGACGAGGCCCTGCTGGACCGCGCCTATGTCTATGCCATGCTCGCCCATGGCAGCCAGAAGCGGGCCTCGGGCGACCCCTATTTCTCCCATCCGCTGGAAGTGGCGGCGATCCTCACCGATCTGAAGCTGGACGATGCCACGATCGTGGCGGCGCTGCTCCACGACACGATCGAGGACACCGACGCGACCAAGGACGACATCCGCGACAAGTTCGGCTCGGCCATCGCCGAACTGGTGGACGGGCTGACCAAGCTGAAGAAGCTGGACCTCGTCTCCAAGCAGGCGGTGCAGGCGGAAAACCTCCGCAAGCTCCTGCTCGCCATCACCTCCGACGTGCGGGTGCTGCTGGTGAAGCTCGCCGACCGCCTGCACAACATGCGCACGCTGCACTATGTGCCGGCCCCCAAGCGCGACCGCGTCGCCCAGGAGACGCTGGACATCTATGCGCCGCTCGCCGGCCGCATGGGCATGCACGACATGCGCGAGGAACTGGAGGACCTGGCCTTCCGCCAGATCAACCCGGACGCCTACGAGGCGCTGACGTCGCGGCTGTCGCGCCAGCGCGAGGCGAGCGGCCGGATCATCGAGGAGATCGAGGCCCAGCTGACCCGCAAGCTGGCCGAGCAGGGCATCGTGGCCGATGTCACCGGCCGGCAGAAGAAGCCCTATTCGATCTACCGCAAGATGGAGCGCAAGTCGGTCTCCTTCGAGCAGCTGTCGGATGTCGTCGGCTTCCGCGTCATCGTCGAGACGGTGTCCGACTGCTACCGGGCGATCGGCGTGGTCCACACGACCTGGCCGGCCGTTCCCGAGCGCTTCAAGGACTATGTGTCGACCCCGAAGGGCAATGACTACCGCTCGATCCACACCACCGTGATCGGGCCCGGCAGCCAGCGCGTGGAAATGCAGATCCGCACCCGCACCATGCACGAGGTGGCCGAATACGGCATCGCCGCCCATGCGCTCTACAAGGACGGGGTGGAGCTTGGCACGTTCGAGACCGAGAGCCGGGCCTATGCCTGGCTGCGGCACACGGTGGACATGCTCGCCCATGGCGACAATCCGGAGGAATTCCTCGAGCATACCAAGCTCGAGCTGTTCTCCGACCAGGTCTATTGCTTCACGCCCAAGGGCCGGCTGATCGCCCTGCCGCGCAAGGCCAACTGCATCGACTTCGCCTATGCGGTGCATACCGATATCGGCCACCACTGTTCGCGGGCGCGGATCAACGGCGCCGAGCGGCCGCTGGTCACCGAACTGCAAAACGGCGACGAGGTGGAGATCATCACCGACCCCAAGGCGACACCCTCGCCGGCCTGGGAGAACATCGTGGTCACGGGCCGCGCGCGCTCCGCGATCCGCCGCGCCACCCGCACCGCGACGCGCGCGCAATATTTCGAGCTTGGCCGCCGCATCGTGCAGAACCTGTTCAACCGCGCCGGCAAGGCCTTTTCCGACGAGGTGGTGAAGCTCGGCCTGAAGCGCCTCGCCCGCAGCACGGTGGAGGATGTGTTCTGGGCGGTGGGACGCGACGAGATCCCGGCCGAGGATGTGCTGAAGGCGGTCTATCCCGACTTCAAGGCCGAGACCCCGCTGGGACCGAAGCCGACCGCCGACTGGTTCGGCGTCGACGGCACGAGCGACATCAAGTTCCAGGTGCCCGAGACCGAGGGGGCCATCCCCATTCGCGGCATCAATTTCGACCTGCCGGTGAAATTCGCCGCCGATGGCGGGGCGCTGCCGGGCGACCGCATCGTCGGCATCATGACGGCGGGCGAGGGCATCACCATCTATCCGATCCAGTCGCCGGCGCTGGCCGCCTTCGACAACGAGCCGGAGCGCTGGCTGGACGTGCGCTGGGACCTGGATGTCGCCAAGCCCGCGCGTTATCCGGTGCGGATCGCGGTCATGTCGCGCAACGAGCCGGGCTCGCTCGCCCGCGTTACCCAGGTGATCGCCGACAATGACGGCAATATCGACAACCTGCGCATGCAGCGGAAGACCGCCGACTATACCGAGGTGGTGATCGACATGGAGGTCTGGGACCTGAAGCACCTGACGGCGATCCTCGGCGGCATCAAGAGCCTGTCGATGGTGGCATCGGTGGACCGGGTCTTCCAGTAAAGCGTCGCGGCCTGCCGCCCGCCCGCCGGCGGTTGGGGAACGATGCGCCCCGGCCGGGGTTGTTTCTCCTGCCACCCCATTGCGACGATGCCGGCGACCTCATGCCGGCCCGCGCGTGCGGCGAGGAGAAGCATCATGCCCCATACCGTTTCCTCCCTGTTCAGGACCTATGCCGAAGCTGCGGAGGCCGTGGAGCGGCTGCGTGCGGCGGGCTTTCCCGACAGGGCGATGTCGCTTCTGTCCAACGACCCGACCATGGACCGCTCCGAGCTTGCGCCCTACCAGCCCCATGAGGAGCCGGAGGACGGCGATGCGGTCGCCACCGGCGCGGGCGTCGGCGTCCTGGCTGGCGGCGCGGCCGGGGCCGTGGCTGGGCTCGGCGTGCTCGCTATTCCGGGGGCTGCGCCGCTGGTGGCGGCCGGCTGGCTTGCCTCCACGCTTGCCGGGGCGAGCGCCGGCGGGGTTGCCGGCGGCCTCATCGGCGCGCTCACCTCGGCGGGGGTCACGGAGGACGAGGCGCGCGCCTATGGCGAGGGCCTGAAGCGCGGCGGCACCTTCGTCGTCGTCCGCGTCTCGCGGTCCGATGCCGGTGACCGCGCCGTCGACATCCTCAGCGAGGTGTCCGCCGGAACGGGTTGATCCCGGCCGCGTTGGCCTTCGGGCAGTCCGCCCGACAGGAGACGACGATGGCAAAGGGTGGCGCCGGGGCAGAGGCCGTGATGCCCGATCCGATGATCCGGCAGGGGGTGCTGAATCTGCACGCGGTGCACGTCACGAGCTACAATCTGGAACTGCGCGACGAGGACGGGTTCATCGGCGACAAGGCCTCGCGCGGGGCCTTTTCCGAGGGGCTCGACGCCTGGCGCAGGCGGCTGCGCAAGATCGACGCCGATCCGATCGGCGATGTCGGGACCGAGGACCTCTCCAAGAGCCAGATCGACAAGCTGATGGAGAGCGACGACGTCGAGGCCGCGGCCCTGATCCACGGCGCCATCGAGGCGTTTTCGCAGGACCTCGCCGAGGTCATCCGCCGCTATCGCCGCACCAAGGGCTGGAAGCCGGTGGAGCGGATCGTTGCCGGAGGCGGGTTTCGCGAGAGCCGCGTGGGGGAACTCGCCTTTGCGCGCACGGCGCTGCTGCTGAAGGCCGACGGCATCGACATCGACATCGTGCCGATCAGCAGCCATCCCGACGAGGCGGGCCTGATCGGCTCGGCCTATCTCGTGCCGCATCCGATCCTGGCCGGCCATGACGCGCTACTGGCGGTGGATATCGGCGGCACGAACATCCGCGCCGGCATCGTGCGCTACAAGATGAAGAAGGATACCGCCTCGCTGAAGGCCAAGGTCTGCCATTCCGAACTCTGGCGCCATGCCGACGATGCCCCCTCGCGCACCGAGGCGGTGAAGACGCTGGCCGGCATGCTCGAGGACCTGATCGCGCGGGCGAAGAAGAAGGAGCTGAAGCTCTGTCCGGCCATCGGCATCGCCTGTCCCGGCATGATCGGCGAGGACGGCGCGATCCACAGCGGCGGCCAGAACCTTCCCGGGGGCAATTGGGAGAGCGAGCACTTCAACCTGCCGGCGGCGCTGGAAAAGGCGGTGCCGGAGATCGACGGCCAGCAGACGGTGGTCGTCATGCACAATGACGCGGTGGTGCAGGGCCTGTCCGAACTGCCGGCCATGAAGGACGTCGACCACTGGGCCGTGCTGACCATCGGCACCGGCCTTGGCAATGCCAGCTTCCGCAACTGGTCGGCAGAGGACTGACCGGCGCTTGCCACCTGAACGGTTTCCCGGTCCACCGGCTGCCCGGCACGCCCGGCAGGGTGGGCCGGCTTGAACAGGGGCCGGCTTGTTCACCGCCCGCACCCATTGCCGCTCCCGTCAAACCCGGACGGAGCCGTGACCGGGGGCCCTGACGATGGGCGTGCCGGGTTTTGCATTGCCGCCACAGATTCCCAGGGATTGTTCAGCAGCCGTTCAGGTGCGGCCTCCGACTGTGGCGTCATGGTCTTGAAGTGGATCAGCTGGCAAATTGTCCAGACGATCTTCCATGGACCATGTATCGCCTCTGAAAGTTCTGACGAATGGAAGACATCGCTGCGCCAGGTGATGCGTTGTGATCTATTGGTCAGCGTGAAGGATGCGATACGGGGCTGATCGTCATCTGAAGTCTGCTATCGTTGTTGTCTATATGGCAGTTGCCGACATCATTGCGTTGTCATTCTGCCGTAGCGTCAATGCGATTGCAGGGTCCGGGGGGCCTGTGGTAGGTGCGTAACGGGGCAGTCGTGTGGTCAACACCCAGGGGGCATTCCTTTGAATCAGCACGTTTGTGTCGTGGCTGCTTCCGCGGCCCCTGTTGTCGTGGCCCGTCGGGGCCGGTCGTCGCACAGGTTGAGCCATTCGGCGGCAATGTCCCCAACGGGCCGACCGGCCTGTCTGTTTCCGCACAGGCCAGCCCCCAGGTGGAACGCTCCGCCGAGGGGAAAGGGCATGCAAGCGCCCGCAGGGACGAACGACCCGGAGATCATCGGGATCGCAACGATCCCGTCCGGTGCGGCCAGCCTCACTTCCACACTGAACGGGGCCGGCGACCTCACGCAAACGCTGCGGACAGAACCCGTGCATCCGACCGTCACGTCGCGACAATGCGAAGCCAACGCCACTGGGGGGCTCACATGAAATATTCGACCATTCGTCTTTTGCTCGGTGTAGCGGGGCTCGCCTCCCTGTCTCTGGCGAGTCCGGTGCTCGCACAAGGCAACCGGGACTTCTGCGGGCGCTATGCCGCCAATATGGCGGGGGTCGGCCAGGGCGCCGTCGCCCGCAATCCGGCCTGCCTCGACTACAACAGGGGCATCCACGGCAATTACCAGACCCATTTCGACTGGTGCATGCGGACGTCGCCGGCAGCGGTGCAGGGTGCGGAGGCCCACATCCGCCGCCTTGTTACGCAGTGCACCGGCAATGCACAGCCTCCGCGTCCGCAGCAGGCCGCACCGAGGCCCCAATCGTCGCCAGGAACGGTCCGGTTCACCGGGACCTGGCGCTGGTCGAACGGCAATATTCTGCCCGCCACCTTCGAGCTCTATCCCGCTCGCCGTGGCGAAGCAGGCTACTGCTACGGGACCGGCGGCGGCCGGCGCTGCTTCGACGTGCGCTACACGCTGCAGGGCAACTCCTACACCTTCACCAACAACGGCACGGACTGGTTCGTCATGACCTCTCCCGAGCCGGGCGTGATGAACGGCCGCTACTGGCATCGCCGCTCCGACAGCATCGGTCCGCCGGCTGCGACGATCAGCATGCGCTAGGACGCCGTCGCGGGGCGCCCGGCCAGCACTGGGTTCTCAACACGCCGATCGCGGCGCTCCTCGCGCGGCCCTGACGCCGTCTATCCAGCCCTTTTCGAACCTCCGCCGGTTCGCCGGCTCTTCCAACCGGAATCCCCATGTCGAGATTGTCTCTGCTGACCCTCGCCGCCCTGCTCGTCTCCAGTACCGCTTTCGCGCAGGGAGCGCCGGGAGATGCCACCTTCTGCCGGCAATATGCCGACACGGTCGCCACCGCCGCCGAGGACGCGATCCGGTCCAACCCCGCCTGCCTCGACCCCGGCCGCGGCGTCCACGGCGACCGCGACATGCACCGCCAGTGGTGCGCCCGCACGCCGCAGGACCAGGTCGAGGGCGCGTCGGTCCATGTCCGCCGGCTGGCGGCCCGCTGCGGCGCCCTGCTCGTGGCACCGCAGGAATACGGCGGCTATGCCATCGTCGGCGACGGCCAGATGGAAGAGCCCTACGGCCGCGCACGGCAGTGGCAGGTGAGCGCCGCCTTCAGCGGCCGCCTGTTCATGTACTGCGTGGCGGAGACCCGGATCGGCGACAGCACCGTGCGCATCGGCGTCGACCGCGCCATGCCCGGCGACGGCAGTCAGTGGCAGCTGGCGGTGCCGGTCAAGTCGAACCCCAACTGGCAGGGCCGCCTCGAGATCGACGGCAGCGAGCCCGCCGGCCGCGCCGGCGCCGACGTCAGCGGCACGGCCGTCTTCGACTGGACCATTGCCTGGCTGAACATGGGCCAGGTGGACGCGCTGCGGAACGGCGGCCAAGCTGCGATGGGCGTCGGCCGCGCTGATTTCGCTTTCAGCCTCCAGGGCATCGCAGCCGCCATCACCAAGGTGGAGGAATGCCGCCAGCGCCTCGGCCGCGCGACGCCGGCCTCCGCCCCGGCCGCACCGCAGGTTCAGGGCCGGCCGCAACCCGTCGCGCCCGCGCAGCGCCAGGCGCAGGCCCAGGCGCCGCGCCAGCCAGCGGTGGTCAACGCGCCGACCATCTTCGCCCTGCGCTCCAACACCGGTCTGTGCGTGCGGCATGTCGGCGGCAATGGCCCCGGCGCCTCCGATCTCGTGCTGTCGCCGTGCGACGCCGCCACCACGTTCAACTTCGTCTCCACCGGAGACGCCATCCGCCTGTGGCAGCGCCATGGCACCTGCGCCAGTGTCAACCGCATGCCGGAGCCGCCGGAGGAGGTCATGATGATCTCGTGCCGCGACACGCAGGACCGCTGGCGCTTCAACGAGGGCACCGGCCAGATCCGCAACGGTGACAACTACTGCTGGACCGTGGACCGCGCCCCCCGGCCCGGAGCGAAGATCGTCGGCACTCCCTGCCGGCCGAATGCCGCCAACCAGCGCTTCGACGTCCAGACGTGACGGAGGCGGGCCCCGCCGTCGTGGCGGGGCCCGTTGCGCCGGGGTCCATGAAAGTCGCGGGCATCGCACGTCCCGGCGCGACCCTGCCACCGTCGTCCGGTGCTCGCCCTCATTGACTTTCCACCCCCATTCATCGTCTCTCCCGTCAAACCCTGACGGACGCGCCACCCATGACCCCTGACGACGTGCTTGCCGAATTCCGCGCCGCCGGCGCGCTGCTCGAAGGCCATTTCATCCTGTCCTCGGGGCGGCGGAGCCCGGTCTTCCTGCAGAAGATGTTCGTGTTCCAGGACCCCGAGCGCACGGCCCGGCTCTGCGCGGCGCTGGCGGAGAAGGTGCGCGCGCGCTTCGGCCGCATCGACTATGTCGTCTCGCCGGCGGTCGGCGGCATCGTGCCGGGCTACGAGACGGCGCGGCAGCTCGGAGCGAAAGCCATCTTCGTCGAGCGCGAGGAGGGACAGTTCCGCCTGCGTCGCGGCTTCGCCATTCCCGCCGGCGCGCGCGTGCTGGTGGTCGAGGATATCGTCACCACCGGGCTGTCGACCCGCGAGTGCCTCGCGGCGATTGCCGGCCATGCCGGCGAGACGGTGGGGGCGGCCGTGCTGGTCGACCGTTCCGGCGGCACGGTGGATGTCGGCGTGCCGCTGGTCTCGCTGCTGTCCTGGTACGTGTCCGACTATGCCGCGGACGCCCTGCCGCCGGAACTTGCCGCGCTTCCCGCCGTGAAGCCCGGTTCGCGCGGCATCCAGGGCGCGTCTGCCGGTCCCGGGGCGGCTTCGTGACGGAGGAGGGCGCCGGGCCGGCGCCGGCCTCGCGCTCGAAGCTGCTGGTCGGGCTGTTCGTGGTGCTGATCGGCCTCGTCGTGGCCGTGCCCAATGGCTGGCCGCTGGTGCGCTACTGGCAGGCGGGCCAGGGCGAGGCGGTGACCGCCAGCTGGGCCGGATCGCAGACCACCTCATCCTCGCGCGACACGGTGGGCGTGCCGGCCTACACGTTCCAGCGGCGCATCGGGCCGATCGTGCAGGACTGCCGGGTCAATCTCGTCCAGTACCGGCATGCCCCCGACGGCCGGCCGGCGCGCGAGACGCTGCAGGTGGTGCCCGGCACGACCTGCGAGGACATCGTGGTGCTCGACGATCCGCCGCGCGAGCGCATCCCGCTGGTGCTCATCGGACTTGCCACCATGCTGGCCGGGCTCGCCCTCACCGGCCTCGCGCTGAGGAGCCGCCCGACGTGATCATCGGCATCGGCTCGGACCTCTGCGATATCCGGCGCATCGAGCAGTCGCTGGCCCGCCACGGAGAGCGCTTCACCCACCGGCTGTTCACCGAGGTGGAGCGGGCGCGCGCCGAGGGCCGGGCGCACAGGGCCGCCACCTATGCCAAGCGCTTCGCGGCCAAGGAGGCATGCGCCAAGGCTCTCGGCACCGGCATCCGGCGCGGCGTGTTCTGGCGCGACATGGGGGTGGTCAACCTTGCCTCCGGCCGGCCGACCATGGAGCTGACCGGGGGCGCAGCCGCCATGCTGTCGGCGCTCACGCCGGCCGGGCACACGGCCGTCATCCATCTGTCGATCACCGATGACCAGCCCTGGGCGCAGGCCTTCGTGATCATCGAGGCGCTGCCTCTGACCATTTCCCCCGACATGTCCGCGGCGGGCTGAACGGGCGTTCAGGCACGCGCCACGATGCCGCCACTCTTCATTCAGAACGGGTTCAGCGCGGAACCGCTAGGTTTCCTGCACGTTGATCGGTGGAAACCGGCTTCGCGGCGATCTTCGCCTGCGGCCGTCCGTTCACGAGAAAGGGGATTTCCATGATCTCTCGCACGATGAAGATGGCAGCGGCCGGCCTTGTGGTCGCCACCGGCCTCGTCGCCACCATGGCGCCGGCCGAGGCTCAGCGCTATCGGCGCGGCAATCCGGGCGCGGCGATCGGAGCCGGCATCGCGCTTGGCATTCTGGGGATCGGAGCGGCGGCCATCGCCGCCGACCAGCGCCGCCAGGCCTATGAGCGCGGCTATGGCTACTACGGCGGCCCCGGTTATGCCTACGGCCCGGCCCCCTATGCCTATGAGGAGGCGCCGGCCTATTACGCGCCGCCGACCGTCTATTGCCGCCCGAACCGGTCTGCGGACGATCGCTACCCGCACACGTTCGATCGCTGCCGCCGCTACTGACGGCAGGACGGCTTCACGGGAACGGGCGTGGCCTTGCGGCTGCGCCCGTTGTCGTTTCAGTTCACCAGCGTCAGCACCAGCGGGATGGTGATCACCGCGATCAGCGTCTGGACGGTGAGGATCTCCGCCATCAGGGGCGCGTTGCCGCCCATCTGGCGGGCGAGGATGTAGGAGCCGGACGCGGTCGGCATGGCCGCCGAGAGCACGGCGACCTGCAGCGGCACGCCCGAGACGTCCAGCAACATGGCGATGCCGCCGGCCATGGCCGGCATGAGGAACAGCTTCAGGGCCGTGGTCAGCCAGGTGACGGGGCGCGGGCGCAGCGCCTTGCGCACCTCCAGGCCCGCGCCGACCAGCAGCAGGCCGGTGCCGAGCGCCGCCGCTCCGATGATGTCGCCGAACCGCATGACGATGACCGGCAGCGAGACGCCGGACACGTTGAGCAGGATGCCGATGGCCGACGACCAGATGAACGGGTTGGTGACGATGGCCCTGAGGGTCGGCCCGAGCACGATGGGCTTGTCCTGCCCGTAGCGCTGCAGCATGACCACCGCCAGCACGTTGAGCAGCGGGATCATGGCGGCGACCGAGATGGCGGTCAGCGTCAGCCCGGTCTGGCCGTAGAGCGCGCCCGCCGTGGCGATGGCGACGAAGGAGTTCCAGCGCGTCGCGCCCTGGAACACCGAGGTGAAGGCCGGCCCGTCGACCCCCATGCGCCGCGCGAGCAGCGGCTTCAGCGCCAGCAGCAGCGCGGTCATGAGCAGGATGCCGGCGATCAGCGCGAAGCCCATCGCGAAGACCGGCACCGTGCGCAGGTCCGCCTTGGCCATGGTCATCATGATCATGGCCGGGAAGAAGACGTAGTAGGTGGCGCGCTCAAGGCCGACCCAGCCGGCATCGTCCATGAGCTGGCGCGCCTTCAGGATGGCGCCGAGCACGATGACGAGAAAGACCGGGGCAAGGCTTGAGACGACGGTGAGCATGGGGCGGGCCGGGGCACGGGCGCTCCTTCCACCACGCGGCGATGCGGCGCGCAACTGCGCGATGCGCATGGGGGATGTCTGAAAGGGGCGAGAAGGAGGCCGGGTAAAGCGGGAGCAATGGATGTTTCGGCCTGATGCGCGCCGCCTTCGCAGGGTGGCGCCGGCGGTGATCCCCATGGTGCCGGGAGCAATGCCCTTGGCGCCGGCCGTCATCCCCGGCGAGGCCGAAGGCCGAGGGAAGGGGATCCAGATGCCTCCTAATGCGGGGCGCGGCCTGACCTCTCGCACGGCATGGAAGCGACAGGGCTGGATCCCCTTCCCCTCGCTGCGCTCGGCCGGGGATGACGGATAATCCGGCCATCCACGATGTGGTCCCGGTGGATCAGGGGACTTGAGTTGCCTTGCAGACGGGTCCTGCGTCCTTCGAGGCTCGCTGTCGCTCGCACCTCAGGATGAGGAGGGAGCGGATGGCATCCGGGCCGCGAGTGATATCGGCATCGCGCTTCAGACCGTGCTGCAACTAACCTCCCTCCTCATCCTGAGGTGCGAGCGACAGCGAGCCTCGAAGGACGCAAATGGCCGATGCAGGGCGCGAGCACCGGTCGCGGCTATTTCTCGAGGAAGTCGAAGTCGCAGCCCCGGTCCGCTTGCGTGACGTGGTCGAGATAGAGCTTCCTGTAGCCGCGCTGGCGCTGGCGCATGTGCTTCGGCTTCTTCCACGCCTTGCGGCGAGCGGTCAGCTCCTCTTCCGATACCAGAAGATCCACGCGGCGGTTCGGCACGTCGAGGCTGATGCGGTCGCCGGTGCGCACCAGCGCGAGCGGCGAGCCCTCGGCGGCCTCGGGCGTGACATGCAGAACGATGGTGCCATAGGCCGTGCCGGACATGCGGGCATCGGATATGCGCACCATGTCGGTGACGCCCGCGCGCGCGAGCTTCTTCGGGATCGGCAGCAGGCCGGCCTCCGGCATGCCGGGATGGCCCTTCGGACCGGCATTGCGCATGACGAGAATGTCGTCGGCGGTGACGTCGAGATCCGGATCGTCGATGCGGTTGGTCATGTCCTCGACATCCTCGAAGACGACGGCGCGGCCGGTATGGACCATCAGGTCCGGCGAGGCCGCCGCCGCCTTGATGACCGCCCCGCCCGGCGCCAGCGAGCCGCGCAGGACCGCATGGGCGCCGGTCTTCTTCAGCGGCTGGCCGAGCGGGCGGACGATCGTCTGGCCGGGCACCTCCTCGGCGCGCGCGGCCCAGTCGCCGAGCCGTTCGCCGGTGACGGTCGGCGCATCGAGGTCGAGATGAGCGGACAGTTCCTTAAACAGCTTCGGCACGCCGCCGGCCCAGTGGAAATGTTCCATGTAATTGGCGCCGGCGGGCTTCAGGTCGAGCAGAACGGGCACCTCGCGGCCGAGCCGGTCGAGTTCGTCCAGGTCCCAGGTGAGCCCGAGCCGGCCGGCGATAGCGGCCATGTGGACCACCGCATTGGTGGAACCGCCGATGGCCTGCAGCACCACCATGGCATTCCTGAGCGAGCCCTGCGTGATGACATCCTTCGGCTTGCGGCCGCCGGTCGCCATCTTGACCGCCTCGCGGCCGGAGGCTTCCGCCGCGCGGATGCGGTCGGCATGGGTGGCGGGAATGGTGCCGGTATGGGGCAGGGCCATGCCCAGCGCCTCGGTCAGGCAGGCCATGGTCGAGGCCGTGCCCATGACCATGCAGGTGCCGACGGTGGGGGCGAGGCGCTGCGAGACCGCCTCGATCTCTGCCTCGTCGACCTTGCCGGCCCGGTGCAGCGCCCAGAGCCGGCGGCAGTCGGTGCAGGCGCCCAGCACCTCGCCCTTGTAGTGGCCGACCAGCATGGGCCCGGTGATCAACTGGATCGCCGGCACGTCGGCGGAGGCGGCCCCCATGAGCTGTGCCGGCACGGTCTTGTCGCAGCCGCCGATCAGCACCACCGCGTCCATCGGCTGGGCGCGGATCATCTCCTCGGTGTCGATGGCCATGAGGTTTCTCAGGAACATCGAAGTGGGATTGGCGAAGCTCTCGTGGATCGACACGGTGGGGAAGGCGAAGGGCAGCCCGCCGGAGAGCATGATGCCGCGCTTCACCGCCTCGACCAGCTGGCGCACATTGCCGTGGCAGGGATTGTAGTCGGAGAAGGTGTCGGTGATGCCGATGATCGGCCGGTCGAGCGCATCGTCGGAAAAGCCGGCCGCCTTGATGAAGGCCTTGCGCAGGAACAGCGAGAAGCCGGGATCGCCATAGGCGGTCAGCCCCTTGCGCATGCCGGTCGGACCCTTGGGCTTTTTCGCCATGATGCGGTTCCCCGAGTTCTTCTGGAATCGCACCAAAGCACGGCCGGTTCGGCAGAGCGAGGCACGGCGGAGACGGGCAGGGTCGCGCCGTCCGCCCCTCAGGTCGCTTTCTGTCGCGGGCGGGAAGCGAGCGCCCGCTCGACCGTTTCCGGAGCGTGATCGATCACCCTCAGCAGGTTGAGGGCCATGCGGTCAGGCCGGCGGCGCTTCTGCTCCCAGTCCCTGATGGTTGCGGCGGACAGACCGAATCGCGCTGCGAACCTGTCCTGCGAAAGGTTGAGCCGCTTGCGGATGGCTGCGACATCGACCTCGTCGACATCGAAACTGCGTGCCGCCGACGCCTCGCCGCGTGCAATGGCATGGGCCTCGCGGGCGCTTTCGATCAGCCTCGAACCGAGTTTCGACATGGACCTATCTCCGCTTGATGCCTGCCCGATAGTCCCTGGCAATCATCGGCAAGATGGTCGCCAGCTCATTCCTCTCGGCCCTGGAGAGATTGGCTTTCTCGCCCCTGCCATCGATCGCCAGAAGGAAGACCGGCACGTCGTCTCCACCGAAATAGTAAATCGTCCGATAGCCGCCGCTCTTGCCAGCGCCTGACGGGCGAACCGCATCTTCCGGGCACCGCCCGTCCCGGCAATCAGGTCGCCAGCCAGAGGATCTGCGGCGATGACCGATGCGATATGCTGCAGTTCATCGTCCGTGAGTCCGGCCCGTTTGGCATCGCTATCGAAAGTCGGGGTCGCCAGCACGCCCTGCATGGCTGATATATACGGCAATGCCGTATAGTATGCAATGGCGGGTTGCGTTCTGGCACATCAGTCCGGAGAGTTCGACTGTGCTCTATTTCGCCTACGGCTCGAACATGAACGTGGCCCAGATGGCCCGCCGGGCGCCGCACGCCCGGCCGCTGGGCATCGGCAGGCTCGATCATCACCGGCTCTTCTTCACATGCGACGGCTATGCCGCCGTCCGCTTCCGCCGGGGAGCGAGCGTCTATGGCGTGGTGTGGCGGATCGAGGCCCGGGACGTGGCGGCACTCGACCGCTACGAGGGGGTCGCGGAGGGCTGGTACGTGAAGCGCATGGTGCCGGTACGGATCGCCGGCCGCTCGGCCCTCTGCCTCGTCTATGACGGCGGCACCGTCCTGGAGGGTCGCCGGCCGCGCCGGACCTATTTCAACGAGGCGGTGGTCGGCTCCGCGCTCGCATGGAGCCTTCCCGACCGCTATATCGCGGGGCTTGGCCGCTTCGCGCGGCACGGTTTCCGGGGCTGATCCGACATGAGCATGCTTGCCCACCTGCTTTCGCGCTTCGTGAAGAATGGCCGGCTGACGGTCATCCACCACGACGGCACCCGCGAGGCGTTCGGCTCCGGCGGGAACGGCCCCGAGGTGACGGTGAAGCTGCATGACGCGCGCGTGCAGCGCGAGCTGTTCTTCAACCCGGAACTCGCATCGGCCGAGGCCTATATGGACGGCCGGCTGACCATCGAGGGCGGCAAGGTGCTGGACCTGCTCACCCTGTTCTCGGTGAACCGGGCAGGTCTCGGCGCGCATCCGGTCCAGCAGGCGCTGCGCAAGGTCTGGCGGGCGCTGAGGCGGCGCCACCAGTCCAACAAGGTCGGACAGGCGGCGGCGAACGTGTCGAGCCATTACGACCACCCGCGCGCCTTCTACGAGCTCTGGCTCGATGAGACGATGAGCTATTCCTGCGCCTATTTCTCGCAGCCGGACATGACGCTGAAGGATGCGCAGGTCGCCAAGATGCGCCATATCGCGGCCAAGCTCGCGCTCGAGCCGGGCATGACGGTGGCCGAGATCGGCTCGGGCTGGGGCGGGCTTGCGACCTATCTCGCCGCGGTCTGCGGGGCGAAGGTGACGGCCATCAATGTCTCGCCGGACCAGCTCGCCGCCTCGAAGGACCGCGTGGCCTCGGCCGGCGTCGCCGACCGCGTGACCTTCTTCGAGAAGGACTATCGCGAACTCACCGGCACGTTCGACCGGGTCGTCTCGGTCGGCATGATGGAGCATGTCGGCGTCAATCACTTCGACGACTATTTCGCCACCGTGAAGCGGCTCTGCGGGCGCGACGGCTATGCCATGATCCACGCCATCGGTCGCATGTCACCGCCCGGCACCACGGCGCCGTTCATCCGCAAATACATTTTTCCGGGCGGTTATGTGCCGGCGCTGTCGGAGGTCTTCGCCTCGACCGAGCGGACGGGGCTGTGGGTGGACGATTGCGAGGTGCTGCGCCTCCACTATTACTGGACCATCAGGGCCTGGCGGGAAAATTTCGAGGCCGTGCGCGACCAGGTGGTGGCCATGCAGGGCGAGCGTTTCGCCCGCATGTGGGAGTTCTACCTTGCCGCCGTCGAGCTCGGTTTCCGCGACGGCTCGAACATGGTCTATCAGCTGCTGCTGTCGGAACGGCGCGACGCCGTGCCGGTTACCCGCGACTTCATTACCCAGCGCGAAGCGGAGCTGACGGGGCGGGAGGGCGTGCTGCCATGGCGATCCACCTGACCATTCGCGGTCTCGTCCAGGGGGTCGGCTATCGCCAGTGGTTCCGCCGGCGGGCGCTGGAGCTCGGGGTCTCCGGCTGGGTGCGCAACCGCAGGGACGACACCGTCGAGGCCCTGATCTTCGCGGGTGACGAGGCCTACGAGCAGCTCCTGCGCGACGCCATGAACGGCCCGCTCGGCGCCAAGGTCGATGCCATCGAGGAGAAGTCGATCACCTTCAGCCATCCCGAACGGGAGCAGGTCGAAGGGTTCGAGATCCGGCCGACGGTCTAGACGCCCGATCGTGCTCCGGCCGGCGGCCTGCACCAGGCAACTGCATCCTTCGAGGCTCGCTGCCGCTCGCACCTCAGGATGAGGGGGGCGGTGCATGGCGCCTCGGATAGCTGAAGCGGGACGGCCGGTCTGCAGGCGACACGGATGCCAGTCACCAACGGTGCTCGTCCCGAGGTGCGAGCGAAGCGAGCCTCGAAGGACGCAAATGGCTGGTGCAACGCAATCTCCCCGGCAACGCCACCATGACCCCCTGCAGCTTGAGCCCGGCGTCAGCTTGCCCCCGGCCCCCAGATGGTCTCCTCCGTCCAGCCGAGCTCCGCGAACTCGGCGGCCCTGAGCGGCGCCTCGCCGATGGAGAAGAACTCGTCGAGTTGCGGCGGCCTGACCGATGTTCCCGCCAGCATGGCGTGAGCCTGTCCGCGATGGTGAGTCTGGTGCTGGAAAAGGTGCAGCAGCAGCCGGTCGCGGCGCTCGACCTGCACCCGCCGGATCCGGTTGACGTGGACGGTCTCGCCAAGGGCGGCCTCGGTCAGCGCCTCGCAGACCGCGATCAGCCGGCGGTCGACCGCCGCCTGCTCGCGACGGAGGTCGTCGATGGCCGGGCAGGGCACCACGACATCCCAGGCGCGGGGGCCGAGATCGCCGCCCTCCAGCGCGTCGACATAGAACCAGTCGATGGTCAGGTTGTGGTTCAGCGTGGCGGCAAGGCTTGGAAAGAAGCTGGTGCGGGTCGCGGCAAAGGCTTCCGGCGTCAGCGCCGCGCAGGCGGCCAGCAGCCGGTGGTTGGCCCAGGCATTGTTGTAGGCCATGGCGCGGTAGGTCTCGACCATCGAGGCGGGCATGGCATCTCCTGCGGTCTGGCGGTCCATCGTCCCCGAACCCTGCCCGACCGCCATGCGCTGCGTGGCATCAGCCTCACGGGCGGCACGGCCGCTGTCAGGCAGACCCTTCTCAGGCCAACCCGTCGCCGCGACCCGCCCGCATGCGCCGGAAGCGCTGGACGATCGCCCACAGGGTCGGCGACTGCTTGACCTCGCGCTTGGCGGCGGCCCTGGCGGCCATTGCGCGGGTGGCGAGCTGGCCGCGCCAGGTGACCGCAATGAACTGGTCGAACAGCGGCTCGACCCGGTCGCAGAGGTTCTGCTTGTACTGGGCCTCGCCCGCACCCAGATCGAAAACCGTCAGACCTCGCTCGCAGCAATAGCGCACGAGATGGTGCAGCAGCAGCTCGCCGGGGCTGTCCTTCTGGATGTCGCCGGGCGCCATCGCGTTGAACATGCCTGAATAGCGGCCGCGGGCGATGGTGCCGCCGAAAATGGCGACCGGCTCACCGGCAACGGTCAGGGCGCAGAGTTCCAGCGCCGGGTCGGCCTGGCCGAGGCCCGCCCCGGCCGCATCCAGGATGAAGCTGCGCATGCCGGGTTCGGCAAAGACGTTGTGGATGCCGAGAGCCCGGAAACGTTCGGCCTTCCAGACAAGGAAGAGGTCGGCAAGGCGCTGGATGTCGGACGGTGTTCCGGCAACCGTGAAGGCGACCGGGCCGATTTCGGCCAGGTTGCGCTCCTTCTTGCGCATCTTGCGCCGCGAGTTCGGCGAGACCACCCGCGCCAGCACGGCTTCGGCATCGGCATCGAGGTCGAGCCCGTAGCCGAAGGAGGGCGAGGGGCGGTGGGACAGGGCCGCCAGCGGGTTGTCGACCCCCTCCCAGACATGCGGCTGGCCGGTCAGCGCGAACAGGTCGATGCGCGAGGGGGCCGCCTGGGCGATCTGGCCGAGGACGGAAGCAGCGCCTGCGGCGCCCAGCACGCGACCGGCATCGGGCCGCCACAGGCCCATGGAGAAATTGACGTGGCTGCCGCCGATGAACCGGGCAAGGCCCAGCCCCTGACGTCGCTCGATCGACAGCGGCATGAGCCCGAGCGGCGCCCCGAGGGGATCGTGAATGGCGGCAAGGCAGAGGCTGCGGGTGCCGCCGAGATGGCGCTGGAAGGCCTCCTGCCAGGCGAAGAGCTGATAGCCGCTGTGCGGACAAAGCTGCTGCAGGGCGGTCCAGAGCGGGGCGGCGGCGGCGAAACTGTCAAGGATCCGGACATGGCCCCTGCGACCGGCCGATGCGGCACCGGAACTTCCGGCCGGATCGACGGCCAGGGCGTCGATCGTTGGCGTCTCGACCGTCTGCGACATGATGCACCACCGCTTGGATGGGCGCATGCCTATCAAACAAGTCTCAAGATTTCGTTGGCAGGATGGTGAGCCGGTCCGGTTCGGGCCGACGGTTCGGGGGTGAGCGGGATGGGCGATCTGCGCAACACGGTGTTCAGGGCAGGGCTCGAGGCCCTGTATTTTACCGGCGCCCACCGGATGCTCCGCCCTGTCTTCGGCGGGCTCGGCGCCATCCTCATGCTGCACCATGTCCGCCCGGCCGCCCCGTCCGACTTCGCCCCCAATGCGCTGCTGGAGGTGACGCCGGACTTTCTGGACAGCGTGGTCGAGCGTGTCCGCGCCTCGGGCTTCGACATCGTGGCCATGGACGAGGTGCCCGGCCGGATCGCGGCCGGCGGCGAGGGCCGGCCCTTCGTCGCCTTCACCTTCGACGACGGCTATCGCGACAATGCCGAGCACGCGCTGCCCGTGCTGAAGCGCCATGGCGTGCCCTTCACCATCTATCTGCCGACCGCGTTTGCCGAGCACGAGGGCGAATTGTGGTGGCTGGTCCTGGAGGAGACGATCCGCACGCAGCGGTCGGTGACGGCCCGCATCGGCGGCGGCATCGTCCATTTCGACTGTTCCACCGCAAGCCTCAAGAACGAGGCCTGGGGCGAGATCTACTGGCACCTGAGAAGCCAGCCCGAGACCGAGCTGCGGGCCTATGTCCGCGACCTCGCCGAGCGCCACGGCATCGATTTCCGCGAAACCTGCCGCAAGCTGTGCATGGACTGGGACGAACTGGCCGCGCTCGGCCGCGACCCGCTGGTCACCTTCGGCGCCCATACGGTGAGCCACATCATGCTCGCGAAATATCCGGACGACGTCGCCCGGCAGGAGATGCTGACCTCGCGGGAGGTCATCGAGGCGCGGCTCGGCCGGCCGATCCGGCACTTCGCCTATCCGGTGGGCGATTCGACCTCGGCGGGGCCGCGCGAGTTTGCGCTGGCCCGCGAACTTGGCTTCGCGACTGCCGTCACCACCCGGCCGGGTCTGGTCTATGCCGAGCACCGCGACCATCTCACCGCCCTGCCGCGGGTCTCGCTCAACGGCCATTTCCAGGCGCTGCGCTATCTCGACGTGCTGCTTTCGGGCGCGCCCTTCGCCTTTTTCAACAGGTTCCGGCGGGTCAATGCGGCCTGATCGGGCTTCCCTTCAAAATCCGCCGCGACCCCGTCGCGAGAAGGCCTGAATCAGATAGTTTGTGCATCCCGCGCGGCGAGCCGCCGCACGCCTTGCACGAATGGCCGATGTCAGAGCCCTCCGGAACCAGACCCTTTTCTCCCTTCGAATGGATGCTCTCGCTGCGCTACCTCAGGGCGCGGCGCAAGGAGGGCTTCATCTCGGTCATTGCCGGATTCTCGTTCATCGGGATCATGCTTGGGGTTGCCACCCTCATCATCGTGATGGCGGTGATGAACGGCTTCCGCAAGGAACTGCTCGGCAAGATCCTGGGCGTGCAGGGCCATATGGTGCTGCAGCCGATCGACACGCCGCTGACCGACTTCGCCGAGGTCGCGGCCCGGCTGATGCGGGTGCAGGGGGTGCGGCTTGCCGCTCCCGTCATCGAGGGCCAGGCGCTGGCCTCTTCGCCGTTCAATGCGGGCGGCACGATCGTGCGCGGCATGCGGGCGGAGGACCTCACCCGCCTGCCGCTGATCGCCGCCAACATCAAGCAGGGCGGCCTCGACGATTTCGACGCCGGGCAGGGCATCATGGTCGGCCAGCGGCTCGCCAACCAGCTCTCGCTGCGGCTCGGCGACAACCTGACCCTCGTGTCGCCGCGCGGCGCGGCGACGCCCATGGGCATGACGCCGCGGATCAAGTCCTATCCGATCGTGGCGATCTTCGAAGTGGGCATGACGGAATATGATTCCGCCTTCATCTTCATGCCCTTCGCGGAGGCGCAGGCCTATTTCAACCGGGAGGGGGATGCGTCCTCCATCGAGGTCTATACCGACAATGCCGACCGCATCGAGCACTACCGACGGGTGGTGTCCGAGGCGGTCGAGCGACCGGTCTTCATCGTCGACTGGCGCCAGCGCAACGCCACCTTCTTCTCCGCCCTGCAGGTGGAGCGCAACGTCATGTTCATGATCCTCACCCTGATCGTGCTGGTGGCGGTGCTCAACATCATTTCCGGCCTGATCATGCTGGTGAAGGACAAGGGCCGCGACATTGCCATCCTCCGGACCATGGGGGCGACGCGCGGCGCGGTGATGCGCATCTTCCTGATCACCGGCGCCTCGATCGGCGTGGTGGGCACGCTGGCCGGCTTCGTGCTGGGGGTGGTGGTGTGCCTCAACGTGCAGCGCATCCAGGAGTTCATGTCCTGGGCGACCGGCACCACGTTGTGGGACCCGACCGTCCGGTTCCTGACCCAGATCCCGGCCGAGATGGCGATGGGCGAGACCATTTCCGTGCTGGTCATGGCGCTGATCCTGTCGCTGCTGGCAACCCTCTACCCGTCCTGGCGGGCGGCCAGGCTCGATCCGGTCGAGGCGCTGCGCTATGAGTGAGAACACCGTCGTGACCAGCGAACCCGCCGCTGCCGCTGCGCCGGCCGGCCAGCCGCAGCCGGTGCTCTGGCTTCAGGCCGTCGTGCGCACCTACCGGCAGGCCGGTGCGCCGCTGGAAATCCTGAAAGGCGCCGAGTTTGCCGTCTGGCCGGGCGAGAGCGTGGCGCTGATGGCCCCCTCCGGCACCGGCAAGTCGACGCTCCTGCACATGGCCGGCCTCCTGGAACTGCCCGACGGCGGTGAGGTGTTCATCGGCGGTGCGGCAACCTCGAAACTGCCGGACAGCGAGCGCACCCGCATTCGCCGCGACGAGATCGGCTTCGTCTACCAGTTCCACCATCTGCTGCCGGAATTCTCCGCGCTCGAGAACGTCGTGCTGCCGCAGATGATCAAGGGCCTGACGGCGGCCGAGGCGCGCAAGCGGGCCGCCGAACTGCTCGGCTATCTGGGGCTGGGCAGCCGGGTGCATCACCGCCCCGCGGAACTGTCGGGCGGCGAGCAGCAGCGCGTGGCCATCGCCCGCGCCGTTGCCAATGCGCCGCGCATCCTGCTGGCCGACGAGCCGACCGGCAATCTGGACCCGAAGACTGCCGACCATGTGTTTTCGGCGCTCGGCCAGCTGGTGCGCGCCTCCCAGCTCGCGGCCGTCGTTGCCACCCACAATGTGGATCTGGCCGCCCGCATGGACCGCCGGGTCACCATCCGCGACGGTCAGGTGGTCGAGGTCTGACCGACGGGTTCGCCCGGTAGATATCTGAGAGTCCTGACGATTGCACGCGACTGCGGCGGCGGCGCAGCCGTTAGTCGCCGCTCGCAAATCCAGCATGTTCTTTTTTTGTTCGCACCTCTTGCAATGAGAACAAAAAGCGAACATAGTCGCTTCGTGGCGTTGTGGAGGAGTGAGCGATGATCCGGTCTCTGATCGAGGATGTGGCGGCGCTGGTGGCCCTGGGCCTGTTCACGGGCATGGTGACGGTCTGGGCGCAGGCCCTGCAGGGTCTTTGACGCCGGCGGCAGCCTCTGCCGTGGATGACGGACGGTTTGCAGTCCGTCAGTGGTTGAAAGGGGCGGGTGGTGCCGTCCATGGTCGGGCGGTTCGGGGGCGTGGCGAGTCGGACAGGAAGGGACGGCACGATGACGATGAGGACCTTTGTCCATCTGCGCGTCCATTCGGCCTTCTCGCTGCTGGAGGGCGCGCTGCCCATCGGCAAGCTCGCCAAGCTGGCGGCCGCCGACCGGATGCCGGCTTTGGCGGTGACCGACACCAACAACCTGTTCGGCGCGCTCGAATTCTCCGAGAAGATGGCCGAGACCGGCATCCAGCCGATCGTCGGCCTGACCCTCGCGGTCGATTTCGCCGATCGCGAGGTTGACCCGCGCCGGCCCGGTCTGGCCGTGGCGCGGCCGCGCATCGCGCTTCTGGCCCGCAGCGAGGCCGGCTACCGCAATCTCATGGCCCTCACCAGTCACGGCTTCATGACCGGCGCCGATCAGGGCGATGTCGCCGTGCCCCTTACGGTGCTCGCCGGTCACGGCGAGGGGCTGATCGCGCTGACCGGCGGTCCCGACGGGCCGCTCGACCGGGCGTTTCGCGACGGCCAGCCGGCCCTCGCCGCCAGCCGCCTCGACCGGCTCTCGGCGATCTTCGGCGACGGGCTCTATGTGGAGTTGCAGCGGCACGGCCTCGAGGAGGAGCGTCAGGTCGAGCCGGCCCTCGTGGAAGAGGCCTATCGGCGCGGCCTGCCGCTGGTCGCCACCAACCAGTGCTATTTCGGCGCAGCGAGCGACTACGAGAGCCACGACGCGCTGATCGCCATTGCCGAGGGCCGCATCCTGGCCGATCCCGACCGGCGCAGGCTGACCCCCGAGCACCGCTTCAAGAGCCAGGCGGAGATGGCCGCCCTGTTCGCCGACCTTCCCGAGGCAGTCGAGTCGACGGTGGAGATCGCCCGGCGCTGCCACGCCCGGCCGCGCAAGCGCAAGCCGATCCTGCCGCGCTTCACGCTGGAGGCGGGCGGGGTCGTGGTGGACGAGGCGGCCGAACTTGCCCGCCAGGCCCGCGAAGGGTTGGCGCTGCGCCTTGCCGCCCATGGCCGGGCGCCGGGACTGACCGATAAGGACTATGCCGACCGGCTCGATTTCGAGCTCTCGATCATCGGGAAGATGAAGTTTCCCGGCTATTTCCTCATCGTTGCCGACTTCATCAAATGGGCCAAGGCCCAGGCGATCCCGGTCGGGCCGGGGCGCGGCTCGGGCGCCGGCTCGCTGGTCGCCTATGCGCTGACCATCACCGACCTCGATCCGCTGCGCTTCGACCTTCTGTTCGAGCGCTTCCTCAATCCCGAGCGCGTGTCGATGCCCGATTTCGACATCGACTTCTGCCAGGACCGGCGCGACGAGGTGATCCGCTACGTGCAGGCGCGCTATGGCCGCGACCAGGTGGCCCAGATCATCACCTTCGGCACGCTGCAGGCCCGCGGCGTGCTGCGCGATGTCGGCCGGGTCCTCGAAATGCCCTATGGCCAGGTCGACAAGCTGTGCAAGCTGGTGCCGCAGAACCCGGCTGCGCCCGTCACCCTGGACAAGGCCATCGAGGGCGAGCCGAAGCTGCAGGCCGCCCGCGACGAGGAGCCGGTGGTCAGGCGGCTGTTCGACATCGCCACCCGGCTGGAGGGTCTCAACCGCCACGCCTCGACCCATGCGGCCGGCCTGGTCATCGGCGACAGGCCGCTGGTCGAGCTGGTTCCGCTCTACCGCGATCCGAAGACCGACATGCCGGTCACCCAGTTCAACATGAAATGGGTTGAGAATGCGGGACTGGTGAAGTTCGACTTTCTCGGGCTGAAGACGCTGACGGTGCTGCAGACGGCGGTCGACCTGCTCAAGGCCCGCGGCATCGCCGTCGACCTCGCCGCCATACCGCTCGACGACGCGAAGTCCTACGACATGCTGGCCCGCGGCGAGACGGTCGGGGTGTTCCAGGTGGAAAGCGCCGGCATGCGCAAGGCGCTCGTCGAGATGCGGGCGAGCCGGTTCGAGGACATCATCGCGCTGGTGGCGCTCTACCGGCCGGGCCCGATGGCGAACATCCCCGTCTATTGCGCGCGCAAGCACGGGCTGGAAAAGGCCGAGTATCCCCATCCGCTGCTCGAGCAGGTGCTGGCCGAGACCCACGGCATCATCGTCTATCAGGAACAGGTGATGCAGGCCGCGCAGATCCTCTCCGGCTATTCGCTCGGAGAGGCCGACCTTCTGCGCCGCGCCATGGGCAAGAAGATCAAGGCGGAGATGGACCAGCAGCGCGAGCGCTTCGTCACCGGCTGCGTGAGGCAGGGCATTGCCAAGGCCAAGGCCGACGAGATTTTCGACCTGCTCGCCAAGTTCGCCGATTACGGCTTCAACAAGAGCCACGCGGCGGCCTATGCGCTGGTCGCCTACCAGACGGCCTGGCTGAAGGCCAACCATCCGGTCGAGTTCATGGCCGCGTCCATGACGCTGGACCTGTCGAACACCGACAAGCTGGCGGAATTCCGCAGGGAGGCGCTGCGGCTCGGCATCAGGGTGGAGCCGCCCTGCGTCAACCGCTCGGGCGTCACCTTCGATGTCAGCGAGGGGCGCGTGCTCTATGCGCTGGCGGCGGTCAAGGGGGTCGGCGCCCAGGCGGTCGAGGCCATCGTCGCGGCGCGTGGCGCGCGGCCCTTCGCCGACCTTGCCGATTTCGCCCAGCGCATCAATCCGAAGGCGCTCAACCGGAAAACGCTGGAAAACCTTGCGGCGGCGGGTGCCTTCGACGCACTGGAGCCGAACCGCGCCCGTGCGATGGCGGCCGCCGAGCGCATCCTGGCGGAGGCCCAGCGGCGCGCCGAGGGCCGCGCCCTCGGCCAGGACGAACTGTTCGGCGGCGGCGGCGGGCAGGGCGGACTGGCACTCGCGGAGGTCGAGCCCTGGCTGGCGGGCCGGCGGCTCGACGAGGAGTTCAAGGCCATCGGCTTCTTCCTCTCCGGCCATCCGCTGGACGATTATCGCGCGGCGCTCCAGCGCCTGAGGATCGAACCCTTCGCCGCCTTCGCCCAGAGCGTGCGGCGCGGCGCGAGCGCGGGCCGGCTCGCCGGTGTCGTCACCGGCCGGCAGGAGCGGCGCACCCGCACGGGCAACAAGATGGGCATCGTCACGCTGTCCGACCCGTCGGGCCAGTACGAGGCCGTGCTGTTCTCCGAGGGGCTTGCCGCCTATCGGGACCTTCTTGAGCCCGGCCGCGCCGTGCTGATGGCGGTGGGGGCCGAGTTGCAGGGCGAGGAGGTGCGCGTGCGCATCCAGAGCGTCGAGCCGCTCGATGATGCAACCCTGCGCGTGCAGAAGGGATTCCGCGTCGTCGTCGAGGGGCCCGGCCCCGTCGACAGCATCGCGAAGCGGCTCACCGCACGCGGGGACGGCGAGATCAGCCTTGTGATGATGCTGCCGGACGCCGGCAGCGAGGTGGAGCTGAAGCTGCCGGGCCGCTTTGCCGTCTCGCCGCAGATCGCTGGCGCGATCAAGGCCGTGCCGGGCGTGCTGGAGGTGGCGGAACTCTGATCGCTGCGCGCACGCCCTCGCTCATGGCCTGAGACCCCTCAGCCGGCCGGGCAAGGTGGCGATCGCCGTCTCGTCGGCATTGGCGAAGGCAAGGCGGATATGGTCGTCCTGTCCGGGACCGAAGAAGGAGCCGGGCAGGCCGAGCACGCCCCGTTCGACCGCCAGCCGCTCGGCGACGCGTTCGGCCGGCACGCCGTCGAACGGGTGGCGCAGATAGGCGAAATAGGCGCCGATGGAGGTTGCCGACCAGCCGGGGGCCTCGGCCACCACCTGTTCGAAGGCGGCGATGCGGGCATTGATGGTCGCGCGCATGGCCTGCCGCCAGGGCGCAACCGCCTCGATGGCCCAGGCCAGCGCGGCCTGGGCCGGCCGCGCCGCGCAGATCTGGAAGCTGTCGAGCACCTTCAGGATCGAGGCCATGGCCTTTGGACCTGCGGTGATCGCGCCGGTGCGGTGGCCGGGAATCGCGTAGGATTTCGAGAAGGAATAGAGCTGGACGACATGGTCGCGCCAGTCGTCGCGCGCCAGCAGGCCATGCGCCCGGACGGTGCCGTCGGGCAGGAAGTCGCGATAGGTCTCGTCGAGGATCAGGGCCAGTCCGTGCCGGCGGGCAAGCGCCGCGAATTCCGCGATCAGGCCCTCCGGATAGATGGCTCCGGTCGGATTGTTCGGCGTCACGAGCACGATGGCGCGCGTCGCGGGCCCGATCAGCGCCTCGGCGGCGGCGGGGTCCGGAACGAAGCGGTTCTCGGCCCGGCAGGTGAGGGGCTGGACGGTCACGCCGAGCATCTGCAGCGTCATCTGGTGGTTGAAATACCAGGGCGCCGGCAGGATCACCCCGTCGCCGGGAGCGGCGACCGCCAGCACCGCCGCCACGAAGGCGAGGTTGCAGCCGGCCGTGATGGCGACGTCCTGTGGCCCGACATCGCCGCCATAGATCGCCGACACCTCGGCGGCATAGGCGCGCCTCAGCGCCTCGTCGCCGAGGATCGGGCCGTAGCGCGCCACCTCCGCCGTGCCGGCCGCGCAGGCGAGGCGCTCCAGCAGGTCCTGAGGCGGCGGCGCGCCGGGGGCGGCCTGCGAGAGGTCGATGGCCGGCCCGAAGGCGCCGTCATAGCGGCTCATCCAGGCCCGGGCGGCCGGGATCGGCGGCGTGCCGGTATCGACGACGCCCGGGTTCAGCGCGAACAAGGGCTCACCACACGCCGGTATTGGGCATGGAGGCCCAGGGCTCGGATGGGGCCTTGGCCTCGCCCTTCTGCAGCAGTTCGATGGAGATGTTGTCGGGCGAGCGGATGAAGGCCATGACGCCGTCGCGCGGCGGCCGGTTGATGGTGATTCCGGCGGCCATCAGCGCCTCGCAGGTGGCATAGATGTCATCGACCTCATAGGCGAGATGGCCGAAATTGCGCCCGCCGGTATAGGTTTCGGGATCCCAGTTGTAGGTCAGTTCCAGTGTCGGGGCCGGCCGCCGGCCGGCTGCGATGTCGGCCTTGGCCGCAGCGACATCGTCCGCCGCGCACAGGAAGACCAGCGAGAAGCGGCCCTTCTCGACGTCCATCCGGCGGACCTGAACCATTCCGAGCCGGTTGCAGTAGAAGTCGAGGGACTGGTCGAGATCGGTCACACGGACCATGGTGTGCAGGTAGCGCATGGGGCCTCGCAGGGGATGGAAGGGCGATGGACGCGGAGTTGACGACGCAGGTGGACGATCTGGCAAGCCTGATCCGGCAGGCCAGCCGTGCCGTGGCCTTCACCGGCGCCGGCCTGTCCACCGAATGCGGCATTCCGGACTTCCGTTCGCCGGGCGGGCTGTGGACCCGGAACAAGCCGATCCCCTTCGATGCGTTCCTGGCGAGCCGCGAAGTGCGCAGCGAGGCCTGGCGGCGCAAGTTCGCGATGGATGCGACCTTTTCCGCCGCGGTGCCGGGTCGCGGTCACCGGGCGCTGGCCGGCATGGTCCGCTCCGGCCGGCTTGCCGGCATCATCACCCAGAACATCGACAACCTGCACCAGGATTCGGGCGTGCCGGACGGACAGCTGATCGAGCTTCATGGCAACGGCACCTATGCCCATTGCCTCGACTGCCGGCAGCGCTACGACCTGGACTGGGTGCGTGGGCGCTTCCATGCGGCCGGCGGTCAGGCGCCCGACTGCGAAGCCTGCCTCGGCCCGGTCAAGGCTGCCACCATCTCGTTCGGCCAGGCCATGCCCGAAGAGGAGATGCGGCAGGCCGTGCGCTGGACGCTGTCGAGCGACCTTTTCCTGGCCATCGGTTCCTCGCTGGTGGTCTATCCGGCCGCCGGCCTGCCGGCCTCGGCGCGGCAGAACGGCGCACGCCTCGTCATCATCAACGGCGAGGAGACGCCGCTCGACGCCATGGCCGACCTGGTGATCCGTGCCGATATCGGCACGGTGCTGGAGGCGGCGGGCGATCGCCTTGCGGCATCAGGGCTCTCCTGATCCCCCGTCAACACGCTGTGCACCACTTTGTTGCCGAAGCGGTGGACGGGCCGAAATTTGGGCTTCCCGCAGGCAGGACGGGTGTTATCCTTTCATCGAGAATCAGGGCGGGGTGGGATCGAGGCCAGCGATCCCGATACAGCGGCGGTGAGTGCGATGACGTCGGACAAGTCCGACCCGGAGGGCCTGGGCGCCAAGAGCGCCGACATGGTTCGCAACCAGAGCGCGACGGTGGCCGACGAGGTTCCCGCCAATCTGGTCGAGGTGTCCGGCACGATCAAATGGTTCGATGTGGCCAAGGGTTACGGCTTCATCGTGCCGGATGACGGCGGACCCGACGTGCTCCTGCACGTCACCAGCCTGAGGCGCGACGGCTACCAGACAGCCTATGAGGGCGCCCGCATCGTGGTCGAGGCGATGGCGCGCCAGCGCGGCCTCCAGACGTTCCGCGTGGTCTCCATGGACGACAGCACGGCGGTGCATCCCTCGCAGCTGCCGCCGCCGCGCACCCATGTGTCGGTGACGCCGACGAGTTCGCTGGAGCGCGCCGAGGTCAAGTGGTTCAACCGGCTGCGCGGCTTCGGCTTCCTGTCGCGCGGGCCGGGCACGCCCGACATCTTCGTGCACATGGAAACGCTGCGCCGCTACGGCATGACCGAGCTGCGGCCCGGCCAGTGGGTGCTGGTGCGTTATGGCGATGGCGACAAGGGCCTGATGGCGGCAGAGGTGCGTCCGGACGGCGCCTCCTTTCCCTCTTCCCACTGAGCCGCTAGAACAGCGGTCATGCTGATCGATCGCCGCCTTGTTCTCGCTGCCGGCTTCGCCTCGCTCGCGGGGGGGACGGCCCTTGCCCGCACCCCGCTCACCCAGCTGACCATCGTCACCCGCGCGGGCGCACGCCATCCCTTCCAGCTCGAACTGGCGGACACGCCCGAGAAGCGGTCGCGCGGGCTGATGTTCCGCCGCAGCCTGCCGGACGGGCAGGGCATGCTGTTCGAGTTCGGCGCCCGGGAGACCGAGGTGACGATGTGGATGAAGAACACCTACATCCCGCTCGACATGATCTTCATCCGCGCCAACGGCGTCATCCGCAACATCGCCGAGAACACCACGCCGCTGTCGGAGGCGATCGTGGCCTCGGACGGGCCGGTGAAGGGGGTGCTGGAGGTGATTGCCGGCACGTCGCGGCGCCTCGGCATCGCGCCCGGAGACCGGGTGGAGCATCCCTGGTTCGGCGGCTGAGCGGGCGGCACCGCGCGCCTTGCCCCCCGACCGGCGCTCGGCTATGTGCGGGTGAGACGGGGCGTAGCGCAGCCTGGTAGCGCGAGAGTTTTGGGTACTCTAGGTCGCTGGTTCGAATCCAGTCGCCCCGACCAAACCGGAGGATGAACGTGGTCGCGCGCATCTACAGGCCGGCCCGGACCGCCATGCAGTCCGGCCAGGCCAAGACCCATTCCTGGCGTCTGGATTTCGAGCCGGAGGCGCCGCGCACGGTCGAGCCGCTCATGGGCTATACGAGTTCGACCGACATGCGCCAGCAGGTTCGGCTTGCCTTCGACACGAAGGAAGAGGCGATCGCCTATGCCGAGCGCAACGTCCTCGCGTATCAGGTCTTCGAGGACGAGCAACCGAAGCGGCGCATCGCCGCCTATTCGGACAATTTCAGGTTCAACCGCGTCGGCGCCTGGACCCATTGAGGGCCGGCGGCGGGGCGGGCGGACATCAGGTCCCGTAGCTCAGCCGGATAGAGCGACAGCCTTCTAAGCTGTTGGTCGCAGGTTCGAATCCTGCCGGGATCGCCAGCCGTTCAGGCCGTGCCGGCCGACTCAAGCCGCCTGCGCGCCAGCCAGATGCCGACAGTGGCGAGCGCCACCATCCAGACCTTGCCGAGCACAAGGCCGGGAAGAAGCGCGACCGAGCCGAAGGCGAGGTAGAGGAACAAGGCCGAATCGATGACGGTGCCGACCAGGCTGGATGCCAGGACGGCGGCGATCAGGCGCTTGCGGGCAAGCGGGGTATAGACCGCCGTGTCGGCCAGTTCCGAGAACAGGAAGGCGGCGGCCGATGCGATGGCGAGCGCGGCGGGCGCCACGGTCCATGACAGCGCCGCGCCTATCGCGATGCCGGCCAGCGACCAGCCGATGCCGATGGTGCGCTGGACGATGTCGCGCAGCACCAGCGCCAGTCCGATCATCAGCACGCCGCTCGGGGCCATCAGCCCGAAGCCGACGGGGATGAGGCACGGGCCGCCGGGTACGCAGACCGTGCCGGCATTGCCGATCAGCCAGTTGGCGGCGGGGATGGTGGCGACGAAGCCGGCGAGGGCGAGATATCCGATCATGATGGGTGCAGTGCAGCGAAATCCGGGGAGGGGCGGCTATAGCCGGACCGTCGCGCCGGCGCCAGCTCCGCCGGCGTCAACCCTGCCCCGTGACAGTATGCCCCGCCGTGACAGCGCCCGCGCGCGGGACTAGAAGGCATCGGGGCCGGAGGGCCGCCGGACGGGGAGGCAAGGCCTCTGTCCTTGTCGGCGGCGCGGGCCGGCAGGTTGCAGAAGGATGCCGATGACGACCGGGGCCGAGAACCGACCGCTGCCCGAATCGCCCGCCCGTCAGTTGACGCCGCGCGGCTTCGGCGAGGCGCTGGCCGGGGGACTTGCCCGGCTGGTGCGGCCGCCGCGGCCCATGGCCACGCCGGCGTTCCGGATCTTCGCGGGCTGGCCGGAGCGCATCTGCGCGGCGCTCGTCGGGCTCGCGCTGGTGCTGTTCGGCATGGCTTATCTCGACACGCCGATCCTGCGCATGGCCGGCCGGTTCGAGGGCTGGTGGGGCACGGTCTTCACGATCGCAACCGATATGGGCCGCTCCGACTGGATCCTGATTCCGTCCGGTGTCGCCCTTCTGGCGCTGCTGGCACTGGCCTCACCGGCGCGCTCCCTGGCCGACCGCGTGCTGCTGGCGCTCGCGGCGCGCTTCGCCTTCGTGTTCCTGGCCGTCGGCGGTTCGGGCCTGATCATCTCCATCGTCAAGCGCATCATCGCCCGCGGGCGGCCGCGATTCTTCGACGAGTTCGGCGCGCTCTACTTCCAGTTTCCCTCGTGGAGCCCGCATTTCGCGAGCTTTCCCTCGGGCCATTCGCAGACCGCCTTTGCCTCGGCGCTGGCGCTGGCCTTCCTGTTTCCCCGCTGGCGCCTCTGGCTGATCGGGGCGGCCTTCGTCATCGCCTACAGCCGCGTGGCGGTGGACGCGCACTATTTCACCGATATCGTGGTTGGGTCCCTGTGGGGCGCGTGGTTCACGCTGATGACGCGCGAATTGTTCGCGCGCCGGGGCCTCGTGTTCACGCCGGGCGCGGACCGGCGGCCCTTCGCCCTGCCATGGCGGCGCGTGCGGGCAGCCGTTGCCGCCCGCCTCTCGCGCGCGGGCTGATCAGACGGAGGCCTTCATCCGCTCGAAGCCGGCGGCCAGGTCCGCCTGCAGATCGGCCACGTCCTCGAGGCCGATCTGGAAGCGCAGGGCCGTGCCGCCGGGGTTCCAGGTGGTGACCGAGCGATAGGGCGAGCAGTCGAAGGGCACGACGAGGCTCTCGTAGCCACCCCAGGAATAGCCCATGCCGAACAGTTCCAGCCCGTCGAGGAAGGCGGCAAGCTGCTGTTCGGAGACCGGGTGCAGGATGACCGAGAACAGGCCGGAGGCGCCCTTGAAGTCGCGCTTCCAGATGTCGTGGCCGGGATGGTGCGGCATGGCCGGGTGCAACACGGTCTTGACCTCGGGCCGGGCGGCGAGCCAGTCGGCCATGGCGCGGCCCTGACGGCCGGCCTCGTCGAGGCGCAGCTTCATGGTGCGCAGGCCGCGCAGGGCGAGGAAACAGTCCTCCGGCCCCGGCACGATGGCCATCAGGTCATAGGTGTCGCGCAGCATCTTCCAGCAGCGCTCGTTGGCCGTGACCATGCCCATCAGCAGGTCCGAATGACCGCCGAGATATTTGGTGCCGGCTTCGATGGCGATGTCGACGCCGCGCTCGTGCGGCGGGAAATAGAGGGGCGTGGCCCAGGTGTTGTCCATGACGACGATGGCGTCGCGGGCATGGGCGACCTCGGCGATGGCCGGGATGTCCTGCATCTCGAACGATTGCGAGCCGGGCGCCTCGGTGAACACGACCTTCGTGTTCGGCCGCATCAGGTCGGCGATGCCCGCGCCGATGACCGGGTCGTAATAGGTGGTCTCGACGCCGAACCGCTTCAGGATGGTGTTGGAATATTCGCGGGTGGGCCGATAGACCGAATCCGTGACCAGCATGTGATCGCCGGCCTTCAGGCAGGCTTGCAGCGCCACCACGATGGCGGCGAGGCCCGAGGGCACGAGCACCGCGCCGGCGGCGCCCGAAATGTCGGCCCAGGCCTCCTCCAGCGCGCGCGTGGTCGGCGTGCCGCGGGTGCCATAGACATAGGGCTGCCGCCGGGCCTTCAACTCGTCATAGGTCGGATAGAGGACGGTCGAGCCGCGGTAGATCGGCGTGTTGACGAAGCCGAACTGGTCGGCCGGCTTGCGCCCGCCGAGCACAAGGCGCGTGCGGTCGGCGAGGCTCTTGGGGTTGGACGGACCGGCCATGATCGCCTCGATGTTCGCAATGCGCGGATTGCAGGGAGCGGGAAGGAACCGGTTTTCCCCGGCGGGGATGCGACCCGTCAAGCCCTTGACCCCCGCCAGAAGATGGCCTGTGATGCACGAATGCGGGGTCTCGGGACCGTGCAGCCCATCGAGAGGCCACACCCGATACCCGCGGAAGACAACAAATCTGCCTTGAGAACAGAGTGGAAAGGCTGCCCCCCATGAAACGGATTGTCTCGACCATCGCGCTTGGCGCGGTCCTCGGTCTCGCCGCCTCGGCGGCCCAGGCCCAGGCACCGACAACGCTGCGCAACATCCAGAACAAGGGCTTCGTCCAGTGCGGCGTGACCCAGGGTCTGGCCGGCTTCTCCATGCCGGACAGCGCCGGTAACTGGACCGGGCTCGACGTGGACCTGTGCCGGGCGCTCGCCGCGGCCATCTTCAACGACCCGACCAAGGTGCGGTTCTCGCCGCTCTCGGCCAAGGACCGCTTCACGGCGCTCCAGTCCGGCGAAATCGACGTGCTGTCGCGCAACACCACCTGGACGCTGCAGCGCGACACTTCGCTCGGCCTGAACTTTGCCGGCGTGAACTATTACGACGGCCAGGGCTTCATGGTCCGCAAGTCGCTGAACGTGAAGAGCGCGCGCGAACTGTCCGGCGCCTCGGTCTGCGTGCAGACCGGAACGACGACCGAGCTCAACGTCGCCGACTTCTTCCGCGCCAACAACATGCGCTACGAGCCGGTGGTCTTCGCCAGCGCCGACGAGACGGTGAAGGCCTATGATGCCGGCCGCTGCGACGTGTTCACGACGGACGCGTCCGGCCTTTATGCCGAGCGCATCAAGCTGGCCAAGCCGGACGACCACATGGTTCTGCCGGAGATCATCTCCAAGGAGCCGCTCGGCCCGGTCGTCCGCCACGGTGACGACCAGTGGTTCGACATCGTCAAGTGGACCCACTTCGCGATGGTCACGGCCGAGGAACTCAACATCACCAAGGCCAATCTCGACCAGATGATGCAGTCCACCAATCCCGAGATCCGGCGCGTTCTCGGCGTGGAGGGCAATTTTGGCGAGGCGCTCGGCCTGACCAAGGACTGGGTAGTGCGCATCGTCCGCCATGTCGGCAATTACGGCGAGATCTTCGACCGGAATGTCGGACCCACGACCCGCCTCGGCATCCAGCGCGGCCAGAACGCGCTCTGGACCAAGGGCGGCCTGCAATACGCCCCGCCGATCCGCTGATCGCGACGTCACGTTGCGGTGCAATTACGACTGGACATAATCACCGTCCCGGGTCCACGATCCGGGACGGTTTGCCGGTGAAGAGTATGGCTGGGCCGCCTCCGGGCGGATCAAAAGCCCCTCACCGCACCAGAGAAGGGGATGGCGATTATGACGGACGGCACATTGCCGGCTCGCGGGGGCAGTGCGCCCAAAGTGGCGTTCTTTAACGATCCGAAGACGCGAAGCCTGATCTTCCAGACCCTGGCCCTGGCGCTGCTCGTCTTCATCCTGTTCACGGCGGTGAACAACGCCGTCACCAACCTCAGAAACCAGAACATCGCGGGCGGCTTCGGCTTCCTCAACCAGACGGCCGGCTTCGGCATTTCCCAGACGCCGATCGCGTGGGAAGAATCGATGTCCTACGGCCGGGCCTATCTCATCGGCCTGCTGAACACGCTGCTGGTCGCCGTCGTCGGCATCTTCTTCGCCACCCTGCTCGGCTTCATCGTCGGCGTGGCGCGCCTCTCGCCCAACTGGGTGATCGCCAAGATCGCCTACTGGTATGTCGAAATCATCCGCAACCTGCCGCTGCTGTTCCAGATCCTGTTCTGGTACCTGGCCGTGCTGGCGGCCATGCCGACGCCGCGCAATTCCTATTCGCTGTTCGGGCTGCTGTTCGCCAACCAGCGCGGCATCACGGTCCCACGGCCCGTGTTCGAGACCGGAGCGGGGCTGATCGGCATCGCGCTGATCGTCGGCCTCGTGGCGGCGTTCGCGGTCCGCCACTGGGCGCGCAAGCGCCAGGAGGCGACCGGCGAACAGTTCCCGGTGGTGGCCACCATGACCGGGCTCATTCTCGGGCTGCCGATCCTGGCCTACCTCGTCTCGGGCATGCCCATCTCCTTCGACCATCCCCAGCAGGGCCGCTTCAACCTGACCGGCGGCATGACGCTGATCCCGGAATTCGTCGCGCTGACGGTGGCGCTCGTCGCCTATACCGCCGCCTTCATCGGCGAGATCGTGCGCGCCGGCATCCAGGCGGTCAGCCACGGCCAGACGGAAGCCGGCCGGTCGCTCGGCCTGCCGGAGGGGCGCATCCTCAACCTCATCGTGATCCCGCAGGCGCTGCGGGTCATCATCCCGCCGCTGACCAGCCAGTACCTCAACCTGACCAAGAACTCCTCGCTGGCGGTCGGCATCGGCTATCCCGACGTCGTCTCGGTCGGCGGCACCATCCTCAACCAGACGGGCCAGGCGATCGAGGTCATCGCCATGTGGATGGGCTGCTACCTGACCATCTCGATCGCCACCTCCATCTTCATGAACTGGTACAACCGGCGCATCGCGCTGGTGGAACGGTGAGGAGCGGGACATGACCACCTCCTTCACCCGCGGAGAGATCCTCCAGCCGCTGCCGCCGCCGGCCAGTCTCGTCGGCCCCTGGGGCTGGGCCCGGGCCAAGCTGTTCTCCAGCCCGCTGCAGACGCTCCTGACGCTGGTGGGCGCCTATATCGCCTATGTGCTGATCTGGACCTTCGTCGATTTCACCATCATTCGCGCCGTGTGGACCGGCGAGGATCGCGATGCCTGCCTCGACGAAAAGGTGGGGCGCAGCGTCGGGGCCTGCTGGCCCTTCGTCTGGGCCAAATTCGGCCAGTTCATGTACGGCTTCTATCCGGTCGAGGAGCGCTGGCGGGTCAACCTGACCTATATCATCGCGATCATCCTGCTGATCCCGCTGCTGATCCCGAGCCTGCCGCACAAGGTGCTGAACGCGGTGCTTTTCTTCGGCGCCTTTCCGGTCCTCGCCTTCAACCTTCTCTACGGCGGCTCGATCATCAATCCCTGGCTGAGCGCCATCGGCTGGCTTGCCCTGATCGGCGGCGTCACGCTGATGGTCGGCTATCTGATGAGCCGCGTGGAGGAAAATCCCAATACGCTGTTCCTGCAATACGGCTTCGCGGCGCTTGCGGTCGGCGTGCTCGCGCTGGTCATCGTGCGAACCGGCATCGTCGATGCGCCGGCGCTGCCCATCGTCGAGACACGGCAATGGGGCGGCCTGCTGGTGACGCTGGTGGTGGCAACCACCGGCATCGTGGCGGCCCTGCCGATCGGCGTGGCGCTGGCGCTCGGCCGGCGGTCGAAGATGCCGATCATCCGCTTCCTGTCGGTTGGCCTGATCGAGATGGTGCGCGGCGTGCCGCTGATCACCGTGCTGTTCTTCGCCACCTACATGCTGCCGCTGTTCCTCGAGCGCTCGCCCGACGCGATGGTGCGCGTGCTGGTCGGCGTGTCGATCTTCTCCGGCGCCTACATGGCCGAGACGATCCGTGGCGGCTTGCAGGCCATCCCGAAGGGCCAGTTCGAGGGCGCCATGGCGCTTGGGCTCAACTATCCGCGCATGATGGGGCTGATCGTCATGCCCCAGGCGCTGAAGCTGGTGATCCCCGGCATCGTCAACTCCTTCATCGGCCTGTTCAAGGACACGACGCTGGTCTCGATCGTTGCCATCTTCGACCTGCTCGGCGGCATCCGCGCCGGGTTCACCGACCCGCAATGGGCAAGCCCGGTGACGCTCTACACCGGCTTTGCCTTTGCCGGGATCATCTATTTCGCCTTCTGCTACTTCATGTCCCGCTACTCGATCTTCGTCGAGAACAGGCTCAACACCAGCCTGCGCCGCTGACGGCGCCGGACCGCGACGACAAGGCCTTCCAGGAGTTCCGCATGTCCAGCCCGTCTCCCGCCCGGATGCCGACGACGACCAACGAGGTCGCCATCTCCATCACCGGCATGCACAAGTGGTATGGCGAGTTTCATGTCCTGAAGGACATCAACCTGACCGTCCATCGCGGCGAGCGCATCGTCGTCTGCGGGCCGTCGGGCTCCGGCAAATCGACCATGATCCGCTGCGTGAACCGGCTGGAGGAACATCAGCAGGGCCAGATCATCGTCGACGGGATCGAACTGACCGACGACCTGAAGCGGATCGACGAGATCCGGCGCGAGGTCGGCATGGTGTTCCAGCACTTCAACCTGTTTCCGCACCTCTCCATCCTGGAGAACTGCACGCTCGCGCCGATCTGGGTGAAGAAGATGCCCAAGAAGGAGGCCGAGGAGGTGGCGATGCACTACCTCAAGCGGGTGCGCATCCCGGAGCAGGCGCTGAAATATCCCGGCCAGCTGTCCGGCGGCCAGCAGCAGCGCGTCGCCATCGCGCGCGCGCTTTGCATGAGCCCGAAGATCATGCTGTTCGACGAGCCGACATCCGCCCTCGACCCGGAAATGGTCAAGGAGGTGCTCGACACCATGGTGAGCCTCGCCGAGGAAGGCATGACCATGATCTGCGTCACCCACGAGATGGGCTTTGCCCGGCAGGTGGCGAACCGGGTCATCTTCATGGATTACGGGCAGATCATCGAGATGAACGAGCCGAACCAGTTCTTCTCGAACCCGCAGCACGAGCGGACCAAGCTGTTCCTCAGCCAGATCCTGCACTGACCGGCTCGACGGAGGGGCGGCCGTGACTGCCCTCGCGAGCCATCTGCTGCCCCTGTTTGCTGCCGCCTCGCTCGGCCTCCTCGCCGGCGCGCTGCTCGCCGAGGACCGGCTGCTGGTGCCCTACTGGCGCACGCTGCCGGCGGAGGCGTTCTATGCGCTCCACCCGACCTATGGACCGCTGCTGTTCCGCTTCTTCGCGCCGCTGACGATGGTGGTGCCGCCTGCGGCCGTGCTGGCCGCCGTCCAGGTGACCCTCCAGTCCGGACTTGGGCCGCGCAGCCTCGCGGCCATCGCGGCGGCGGTGCTGAGCTGCAGCCTGGTCGGCATCTACCTCGTCTATTTCAGGGCGGCGAACGAGGCCTTCCTGCGGCGCGCCGTGCCGGCCACCGAGCTTGCGGCGGTCCTGGCCAGCTGGGCCGCCTGGCACCGTGCGCGCGTCGTCGTGTGCGTGGCCGCCTTCGGCCTGTCGCTGGTGACGCTGGTCGCCTGAGGCGGGCGCCGCGACGGGCCGACGAAACGGCCGGCTCAGGCCTTCGGCGGCGAACCCGCCGGCGGCCCGGTCTCGACGGCACAGTCGTCGCGCGCGCCCCATTCGGACCATGAGCCGTCATAGAGGCCTGCCGGCTGCTTGCCGAGCGCATCGATCGCAAGCCAGAGGATGGCGGCCGAAACGCCCGAGCCGCAGCTGGTGATCACCGGCCGGTCGAGATCGACCCCGGCGGCCGAGAAGGCCTCGCGGATGCGCTCCTGCGACACGAGCCTGCCGTTCTCGACGAGGCCGGCGAACGGCACGTTGAGCGCGCCGGGCATGTGGCCGGACTTCAGGCCGGGGCGTGGCTCGGCCGTCTCGCCGCGGAAGCGGTCGGCGGGCCGGGCATCGACCACCTGTGTCCGCCCATTGGCCAGCGCCTTCTTGACGTCGCCCAGATCGGCGACCGCGCCGTGGTTCTTGCGGGCGGTGAAATGACGGGCCTCGCGCCGGCGTGCCGGGCCGGTCTCGACCGGCCGGTCCTCGGCGACCCATTTCGGCAGGCCGCCGTCCAGGATGAACACGCGATCGACGCCGAAATTGCGGAACATCCACCACACGCGCGGCGCCGAGAACAGGCCGATCGCGTCGTAGATGAGCACCGACTTGCCGTCGCCGATGCCGAGCGCGCGGCAGGCCGAGGCGAAAGCCGCCGATGACGGCATCATGTGCGGCAGGTCGCTGTCGGCATCCTTCACGGTGTCGATGTCGAAGCGCTGCGCGCCCGGAATATGGGCGGCGGCGAATTCGGCCTCGGCGTCCCGCCCCATGGTCGGCAGGAAATAGGTGCCGTCGAGGATGACGAGGTCCGGATAGTCGAGGTGCTGGGCCAGCCAGTCGGTGGAGCGCAGCCAGGGCGAGGGCAGGGCGGTCATCGTCACTCCTTACGCGAACACGACGCGCACGCGCCGGTTCTGCTTGCCTTTTTTCTCGATCGACGAGACGACGAGCTGGCCGATCTCGCGGGTGTTGCGCACATGGGTGCCGCCGCAGGGCTGCAGGTCGATCCCCTCGATGGCGATGAGCCGCACGCGGCCCGAGCCCATGGGCGGCTTCACCGACATGGTCTTGACCAGGCCCGGATTGGCTTCCAGCTCGGCATCGGTGATCCAGCTTTCGGTGATGGCTGCATCCTTGGCTATCAGGTCGTTGAGCCGGGCGGTGAGCTCGTCGCGGTCGAGGCCGGCCTCGGGAATGTCGAAGTCGAGCCGGCTCTCCTCCGCGCCGATGGCGCCGCCGGTCACCGGGAAGGGCAGCGCGACCGAAAGCAGGTGGAGGCCGGTATGCATGCGCATGCGCGCGAACCGCACCGGCCAGTCGAGGCGCGCGGTGACGGTCTCGCCGATCGCCGGCAATACCGCGCCCGGTGCCAGGACGTGGGCGATCTCCTCGCGGCTGGTGCCATAGACGGCGGTGGCCACCGTCAGTGCGCCGCCGGCGGTCTCCAGCAGGCCCTGGTCGCCCGGCTGGCCGCCGCCGGTGGGATAGAACACGGTGCGGTCGAGCACGACGCCGTGGGCGCCATCCTTTTCGGTGAAGCCGATGACGGTCGCCTCGCAGCTCGGGAGGTAGGCGTCGTCGCGGAACAGGAACTGCGTGGCCATCAGGTCACCGGCATGAGATCGACGAGCGGGAGGGAGCCGCGCTCCAGCCAGGCCGGCACGGGCAGGCCCTTCGAGCGCAGGAAGGCGGGGTTGTAGATCTTGGAGGCATAGCGGAAGCCGTAGTCGCAGAGGATGGTCACGATGGTGTGGCCGGGGCCGAGCTGGCGCGCAAGGCGGATGGCGCCGGCGACATTGATGCCGGTGGAGGGGCCGACGCACAGGCCCTCGTGCTCCAGCAGGTCGAACATGACGGGGATCGCCTCCTCGTCGGGAATCTGGAAGGCGATGTCGACGGGCGCGCCCTCGATGTTCTTCGTCACGCGGCCCTGGCCGATGCCCTCGGTGATGGACGAGCCGGCGGACTTCAGCTCGCCGTCCGTGAACCAGGAATACATGGCGGCGCCGAGCGGATCGGCACAGCCGATGGTGACCTTGGGGCTGCGCTCCTTCAGCGCCATGGCGATGCCGGCCAGCGTGCCGCCCGAGCCGATGGCGCAGATGAACCCGTCGATCCTGCCATCCGTGTCGCGCCAGATCTCCGGGCCCGTGGTCTCGATATGGGCCTGACGGTTGGCGACATTGTCGAACTGGTTGGCCCAGAAGGCGCCGTCCGGGTTCTCGCGGGCGATGCGCTCCGCGGTCCGGGCCGAGACCTTCACGTAGTTGTTGGGGTTGGCATAGGGGACGGCAGGCACCTCGATGAGGCTGGCGCCAAGCTGGCGCAGGGCGTCCTTCTTCTCCTGGCTCTGGTTCTCGGGGATGACGATGACGCAGTCGAGCCCGAGCGCGCGCCCGACCATGGCGAGACCGATGCCGGTATTGCCGGCCGTGCCCTCGACGATCGTCCCGCCGGGGCGCACGAGGCCCCTGGCCATGGCGTCGCGGATCAGGAACAGCGCGGCCCGATCCTTCACCGACTGGCCGGGGTTCATGAACTCGGCCTTGCCGAGGATCGTGCAGCCGGTCGCATCGCTCGCACGGCGCAGCCGGATCAGCGGCGTGTTGCCGATGGCTTCGACGACCGAGGGATGGAAGGGCATGGGGCACTCCGGGCCACACAGGGCGGAGGGCGGACGCTATCCGAGGCCCGCAGGCCGCTCAAGCCTCCGAAGGGCAGGGGCGCCGGCAGTCCCCGTCACGATCGCGCATAGACGAATTGCCGGACGTCGATGGTGCCGGCCCTGAACCCCGCCTCGCAATAGGCGAGATAGTAGGTCCACATGCGCTTGAACCGATCGTCGAAGCCGAGCCGGGCGACATCCTCCCAGACGGCGAGGAAGCGGCGGCGCCATTCCTCCAGCGTGCGCGCATAGTCCCGGCCAAAGGCTTCCTCGTCGACGAGGGCAAGGCCGGTGGCGCGCGGCAGGTCGCGCATGTGGGAGGCGGTCGGCAGCATGCCGCCGGGAAAGACATAGGCGCGGATGAAGTCGATCTCGCGCAGGTAGTCGTCCCACAAGGGCTCGTCGAGCGTGATGACCTGGATGCCGGCCCGACCGCCGGGCTTCAGGCTGCGGGCGACCGTGTCGAAATAGGACGGCCAGTACTCCCGGCCCACCGCCTCGAACATCTCGATGGAGGCGATGGCGTCATAGGTGCCGGTCTCGTCGCGGTAGTCCTGAAGCTTGATGGTGACGCGGTCGGACAGGCCGGCCTCCGCCATGCGGCGCGTGGCATAGGCATGCTGCTCGTCCGACAGGGTGAGGCCGGTGACGCGGGCGCCGAACTCGCTGGCCGCAACCTCCGCAAAGCCGCCCCAGCCGCAGCCGATCTCCAGCACGTGGTGGCCCGCCTTGAGCCCGATCTCGCGAGCGAGCCGGCGATATTTGTCGCGCTGAGCAGAGGGCAGATCAGCCGCCCCGGCGCCGAACCATGCCGAGGAATAGGTCATGGAGGGGTCGAGCCAGGCCCGGTAGAAGGCATTGCCGAGGTCGTAATGGGCGATGATGTTGCGCCGCGCCTGCGCCTTCGTGTTGCGGTTGCGCCAGTGGCGGAAGCGCTGCATCAGCCGCGCGAACGGATTGTAGCGGGTCAGGTGGCGCACGGCCTCCATGTTCACGCAGAAGAAGTAGAGAAAGCCGGCGGGGTCCGGACTGTCCCACTCGCCGCGGATGAAGGCCTCCGCGAAACCGGCATCGCCATCCAGGATCAGGCGGCGCGCGAAGGTGAAGTCGCGCACGATCATGTCGGCCTGGGGGCCGGGTTCCCGACCGCGGAACACCAGGCGCCGGCCGTCGGGCAGGGTCAGGGTCAGCGTGCCGGCGCGAATCTTCAGGGGATAGCCGAGGGCATAGCGCGCGAAGCGGGGCAGGCCGGCAGTGACGCGGCCAAGGGTCTCGCGCGTGACCTCGATCGTCTCTGACAATCCACCGCCGGGGTGGCCGGTCGTCTGGCTGGTCATGACATCATCGCCCATTGCCGAACGGATGACGGGTGGATCCGCCTGGCTCGCGCGCCGGAACAGTTCCATGCGTTCGGCGCATGCAAGCCAAACGGCGAGGGGCCCTTTCCGGTTCCCTCCGCCACAATCCTAGTAGAAACACCTGCTGAATCAACGCCGTCCTGCAACCGGGCATTGTGCGTTGCATCATCGCGGCGCGCGGTCATGGCGAGGCCTCGGCACGCGGAGCGAGCGAACCGAAGGCCTCCAGCGCGCGCTGGCGGGCGCGGTCGTGGTCGACCACCGGCCGCGGATAGGTCTCGCCAAGCCGGATGCCGGCGCTGGCGAGCACCTGCGGGGAGGCGGTCCAGGGCGCGTGGATGGCGCTTGCCGGCAGGCCGCCAAGCTCCGGCACCCAGCGGCGCACATAGGTGCCGTCGGGATCGAAGGTCGTGCCCTGCTTCACCGGGTTGAAGATGCGGAAATAGGGGGCGGCATCGGCCCCGGAACCGGCCACCCACTGCCAGCTGGCCGGATTGTTGGCGACGTCGGCATCCACCAGCGTGTCCCAGAACCAGGCCTCGCCCTCGCGCCAGTCGATCAGAAGGTGCTTGGCGAGAAAGGAGGCGACCACCATGCGCACGCGATTGTGCATCCAGCCGGTCTGCCAGAGCTGGCGCATGCCGGCATCGACCAGCGGATAGCCGGTGAGCCCGCGCTGCCAGGCCCTGAGCGCGCCGGGATCGCCGTGCCAGGGAAACGCCTCGAAGCGCGGCTGGAAGCTGGTGCGGTGCAGGTCCGGCCAGTGGAACAGCAGGTGATAGGCAAATTCCCGCCAGCCGATCTCGGACAGGAACTTGTCGAGGCCGCGGGCGCTGCCCGTGCCAGCGGTCATGGCGGCCGCGTGCCAGATCTGGACCGGCGAAATCTCGCCGAACCGCAGGTGGGGCGACAGGGCCGAGGTCGAATCGCGATCGGGCCGGTTTCGGTCGGCCGCATAGCTGTCGAGCGGCCCGTCGAGGAAGGTGGTCAGGCGTTCTCGGGCTCCGGCCTCGCCGGGCGTCCACCAATCGGAAAAGCCGGCGGCCCAGTCCGGCGAGGTCGGTTCGAGGCCCCAGTCGTCCAGCGCCTCGCTGGCAAGGCCCTGGCTGCCGTCAAGAAGGCGTTTGGGCGCGGACAGGGCCGGGCGCGGGTCGCCGAGTGCCTGATGGGCGCGCCAGAACGGCGAAAACACCTTGAAGGGCTCGTCGGAGCGGGTGCGCACCTGCCAGGGCTCGCGCAGCAGATTGGCGGAAAAGCTCTCGGCGGCGATGCCTTGGTCCTTCAGCGCGGCCTTGATCGCCTGATCGGTCGCGACGCCGGCGGCATCGTAGCGGCGGTTCCAGGTCACCAGACCGGCGCCGGTCTCGCCAGTGAGTGACAGGATGACCTCGCGCGGGTCTCCCGCCCTGAGCAGAAGCCGGCCGCCACGGGCAGCGATGTCGGCCCCGAGTGCCCGCAGGCTGCGCGACAGCCACCAGCCGGCCGCGCCCTGCAAGGGGCGCCGCCCGGTGCCGGTCTCGAGAATGTAGATCGCAACGACCGGACGCCCGTTCTGGCAGGCGGCATCGAGCGCCGGATTGTCAGCGAGGCGCAGGTCGTCGCGGAACCAGACGATGGCGGGGGCGGGGGATGACATCGGGAGGTTTACGTGTCCGGCAGCGGACCGGATCAGGTCACGATCCCCAACGGGCGCCCGCATCATCGGACCCGGGACGACGGCCGCGACCGACAAGGCCGGCCCGTTCAGAAGACGGCATGGTCGCCCCGTTCGATCGATGCCTCGCCGGCCAACAGTCGCTCATAAAACGCGAACAGCGACTCGGTCCCGGTCGAAGGGGTAGCCGAGGCATCGTAGCGCCCCGTCGCCGGATCGAGCACGAGCATTGATTCGGTCGCGTAATAGCGCCCGATGCGCGCCAGTTCGGCCTTGTCGGCCAGGCGAGGGAAAACATGCCCGAGGGCGCCCAAACCGCCGACGATCGTGTCGAGCAACCGCAAGGGCACCTGCCTGAAGCGCGGGGGGCGCCCGCAGAGGCGAAACAGATGCTCCCCCTGCTGTCGCGGCGTGATCGCATCGCCCGGTCCGCCGATCGGCAGGATGCGATCATGGCGGCCCGTGTCGCTGAGGCAATCGGCAAGGTATCGACCCAGATCCATGTCGCCGATCGGCTTGCAGGCGGTCAGCGTGCCATCGCCAAACACCAGGAACGGCTTGCCCTGCCTGACCCGGTCAACCTGTCCCGACAGGGATTTGAAGAAGGCTGTCGGCCTGATGATGGAATAGGTGAGGCCGGATTCGACCAGTTCCGTCTCGAATGCCAGCTTGGCCTGCTGAAAGGCCAGAAGGGGCTTCTGGACGCAGATTGCCGAGAGCAGCACCATATGGCTCACGCCATGGTTCCGGGCGGCCGCAAGCGCTAGGGAATTGGCCCGGTGGTCGATGGCCCAGGCATCCCGCGGCGCGCCGGTGCGCGAGGCGAGGCACGACATCAGGGCGTCGAATGGCTCGCCGCAAAAGCCGTCGCGCGCGATTGATTGGGGATCGGTGACGTCGCCGAAGCGCAGACGGGTTCCGGCGAGCAGCCTGGCGCTGTCGTCCGGTGTGAGGGAGCCGCCCGTTCCGGCACGCGGGCGCAGGAAGCAGACGACCTCATGGCCACGCTCGACCAGCGCGCGTGCCGTGGCCCGACCGATCGTGCCGGTCGCGCCGAGCAGGAGCACGCGCCTGCGGGCGGGACCGTGCGATGAACCCGGGCTGGCGGTCTCGATCATGGGTCCTTCGCGGGAATGGATGGGTCCTTCGCAGGCGTGAAGGGGCGCTTGCGCCCACGAAATTTGAGCCGGCCGAACGCCGCCATGGCACACTCTGCCGACGATCGGCCGCGTATGATGGAGACATGCCGCGGTCCGACCCGCAAGTCGATCAGAATGGGTGACCCATTGCGTGCATTCTGGCCTTCGGCGATCGCGGCCCTTGTCGGCGTCGCCTGTATCGGTGCCGGCGTCTGGCACCTGGAGGGCGAGCGCTCGGGGCTTGTCATCGTGCATGCCGATGTCGGCAGGACGCCGGTGACCGTCTACCAACGCCCCGCAGGCGCCACCGCTCCGGCCGTTGTCATCGCGCACGGCTTCGCCGGCTCCCGCCAGCTCATGGAGGCCTATTCGCTCACGCTGGCGCGGGCCGGCTATGTCGTCATGGCCTTCGACTTCGAGGGCCATGGTCGCAATCCGACCCCGATGTCGGGCGATGTCACGCGCATCGATGGCACGACCCGGCTGCTCATGCGTGAGACCGGCCGGGTGATCGATGCCGCGCTGGCCTGGCCGGGCGTGGACGGGCGTGTGGCCCTGCTCGGCCATTCGATGGCGTCGGACATCATCGTGCGGCAGGCGATCGCCGACCGCCGGGTGTCGGCGACGGTGGCCATATCGATGTTCTCCGAGGCGGTGACCGCCACCGACCCGCCCAACCTGCTGATCGTTTCGGGAGAATGGGAAGCGACGCTGCGGCAGAACGCCCTGCGAAACGTGCGGCTGGCAGAGCCTTCGGCAGTCGAGGGGGCGACGGTCGGCGATCCGTCCGCCGGCACCGGGCGCCGGGCGGCCGTCGGACCCGGGGTCGAACATGTCGGGGTGCTGTATTCGACCACCGCCTTGCAGGAGGCCCGCACCTGGCTCGATGCGGCATTCGGACGCGTGAGCAGCGGCCCGGTATCCGCCTCGGGCGGTCCCATCGTCCTGCTGCTGCTCGGCATCGTTGTTCTCGGCTGGCCGCTGTCGCGCCTGCTGCCCCGCGGCGAGATCGAGCCATCCAGGCTGTCGCTTCGCACCTTCCTGATCGTCGTCGCCTTGCCGGCGACCGTCACACCTGTCCTGCTGCGGTTTGTCGATACCCGCTTTCTGCCGGTCCTGGTGGCCGACTATCTGGCCGTCCACCTGTTCGTCTATGGCGTCCTGTCCCTCGTCCTGCTGGCCTGGTGCCGCATCCGGATCGGCCCCATTGCATGGATTCCGGCTCTGGCGCTGGCAGCCTGGGGCATCGTCGTCTTTGGCGGCGCGCTGGATCGCTACGTCGCGTCGTTCTGGCCGATTGCGGCCAGGCTGCCGATCGTCGCCGCCATCGCTGTCGGGGCGTTGCCCTGCATGCTGGCCGACAGTCTTGTCACGGAGGGCGGGCGCGCCGCGCTCTGGCGGCGGTTTGCCGCGCGTGCAGCCTTCATCGCCTCGCTGGGTGCCGCCGTGGCGCTTGATTTCCAGCGGCTGTTCTTCCTGCTGATCATCATCCCCGTGATCGTCCTGTTCTTCACGATCTTCGGCCTGATGGGAGGCTGGGTCGGCCGCAGAACGGGCTCTCCGGCAGCGGCCGGCGTCGCGCTCGGTCTGACGCTGGCGTGGGCGATCGGCGTCAGCTTTCCGATGTTCGCGCCCGGGTGAAGCGTCCCGGCGGCTGGTCTCGGTCGCCTGTCGCCAACGCCTTGCGGGGGCGATGGCCGGGACCCGAAACGAAAACGCGCCCGGAGGCGTTTCCGAGCGCGTTTTCTGAAAATTGGCTCCCCGGGCCGGATTCGAACCAGCGACCAACCGGTTAACAGCCGGTTGCTCTACCACTGAGCTACCGAGGATCACTGCCTGAAGCGAGTGAGCGGCGCGAATAACACAGGACGTTCGCGCTTGCCAAGCGCTAATCTCGTCGCCCATGCGCAGGGCCGCGATCCTGACGCCAACAGGCATGGCGGCCTCATGACGGGCCCGATGGCGGCAGCAAGGCAGGGATCACGGGAGGCAAGGTGGCGGGCGGCAGCACCATGGACGGACAGGCTCCGAGCCGGATCGTGATTCTCGGCCGGACCTTTCCCCTGCCGCGATCGCGCCTGCGTCGCCGCCTGCTTGGCTGGGGGTTCATCGGCGGCGGCATGCTGAGTTTCCTGCCGGTCCTCGGCCCGTGGATGTTTCCGGTCGGCCTGTGGGTTCTGTCCGTGGACAGCCACCGTGCGCGGCGCATGCGGCGCCGCCTGACCATCCGGGTCGGCCGGCGCTGGCCACGGCTCAACGAGCGGCTGAAACCGCCGCCGGCAAGCGGCTGAGATCGGGCAAGCCGCGGCCCACCCGGCGTCAGGGACCGAAGACGGCGAGCAGAATGCCGGCAATGAGGATCGCGCCCCCGAAGTGGAGCAGGATGGAGACAAGCAGGCGTCCGATCGGAAAGGGCCTGCCGGGCACATCCTCGGTCCCGCCCGCGCGGCGGTTCAGCCAGACCGAGAGAGCGAGGAGAAGAGGCCCCAGGATCAGGGCGGTGACCTTCAGGACGGTCATGATGCGCCGGAGCCCTCGGAATGGTCCCCCATCGCCCGTCGGCCGGTTGCTGGCTTCGCACCGGTGAGCCGCCTTCCGACCGGTTCCGATACCCGCTGCAAGCCGGCTGCGCAGCAAACAGGGCAGTTCAGGAGATTGGGTGGAGGCCTCGCCCGGTCCCGCGGGGTTTCGGCGGATCAGGAAGTAAGCGCAGGTGAGGGGCAGGGTTCTGGACGGCACTTTGCGGCCTTCGTCAGTGGTCAATCCCTCACCTTTTGGGGGGTCTGATCGTGGTGTACGGCCGCAAGTTCACTGACGAATCACGCCGGGCTCTCTCCCAGAAGGTCCGCGCCACGATGGCCGACCCAGAGGTCCGCAAGCGGATCTCCGATCGGACGAAGGAGGGCATGCTTGCCGCCGCTGGCATGGCGCCGGAGTTGACGGCGCTGCGTGTCGCCTGGCTGCACGCGCGGCCAGCTGTTCGCAACCGGTTTCTGGTCGAGCTGATGAACGCCATGGTCGAGGCTGCCGATGTCAGCCGCACCTGAATTGCCACTGCCAGCGAAGGTCCTGATCCCAAAACCGCTTCGCATGGATTGGGTGGATGACATGGCGCTTGATGGCAACCTGTCGCCCACGGCCTTCCGCGTGGCTTGCGTCATCGGGACGTTCTTCAACAGTCGTTCGGGCGACACGTTCGTGAGCTGCGAAACCGTCGCCGAGCGAATGGGAAAATCGGTTCGCACGGTATGGGCTGCGATCGATGAGCTTGAGCGTGCCGGATATCTCGCCGTCGAGCGCCGGGAGCATCGTCCGCGCACCGAAGACCAGGCGCGGATCGCAGGCGGCCGGGGCGCGAAGAACCACTATCGGCCCGTGCTCAAAACCTCGCAGAAAGTTGCGACGTTTAGGGGTGGAAACCCTGCAACTTCTTGCGAGGTTTCGGGGGCAGAAACCTCGCAACTTTCTGCCGTAAACCTCGCAACTTTTCGCAGTCGCTCTTTATGTAACCCTGAAGATATTAACCCAAGGCGCGCGCGAGCGTCTGCGCGTGAGGCCGAGCCGGCAGCACTTGGCACGGCGGGCGAGCGTCTGCGGCAGAGCATCGGCGAGGCCCAATTCCGGAGTTGGTTCGGACACGTCGTGTTCGAAGGGGCCAGCGACGGGGAGCTGCGGCTAAGCGCACCGAGTGCCTTTGTCGCTTCTCGCATCCGGCAAGACTTCGTTGCTGCTGCCCTTGCCGCCTGGCGCGCCGAGCATCCCGGTATCCGGGCGCTGGCCGTGGCCGTCAGGCCCGATGAGGCCCGCCGATGACGCTCCCCGACCATCTGCCCGCCTTCCTCTCCCCACGCCCCCCAGGAGCCCAGAATGCTGACCGACGAACAGATTGCCGACGAGCGGCGCACCGCAATCGCCGAGTGTTTCCGACAGGAAGCGAAACGCTTGATCGATGCCGGGAACGACCCACGCGAGATCATCGATGAGCTGATCCTGCTCGGCCTCAGCGGTTCTCTCGTCGTACATGGCATCGGCTTCGCGACCAACCTTCACAGCCTCCTGGAGGCCGCGACCGTGCGGCTTCACCAGCGGCTTGAGGCAGACCAACCTGGCCGCACTAGCCACTGACGATCCGGGGTTGACGAAATGCCGAATCGGGGCAACTGTCTAATCGTCCACTGTTCGGGAGGGCACCAGCGGGATGCTGGGCCACTCGTTCAGGGCACCTTCGGCACCAGCGGGATGCTGGGTCAGGGCTTACAGGGTCGGTTTACGGCCCCGTCGCTTTGTGTTCGCTGAGGGCGCCCTCCATGACACCACAGAACCAATCTCCAGCCATCCATGCCCTGCCGATTGCGATTGACGTTGCCAGCGCCCAACGCGCGGCCGGCCGCATCGAAGGCTATGCCTCCGCCTTTGGCGGGGAGCCGGACGCCAATGGTCGCATTATCGCCGCCGGGGCGTTCGCCAAAACACTTGCCGAGCACAAGGCCGCCGGGACGATGCCGGCGATGCTCTGGGCTCACGACATGGCTCAGCCAATCGGGCGGTGGCTTCACCTAGCGGAAGACAGCTACGGCCTGAAGGCCGTCGGCCAACTCAACCTTCGCACTGCCCGCGGCCAGGAGGCCTACCAGCATATTCAGGCTGGCGATGCGCTGGGGCTCAGCATCGGCTGGGCTGCTCGCCGCGGAGGCATACGCCGCGACGAGACGCGCGGTGCAACCATCTTCACCGATGCCGATCTGCTCGAAATCTCGGCCGTGACGATCCCCGCAAACAAGCGGGCGAAGATCCAGCAGGTGGCGTCGATCGGCTCGCAACGTGAACTCGAACAGGTCCTGCGATCGCACGGCATGCCGCGCGCCGCTGCTGTGATGGTGGCGACTCGAGGATGGTCTGCGCTGGCAAGCGAAGACCCGCGCGCCGCGACACGCGCGGCTCTTGCTGAACGTCTCGCTCAGGCCACCGAGCGCATCAAACGTCTCGGCCAACCGAGGGGGTAGGACCCTCGAAAAGTCCAACGAGATCGCGCTTCGGACCGGTCCTTCAACGCCGGAAAACCGGCCGCGAAATTCCCGGAAATCTTTTTTTCTTCAAGGAGATCGACCATGAGCCGTGCAGCAACTGCTCCGAAAATGTTTGTGGCCAGTGTCGGCGGCGCTGCCACGAGCGAGGATGACCTCACCGCCGCTTTCGAGGCACACAATGCCGAGGTGATGTCGGCGCTGGAGCGTATGGAGGCCGAGAACGGCCGCCTTCGTGCCGAGAACGAGCGTATGGGCAAGGTTGTCATCCCCGCCGCCGCCCGTCGAGGTGCGAACGCAGGCGCATCGCATTCGGCCGGCGCTTCACCGCGCCGCAGCTGGGAAATGGTCGGCAACGTCGCCGACCTGCAGGCCGCCGAGCGCCGCGCCGAGCACGAGGCCGCGCTCGCCAACTTCATGCGCAGCGGCGATGCTGTCGACCTCATCACCGATCGTGCTGCCAACTCGGTCGATTCCGATCCCGATGGCGGCTTCCTCGCGCCGATGGAAGTCAACGCCACGATCATGCAGATGCAGCGCGACATCAGCCCTATGCGGCGGCTGGCGCGCGTCGTCCAGACCTCGGCCGACACCTATGCCCATCCCGTCAGCCGGGGTGGCACTGAGGCTGGCTGGGTCGCCGAGAAGGACGATCGCCCCGAGACCGATGGCCCGCAGCTGTCCTTGCTCACCATCCCCTCCAACGAGGTATACGCTCAGCCTGCGGCGACGCAGAAGCTCATCGACGATGCGCGCTCGAACATCGCCGTCTGGCTGGAATCGGAGATCTCGACCACCTTCGCCGAGAAGGAGGGCGCGGCCTATATCTCGGGTAACGGCGTCGGCAAGCCCATGGGCCTTCTGTCGCTGCCGATCGTCGCCGAGCGCGATAATGTCCGCGACTGGGGCAAGTTCGAGTATGTCCCCACGGGCGCCTCGGGCGCTTTCCCTGCCGCCCAGGCCGATCCGCTGGTGGACCTCATGTTCCGCCTCAAGGCCGGCTATCGCCGCAACGCGCGCTGGCTGATGAACTCGGCCACCGGCGCGGTGATCGCCAAGTTCAAGGACGAGAACGACAACCTCATCTGGCGCCAGTCGCTCGATGCCGCGACGCCTTCGAATCTGCTCGGCTATCCGGTCGAGTTCGACGAGAACATGCCGGACATCGGCGCCGACGCCCACGCGATCGCCTTCGGCGATTTCCAGCGTGGCTACATCATCACCGACCGGATGGACGTGCGGTTGCTGCGCGACCCCTACACCAAGAAGGGCTTCGTCCTGTTCTACGCCACCAAGCGGGTCGGCGGCTCGCCGGACGATACCCAGGCCATCAAGTTTCTGAAGTTCTCGGCATCCTGATTGGCGGCGCGCCGCCGGTAACGGCGCGCTTCCATAGGCCGGTCGGGTGCCGGCACACCTGGCCGGCCTTCTCTTCAAGCCGCGGCACTAACCCGCCGCGCATCTCCGCCGGCCGGGCCGGATGTACGCCCGGCCGGCGGAACCATCGAAACCGCTCGGAACCTCTGAAGGGTTGAACCATGGTCAAGCCGCTTGTGATGCCCTTCCGGGCCGACGTCGAGCCCGCCACCCGCGCGATCGCCACGCTGGCGCGGGCGGTGGCCACCGGCATGGGTTCGGTGTCGGCCTCCGCCCTTGCCTCTCACCAGGCCACCGGTTCTGCGCTGGGCGGCATCACCACCAAGGCGGGATCGACGGCGCGCGCCATCGCCGGCCTGGCCGTCGCCTATCAGGGCACCATTGCGGCCGTCTCGGCCTTCGCCGCGGCCACGGCCGCCGGGGTCGCGCAGCTCGATCGCTTCAGGGAGATCGCTGAAAAGGCGGCGGCCTCCGGAGTCGGCACGACCTTTTTCCAGAGCTTCGTCGTGGGAGCGGAGCGTCTCGGCGCCAAGCTCAGGGACGTGGAGCGCGATTTCGCGGCCCTGGAGCGATCCACCCGCACGCGCTTCTCTGCCGAGTCACTGACCGGATCGTCGAACAAGGCGGTCGAGGCCTTCGAGAGGGCGTTTCTGGACGTTCCGGTCTCGATGACATCGACCGCGCTGCAGGGCCTCAGGGACGCTACGGACCCACAGGAGGCGATCCGACAGGTGCTGCAGGGCCTGACGGACCTGGAGGCGCAGGGCCGCCGCCTCGAGGCGATCGACATCGCCCGCAATCTCGGCCTCACCGACATGGCCGAGCGGGTGGAGGCGGGCCGCGCCAAGTTTGCCGACCTCTACTGGCAGGTGCGCGAGCTCGAACAGTCCGGCCTGCGCGATGGCAGTCTGGTCTCGCCAGAGCTCATCAAGCGGGCCGAGGAGCTCAAGCTGAAGTTCGAGGAGAACGCCCGCGTCCTCGGCCAGAACATGCGTCCGATTCTGGACGAGTGCGTCCGCCTGGCGCTGGCCATGGGCGAAAACGCCGCCTGGACGGCCGAGCAGTTCAACCGTGTTGTCGGTGTCCTCGGCGGCATTGTCGGGTTTCTCCGGGAGGCCGCCAATCTGGTCGGAATGCTGGGCCGCAGCGACCTTGGCGTCCGCGTAACCGCCGAGGCCCGCATCGCCGGACTCCGCGAGGAGATTCAGGAGGCGCAGCGTCAGCTGGACGCCCTTCCGCGTCCCAGGGTGACCGAAGAGGTGCGTCCGGATGGCGGTGGCTTCGGCCTGGCGCCGGATCCGCTGGGCGCGCAGCGCGAGACGCTGCGGGCACGCGTCGTCCAGATGCGCGGCGAGATCGAGGCCATCAGCCAGATGGCGGCCGAGGAGCGCCGCGGCCGGGCGCTGGCCGGGCTTCCGCCTCCGCCCGGTGTTCCGATCGATCCGACGAGACGGTCGCAAACGGGCGCGGCCACGGGGGGCACTGCTGGCGGCTCCTCGGCCGACGAGACCGACAAGCGCACCGAGGCGGTCGAGAAGTTCATGCGCGCCCAGGAGCGCGCCATTGCCCTGTCGCAGGTCGAGCTGGCGACGGTCGGCCGATCGGCGGTGGAGCGCGCCCGGTTGACCGAGGTGGTCAAGGCCGAGGCCCAGGCGCGCGAGCAGGGCGGCCGGCTGACCGAGGCCGAGCGCGACAAGGTCGCGGCACTGGCGGCCCAGCAGCAGATTCTGAAGAACGCCATCGAGGACGCGACGGCGGCCCAACGGGCGCTGTCCGACGCCCTGAAATATGGCGGCGACCGCCTGATCGATCTGGTGTTCCGCGGCGGCAAGGCCTCCGACATGCTGCGCGGACTGGCCGCGGAGCTGGCGCGCGCCGCGCTGACGGGGCAGGGCATGTTCGCCCAGCTCATGGGGCTCGCCCCGGCCGCCGGCTCGCCCGCCGGCGCCCTTGGCGGGCTGCTCGGCCTTCTCGGCGGGCTGTCCGGCGGTGGCGGCGCCGGTGGCGCGCTGTCGCTGTTCAGCCTGTTCCATGCGGGCGGCGTCATCGGCGCCGGCGGCGCGCCGGTCCTGGCGCCCACGGCCCTGCTGGCGGGTGCGCCGCGCGCCCATTCCGGCCGGCGGCTCGGCGCCGACGAGGTGCCCATCATCGCCCAGCTGGGCGAGGAGGTGCTGACCCGCAACCAGCGCCGGGCCACCGCCCGCGCCCTGGACATGGCCGACCGCGCGGCCGAGGCCGCTTCAGGCCGCGGTGGCGGCAGCAGCGTGACGATCGGCGATATCCGGGTCGATGCGCCTGGCGCCAGCCGTGCCGATGCCGAGGAGATCGCCCGGCGGGTCGATCAGCGGATCCGAGAGGTGACCGTGCCGTTCCTGCAGAGCGAGAACGCCCGAGGGGTTGAGATCGATCCGTATACGCGGGTTAGTTAGCTCGACCCTCTCCCTATCATTCTGCAAAATAATCTAATATTTTCAGCATAGTGACAGGGACGAGCCTCAGATGATAAATAGAATATGATCTTTTATCCAATGCATCGCGAGACAAATGCAGTGCCCGCTGGTATCACGATCATTCCGAAAATAAATAAGATCAGATAACCTATATCCGCGCCGGTGTTAGGTGGGACATCAACCGGAATCATTATTTTTCTTATCTCGCTCTCAATATATTCTGTGTGTGATGTGATTCTTGCATGAAAATCATCAAGAAGCGCAATAATTTCATTATCAGCCCCATCGGCCGTGAAATTGTGGTTGCCTTTCGTAATGTCATCAAGTCGCTTATGAAACCCCTCTGCAATGAAGGCAATTATGTTCATCTTGATTGCTGTTGATTTGCTGAATAGCAACTTGTTTAGCGGTGACCATGCCTTGAATTCTGCGAACTTCTGAGCGAATGCATCACTGTTGCTCGCGTCCATTAGATCGCGAAATCGCTTGTAGGCCTCATACCGTTCTTTGGTTATATCCAAGCGCAACTTTTCCCTCGCGATCCGCATCTGCGCGAACGCGACGATTCCGGCGCCAAGTGCCACCATTGCGGCGATGATCGGCCCCGAGAACGCTTGGACGTATTGAACGCAAACGGAGAGTGTTGATCCGCTCAAGGTGCCTTCCTTAGCCGAACGCCCGGACCTTCCCCGTTCTCATCGACGAAGATGACGCCGGCTGCTTCGAGCGCGGCGATCACCGTCGCTGCAGCGTGGCCTTGGCCTGAGCTTACTTCCGTTTCAAGTCGGGTGACGGTGTTGCGGTGGACCCCTGCGCGCTCGGCCAGGTCACGCACCGTCCAGTTGAGAAGCCCGCGCGCTGCCCTGAATTGTGCACTTGTCACCATAATGATCCTGAACTATTGTGCGTCTGTCACCATCATGGTGACGGTAGCACAATCGAAGGGCTCTACCAATGCCGAACACCCCTGTTCCGGCAGCCGCTACCGGCTTGCCGTCTGCCAGCTCATCCCGCCGCGCATTCCTCGGCGCGTCGATCGCCGTGGCGCTTGCCGGCTCGCCGGCGGCTGCGGAGGCCGCTGAATGCCCTGCCGTGCTGGAGCTTGCCCGGCGCCGCGGCGAGGCCCTGGCGGCCATCAGCGCCGCCCAGGCGGCCATCCCGCCGGCCTACACGCGCTGCCTGGCCCTGTGGCCGGTGGCGCCGGGCACGCTGCGCGTTGCCATCGGCAGCCCGCATGACCGGATGGGGCTGACCGAACGGGAAACCGACCTGGACGGGGAAGCCGTGCTGCTGGACGGCGACGGGGCGGGATCCGGGCCGGCGGTGCGGCAATGCATCTATTCGGCCGAGGCGCTGGCTGACGCACTGGCCGAGCGGCCGATGCTTCCCGGTATTCGCAGGCTGACGGCAAAGCTGCAGCTCGCCAGGCAGCACGAGGCCCGCAAGATCGAAGCGCTCGAGGTGTCCGGATATGCCGGGGCCGGCGAGCGGTTCTGGCGGGCGCTGCGCGATTATGACGAGGTGGTCTATGCCCTTGCCGAGGCGCCGGCGCGCACGCTTGCCGGCGTGCTGGCCAAGGCGGAGGCGCTGGCCGAATCGCAGGCGCTGGCGACGGCCGCCACCGAGGCCGCCGAGCGGCAATGGGACGGGCCGAAGGGCCTGCGCAAGCTCGTGGGCCTGCCTGCCGAGCAGGCTTTCACGGCGCGGCAGATGCTGGGGCCTGCGATCGCGGACGATCTCGTGCGGCTGCTGCGTTCAAGCTTGACAAGTTGAGAAAGTGCCAACAATTATGTTGGTGATTTCTCAAGATCGGAGTTTGGCCGTGAGCCTCCGCACCCTCTACGCCGTCGCGATGGCCGATGCCACGGGTATCGATGCCAAAGAGCTCTATGAATACGAGCGGGCGATCCGCGAGGCCGGCAGCTTCCCTGGCGCGGTGAAACCTGGCCCCGGCGGAGGCACGGCCGCGACCGCCGCCAACACTGCCATCCTGCTGCTGGGGCTGCTGGCGAGCAGCTCCAAGCGCAACTGCGGGCCGAAGTCGGACCTGGCCGGCGCGGCCGAGCCGGTTGACCAAAACGGTCACATCATCGTTTGCCCCCTGACCGCGAAGCGCACGCTTGCCCAGGCTTTGACGGTGCTGCTCGATACCCCGGACATGGCCAACGGCATCGAGCGCATCGAGCACGTCGAGCGCACCTATGTTACGCGGATCGTGACGAAGGGCGGCCAATCGGTCGACTACCGTTCGGGCGATCCGGCCGTGCCGGCTGGCTTCCGCGCTGTTCGAACGCTCGACGGCAATGCTCTCCACAAGATCGCCCTTGCGATAGAGCGCCTCGGCGAGGGAGAGCCGGTTGCGGAGGAGGCAGCCTGATGGGGCGCCGATCAGCCGTGCTGGCGGGGCGGGCCGAGCCGCCGATTCGCTTCGGCCTCTGCGATGTCGAGGCCGCCGCGTCGGTGGGGGTCGGGGTCAGTCTGTTCCGCTCGCTCGTGGACAAGGGCCATATGCCCCGCCCGCGAATGATCGGCAGCCGGCGGATATGGGACGCCGAGGAGGTGCATGCCGCCTTCAAGCGCCTTCCGCATGACGGGCCGGAGATCCTGCAGGACGATGACAAGTGGGGAAGGGTGGTGCCCTGAGGCGGCATGGTGACGATCGCGGTCCGCTACAGATATCTGGTCGAGGAGACGGACCGCCACGGCAACCGGCGCCTCTATGTCCGGTTCGGGCAGGGACCGCGCAAGCGCCTGCGCGAGGAGCCAGGGACGGAAGCGTTTCGCGCCGAATACGAGGCGGCGGTGGCTTGGCTGCGGTCTGGCGCACCGCGGGCCGATGATGGGCGGCCGAAGCTCGCCCGTGCGGTGCCCGGCTCGTTCCGCGCGGCCTGGATGGCCTATCAGGCCTCGGCCGAGTGGAAGGCCTTCGACCCGGAGACGCAGAAGGCCCGCCGGCGCCTGTTCGAGGCCATGTGCCTGGAGCCGCTCGACCGTGACAATCCCGACCTGCTGATGGCCGATTGCCCGGTGGCCCGGATATCGCGCAAGCACGTCACCATGTTGAGGGACCGTAGGGCCTCGGCGCCGGAACAGGCAAATCACCGCCTGAAGGCCCTGCGGCCGTTCTTCGCCTGGCTCGGCCGGGCATGGGACCTGCCGCAGGATCCGAGCGAGGGTGTCGCCAAGTTCCGGCGGGAAAGCACGGGCCATCACACCTGGACCGAAGACGAGTTCGGCCAGTTCCTGGCCGCGCACGGGGAGGGGACGCAGGCCCGCCTGGCTTTTGCCCTCGCGCTGTTCACCGGCCTGCGGGTGTCCGACCTTTCAAGGGCTGGACCCCAGCACGTTCGCGGTGGACGGCTGTTGCTGACGCTGCACAAGAACCGCAACGTTCGGCCGGTCCAGCTCGACATTCCCGTGCACCCGGCGCTGGCAGCTGTCATCGGGCAATCGAAGGTCGGCAACCTCGCCTTCCTCGTGACGGCCTTCGGACGGCCCTTCACGGCCAAGGGGCTGAGCAACAAATTCAAGGACTGGTGCATCGCTGCAGGCCTGCGGCACTGCACGGCCCATGGCATCCGGAAGGGCAGCGCGACACTCGTCGCCGAGGCCAGCGGATCGGAACACGCGCTGATGGCGCTTTATGGCTGGACCGACCCGAAACAGGCCGGACGCTACACGCGCGCGGCCCGCAAGAAGCGCCTCGCCGACGATGCCGTGGCGAGACTTTCCGAGAACAAAATCCCTCACCTTTTCGGAGTGGTTCCGGAACGTGAGGGGAAACCGACCCGAAAGCCGAGGAAAACCAATGATGGTTGAGAAAGGTGGAGGCCTCGCCCGGAATCGAACCGGGGTGCAAGGATTTGCAGTCCTCTGCGTAACCACTCCGCCACGAGGCCATCCGCTCGCGCCGGTCGGCCGGTCCTGAGCGGGCTTCGCTCTAGCACGGGGAAAGCGCGGCCCGCAACCAGCCGTGCGCCATTGTTCACGGCCGCCTTGCCAGGATCGCCTCCGCGCCGCTAAGACGCTGATCGGCGGGGCCGCTCCGGGCGGCCGGCAGGCGAGGACCGGACGATGATCGATTATGCGCGCGCCAGGCGAACCATGGTCGATACCCAGGTGCGCGTGAACGACGTCACCGACAGCCGCATCGTCGATGCGCTGATGGTGGTGCCGCGCGAGACCTTCGTGCCTGAGCAGCGCCGGGCCCTGGCCTATCTCGACGACGACCTTCCGCTGAACGTGCCCGCGCCGGGCGTCGCCGCACGGTTCCTGATGGAGCCGATGGTGTTTGCCCGCATGCTGCAGGCGGCGGCCATCGGCGAGGGCGACCGGGTTCTCGACGTGGGCTCGGCCACCGGCTATTCGGCCGCCGTGCTGGCCCGGCTCGCCGGATCGGTCGTGGCGCTGGAGGCGGACGAGGTCCTGTCCGCCGAGGCGCGTCGCAATCTGGCGGGGCTGGCCGGCGTCACGCTTGCGGACGGTCCGCTGGCGGACGGTGCCGAAGCGCATGGTCCCTTCGATGTCATCCTGGTCGAAGGCGCCGCCGAGCAGGTGCCGCAGAGCCTTCTGTCCCAGCTTGCGGATGGCGGCCGGCTCGTCGCGGTGGTCGGAACCGGCCGCGCGGCAAAATGTCTTGTCCACGAGAAGCGCGGCGGCGAAATCAGCGTCCGGGCCGCATTTGATGCAGCAATACCCTCATTGCCCGGATTCGAGGCACCGCGCGGCTTTGTTTTCTGACCGCGCACCCGGCCAGTGTGGCCCTGATGCCCCACCTGCGGCCCGAAGTGCGGCCCAGACCGCCTTTGGGCTTCCGTCCCGGTACCGAATTCTTTAACGACTCAGATTAACCCTTTGGCTACGGGCGGACGAGCCGGGGAAACTTTGATGCAGGTGTCCCATATGACCGGAGCCACGGTACCTCGTGCCCGCTCCGCGGCTGTTTTTGCAGCCGCGCTTTCCGCCCTTCTCGCCAGTCTCGCAGCATCCGGCCCGGTCCTCGCCCAGTCGATGGACCAGACGCTGATCCGGGCCTATCGCAACAATCCCGACCTCAATTCCGCGCGCGCTGGCGTGCGGGTCGCCAATGAGGGCGTGCCCGCGGCGCTGTCCGGCTACCGGCCCTCGGTCAATGCGACGATCGGCATTGCCGGCCAGTATTCCGAATCGAGCGCGGGCACTCGTGCCTATCCGCCGCCCGGCTCGCCCGGCTTCAACACCTCGTCGCGGACCATGCCGCGCTCGGCGACGCTGTCGGTGACGCAGCCGCTGTTCGACGGCAACCGGACCACCAACACCGTGCGCCAGGCCGACCAGAACGTGCTGGTGGCGCGCGAGACGCTGCGCAACACCGAGCAGATCGTGCTGCTGGCCTCGGCGACGGCGCATATGAATGTGCTGCGCGAGCAGGCCGTGCTGGACCTCAGGCGGCGCAATGTGGAGGTGCTGCGCGAGCAGCTTCGTGCCACGCGCGACCGGTTCAATGTCGGCGAGGTGACGCGCACCGACGTGGCGCTGGCCGAATCCGCTCTGCAGGGCGCGATCGCCGTGGTCAACGGCGCGGAGGCCGATCTGGCGACTGCCCGCGCCGTCTACCAGCAGCAAGTCGGCATCGCGCCGGGGCGGCTGGTGCCGGCCCGCACGGTGGAAGCGCTTCTGCCGCGCCAGCTCGACGGTGCCATCATCGCCGGCCAGAGCGAGCATCCGGCCATCCGCGGCGCCCGCCACGGTGCCGACGCCCAGCTCCTGCAGGTGCGCATCGCCGAATCGGCCCTCTACCCGTCGCTGTCACTGACCGCCGCGATCACCCGCGCCGCCGAGCAGTCGACCGCCGCCAACCAGTCCGTCTCGGGCTCGATCGGGGCGACGCTCACCATCCCGATCTTCGCCAATGGCGGCCGTGACTATGCGGTGATCCGCCAGGCCAAGGAAGCCCATGGCCAGCGCCGCATCCAGATCGAGACGGCGGCCGCCAGCGTGCGCCAGGCAGTGACCCAGGCCTGGGCCGCGCTGCAGGCGGCGCGTGCGCAGATCCAGGCCGCCGAGGTGCAGGTGCGCGCCCAGGAGATCGCCGTCAACGGCATCCGCGAGGAGTACAAGGTCGGCCAGCGGACCATCATCGATGTGCTGAACGCCCAGCAGAACCTCACCGAGGCGCGCGTCTCGCTGGTGCGGGCGCAGCGGGACCGGGTGGTGCTGTCCTATTCCGTGCTCGGTGCCATGGGCCGGCTGAATGCGCCGCGGCTCTCGCTCCGGACGGAAATCTTTGACCCCACGCAGCATTACCAGCAGGTGCGCGACCAGTGGATCGGCGTGCGCACGCCCGACGGCCGCTGACAGATCGCCATCTTCCTGTGGATGGCCGGGCGGACGTTTTGCCGGGCCTGCAAGGCGGTGCATAGTTGAAACTGTTGATTCGTTGCCCGTGAGGGCCTGCGGTGCAGGCTGGTCCGGGTTCGTGCGTGCAACAGTCGGGGTGGGCGGGGATGTCGCAGACGGCCAAGGCCAGTGAACCGTCGATGGAGGAAATCCTCGCGTCGATCCGCCGGATCATCGCCGATGACGAACCGGCCAAACCTGCTGCCAAGCCGGCCGCGGCGCCGGCGCCCGTCGCCGACGAGGCGCCGAAGTCGCAGGACGACATCGACGCGCTGCTTGCCGGCTTCGACGACATCCCCGAAGAGGAGCCCGCTCCGCCGCCTCCGCCGCCGCCCGCGGCCCGGCCGCCGGCAAGGGTCGAGCCGGAGATTCTCGAGTTGAGCACGGCCGATGCGGTCCAGGACCATGTCGGCATCATCCGGCCGATGTCCCAGCGCGCCGACATCGACTTCATGGATTCGCCCATGCCCGCGCCGGCTCCCGTTCCGGCGCCGCGGCCGGTCGTGGCCGAGGGGCCCGCGCTTCTGTCGGCCGAGGCCCATGCGGCGGTCGGCGCCGCCTTCGGCTCGCTGGCCAACACCATGTTTGCCGGGGGCTCCAAGACCATCGACGACGTGGTCAAGGAGATGCTGCGGCCCATGCTGAAGACCTGGCTGGACGACAATCTGCCGCAGCTTGTCGAGCGGCTGGTGCGCGCCGAGATCGAGCGCGTCTCGCGCGGCGGCGGCTCAGGACGCTGACGGCGGCGGCCCGATCCGGCGCAGGCCAAGCCCGAACCAGGCAACCAGCAGCGGCAGCAGCACGGCTGCGCCGATGAACAGAGGCGCGGCGCCCGCCCTGTCGAAGACGGTGCCCGCGATCGCCACGCCGACCGTCTGACCTGTGAAGAAGGCGAAGGCGAACACCGCGAAGGATGCGCCTCGCGCCTCCGGGTTCATCTGCGTGACCAGGATCTGCAGCGCGTTGTGGAAGCAGGCGAAGCCGGCGCCACCGAGGGCGATGGCCGTCGCCATCAGCCAGAGCGGCGGGGCGGCCGCGAAGATGAGGAAGGCCGCGACGAACAGGATCGCGGAACCGGTGATGAGGTTCGCCTGGCTGAAGCGGGACAGCAGCATCGGCCCCGACCAGGCATAGAGCACGGCACCGCCTGCGCTGAGCGCGGTGAGGGCGCCGATCAGCGTGTAGCTGATGCCATAGGCGTTGCGCAGATGCGCGCCGAGGAAGGTGAAGGCCCCGAAGAAGATCGCCGCCTCCAGCGTGACGGTGATGAGCACCAGCCGTGCCGCCGGAGACTTGCCCAGCGACAGCATCTGGATGATGGCGGTGACCATTCCGCCGGCCGTTCGCGCCGGCCGGGCCGCCAGCACCGGGTTGCTGCGCATCTGCACGAGCAGGATGACGCCGGCCAGCGTCAGCACCGCGCCCACCATGACGAAAACGCCCTGCCAGCCGACGAGGTCGGCCACGATGCCGCCGATCGCCTGGCCGCTGACCGCCCCGCCGCTCATGAACACCATGTAGCGGGCAAGCACGGCCTGCCGGCGCGCCATGGGGATGGTGTCGCCGATGAAGGCGAGGCAGTTCGGAATGATCGCCGCCCCCGTCAGCCCGGCGGCGAGCCGGAACAACGCGATCTGCTCGAGACTGGTGGCAAGCGCGCTGACCATCGTGAACAGGCCGCACAGGATGGTGCCGATGGCCACCACGGCGACCTTGCCGAAGCGATCGCCCAGCGGACCGGTGACAAGCTGGAAGACGCCGTAGGCGACCGAATAGGTGGTGACCACGATGGCGGCGGCGCCCGGAGTGGTCATGAAACTGTCGGCCAGCTTGGGCAGCAGCGGGTCGCAGAAGCGCAGTGCCGCAGACGAGGCGAAGGAGGCCGCACCCAGCACGAGCAGCGCGCGCCAGGGAACCTTCGGGTCGGCCGCGCTCGCGGGCGTCACTGACATCAGGGGCACAGGCCATGTCCGCTGCATCGCGGCAAGTCACGCCGCCGCATGGCAGAAATGTTGACTTCCGCGCGCAGGCGCGGCTTTGGTGCGCACCCCAGATCCCTGTCGCCGCGCTCCCGGACCCCCATGCTCGAAAAGACCTATTCGCCGAAGGATATCGAAGCCCGCATCGCGGCGCTCTGGGAGGAGGCGGCCGCGTTTCGCGCCGGCCGGCCCGAGCGCGCCGGCGCCGAGCCCTTCTGCATCGTCATCCCGCCGCCGAACGTCACCGGCTCGCTGCACATGGGCCATGCGCTCAACAATACGCTGCAGGACGTGCTGTGCCGCCTCGAACGGATGCGCGGCAAGGACGTGCTCTGGCAGCCGGGCACGGACCATGCAGGCATCGCGACCCAGCTCGTGGTCTCCCGCCAGCTTGCCGACCGGCAGATCCAGATGCGCGATCTCGGGCGGGACGCGTTCGTCGAGAAGGTGTGGGAGTGGAAGGCCGAGAGCGGCGGCCTGATCTTCAACCAGCTGCGGCGGCTCGGCGCCTCCTGCGACTGGTCGCGCGAACGCTTCACCATGGACGAGGGCCTGTCGCAGGCGGTCCTCAAGGTGTTCGTCGATCTCTACCGCAAGGGGCTGATCTACCGGGACAAGCGGCTGGTCAACTGGGACCCGGAGTTCCAGTCGGCCATTTCCGACCTCGAGGTCGACAGCCTGGAGGTGAAGGGCCACCTCTGGCACTTCAAATATCCGCTGAAGGACGATCCGACGCAGTTCATCGTGGTGGCGACGACGCGCCCCGAGACGATGCTGGGCGACACGGCGGTGGCCGTTCATCCGGACGATGAGCGCTACACGGCACTGGTCGGCAAGACCGTCGTGCTGCCGCTGGTCGGCCGCGAGATCCCGATCGTCGCCGACACCTATTCCGACCCGGAAAAAGGGTCCGGTGCGGTGAAGATCACGCCGGCTCACGACTTCAACGACTTCGAGGTGGGTCGTCGGCACAATCTCGAGCTGATCAACATTTTCGACGCCTCGGCGGTGGTGAACGAGAATGCCCCGGAGGCCTATCGCGGGCTGTCGCGCTTCGAGGCGCGCAAGCGGGTGGTCGCGGACCTCGAGGCGCTCGGGCTCGTCGAGACGATCGAACCGCATACCCACATGGTTCCCCATGCCCAGCGCGGCGGGGCGATCGTCGAGCCCTGGCTCACCGAACAGTGGTATGTGGATGCCGCAACGCTGGCGAAGCCGGCGCTTGAGGCCGTGCGCAGCGGCCAGACCCGCTTCGTTCCGGAGCGCTTCGCCGGCGACTATTTCCGCTGGCTGGAGAACATCCAGCCCTGGTGCATCTCGCGGCAGCTCTGGTGGGGGCACCAGATTCCGGCCTGGTATGCCGAGGACGGCACGTTCTTCGTCGCCATGAACGAGGCGGAGGCGCAAGCCGATGCGGACCGGCATTTCGGAAGGGCAGGGGTGCCGCTCACCCGCGACCCCGACGTGCTCGACACCTGGTTCTCCTCCGGCCTCTGGCCATTCTCCACGCTCGGCTGGCCGAAGGAGACGGCCGAACTGAAGCGCTTCTATCCGACCTCCACGCTGGTCACCGGCTTCGACATCATCTTCTTCTGGGTCGCGCGCATGATGATGCTCGGCCTGCATTTCATGGAGGAGAAGCCGTTTTCCGACGTCGTCATCCACGGCCTGGTGCGCGACGACAAGGGCCGCAAGATGTCGAAGACGATCGGCAACGTGGTCGATCCGCTGGGCCTCATCGACGAGTTCGGTGCCGATGCCCTGCGCTTCGCGCTGGTGGCCCAGGCCAGCCTCGGCTCGGACGTGAAATTTTCGCGCGCCCGCGTGGAGGAATACCGGAACTTCGCGACCAAGCTCTGGAATGCGGCGCGCTTTGCCGAGATGAACGAGTGCCGCCGCGTGGCGGGCTTCGACCCGGCGAACGTCAGGTCCACGCTCGCGCGCTGGATCGTCGGCGAGACCGCCAAGGCCGTCGGCGAGACCGAGGCCGCCATCGGCGCCTACCGCTACAACGAGGCAGCGGGAGCGGCCTATCGCTTCGTCTGGAACATCTTCTGCGACTGGTTCCTGGAATTTGCCAAGCCGGTGTTCACCGGCACCGACGAGGCCGCCAAGGCGGAGATCCGGGCAACCACCGCCTGGACGCTCGACCAGATCCTGAAATTGCTGCACCCGTTCATGCCCTTCATCACCGAGGAGCTCTGGCAGGTGACGGGCGAGGCCGGGCCCGCACGCGACACCGTTCTGGCGCTGGCGAGGTGGCCCCGGCTGGCCGGCCTCGAGAATGCCGAGGCCGAGGCCGAGATCGGCTGGCTGGTCGATACCATCACCGCCATCCGCTCGATCCGCGGCGAGATGAATGTCGCGCCGGCCTTGCAGGTGCCGCTGGTTCTGGCTGGCGTTTCAGAGAAAACAAGCGTCAAGGCAATGCGTTATCGCGATCTTCTCATGCGGCTTGCGAGACTGTCGGGGATCACGACCGACAGCGCCGCTCCGAAAGGCTCGGTCCAGCTGGTGGTGCGCGGCGAGACCATCGCGCTGCCGCTCGCCGGGCTTGTCGATATCGCCGCGGAGCGCGTGCGCCTCGGCAAGGCGCTGAAGGAAGCAGAGGCGGATATCGCGCGCTGCGATGCCAAGCTGGGCAATCCCAATTTCATGGCACGGGCGGCCGAGGAGGTCATCGCCGAGCAGCACGACAAGCGGGCCGAAGCGAACGAGCGCAAGGTGCGCACGGCCGCCGCCCTCGCGCGGCTCGACGAGATCGGCTGAGAGGCGCGTCGGGGCGTGGCCGGCGCCGGCAGGCAGGCCGCAACCGGGGCGTCGCTGCGGCGGTCATGTGGGCTGTCCGATGCCCGTTAGCAGGGGCGGCGGAAGTTCGTGCTCTTTGTGCAACAGTTCCAAACTGCTCATGCTGGCACAGGCCGTTCACCATCTTCCGCCCCAATCCCGCCACAGGGCAAAGTGAACTCATTGCGCAACGAGAAACGCCGATCCCCGGCGGCCCTCACCGTGCATGTGTGGCCCGAAACCCTCCATGTCTGCCTGCCCCTGCGACACCGTTCAGAACGCCTCTGATGATGCCGGCTTGCCGGCCCTCGGGGCATTTGCGGCAGGCGGCCACAGGCTCGACACGATCGGGCCTGAAGCGGCCAAGGGGTCGCTCCAAACCCGCCTTAACGCCGCCGGATTGCGGGAGCCAATGGGAGACCCAATGGCCCTGCAGGGTGCCCGAGGCGGCTCCGGGGCAATCTGGACATTCACCCGGCAGGCAGCCCCTGCACGGGTCGGCGCGACGGCCCCGGTGGCCGGCGCCTCAGACAGGCACGTCCATGTGGAATTCTGAGCGTTCGTTCCTTGGTGTCCTTGTGTTTGCGCTGGCGGTTCTTGCCGGCCCGGTCGGCCCGTCGCCGGCTTCCGCCTTCGACGGACGCCCGACGGATGCCCGCTCGCCGCTGGACGCGTTCCGGGCCGGTGCGCGGGCCCTGCGCGACGGCCGCGCGGAAGAGGCCGTGACCGCCCTTCAATATGCCGCCAGCGCCGGCCACCTCGCTTCGGCCTGGCGGCTTGGACGCATGTACATGGACGGGCAGGGCGTGGCGCGCAGCGACCTCAAGGCCTTCGAGACGTTCCAGCGCATCACCCGCGAGCGCGGCGACGAGAACCCGGGTTCGCCCGAGGCGCGCTTCGTGGCCTCGGCCTTCGTGGCCCTCGGCAATTATCTGGTCGAGGGCATTCCCAACACCCATGTGCGGGCCAATCCGCAGCGGGCCTTCGAACTCTATTTCTACGCCGCCTCGACCTTCGGCGATGCCGACGGCCAGTTTCGCCTCGGCCGGCTGATGCTCGAGGGGCAGGGAACGCGCCGTGACCCGGTGCAGGCCGCCCGCTGGCTGTCGCTGGCCGCGGCCAAGAGCCATCATCAGGCGCAGGCCGTGCTTGGCCACATGCTGTTCATCGGCCGCGACGTGCCGCGCCAGGCTCCGCGCGGCCTGATGTTCCTGACGCTGGCGAGGGAAGCGGCTGGCGACACCGACACATGGATCACCGAGCTCTATGACGAGGCGATGCGGGCCGCCTCCGACGACGAGCGGGGCGTGGCGCTGCGCATGGTCGAGAACTGGCTGAAGACGGTCCGCCGCTGACAGGACACGGACAATGACCCTGGTCGACAGCCCCCGGTTCACCCCGCACGGCCTCGACCATCCGGTCGAGCAGCTCAAGCCCCTGCGCTTCCTGCGAACGCTGATCCGCAATCCGCTCGAGACCTGGCCGCAGGCGCTGTTCGAGGAGCGTTCGCTCTGGCTGAATTTTGCCAGTCGGCCGCTGCTCTTCGTCATGGATCCTGCCCTGGTCGAGGAGGTTCTGGTCTCCAGGGCCGAGATCTTTCCGAAGGCGCCGATTGTCCAGCGCGCGATCGGTGCGGCCGTCGGCACAAAATCCATCTTCACGGCCGAGGGGGCCGATTGGCGCTGGCAGCGCCGGGCGTCGTCGCCGCCGTTCCGCCATTCCACCATCCTCGGTTTCGTGCCGGCCATGGAGACGGCGGCTGCAGAGATGGCCGGCCGTCTCGCGGCGTCCCGGCCCGGCGAGCCGGTCGATCTGGCGGAAGCCATGATGGAGACGACCTTCGAGGTGATCGTCTCGACCATGCTGTCGGGGCGCGGCCAGTTCGACGTGGAGCGCTTCGGCGCCGAGATCAGCCATTATTTCGAGACGGTGGGCTGGGTGGCCGCCTTGACGGTGCTGCGCCTGCCGATGTGGCTGCCCTATCCCGGCAAGCGGCGGGCGCGCGCCGGCAACCGGTTCCTGAAGGCGGAGATGGCGCGCGTGGTCGCCGAACGCCGCGCCCATCCGAGCCCGACGCCGGACCTGCTCGATGCGCTGATCGCCGCCAAGGACCCCGAGAGCGGCCGGGCCATGACCGACATGGAACTGGCGGACAACCTGCTGACCTTCGTGGTGGCCGGGCATGAGACGACGGCGCTGGCCCTGACCTGGGCCCTGTGGCTGACAGCGAATGCGCCGGACGTCGAGGAGCGCCTCCTGGCGGAGATTGCCGAGGTGGCCGCGACCGGGCCGATCACCGAGGCCCATGTCGACCGGCTGGTCTATGTGAAACAGGTGATCCAGGAGGCCATGCGGCTCTATCCTCCGGCCCCGCTCATCCCGCGCATCGCGGCCGAGGACACCCGGCTCGGCGATGTCGAGGTGAAGGCGCGCACGCCCGTCTATGTGCCGGTGTATGCCGTCCACCGGCACCGCCTGCTCTGGGATGCGCCCGACAGCTTCGTGCCCGAGCGCTTCGCGCCGGACAGGGCGAAAACCTATGCCCGCGGTGCCTATCTGCCCTTCGGCGCGGGCCCTCGCATCTGCATCGGTGCGGCCTTTGCCCTCATCGAGGCCGTCGTGATCTTCGCCACGATTCTCAGGGTCGTGAAGCTGTCGGCCATTCCCGGTCACCGCCCGAAGCCGAACACGCGGCTGACGCTGCGGCCTGACGGCGGCATGCCGATGCTGGCGGCTCGGCGCTGAGCTAAAGCCTCAATTCGCACCAGACGGGCACATGGTCGCTCGGCTTCTCGAAGCCGCGGACGTGCCGGTCGATGCCGGCGGTCACCAGCCGGTCGGCGGCCTGGGGCGAGAGCATCAGGTGGTCGATGCGGATGCCGTTGTTCCGCTGCCAGGCGCCGGCCTGATAGTCCCAGAACGAATAGAGGCCGGGCGAGGCATCGCAGGCCCTGAGCGCGTCGGTGAAGCCGAGGGCGGCCAGTTGCCGGAACCGCGACCGGGTTTCGGGCTGGAACAGCGCATCGCCAACCCAGTCCTGCGGGTTCTTCGCATCCTCCGGCATGGGAATGACATTGTAGTCGCCCGCGAGAATGAAGGGCTCCTCCAGTGCCCGGCGGGCGCGCGCATGGGCGATTAGCCTGTCCATCCAGCCGAGCTTGTAGGGGAACTTCTCCGTGCCGACGGGATTGCCATTCGGCAGGTAGAGCCCGCCGATTCGGACGGCGCCGGCACCGGTGGAGACGACCGCCTCGATATAGCGGGCCTGTTCATCCGCCTCGTCACCCGGCAGGCGCGGCGTGACGTCCTCAAGCGGCAATTTCGAGAGGATGGCGACGCCGTTATAGGTCTTCTGGCCGTGGGTCGCGACATTGTAGCCCGCCGCCTCGAAGGGCTCCCGGGGAAAGGCCTCGTCGACGCATTTCAGTTCCTGCAGGCAGACCACGTCCGGCTTGCGCTCGGCGAGCCATGCGAGAGTGTTCTCGACCCGGATCTTGATCGAATTGACGTTCCACGTGGCAATAATCATGACAGGACCTGCGATTCTGGCCGTGGCAGTCTAGCGGCAGCCTGGCATGCGGTCGCCCCCGCCACGTCAGCAGCCCGAGAGGGAGATGAAACCCATGTGGATCGACAGTGAGGCAGCGCTGAAGGCGCTTTACGGCCCGGCGAGCGAGACCTCGCTCGCCAAGGAAGTTCCGGCGCTGACGCCGCAATACAGGGCGCTGGTCGAGGCCTCGCCGTTCTGCGTGCTGGCGACGGCCGGCCCCGAGGGCCTGGACGCGACGCCGCGTGGCGATCCGCCCGGTTTCATCCGCGTGCTCGACGAGCGGACGCTGTTCATCCCCGACCGGCGCGGCAACAACCGGATCGACAGCCTCCTGAACATCGTGCGCGATCCGCGGTTGGCGCTTCTCCTGCTGGTTCCGGGCGTGGCGGAGACGCTGCGCATCAACGGTCGTGGCCGCATCACCACCGATCCTGCGCTGCTGGAGCCCGCCACCGTCGACGGCAAGGCGCCGGCGTCCGGTCTCGTGATCGCCATCGAGAGCGTCTATTTCCAGTGCGCCAAGGCGCTCGTCCGCTCGCGGCTGTGGGATCCGGAGGCAAGGCGGGAGCGCTCGGACCTGCCGAGCCCCGGCCAGATGCTCAAGGGCGCCAAGTCCGGCATCGATGCCGAGGCCTATGACCAGGCGCTGCCCGCGCGCATGAAGGCGACGCTCTACTGAGGCTCAGACCGAGAAGCTGGTGCCGCAGCCGCAATTGGCTACGGCATTGGGGTTCCTCAGCTTGAAGGCGGAGCCGATCAGATCCTCGACCCAGTCGAGTTCCGTGCCTTCCATGTAGGGCAGCGAGATCTCGTCGACGAGCACGGTGGCGCCGCCCTTCTCGATGACGAAATCGTCGTCGTTCCGCTCGGTGGTGAAGTCGAAGCGATACTGGAAGCCGGAACAGCCGCCGCCCTCGACCGAAATGCGAAGCATGGATCCGGGCGGCTCTCCGGCCATGATCGATCCGATCCGGGCGGCGGCACGGTCGGTGACGGTCACGGGCGCGGCGGCGACATCGGCGGCGGTCATGGGCAGGTCTCCCCGGTTCAAGGCCGGAAACACGCGAAGGTCTGGCGCCGGACGCTTGCCGGGGCCGTCACCAATAGGTATGTGCGCCCCACCGGGTGGTCAATCGGGCCGGCTTGCCGGGCAGGGCAGGGGCGCCCGCAGGACATGCGAGGAAGCCGATGGCGGTTGCGAGCTATTTCTATCCGCCGCTCGCGCCCTTTGCCTGTGATGCGCGCCTCAGCCGCGGCCGTCTCGTTGCCGAACCCGCCTCGCCGACCCGCACCGAGTTCCATCGCGACCGCGACCGCATCGTCCATGCCACAGCGTTCCGGCGGCTGAAGCACAAGACCCAGGTCTTCGTTTCGCCGGAAGGCGACCATTACCGCACGCGGCTGACGCATACGATCGAGGTGGCGCAGATCGCTCGCTCGCTCGCGCGCGCGCTGGGGCTGGACGAGGATCTGGCCGAGACTCTGGCGCTGGCCCATGACCTCGGCCACACGCCGTTCGGGCATACCGGCGAGGAGGCGCTCGACGAGGTGATGCGCGCCTATGGCGGCTTCGACCACAATGCACAGTCGCTGAGGATCGTCACCCGGCTGGAGCGGCGCTATGCCGGTTTCGACGGGCTGAACCTGTGCTGGGAGACGCTTGAGGGCCTGGTCAAGCACAACGGCCCGCTGCTGGCCGCCGATGGCACGCCGGCCGAGCGCTACCGCGAGCGGGGCATTCCGGTCGCGATCCTCGACTACGATGCCATTCACCCGCTGGACCTTGCCACCCATGCCAGCGCGGAGGCCCAGGCCGCGGCGATCGCCGACGACATCGCCTATGACGCCGCCGACATCGACGACGGCCTGCGCGCCGGGCTGTTCACGCTCGACGATCTGGGCGCCGAGGTTCCGCTGGCGCGCGCCTTTCTCGACGAGATCCGCGCCCGCCACCCGACGCTGGAGAAGCACCGCGAGATCAACGAACTGACCCGTCGCGTCATCACCCGGCTGGTGGAGGACGTGATCGGCGAGGCGCGCGACGCGCTTGCCGCGCTCAGCCCGGCTTCGGCAGACGATGTGCGAACGGCCGGCCGGACCATCGTCCAGTTCTCGCCGACGATTCGCGCCTATGACGACGGCATCAAGACCTTCCTCTATGCCAACGTCTATCGGCACCCCCGCGTCGTGCCGATCCGCCGCGATGCCGCGGTGGTGATTGGGGATCTGTTCGCCGCCTTCTTCGACCATCCGCGCGCCATGCCGCCGCAATGGTCGGCGGGGATCGAGAACCTGGACGAGGCCCGCCGCGCCCGGCGCGTGGCCGACTACATTGCCGGCATGACCGACCGCTACGCCCTCGACGAACACCGCCGGCTGTTTGCCCATACCCCCGATCTGCGTTGAGGCAGCGGGGCGCCGCCGCGTCAGAACCGGCGCAGCACCATCCGGCAGGCATGCAGCACGAGCAGGACACAGACCCAGGCGAGGATGATCGTCGAGCAGAGCAACAGGTACCAGGCGATCGCCTGGGTGTTGAGGATCGTTTGTGGCAAGTCGATGCTCTGAAACAGGATTTCAGACAACAGTCCGAGGGACAGGGCGGCGAATCCGGTCGAGTGGCACCGGGCGTCGATGGCTTCCTCCTCGTCCGAGAGCATGGTCGGATACAGCCCGAGCTTGCCATTGATGTAGGCCCGCTCCTCCACCACCACCCCGTAGCCGATCAGCATGGTCGACAATCCGGCGAGGATCGCGCGGGCGCGGTCGCTGCTGCCGGTCCAGTTGGCCAGTTCCACCGCCAGTTCCACCACACTCGGTGCGAGAATGAGCAGGACGGCTGCGTTGAGCAGGGCGACGGCCAGCCGGTGCGTGAGAGCGGTCTTCCAGAAGGGATGGGCGGCAAGCGCGCCGGAATGTTCTGTCATCGGTCTGTCCATGGGATCGGCGGAATGCAGGGAACGGCCGGCGGAACCTAGCCGCGTTTGCCCCCTCGTGCGATCTGCGGTAGAGCCGGCCTCCGCTTTTCCCAGGTCGCAGAATGAACATTTTCGCCGATTTCACCCAGCATGTGCGCGAGGCCGTGGTCTCGCTCGGTGCCGAGGGCGTCGCCGTCCCCGAGGCTGCACTGGCGCGCATCATCGTCGAGGCGCCGCGCGATGCGAGCCACGGGGACCTTGCCACCAATGCCGCCATGGTGCTGGCCAGGGAGGCCGGCCTGAAGCCGCGCGACCTCGCGGAAAAGATCGCCGGACGGCTCGGCGCGCTGGGCGATGTCGCGAAGGTGGATGTTGCCGGCCCCGGCTTCATCAACCTGACGCTGCAGGCGGCGGTCTGGCCGCGGGTGCTGAAGGCCGCCGTGCTGGCCGGCAGCGATTACGGCCGGGCCGGCATCGGCGGCGGCACGCCGGTGAACATCGAATATGTCTCGGCCAACCCGACCGGCCCGATGCATGTCGGCCATTGCCGCGGCGCGGTGTTCGGCGATGCGCTTGCCAACCTGCTCGATGCCGCGGGCTTTGCGGTCACGCGCGAATATTACATCAACGATGCCGGGGCCCAGGTGCAGGTGCTCGGCCGCTCGGCCTATCTGCGCTACCGCGAGGCGCTGGGCGAGACGATCACGATCCCGGAAGGGCTTTATCCCGGCGACTATCTGAAGCCGGTCGGCGAGGCGCTCAAGGCGAAATATGGCGCGAGCCTGCACAACGCGCCCGAGGAGGAGTGGCTGCCGATCTGCCGGGATGCCGCGATCGAGGCCATGATGGGCGAGATCCGCGACGACCTTGCCGCCCTCAATGTCCGCCACGCCGTGTTCTTCTCCGAGCGCTCGCTGCAGGCCCCCGTCGACAAGGTGCGCGCGGCCATCGAGGAACTGCGCGCCATGGGCCAGATCTACGAGGGCGTGCTGGAGCGGCCGAAGGGCGCCGACGATGACGACTGGGAGGAACGCGAGCAGACGCTGTTCCGCTCCACTGCATTTGGCGACGATGTCGACCGGCCGCTGATGAAGTCGGATGGCAGCTACACCTATTTCGCCTCCGATATCGCCTATCACCGCGACAAGGCCGAGCGTGGCTTCCTGAGCCAGATCGACGTCTGGGGTGCCGATCACGGCGGCTATGTGAAGCGGATGCAGGCGGCGCTGCGGGCCATTTCGGCAGGCAGGGCAAGCCTCGACGTCAAGCTCGTTCAGCTCGTGCGCCTGTTCCGCAATGGCGAGCCGGTGCGCATGTCGAAGCGCTCGGGCGACTTCGTCACGCTGCGCGAGATGGTCGAGGAGGTCGGCCGCGACGCGGTGCGCTTCATGATGCTCTACCGCAAGAACGACGCCACGCTCGACTTCGACCTCGCGAAGGTTCTGGAGCAGTCGAAGGACAATCCCGTCTTCTACGTCCAGTATGCCCATGCGCGCGGGCGCTCGATCCTGCGCAATGCCGCTGCCGCCATGCCGGACCTGCCGCTCGACCCGGAAACGCTGGCCGGTGCGGCGCTCGCCCGCCTCGATGACACGGGCGAGACGGCGATCATCCAGCGGCTCGCGCAATATCCCCGCCTGATCGAGGCGGCTGCCCAGGCGCACGAGCCGCACCGCATCGCCTTTTACCTTTACGAGCTGGCGTCCGACTTCCACTCTCAATGGAATCGCGGGAAGGATTCGCCCCATTTACGCTTCATTATGGAAAATGATCCACAAATGACGTCGGCGCGCCTTGCGCTGGTCCAGGGTATCGTGACCGTTCTCAGATCGGGTCTTGCGATCCTCGGCGTTGAGGCCGTCGAAGAGATGCGTTGATCGCGCCGCGCGTTGCAGCGGCGCCCACCGACGGCGGGGCCCATGGCCAACGAGAACAGTTTGCGTAGCTATCGTGACTATGACGCCTATGACCGGGAGGGCCGGTCGGGCCAGACGGTCGCGGGCAGCGACGGCGATCCGCTCGCCGATCTGATCCGCATCATGGGGCGCGACGACGCCTATGCCGAAGTCCTCAAGAGCATTGCCGGGACCCAGAAGCAGGCTGCCGGCGCGGCCGCGCCCGAAGCGGGTGCCGCCGAGGAGCCGCTCGACCTGCCGGCCATGGACCTGCGGGGTTCGGTTCCCCTCCAGGCCGAGGAAACCGACTGGGACGACCTCGAGGCCGAGCTCGAGCACTTTGCCCGCCAGAACCCCGATCACGACCAGTTCGGTTCGCACCAGCCCGGTCACGACGGTCAGGACAATCAGGCCGGGTATTATGACGAGGACGAGGCTCATGCCCCGGTCCGCGCGGCCCATGAGGGCTGGGACGGTCGCAGCGATGCCGATCTCGAGCGCCTGCTGGAGGATGAGTTCCATCGCAGCGCCGCGGAATCCGAGCCGCATTGGGATGCGGCCGCCCATGATGGCCTGACCGACGCAGAGCTTGAATCGCATCTGGCCCGCACGCTCGACCGTGACGGCATCAATGCCGGCCATCTGGCGGCCGGAGCCGGGCTCGCCGCGGGCGGTCTGGCCGCCGGCGCAGCGGTCGCCTCCTGGCGCTCCGGAGCCGTTGCAAGCCAGCCGCAGGGTCATGCGGCGATGGCGCACGCTCCCCATGCCGGTCCGGATGCCGGCATTTACGCCGAGGCCGACGACTTTGCGCCTCCGCGCCGTCGCCGGGCCGGTCTCACGGCCATTCTGGCTGTGGTGGGACTGGCCGTGGCCGGTGGCGGCGGCGTGCTGGCCTATCGGGCGCTGACGGGCGGCGCCACCGTGACGGGCGAGCCGCGCGTCATCCGCGCCAATTCCGGGCCCGTGCGCGTCGCCGTCCAGCCTCCGCAGGCCGCCGCGGCAGCCACCGAGCGGGCCGCCGAGGGCGAGCGACTGGTCGCCCGCGAGGAGCGTCCGGTTTCGGCCCGCGAGCAGGAGGCCCAGGTTCAGGCGCCTCCGGCCGCGCCGCGTGTCATTCCCATGGGCACAGCCTCGCCGCGCGCGCCGGTCGGCACGGTCGCCGATCCCGGCCCTCCGCCGGTGAGGACGGTTCAGGCAACGCCCGTGACGGGCGAGATTGCGGCCCGTCCCCCGGTGCCGTCTGCGCCGGTCGCCGCCGCTGCGTCCCCGTCGCCCTTTGGCGCCGAGGCACCGCGCCGCGTCCGCACAGTTCCCGTCGGGCCTGATGGCCGGCCGGTTGCGCCCACGCAGCAGGCCGAACGCCCGGCGCCGCCGCCTGGCGGTCTGCCGCTGTCGGTCGTGCCGACGCAGCCGATCCAGTCGCGACCGACCCAGGTTCAGGTCACGCCGGTTCAGGTGGTCCCGGCACAGCAGGCCGCCGTTCCGGCCCCGCCGACCGCCGGCCTCGCCGCGGCCGACAGCCGTTCGGCGCCCGCGCCCCAGCCGCGGCCCCCGGTCCGGGTGGCGCGTGCCGAACCCGCCGCCGAGGCGCCGGCCCGCAGCCAGCCCCGCGGCGCCGGTCCGCTTGATCTCGATCCGCAGCGCACCGCCTCGGTCCGTCCGCAGGCGCCGGCCGCTGGTGGCACCTTCGTGCAGATCTCCTCGCACCAGTCGGAAGCCGAGGCGCGCAGCGCCTTTGCCTTGGCCCAGCGACGCTTCCCGGTGCTGCAGGGCCAGTCCCTCAATATCCGGGCGGCCGAGATTCCCGGACGCGGCACCTGGCATCGCCTGCGGGTCGGCCCGTTCAGCCGGTCCGATGCGGCAAGCTTCTGCGAGCGTTACCGTTCGGCGGGCGGCTCCTGCGTCCTGAACTGACGCCATGGCCGTCTCTGCTCTCATCGTCGGCTGTTCGGGCACGGTCCTGACAGCCGACGAGCGCGCCTTCCTGCGCGATGCCGATCCCTGGGGCCTGATCCTGTTCCGGCGCAACTGCACCGATCCCGTGCAGGTGAAGGGTCTTGTCGATGATTTCCGTGCGACCGTCGGGCGTGCCGATGCGCCGGTCCTGATCGACCAGGAGGGCGGACGCGTGCAGCGTCTCGGGCCGCCGCACTGGCGCAAATTTCCGCCCGCACGGCTGATCGCCTCGCTCGGTCACAACGACCCCCTGGCAGGCCGCGAACTGGTCCGGCTCGGCGCCCGGCTGATCGCGGAGGACCTGCGCAGCCTCGGCATCACCGTCGACTGCGTGCCGGTGCTCGACGTGCCGGTGCGCGGGGCCCATGACATCATCGGCGACCGCGCCTATTCCGACCGGGCCGAGGAAGTTGCGCGGCTCGGCAGGGCCGCCGCCGAGGGCCTCATCGCCGGGGGCGTCCTGCCGGTCATCAAGCATATTCCCGGGCACGGCCGGGCCGGCGCCGACAGCCATCATGCGCTGCCTGTGGTGGACACGCCGGTCGACGAGCTCGAACGCACCGACTTCCTGCCGTTCCGCACGCTCACCGACATGCCGCTGGCGATGACCGCCCATGTCGTTTATGCGGCGGTCGATCCCGCCCATCCGGCCACGACCTCCCGCAAGGTTATGCGGCAGGTGGTGCGCGGCTCGATCGGCTATGATGGCCTCGTCATGTGCGACGACCTGTCCATGCAGGCCCTGTCGGGGACGCTTGCCGAGCGCACGCGGGCGACCTTTGCGGCCGGCTGTGACATGGCGCTCCACTGTAACGGGAACCTCGCCGAAATGGCGGCGGTGGCCGCCGAGACGCCGGTGCTGCGGGGCAAGGCGCTGCAGCGCGCCAGGGCGGCCCTCGCCCGCATCCGGCATGCGCCGGAGCCGATCGACGTGGCGGAGGCCGCCGAGCGCTTCTTCGCGATCATCGAGCGGGGCCGGATCGATCCGTCCACAGCCTTTGCGGCCGATCACGCGCTCAGCGTCTGATTGCGCTAGGATCGGGTTCCGATCCTCAAGCCTGCGTGTTCCATGGCGCGACCGCCCGACAGATTTCCGGCTGCCCTGACGTTCGGCGAGGATGCCGACCGTGCCGAGGGCGAACCGGCCTTCGTCGTCGATGTCGATGGTTTCGAGGGGCCGCTCGACATGCTGCTGGCGCTCGCGCGAAGCCAGCGCGTCGATCTCGCGCGCATTTCCATCCTGGCGCTGGCCGACCAGTATCTCGCCTTCATCGAGGAGGCGCGGAAGATGCGCCTGGAACTTGCAGCCGACTATCTGGTCATGGCGGCGTGGCTCGCCTACCTGAAATCGCGGCTGCTGCTCCCCGATCCAAAGCACGACGACGAGCCGAGCGGCGAGGAACTGGCCGAGGTGCTGGCTTTCCGCCTGCAGCGGCTTCAGGCCATGCGCGAGGCGGCCGCCAAGCTGATGAACCGGCACAGGCTCGGCCGCGACGTTTTTGCGCGCGGCGCGCCGGAGCCGGTGGTCGCCGTGGCGCAGCGCCGCTGGGAGGCGACCATCTACGACCTTCTCACCGCCTATGCCCGCCAGCGGCAGACGACGGCCCTGTCCCATGTCGAGATGGTTCACCGCCAGGTCTGGTCCCTGTCGGAGGTGCGCGCGATTCTGGAGCGGCTGCTCGGCACGGCGATGGACTGGACCCCGCTGGACGTCTTCCTGGCCGACTACCTCGTCAGCGAGGATCGCCGGGCCAGCATGATCGCATCGAGCTTTGCCTCGACACTGGAACTGGTGCGCGAGGGGGCGGTGGAGGTTCACCAGGACCGGCCACTCGGCCCGCTCTACCTGCGCCGGCGGCGCGACGAACCGGGTTCCCCGTCCGGCGCGACATGATACAAGCCGGAACCATGGCGAGCGAGGAAACGGCCGGCAAGGCCTCTCTGGCAGCGGAGATCGGCGAGCCCGTCGGGGTCAGCGACGGGCCGGTGGAGCAGTTGCGCATCGTCGAGGCCCTGCTGTTCGCAGCCTCCGCCCCCCTGTCGGAGCAGGACCTTGCCCAGCGCCTGCCGCGCGGCGCCGATGTGCGTTCGCTGCTGGTGACGCTGCAGGCGTTCTATGCCTCCCGCGGTGTCAATCTGGTGCGCACCGCAGGCAAGTGGACCTTCCGGACCGCCGAAGACCTCAGTTTTCTGCTTCATACCGAAAAGCCCGAGGAGCGCCGGCTGTCGCGGGCCGCGCTCGAGACGCTCGCGATCGTCGCCTATCACCAGCCTGTCACCCGTGCCGAGATCGAGGACGTGCGCGGCGTGACGGTGGCCAAGGGCACGCTCGACCTGCTCCTGGAGACCGGCTGGCTGCGCATCCGCGGGCGCCGCAAGACACCGGGACGCCCCGTGACCTTCGGCACCACACCCGCCTTTCTCGAACATTTTGGCCTCGACGCCATTGCCGATCTTCCGGGCCTCGATGAGCTCAAGGCGGCCGGCCTGCTCGACGGGCGCGTGCCACCTGGCTTCCAGGTGCCGGTCCCGAGCGACGACCCCACGCTGCGCGAGGACGAGGAGCCGGACGACGGAGCGCTGCTGGACTTCTCGCTGGCGCCTGAGCCGGAGCGCGGGAGCGAGGCATGACACCTCCCGGCCCGGAGAGCGGCGCGCGCTGGGGACGGCGCGGCACGGCCGGCACGGCGATCGCGTCCTCGCTTGCCTTCGAGGGCCTGAGCCACGGCTATGGCCGCGTGCGGGCCCTTGCAGGCGTCGACCTTGCGATAGCGCCCGGCGAGGTGGTGTGCCTGCTCGGCCCGTCCGGCTGCGGCAAGACGACATTGCTCCGGGTCGCGGCCGGAATCGAACGCCCGCTGTCCGGCCGGGTCCTGATGGACGGCCGCGAGGTTGCCGGGCCAGCATCCTTCCTGCCGCCCGAGAGGCGCGGCGTCGGGCTGGTGTTCCAGGACTTCGCCCTGTTTCCGCACCTGACCAATCTCGCCAATGTGATGTTCGGTCTGCGCGCCCTGCCGCGCGGCGAGGCCGACGCCATCGCCCGCCATGCGCTCGACCGCGTCGGACTGGCGGACCATGCGCTGGACTATCCCCATGCGCTGTCCGGCGGCGAGCAGCAGCGGGTGGCGCTGGCGCGGGCGATTGCGCCGAGGCCGGGCATCCTGCTGATGGACGAGCCGTTCTCGGGCCTCGACAGCCGCCTGCGGGATACGGTGCGCGAGGAGACGCTCGCGGTGATGCGCGAGATCCGGGCGACCTGCGTGGTCGTCACCCATGATCCGGAAGAGGCCATGCGGATGGCCGACCGGATCGTGCTGATGCGCGATGGACGGGTTGCCCAGAGCGGAACGGCGGCCGAACTCTATCGCGCGCCCGTGGATATCGAGGCGGCGCGCTTCTTTTCGGACATGAACGAGGTGCCCGGACGGGTGCAGGGAGGCAAGATCGCCACGCCGGTCGGATATTTCCCCGCGCCCGGCCTCGCCGACGGGACTGCGGCGGTCGCCGCCATCCGTCCGCAGTCGATCCAGCCCCGGCCCCCCGGCATGTGCGTTCCCGGCCGTCTCGTCAGCCGGCGCTTCCTCGGTGAGGTGGAATTGCTGGAGATTGCGGTGGCCGGTCTCGATGCGCCGCTCAAGGCGCGGGTGCGCTCGTCGGAGGGGCTCAGGCCGGGCCGCGACCTCGGCGTCGACGTTGCCGCAGCCGAGGTTCTTGTTTTTGCCGTACCTGACGCATAGTTTCGCACTCGACACGGCGGCTTGCGCCGAACAAAACCATGCGCGCCGCGGACCGTGGGTTACCGGCGGGCAGAGCGGTCAAGGAGTGAATGATGGGTACCTTTAGCGCCTGGCACTGGATTCTGGTGGCCATTGTCGTGCTGCTGCTGTTCGGCCGCGGCAAGATCTCCGAGTTCATGGGCGATGCGGCCAAGGGCATCAAGGCCTTCAAGAAGGGCCTGGCCGAGGAGGATCCGCCGGAGCAGAAGCCGGTGGCGCCCGCAACGACCATCGACCACCAGACGCCGCCCGCCACGCCTGCCACGCCCGCTACCCCTGTGGCGGCGCCGGCCGAGACAGCCTCCTCCTCCGCTCCGAAGGCCGGTTGACGGCTTGAAGGGTTGAGGCCGTGTCGGCGGGTTCCGGCACACACAGGAGCGGGCGCGCCGGGCGCGCCCACGGGTGGTGGTGATGTTCGATTTCAGCTGGAGCGAGATTGCGCTTGTCGGCATCGTTGCCTTGTTGGTGATCGGGCCCAAGGAACTGCCTGGCGTCCTGCGCGGGATGGGGCAGGCGCTCGCCAAGCTCCGGTCCATGGCATCGGACTTCCAGTACCAGTTCAATCAGGCGCTGCAGGAAGCCGAGGTCGACAAGGTCAAATCCTCGATCGACAGCGTCAGCGATTCGGTCTCGAAGAGTGCCTCGTTCGATCCGATCGACTTTGCGCGCGACAAGATCCAGTCGACGGTCGACGAGGTGAAGGGAGCCCTGAATCCCGCCGATCCCGCGGCGGGCACGATCGGGCCGCCGGCGCCGGATGCGGTTGCCCAGGCCATTCCCGCGCCGCCCGGCTACACGGTCGATCCGGCATCGATCCAGAACCAGCTTGCCGCTCCGCCCGCGGCTGACAAGCCGCTGCCTCTGTCCGGTGCCGCGTCCGAGCCCCCGGCGGCCTTCCAGGCGGCGGTCTCCGGCGACACGGGACAGGCGGACAAGCCGGCCGATGAGCCCGCCGAGCCGCCGGCCAAGCCGCGGCGCAGCCGGAAGGCAGCCGCCGAGGCTCCCGAGCCTGAGCCCGGGGCAGGGACAGCAGATGCCCCCGTCGAAGACGCGGCGCCGAAGAAGCGCGCCCGAAAGGCCAAGGAATGACCGCCCCACCTGCCAAGGAAGAGCGGCTGAAAGCCGACGAGGATGCTATCGACGCCTCGAAGGCGCCGCTGATCGATCATCTCATCGAGCTGCGGTCGCGCCTGATCAAGGCGATGCTCGGTTTTCTCGTCTGCTTCATCTTTTCCTTCGCCTTCTCGAAGCAGATTTTCCAGATCCTCGTGCTGCCCTATGAATGGGCGGCAGACTACCTGTCCATTCCGCGTTCGGACGTGCGGCTGATCTACACCGCACCGCTGGAATATTTCTTCACCCAGCTGAAGATCGGCATGTTCGGCGGCGCCTTCCTGGCGTTTCCGGTCATTGCCATCCAGCTCTACAAGTTCGTCGCGCCCGGCCTCTATTCCCACGAGAAGGATGCGTTCCGGCCCTATCTGATCTGGACGCCGGTCTGCTTCTTCGCCGGCGGGCTCTTCGTGCTGGTTTTCGTGATGCGCGCGCTGATGCTGTTCTCGCTCAGCATGCAGCAGGCTCCCTCCGATACCGCGACGGCCATCCAGTATCTCGGCCGGGTCGAAGATTATCTCAGCCTGATCATGACGCTGATCTTCGCCTTCGGCATCTCGTTCCAGCTGCCGGTGATCATCGCGCTGCTGGGCCAGATCGGGGTGGTGGACACGGAGTTCCTGCGGTCAAAGCGGCGCTACTTTATCGTCGTTGCCTTCGTCCTTGCTGCCATCCTGACGCCCCCCGACGTGATCAGCCAGCTGTCGCTCGCACTGCCGCTCTGCGGACTTTACGAACTCAGCATCTGGATCGTTGCGCGCATGGAGCGGCGTCGGGCCGCCGAGCGGGCGGAGGAGGATGCGGCCGAGGCTGCCGAGGAGGCTGCCGAAGCTGCCGCCGCCGCGGCCAAGGACGACGCGCCGGCCAAGCCCGCAGGGTGAGGCCGGCCGCCGCCGGCATTGACCTTGCGCTCGGCCGGCGGCTAGACAGCCCCTCCAACGCGAGGCAGCCATGTCCATCATCGACAGCATCCGGACCACCGTGCTGGTGCCGGTCCATCGCGAAGGCTACCCGTTCATCGCGATCGCGGTGGCGGGAACGCTGCTGCTCCTGTGGTTCGGTGCCTGGCTGACCTGGCCCATGCTGGCGCTGACCGTCTGGGTGGTGCTGTTCTTCCGCGACCCGGCTCGTGTAACGCCTGTCAGGGCGGGCCTGGTGGTGGCGCCAGCCGACGGGCGCATCTCGCGTGTCGGCAAGGCGGTGCCGCCCGCCGAACTCGGCCTGGGCGATGCTCCTGTCCCCTGTGTTTCCATCTTCATGTCGGTCTTCGACTGCCACGTGAACCGCTCGCCCGTGGCCGGACGACTGGTCAAGCTTGCCTACCGCCCGGGACGGTTCCTGAACGCCGATCTGGACAAGGCCTCCGAGGACAACGAACGGAACGGCCTGGTCATCCGTACGGATCATGGCGATTTCGGCGTGGTGCAGATTGCCGGACTGATCGCCCGTCGGATCGTCTGGTGGGTGGAGGAGGGCGCCTCGCTGAGTGTCGGCGAGCGGTTCGGCATGATCCGGTTCGGCTCGCGCGTCGACGTCTATTTCCCCCTCGGCGCGCAGCCGCTGGTCGCGGAAGGCCAGCGGTCCATCGGCGGCGAGACGGTGCTGGCCGATATGGGCTCGACCGAGCAACAGCGGCTGGTGCGGGTTGGCTGACGCCCGCACCTATCCGCGCTAGGCTGACGCCATGTCATCGCTGTTCCAGCCGTTCACGCCCGACCGCAACGAGCCGCCCCGCCGTCGCTTCCGGCCGGTGCCGCTGCGCCTGCTCATTCCCAACCTGATCACGCTGCTGGCGCTCTGTGCCGGACTCAGTGCCATCCGGATGGCCATCGAGGGGCGGATCGACTTTGCCGTCTATCTGATCCTTTTGGCCGCCGTGCTCGATTCGATGGACGGGCGGATCGCCCGCCTGCTCAAGGGCACGTCGAAATTCGGCGCCGAACTCGACAGCCTGGCTGATTTCGTCAGCTTCGGTGCCGTTCCCGTCGTGGTTCTCTACCTGTGGGGGATGAACCAGGCCGGTCCCATCGGCTGGATCGCGGTGCTGGTTTTCGCGATCTGCGGGGCGCTGCGCCTTGCCCGCTTCAATGTCCAGATCGACGACCCGAATCGCCCGGCCTGGATGGGCAATTTCTTCACGGGCGTGCCGATACCTGCCGGCGCCGTGCTGGTCATGCTGCCGATCTATCTGGACAATGTCGGTGTGCCGCGCGGGCTGATCCATCCCTGGCTCGTCACCGGCTACACCATGGCGATCGCGTTGCTGATGGTGTCCAAGCTGCCGGTCTTCTCCGGCAAAAAGCTTGGCTCGCGGGTTCCGCGCGAAATGGTCCTGCCGCTGTTCGTCGTGGCGATAGCCTTCGTCGCCCTGATGATCAGCTATCCCTGGACCGTGCTGGCCGTCGGCACGGGACTGTATCTGGCCTCGCTCCCCTTCGGTGTCGCCAGGGCGCGGGAACTGGCGCGCGAAGAGGCTGCCGCCAGGGCCGCGGGCATTGAGACCGGGGCCGAGGATGCCGCGCTGGATGATCCGGTTGCCGCCGAACCGCCGGACCCGGCGGAGGGCCGCTGATCAGCGACCGCGCCAGCGGCCGATGGCCGCCACCCGCTCGCACAGGGCACTGGCCGGATAGGCTCGGCGCAGGACGGCAAAGGCTTCGGCATCGGTGGACGGGATGAGGCGCGCGAGCGTCAGGACCATTGCATCGCCATCGTCGACGGGCCGCCTGAGCGACAGGGTGCCGGTCGGTACTGGATGCGGCTCGGCCACGACGGCCTCCGATGGCTTCGGTTTCAGACGACTCGCTGCACTGGGACTGTTGAAGCGAAAGGGTCGCCCCTGAAGGTTAACGATTCGTGTCACGACAGGAATGCCTGAATCCGGCCCGCGGTTCCGGCCCGTTCGAGCGGCATGGCGGACGTCCTGTTGCCTAACATCTCGGCTTGCAGGGGATGCGGACCGAATCCAGAATTGGACAAAAGGGGTGACGATGCAGGGTGTGGAGGCGGTCGAGGGAAGGGCGTGGCGGAAGCCTGCGCCGGCGCTGGAGCGCGCTCAGGGTGCCGCGCGTCTGGTTTTTGCCCGCCGTGGCGACGCAACCGTCCTCAGGCAGGCCTATCAGGAGGCCGCTGTCCGGGTGCTCAGGCCGCGGGTCGAGCCCGGCGAGGACATTGAGGCCGTGCTGATCAACACCGCCGGCGGGATCACCGGCGGTGACCGGTTTTCGCTGGATATCGCGCTGGAGCCGGGCACGCGGGCAACGGTGACAACCCAGGCAGCGGAGAAGGTCTATCGCTCGTCGGGCGGCATCGGCACGCTGACCACCGCCATCCGGCTCGACAGCGGGGCGCATCTTGCCTGGCTGCCGCAGGAGACGATCCTGTTCGATGGCTCGGCGCTGGAACGCCGGCTGGACGTCGCCATGGCGCCGGACGCAACCCTCATCGCGGCGGAATCTATCGTGTTCGGCCGCATTGCCCGCGGCGAGCGCGTGGAGGCGGCCTCGCTGTTCGATCGCTGGCGCATCCGCCGCGGCGGGCGGCTGATCTTCGCCGAGGGGCTGAGGCTCGAGGGTCCGGTGGCCCATGCGCTGCTTGCCAGGGCGGCCGGCGCCGGCGCGGTTGCCAGCGCGCTGCTGCTGGTTGTCGCGCCCGATGCCGAGCCGCGGCTGGAGGGGTTGCGCGAGCGGATCGACACTCTTGCCGCCGAGGGCGTCGAAATCGGCGCAAGCGCCTTTGAAGGCATGCTTGCGGTGCGCCTCGTGGGGAGAGATGCTTTCGCCCTGCGGCTGGCTCTCGCCGCGCTTCTCGAACATCTGCGCGGGCCGCTGCCGCGCGTCTGGTCCTGCTGAGGAAGCCTCATGAACCTGTCCCCGCGCGAGAAGGACAAACTGCTGATCTCGATGGCCGCAATGGTCGCGCGCCGGCGCCTGGAGCGCGGCGTGAAGCTGAACTATCCGGAAGCGATCGCGCTGATCTCGGATTTTGTCGTGGAGGGTGCCCGCGACGGCCGCTCCGTGGCGGACCTGATGGAAGCCGGCGCCCATGTCATCACCCGCGATCAGGTGATGGCGGGCATTGCCGAGATGATCCACGACATCCAGGTGGAGGCGACCTTTCCGGACGGCACCAAGCTCGTCACCGTCCACGACCCGATCCGCTAGGAGCCAGCCATGCTCGACCTGCGCCCCAATTGCGAATGCTGCGACCGCGACCTGCCGCCGGATGCGCCGGACGCAATGATCTGCACCTTCGAATGCACATTCTGCGCTGACTGTGCCGCCGATCCGCTCAAGGGCGTCTGCCCCAATTGCAGCGGAGAGCTCGTGCGCCGTCCGGTCCGCCCGGCGGCGAAGCTGGAGCGTTTCCCGGCGTCCACCAGGCGTGTCCTCAAGCCGCAGGGCTGCGCGGGAGCAACCCCATGAAACCCGGCGAGATCATTCCTGCCGAGGGCTCCATCGAGCTCAACCAGGGCCTCAACAGCGTGACGCTGACCGTCTCCAATACCGGCGACCGGCCGGTGCAGGTCGGCTCGCACTACCATTTCTTCGAGACCAATCCCGCGCTTGCCTTCGACCGCGACCAGGCGCGCGGCATGCGCCTCGACATTCCGCCGGGAACCGCCGTCAGGTTCGAGCCCGGCCAGACCCGCACCGTGACGCTCGTGCCCTATCGCGGCTCCAAGACCGTCTACGGCTTCCGCCAGTCCGTCATGGGCAGGCTCTGAGCGCTTCCGGGAGATCTTCATGCCCTACAGGATGACCCGCGGCGCCTATGCCGACATGTTCGGCCCGACGGTCGGCGACAAGGTCCGGCTCGCCGACACCGAATTGTTCGTCCAGGTGGAGAAGGATTTCACCACCTATGGCGAGGAGGTGAAGTTCGGCGGCGGCAAGGTGATCCGCGACGGCATGGGCCAGAGCCAGATCACCAACCGGGCAGGGGCGGTCGACACCGTCATCACCAATGTCCTGATCATCGACCACTGGGGCATCGTGAAGGCCGATGTCGGCCTGAAGGAGGGCCGCATCGCCGCCATCGGCAAGGCCGGAAATCCCGACGTCCAGCCGGGCGTGAACATCATCATCGGGCCCGGCACGGAGGCCATCGGCGGCGAGGGCAAGATCCTCACCGCCGGCGGGTTCGACGCGCATATCCACTTCATCTGCCCGCAGCAGATCGAGGAGGCGCTGATGAGCGGGCTCACCACCATGCTCGGCGGCGGCACGGGTCCGGCCTCCGGCACCACGGCGACCACCTGCACGCCCGGCCCCTGGCACATCGCGCGGATGCTGCAGGCGGCGGAAGCCTTCCCCATGAACCTTGCCTTTGCCGGCAAGGGCAATGCCTCGCTGCCCGATGCGCTTGTCGAGCAGGTGGAGGCGGGGGCCTGCGCGCTCAAGCTGCACGAGGACTGGGGCACGACTCCGGCCGCCATCGACAACTGCCTGTCCGTCGCGGACGACTACGACGTCCAGGTGATGATCCACACCGACACGCTGAACGAGAGCGGCTTCGTCGACGATACGATCGACGCGTTCAAAGGCCGCACCATCCACGCCTTCCACACCGAAGGGGCGGGCGGCGGCCATGCGCCCGATATCATCAAGGTGGCCGGCGTCGAGAACGTCCTGCCGTCCTCCACCAATCCGACCATGCCCTACACCGTGAACACGATCGAGGAGCACCTCGACATGCTCATGGTGTGTCACCACCTCTCGGCCTCGATTCCCGAGGATGTCGCCTTTGCCGAGAGCCGCATCCGCAAGGAGACCATCGCCGCGGAGGATGTTCTCCACGACATGGGCGCGCTCTCCATCATGGCCTCCGACAGCCAGGCCATGGGCCGGGTGGGCGAGGTAATCATCCGCACCTTCCAGACCGCCCACAAGATGAAGGTGCAGCGGGGTGCGCTGCCTGAGGATGTCGGCACCGGCGCCGACAATTTCCGGGTGAAGCGCTACATCGCCAAGGTGACGATCAATCCGGCCATCGCACACGGCCTGTCAAAGCATATCGGCTCGGTGGAGGTCGGCAAGCTGGCCGATCTCGTGCTGTGGGAGCCCAAGTTTTTCGGCGTGAAGCCGGCGCTGGTGCTGAAATGCGGCACGATCGCCGCAGCCCCCATGGGCGACCCCAATGCATCCATCCCGACGCCTCAGCCGATGCATTACCGGCCGATGTTCGGCGCCTTCGGCAAGGCGATGACGGCCTCCTCGGTCACCTTCGTGTCGAAGGCGGCCCATGAGAAGGGCGTCCACCGGGAACTCGGGCTCGAGCGGATCGTGCTGCCGGTGGAGAACACCCGCGGTGGCATTTCCAAGAAGAGCCTGATCCATAACGGCGCGACGCCGCAGATCGAGGTGCATCCGGAGACCTACGAGGTGCGGGCCGACGGGGAGCTGCTGACCTGCGCGCCGGCGACCGAACTGCCCATGGCGCAGCGGTATTTCCTGTTCTGATCAGGCGTTCGCCAAGGGCCTCCAATTGGGCTATTGCGTCCTTCGAGGCTCGCTTTCGCTCGCACCTCAGGATGAGGAACGGGGTCAATGGCATCAGCACGGGTGAGGCGCGGTTGGCACGCTTCAACCGCCACAGATGCAGGCCTCACCCTCCTCATCCTGAGGTGCGAGCGAAAGCGAGCCTCGAAGGACGCACTTCGATTCTGCAAGGCGCCCCAACGACGAGACGTTCCATGATCCGCGCCACAAAAGTCCTCGATCCCCATTCCTTCGCCGAAGGCTCGGTCATCGACCGCGTCGTGCTCGACTATGACGACCGCCATCGCCGCCGGCTCGCGATGGAGGGCGTGGAGGGCACGGCCTTCCTGCTCGACCTTGCCGAGGCCGTGCCGCTCGTCTCCGACAGCGGGCTGGAACTGGAGGATGGCCGCGTCGTCATGGTCGTGGCTGCGGCCGAGCCGCTGGCCGAAATCCGCACGAGCGATCCGAACCACATGGTCCGCGTCGCCTGGCATCTCGGCAACCGCCACCTGCCGACGCAGATCATGGGCACGCGGCTGCGCATCCGGCGCGATCACGTCATCGAGGACATGGTGCGCGGCCTCGGCGCGAAGGTGGTGCCCATCGAGGCGCCCTTCGACCCCGAAGGCGGTGCCTATGGCCACGGCACCGTGACCGGTCATGATCATGGGCATTCCCATTCGCATTCGCACGGGCATTCCCACGACCATCATCACCATGGTCATGGTCACGATCACGGTCACTCCCATGCGCCGAAGCCGCGCGACGTGCTGGCCGTGAAGACAGGGGGCCATGTCCACGACGATGCCTGCGGCTGCGGACACGACCACACCCATGATCACGCCCACGACCATGGCCACGGGCACGCGCACGGCCATCGGCACGACCACAAGCATGACTGAGCCGGCCGCTCCGGCGGCGCTCTATCGCCTGCTCGCCTGGATGTCGCCGGCCTATCCGGTCGGCGCCTTCTCCTATTCGCACGGCATCGAATGGGCGGTTGAGACGGGCGACATCACGAGCCTTGGGACGCTGGTCGACTGGCTGGGCGTGGTGCTGCCCGAGGGGTCGGGGCTGGCTGATGCGACCTTATGCGCCCATGCGCACCGGGCGGTCACCGCCCGCGACGGACAGGCGCTCGCCGAAGTTGCGGAACTTGCGCTCGCCTTCCAGCCCTCGAAGGAGCGACGGCTGGAGACCTCGGCGCAGGGCAATGCCTTCATGCTGGCGACCGAGGCGGCCTGGCCGGCGCCGGGGCTTGCCTTGCTGCGTGCCTCATGGACGGACGCCGTCGCCTATCCGGTGGCGGTGGGGGCGGCGACGGCGGCCCATGGCATCGACGAGGCAACCGCCATCCACGCCTTCCTCCACGCTGTGGCCGCCAATCTGATCTCGGCGGCGGTGCGGCTCGTCCCGCTTGGCCAGACGGACGGACAGCGGGCGCTGGCCGGGCTTGAACCGATGGTCGTGCAGACGGCCGCCGCTGCGCGCGTGACGGCGCTCGACGACATCGGCGGCCATGCCCTGCGGTCGGACCTCGCCTCCATGCGCCACGAGACACAATATACCCGCCTGTTCAGGAGCTGACCCATGCCTTCACCCCACGGACCTCTGCGCGTCGGCATCGGCGGACCGGTCGGCTCCGGCAAGACCGCACTCATGGACGCCCTCTGCAAGGCGCTGAAGGGCACTTACGAGATCGCGGCGATCACCAACGACATCTACACCAAGTGGGATGCGGAATATCTGATGCGCTCCGGCGCGCTGCCGACCGAGCGCATCATGGGTGTCGAAACCGGCGGCTGCCCGCACACCGCCATCCGCGAGGACGCCTCGATCAACCTGGCGGCGGTGGCCGAGATGCGCCAGAAATTCCCGGAACTCGACCTGATCCTGATCGAATCCGGCGGCGACAATCTCGCCGCAACCTTCTCGCCGGAACTGGCCGACCTGACGATCTACGTCATCGACGTGGCGGCGGGTGAGAAGATCCCGTCGAAGGGCGGGCCGGGCATCACGCGCTCGGACCTTCTGGTCATCAACAAGACCGACCTTGCCCCGCTGGTGGGTGCGGACCTCGGCAATATGGACCGGGATTCCAGGCGCATGCGCG